>VGJS01000001.1 GCA_016867395.1 Candidatus Handelsmanbacteria bacterium
GCCATCGCCCGCAAGGTGGACGGGCTGGGGGTCAGTTGCCCCGACCCGGAGGCCATCCGCCCCAACATCGAGCGCGCCAAGGCCGCCGGTATCCCGGTAATCGTACTTAACACCGCCGACCCCAAGGCCGGCACCCCCAGGGCTCTGCCCACCCTCTTCTACGTCGGGGCCAGCGAGTACCTGGGCGGCCAGGCCAATGGCCGGGCGGTGCTGGCCGAGGCCGAAAAACGCGGTCTCAAACTCGAACGGGCCCTCTGCCCCATCCAGGAGGTGGGCCACAGCGGCCTGGAGGCCCGGCTGGCCGGCTTCCGCAGTGTCCTGGAGCCAGCCGGGGTGGCGGTGGACGGCCTGACCATCTCCAACGACGTGGAGCAGTCGGCCGGCCTACTCTCTGATTACTTCCTCAGCCACCCCCAGACCCGCGCCATCGCCACCCTGGGCCCCCTGCCGGCCGACGCCTTCTACCTCTACGCCGACGAGCAGGGAAAGCAGCCAGGGGAGATCCTCCACGTCACCCACGACACCAGCCCGGCCATCTTCCAGCACATCCGGCGGGGGTACACCCTCCAGGCCATCGACCAGCAGCCCTATCTCCAGGGCTACCTCACCGTGGTCTTTCTCTACCTCCACCGCGAGTATGGCCTGACCCTGGCCGCCGACGCGCTGACCGGCCCCTTCGCCATCACCGCGGCCAATCTGGGGTCCATCGAAGCCCTGGTGCAGTCCGGGGTGCGCTAGTGGGTCGCCTCTCCCGCCACCCCTCCGCCGGCGCCATGGCCGGCTTCGGGGTCCTCTTCCTCTTCTTTTCCCTGCTCTCCCCCGACACCTTCCTCTCCCACAACTCCCTCTCCTCCATCCTCACCAGCCAGGCCGTGCCCGGCATCGCCGCCATCGGCATCACCTTGCTGATGATCGGCGGCCAGTTCGACCTGTCGGTGGGCAGCATCATGGGGGTGGCCTCCCTGGTCTTCCTCTACAGCGTGGTGCAGGGGATGGACGTGCTCCTCGCCGCCTTCCTGGCCCTGGGCGCCGGGGCGCTGCTGGGACTGGTCAACGGGCTCCTGCTCGAATGGACCGGCATCCCCTCCTTCATCGTCACCCTGGGCACCATGCTGATCTACCGGGGGATCTGTCTGAGCGCCATCTCCGGGGGCAGCATCATCCGCTACGCCGACTACGCCGACCATGACCCCCTGATCCCCGTCCCCGGCACCTCCTGGCATCTGGACTTCTTCTGGCTGCTCAACGGCCAGGTAGAGGGACTGGAGGGCAACTACCGGCTCTCCATCCTGTGGTGGCTGCTGCTGGTGGTCCTCTTCGGCGTCCTGCTGAATCACACCCGTTTCGGCAATGCCCTCTACGCCGTTGGCGGCAATCCGCAGGCGGCGCGGGCCCAGGGGGTGGCCGTGAATCGGGTCCGCCGCTGGGCCTTTGTGTTGTCCGGGTTGCTGGCATCCCTGGGCGGCATCATCCAGGTGGCCCGGCTAAAGAGCGTCGATCCGCTGCGTGGGGAGGGCCTCGAACTGGAGGTGATCGCCGCCGCGGTGATCGGCGGCACCCTGCTCAGCGGCGGGTACGGCAGCGTGTTGGGCGCCGCGGTTGGGGTGGCCCTCACCGGCATGCTGCGCACCGGCCTGGTGCTTCTGGGGGTGCCTGCCAACGCCTTCCGCGGCGCCCTGGGCGCCCTGATGATCGCCGCGGTGGTGATCAACACCCTAGCCCGCAGGAGAACCTGAGCCGTGGACCCCTTGCTCGAACTGCGCGGGGTGGAGCAGACCTTTGGCCGCCTGGTCGCACTCCATCCCATCGACCTGAGCCTGAGAGCCGGCCAGATCACCGCCCTGCTGGGCGACAACGGGGCGGGCAAGTCCACCCTCATCAAGGTGATCACCGGCTTCCACCCGCCCCGCCGGGGACAACTACTCTACGAGGGCGCTCCAGTGCGCTTCACCTCGCCCCAGCAGGCCCGAGATCGGGGCATCGAGGCGGTGTACCAGGACCTGGCTCTGGTCCCTCGGTGCAGCATCGCCCGCAATTTCTTTTTGGGCCGCGAGCCCACCCGCCGGCCCTTTGGGCTTTTGGATCTGGCCGCCATGAACGAGGGCGCCCGCCGGGCCCTGGGGGAGATCGGCATCGCGATCCGCGACCCCCAGGATCCGGTCGAAACCCTGTCCGGGGGGGAGAGGCAGGCCGTGGCCATCGGCCGGGCCGTGTACTTCGGCTCCCGCCTGCTCATCCTCGACGAGCCCACCTCAGCCCTCTCCATCGGCGAGACCCGCAAGGTGCTGGGTTACATGCGCCAGGCCAGGGACCGGGGCCTGGGGGTGCTCTTCATCACCCACAACCTGCACCACGTCTACGAGGTGGCCGATCACCTGGTGGTGCTCAGCCACGGCCGCGTAGTGGCCGACGCGCCCCGCGACCAACTCATCCCGGAACAGACTGCCGAGTTGATCATGGAGGGCCGGCTCTCCCCGCGCTGAGCCGGCCCCTATTGCCCACCCCCCCCTTGCGCGTTATTATTTGCGAACAGTCATGCTCAGCGGAGGAAGGAGCGCTATGGCAGCGACAGTCGAGGAACTGACCATCCACTACGAGGAAGAGGGCCAGGTGCTGCGCCGGGAACTGGCCAAAGATATCCTGACCCGCGGGTCGTGGACCACCATCATGTTCCTCTACCAGGATCTCGACCGCAAGAGCGGCGAGTACGGGCCCCACAAGGTCTCCATCCGGCGCTACCAGAAGCGCGAGGGCTCCTACGTGCAGCGCAGCAAGTTCGAGATCTCCAGCGGTGGCCAGGCCAAGGAGATCTGCAGGAAGATCCAGGAATGGTTCCCTGAACCTGCCGCCTAAACACACCTGCCTAGGGCCCCAGCCAGCAGCGGGGGAAGGGCACTGCCAATCCAGGAGAAGACGCCAATGGCCCAGCCCCCCCTCCGCGCGGTGATCGTCGGGCTGACAGGTATCGGCGCTGCCCGGCCCGCCTCCGATCCCTCGCAGCCTATCTACCATCCAACCCCACCTTCCCACGCTGCGGCCTATCAACACCACCCCCGCACCGAGTTGGTCGCCGTCTGCGACCTGCGGACCGCTGCCCTCGAGGATTTCCGCCAGACCTGGCAGGATGTATGGCCCAACCTCCACTACTACACTGATTATGCCCTGATGTTGCGGGAGCAGCAGCCCGAGCTGGTCAGCATCGCCACCTCGGATCACGCCCACGCCGACGTCTGTGTGGCCGCCACCCAAAGCGGGGCCAGGGCCATCCTCTGCGAGAAACCCATCGCCACCACCCTGGCCGATGCCGACCGGATGATCGGCGCCACCGCCGAGCGCGGTGTGCTCCTCTCCGTCGAGCATACCCGCCGCTGGGACCCTCTCTACCTGCGGGTCAGGCAGCTCCTCCACAGCGGAGAGTTGGGCCCCCTGCGCACCATGACCGCCGAGTTGTTCAGCCCCCGGGCCATGCTCTTCCGCAATGGCACCCACCTCATCGACCTGTTCAGTTTCTTCGGCGAGGCAGACCCCCTCTGGGTGGTAGCAGACCTGGAGGACGGCTTCGAAGACTACCGGGCGTACAAAGGGGATGGTGGGCGCAATCCAGATCTCGAACCCTATGCCTCTGCCTATATACGCTTCGCCGGCGGCATCCGCGGCTTCTACAACTCCTACAAGGCCGCATACCCCGGTTCCGGCTTCAGTCTGGTCTGCGAGGAGGGGGTGGTGCGCATGACCGACCAAGGCGCACAGGTAAGCGTGGGCCGCAGCTTCACCGAGCTCTGGACCCGGGACCTGGTGCCGGGGACCTTCCTCCACACCCGGCAACTGGGCGCCCTGGCCGAACTCGTCCATGTACTCGAGAAGGGCGGTACCCTGATCTCCCCCGGCCCCGAGGCCCGCAAGGCGCTGGCCCTCACCCTGGCCATGCTCGAGTCCCATTGCCGGGGCAATATCCGCGTGGACCTGCCTCAGCCCTAGCCCATGTGGCGGGCCACCCTCCTGCTGCTCCTCCCCGCTCTGAGCCAGGCCCAGCCCGCCCTGAAGCCGGTTCCCCTGGACCTGCCCTGCCGCTACGGGGTGATCGGCCTGCGCCCTTCCCAAGCCGCCCCCGACACCTTGGAGGTGCTGGGCCTGGTCCCCGGCGGGCCGGCCTCGCGCGCCGGCCTGCAAACCGGCGACCGCATCCTGGCCTCCCCCCCTTACGCCCTGCGCCGGGCAGAGGACCTGGCGCGGCTGGTGCAGAGCCGGGCACCGGGCGACACCCTGAACCTGCTGGTAGATCGGCGGGGCGAGATCTTTTCCTCCTCCTGCGCGGTCGCCGACCGGCTCGCCCTCTTCAGCTTCATGGGCGCCCCCCCAAGGCCTTTGCCCTTCACCCCCAACCCGGTGGAACAGGGGGTCGGGGCCCTGCTGTCCCGCCAACCCGGCGCCCTGGAGCGGTTGACCTTTGCCCTGGCAGCCGAGGACCTGGCGTACGGGGCCGACTGCCGCCTCAACCTGCCCCGCCGCGCCCTGCTCCACCCACTTTCGGCCCGGCAGGTTCTGGCTGAACTCGAAACCGCCGGTGCCGAAACCGATCTGATGCACCTGCTGGCCAGGGCAGCAGCCCACCTGGACCTGGGCCTGCACTCCCTGGCCCCTACCCCCCTCAAAGGGGATTCCCTGCTGGGGGCACTAGCCCCCGTCTTCCTCGCCAACCAGTGGGTCGAAACCGCCCTGTCCCCCCTGTCCCCGGAGGAGCTGCAGGCCCTGTGCGCCGGGGCCCCGGCCCTGCTCCGAACCCTGGCCGACCATCCCAGCCCCGACCTGGGCGACATCCTGCTCGACGCCCAACTGCGGCGGATGCTGGGCCTGGCCAAGCGGGTAGACCTGGCCCCGCTTTTCCGGGCTGCCGCCGGGTTGGCCTCCCTCTCCACCCCGAGCGCTCTGACTGCCCTGCGCCGGCTCTCCCGATCCCCGACCTCCGTCCCCACCCGCCCCCCAGGAATCGAAGGGGAATTGCTCTTTGCCCACCTCACCCCCCAGGGCTGGATCCTGGTTGGCGGGGAGGGCCCCAACCACTACCGGGGCGAGGCGACGGTGCTCATCGACCTGGGAGGGGACGACATATACGAGCTCGATCCCCTGCCCCCGGTCTTCCTGAGCATCGACTACCAGGGGAAGGACCAATACCGGGGTGCGGTCGCCGCCCCAATCGCCGGGGTGGCCCTGGTGCTGGACCTGGAGGGGGATGATCGGTACGAGGCCGGCTGGCTGGGCCAGGGTGCGGCCTTCTGTGGGGTGGGTGTGCTGCTGGACCGGGCCGGCAGCGATCAGTACCAGGCCGCCGAGTACGCCCAGGGCGCCGCCCTCTTCGGGGCCGGCCTGCTCCTCGATCAGGAGGGGAACGACACCTACTCGGCCGCCCGCCATGGCCAGGGCCTGGGCGGCCCCAGGGGCTTTGGCCTGCTGCGCGACGCCCAGGGGGACGACCAGTACCGGGTTGACGGCAAGGTACCCTCCGCGTACGGGGACGAAGGGCTGTTTGAGGGCTGGGCCCAGGGGGTGGGCTGCGGGGTGCGGGGCTATGCCGAGGGGGGCATCGGCCTGCTCCTCGACCAGAGGGGGAACGACCAGTACCAGGGGGGGAATTTCGCCCAGGGGACCGGCTACTTCTTCGGCCTGGGGGCCCTGGTGGACCGGGGCGGGGACGACCGGTACCTGGGCGGACGCTACGCCCAGGGCACGGCGGCGCACCAGGCCGTGGGCCTGCTCTGCGACCGGGAAGGAAGTGATCGGTACGAAAGCCGACCCGCCCTTGGCCAGGGCAGCGCCTGGGATGCGGCCCTGGGCGCGTTGTTCGACCTGAGCGGGGACGACCGGTACCGGGGCGGGGAGTTGTCGCAAGGGGCCGGGGCCATGAACGGCCTGGGCCTGCTCTACGACCGCCGGGGCCGCGACACCTACCAGGCCCTCTCAGGCCAGGGGGCCGGCGGCAGCCTGGAGTACTGGGGGGGCCGCGACGCCCCCAACCTGGGGCTGCTGCTGGACGGAGGGGGCCGGGACTCCTACAACCTCCCCGGCCGGGGCGACCGGACCGGGTTCAGCGAGCCGGGCCTGGGTTTCTTCGAGGATCAATGAGCCCCTACTTGTGCTCCTTGTACGCGATGCAACTGATCTCCACCTTGAAACCAAAGACCAGGGTCACCCCCCCCACGCAGGCCCGGGAGGGAAAGCCATTCCTGAAATACGAGGCGTAGACCTTGTTCATGGTGTGGTAGTCCTCGATGTCGGCCAGGTACACCGTGGCGCTTACCACGTCATCAAAGGTATAGCCGTGCTCACCCAAGATCCGGCCGAGGTTCTCCATCACCTGCCGGGTCTCGGCCTCTACCGACTCCTTTACGTCCTTACCCGCCGCATCGCGGGCCACCTGCCCGCTGACGTACAGCGTGTTCCCCGCCTGCCGCGCCGGGCTGAAGGGCAGCTTGCTCAGGGGCACGGACTCCTGGGCTGCAGCACCACCGGCCAGCAGGACCAGGGCCCAGATCCAGAACTTTTCCATCGCTCTTCCTCGCTTGGAGATCCATTGCAGGTATGATGTTTACCACGATAGTCAATGCCAGGTTGACGGGCAAGTCCCCATGGGCGTATGTACGTTCGTGGCCTTGCCCTACCGCCCTTTTCCGGAGATGGAGCCATGGAACGCCGGAGCTTTGTCAGACATCTGGCTGCCGGCCTGGCCGGCCTGCCCCTGCTGCCCCACCTCAGCGCCGCGGCCAACGAGCAACTCCAGTCCCTGGCCGCCGACCTGCGAACCCTCGCCCCGGGCCCGGCCCAATGGCGGCGGGTCCGCGACGAGTTCAACTACACCCCGGGCCTGATCCACCTCAACTGCGGCACCATCGGCGCCACCCCCCGCCCCATCGTCGAGGCCCTCTGCGCCCTGCTGCACGAGCTGGAGAGCAGCCCCTACCACCACACCTTTGAGGGCAGCGGTCTGTACGGCCGCATCGAAGGGGTGCGGGAGAAGGCCGCGGCCTTCGTGGGGGCCGCCGCCGACGAGATCGCCCTGACCAGCAACACCACCGAGGGCATGAACGGGGTAGCCACCGGCATCGACCTGCGCGAGGGCGACGAGGTGCTGACCACCGACCACGAGCACGGGGGGGGCATGGTGGGCTGGCAGTACATGGCCAAACACCGGGGCGCTCGCATCGTGCAACTGCGGATCCCCCCTCCGGCCCGGTCTGCCCAGCAGATCCTCGACCTGGTGGCCGCCCATCTCAGCCCCCGGACCCGGGTGTGTTTCTTTAGCCATGTGGAAACCATCACCGGCACCCTGATGCCCATGGCCCGGATCAGCGACCTGGTCCGCCCCAAGGGCATCCTGCTGGTCTGCGACGGGGCCCAGGCCCCCGGCATGGTGGACGTTGACCTCAAGGCCCTTGGGGTGGACGCGTATGCATCGAGCAGCCACAAATGGATGCTCGCCCCCAAAGGCAGCGGCCTGCTCTACATCCGCAAGGAGGCCCAGGAGCAGATCCACCCGGTGGTGGTCCACTCGGGGTTCGGCGCCTACTCGGCCTCGGTGGGCACCCGCAGTTGGCCCCAGCTCATCGCCCACGGCCTCACCATGGACTTCCACAATGCCATCGGGCGGCCCCAGGTCCAGGCCCGCTGCCGCCAGCTCAACACCTATCTGCGCCAGCGCCTCGACGCCCTGCCTCACCTGCGCTGCCTGACCCCCGCCGATCCCGAACTCTCCTCTCCGGGGATCGTCACCTACGCCCTCGACAAGGGCAAGAACGGCGAGATCGCCGCTCAACTCCACGGCCAGCACAACATCTGGGTCAAACCCGCGGCCGGGACCTACACCCTGCCCGGCGGCCTGCCCCACGAGGACTACAACGCCCTGCGCTTCTCCACCCACATCTACAACGACGAGGCCCAACTCGACCACGCCGCCGATATCCTGGGGGACATCCTCAAGGCGCTTTGACAGCTGTGGAAGGGTTCGTTTATTAGGGGATATGACACAGATCAAGCGCAATCCCACCCGGCCGGTGCAGATCGGCCAACTTACCATCGGCGGCGGGGCGCCCGTGGCGGTGCAGAGCATGGCCGCCACCCGCACCCAGGACGTGGAGGCCACCCGGAGGCAACTGGAACTCCTGCAGGCGGCGGGCGCCGACCTGGTGCGGGTAGCCGTGGACAGCCGGCAGGATGTGGATGCCCTGGCCCGGATCAGCGAGGGGGCCAGGGTGCCGCTGAGCGTGGATCTGCAGGAGAACTACCGCCTCGCCGCCCAGGTGGCCCCCCACGTGCAGAAGCTGCGCTACAACCCAGGGCATCTCCATCACCACGAGCGCGACAAACCGGTGCGCGAGAAGGTGGCCTTCCTAGCCGAGCAGGCGGTCAAGAACGACTGCGCCCTGCGGGTAGGGGTCAACTGCGGCTCGGTGGACCCGACCCTGACCCAGCGCTTCCCGGCCGGGGACTCAATCTCCCCGATGGTCGAATCCGCCCTGGCGCACTGCGCCCTGCTCGACGAACTCGGGTTCACCCGCTACTGCGTCTCCCTCAAGGACTCCGACCCGCAAAAGGTGATCGAGGCCAACACCCGCTTCGCTGCCCAGCGGCCCGAGGTGCCTGTACACCTGGGGGTCACCGAGGCCGGCATGCCCCCAGAGGGGATCATCAAGACCCGCATCGCCTTTGAGCAACTCCTAACCCAGGGCATCGGCGACACCCTGCGGGTCTCCCTCACCGTGCCCTTCGACGACAAGGGGGAAGAGATCCGCGTGGGCCGGCAGATCCTCGACGACATCCACACCGGCCGCTTCCGCTCCGTTCCCAAGGTGCTGAGCGATGGCCTCAACATCATCTCCTGCCCCTCCTGCTCCCGGGTGGAAAACAACGCCTTCGTCGATCTGGCCCTCAAGGTGCGCGAGGTGACCCAGTACGCCAAGGCACACCGCATCACCATCGCGGTGATGGGCTGCCGGGTCAACGGCCCGGGAGAGACCGACGATGCCGACCTGGGGCTGTGGTGTGCCCCCAACTTCGTCAACCTCAAGCGCGGCGCCCAGCACCTGGGTCACTTTCCCTACGACCAGGTGCTGGACCGCCTCAAGGAAGAGGTGGACCGACTGATAGCGAACCGCTAGAGCTGGGCGTACGCCTGCCGCAGCATCCGCTCGGTGGTCTCCCAGCCCACGCAGGCGTCGGTGATCGACACCCCGTACTTGAGGTCCTTCTTGTCCTTGGGGATCTTCTGGTTCCCCTCCGCCAGATTGCTCTCCACCATCATCCCGATCAGGTCCTGGTTCCCCCCCAGCCGCTGTTGCAGCAGATCCTGCCACACCTCCTCCTGCCGCTCGTGCTTCTTGCTGGAATTGGCGTGGCTGCAATCCACCAGCAGCACCGACGCCAGCCCGGCCTGGCGCAACTGGGAGGCGGCCGCGGCCAGGCTTTCTGCGTCGTAGTTGGGCTTGGCGCTGCCCCCCCGCAACACCAGATGCCCCAACGGGTTGCCCTTGGTGCGCACCAGGCAGGTCCGTCCTTCCTGGTCAATGCCCAGGAAACTGTGGGGGTGACGGGCAGACTCCATGGCATTGAGGGCCACCTGCAGATCCCCGGCGGTGCTGTTCTTGAAGCCCACGGGCATGGACAGTCCGCTGGCCATCTCGCGGTGGGTCTGGCTCTCGGTGGTGCGGGCCCCGATGGAGGCCCAGGCAATCAGGTCGGCGTTGTACTGGGGGGTGATGGGATCGAGCATCTCGGTTCCCGCTGGTAAGCCCATTTCGTTGATGTCGAGCAACAACTGCCGGGCCAGGCGCAGGCCGGTGGCCATGTCGTCGGACCCGTCCAGGTGCGGATCGGAGATCAGCCCCTTCCACCCCACCGTGGTGCGCGGCTTCTCGAAGTAGACCCGCATCACCACGCAGATTCTGTCCTCCAACTCCATGCGCAAGGCGTTCAGCCGGCCGGCGTACTCGCGGGCCGCCTGGGGGTCGTGGATGGAGCAGGGCCCGACGATGGCCAGCAGCCTCCTGTCCTCCTGGCGCAGGATGCGCTTCACTGCTTCCCGTCCCGCGACCACCGTCTGGTTGGCCTTCTCGGACGCCGGCATCTCGGCTTTGAAAGCGCGGGGCGGGGTAAGCTGGATCATCTCGGCGATGTTCAGGTCCTGGGTTTGTTGCATGGGTGGGCCTCCTCAAAAAAAAAGGCCCCTGATTCTCATCAGGGGCCGGAAGTATGCAGATGCGCGCGCGCCGCTACCTCTCGCCCCCTTTGTCAAAGGCATAAAAATAAAAGAAGTAGAAATAGCGGGGCGCGGTGCTGGGGTTCATGGCTTTGACTCAGATTCCTCGCGTGATTGATTGCTTCGCTTGTACGGGTTACAATATAACGCTCCACCGAAAGCGCGTCAACCCACCTGTCCGCAGGAGATCGCCATGCCCCGTCCCGTCGTCCCCCCATCCCAACTCGATTTTGAGTCCCCTGGCCGCCGCGATTACCTGGTCTCCCTGGAGCACGACAGTATCTGGGGGGAGTTCCTCATTCCGCTGACCGTGATGGTCGGCCCCAAGGCCGCCCCTGGCCGGGGACTAGTGGCCTTTGGCTCCAATCACGGCAACGAGTACGAAGGCCCGGTGGTGGTCAAGAACCTGCTGCGGGAGATTGACCCCAAGCAGGTGCAGGGGCGGATCATCCTGGTGCCAGTGCTCAACGTGGCCGCCTTCAGGGCCGGGACCCGCGAAAGCACCCAGGACGACGGGGTAAACCTCAACCGCGCCTTCGTGGACCAGGCCGGCACCACCCCTGCCCTGGCCGGCATCACCCACCGCATCGCCGCCTTTGTTCGCGACTCCATCTGGCCCCAGGTCCACGTGGTCATCGACCTGCACTCGGGGGGCGAGGTGGCGCGCTTTTCCCTTTGCGCCAACTTCCACCCCATCGACGAGCCGGAGCAGGGCCAGCTGATCGAGCAAAGCGCCCGCTGGTTCGGGGTGCCCCTGGTGATGGTCTACCAGAACCGCACCCCCGGCCTCTTGCCCAGCGAGGCCGAGCGCCTGGGCAAGATCACCCTGGGCACGGAACTGGGCTGGGGTTCGGCGGTAAACGAGGAAGGGGTGGCGTACGGACGGCAGGGGGTGTTGGCCGCGGCCATCCACCACGGCCAGTTGCAGGGCCAGATCCGGCCCATCGGCCACCACGCCGCCGGCACCCAGCGCAAGGTCGAGATCGTCGATAGGGCCTGCTTTGTGCCCGCCCCCTTCCCCGGCCTGTACCAACCCCTGATGCCCTGTGGGACCAAGGTAAAGCGCGGCCAGAGTGTGGGCCTGCTCCACGACTTCAACCGCATCGACGAGGAGCCCTGCCCCATCCAGGCCGGAGTGGAGGGCGTGGTCCTGGCCCAGGCCTGGCGCGCCCGGGTGGAGCAGGGGCAGCACATCCTGGTGGTGGGCCAGGAAAGGGACTGGCTCAGCCCCTGAAGCGGTAGGTGGGCGTCCCCCGCACCCCGGGCCGGCAGACGAAGAGGCCGCCGGCCTGGGGTTCCTTTTTCCAGTCTGCCTCACTCATGTTCATCGAGGCGCTGGTGATGTAGAGGGTGTCCAGGTCCGCCCCCCCAAAGGCGCAGGCCGTCACCCGCGACACCGGCAGCGGGATGGTCTGCATCACCTCGCCGGTGTTGGGGTTCCACCTGCACACCCTCGCCCCGTTGTAATGGGCCACCCACAACATCCCCTCCTCATCTAAGGCCATACCGTCGGGCAGCCCCATCCCCTCGGCGAAGCGGCACACCACCTGCTCATTGGCGATCTGCCCCGAGGCCGCCTCGAAGTCGTAGGCCCGGATGTCCATCTTCAGGGAATCGATACAGTACATGGTCCGGTGGTCCGGGCTCCAGACGATGCCGTTGGAGATGCTGATCTTCCCCAGCACCTGGCGCACGCTCAGGTCCGTCTCCATTCTGTAGAGGTTGGCCGCACCCTTAATGGCAACAAAGGCCATGGTGCCGGCCCAAAACCTGCCAGCCGGGTCGCACTTGCCGTCGTTGAAACGGTTCTCGGGCAGGTGGGCCTCGGGATCGGCGAGGATCTTCAGCTCATGGGCCACGAGGTCCAAGGAGCCCAGGCCGTGCTGGAGGGGCAGCATCAGCCCGCCCTGCTTCCGCACCACCACCGTGCCCACCGGCTGCCCCACATTGATGGCGGTGTTCACCCCCCTTTGCCGGGTCGTCGATACAGAGCTGGTGGCCGATTATATCCACCCAGTATCAGACCTGCGCCCGCTCGTCCCACAGGGGGCCCTCCCCCACCTTGGCGCGGAAATCGACCAGCAGCTTCACCTTAATACCCGCCGGCGTATCCTCCTCAGGGAATGATTTTTACCCCCACCCCGTGCCGGTACACCATCTCTCCGCCGGTGTAGCCTGCCATCCACAGCAAGACGCATCCCGCTCCGGCCGCAACCAGCCAGAGCGCGAAACGCCCCCCCCGCAGACAGTCCTGTAATTGCAGAGGCAGCCGGCTCAGGGCCAGGCCGAGAAAGAGCACCGTGGCCCAACTGGCCAAGTCCTCGTGGGCCGAGACCAGGGGCGCCACCTGCGGGTCGAGGCGGTGCGGGACTGCGGCGGCATTGCCGCTGAGCAGCGCGGCCCCGCTGCTGGCCGTCCCCAACCAGAGCAGGCCGTAGCTGAGTCCCTGCCACTGGGGTTTTTTCCAGACCAGGGCGCACAGATCCAGCCCAGCGCTGAGGGGCAAAAGCACCAGGGGAAAGTGCACGACCAGGGGATGCCAGCTCTCCATGGCTGGCAAGATAGTCCCCGCCATTGCCCGTCGCAAGCAGGTTGACAGCCCCGCGGGCCGGCGATATCATCTGAGTTCCTTTCACCCCAACCCGAGACCTGCCATGAGCGAGCTGACGCACCAGAGCAAAAACATCACCGCCGGCCCCGCCCGCGCCGGCGCCCGCGCCATGTTCAAGGCCGTGGGCTTCGACGACGTGGCCCTGTCCAAGCCCCTGATCGGCATCGCCAACACCTGGACCGAGATCGGCCCCTGCAATTTCCACTTCCGCCACCTGGCCGAAAAGATCAAGGAAGGGGTGCGTGCCGCCGGCGGCACCCCGATGGAGTTCAACACCATCGCCGTCTCCGACGGCATCACCATGGGCACCGAGGGCATGAAGACCTCGCTGATCAGCCGCGAGGTCATCGCCGACTCCATCGAATTGGTGGCCCGCGGCCACATGCTCGACGGCCTGGTCACCCTCACCGGCTGCGACAAGACCACCCCCGGCGCCCTGTTGGCCCTGGCCCGTCTCGATCTGCCCGCGGTGATGCTCTACGGCGGCTCCATCATGCCCGGCCAGTACAGCGGTCGCGACGTGACTATTCAGGACGTGTACGAGGCCATCGGCGCCCATGCCACCGGCCGCATGGACGACGCCCAGCTAAAGCTCATCGAGGACCAAGCCTGCCCAGGGGCCGGCTCCTGCGGCGGGCAGTTCACCGCCAACACCATGGCCACCGCCATCGAGGTCCTGGGCATCGCCGCGATGGGCTCTGGCTCGGTGCCGGCGGTGGACCCGCGCAAGGACGAGGTGGCCGCGGAGGTGGGCAAGCTGGCCGTGGATCTGGTGCGCCGCAAGCTGCGCCCCCGCCAGATCGTCACCCGCGCCGCCATCGAAAACGCCATCGCCTCGGTGGCCACCACCGGGGGCTCCACCAACAGCGTGCTGCACTTTCTGGCCATTGCCCGGGAGTTCGGCATCCCCCTAGAGATGGAGGATTTTCAGCGCCTCAGCCAGCGCACCCCCCTCATGGTGGACCTCAAGCCGGGCGGCCGCTTCGTGGCCCCCGACCTCCACCGGGCCGGGGGCATCGGCCTGGTGGCCAAGCGCCTGAAAGAAGCCGGCCTGCTCCACAACGAGGCCCTCACGGTCAGCGGCAAGACCATCGGCGAGGAGGCCGACGCGGCGTTGGAGACCCCGGGCCAGGAGGTGGTGCGGCCGGTGAGCAACCCCATCAAGAAAACCGGCGGGCTGGTCATCCTCTGGGGCAACCTCGCCCCCGAAGGCTGCGTGGTCAAACTCGCTGGCCACGAGCGGGCCACCCACATTGGCCCGGCGAGGGTCTTCGACGGGGAGGACCAGGTGCTGCCGGCCATCAAGGCCGGCCAGGTCAAGCCCGGGGACGTGGTGGTGGTGCGCTACGAAGGCCCGATGGGCGGACCGGGGATGCGCGAGATGCTGGCCGTTACCGGGGCCATCGTCGGGGCGGGTCTGGGCGAGACCGTGGCCCTGCTCACCGACGGCCGCTTCTCCGGCGCCACAAGGGGTTTGATGATCGGCCACGTCTCCCCCGAGGCGGCCCAGGGCGGCCCTCTTGCCCTCTTGCGCGACGGCGACCCCATCACGATCGACACGGTGAAACGGCGGGTGGACGTGGGGCTCAGCGAGACAGAATTGGAAGCCCGCCGCCGCGCCTGGAAGGCCCCCGGCCCCCGTTACACCCACGGGGTGATGGCCAAGTACGCCAAGCTGGTCTCGTCGGCCTCGCAGGGGGCGACCACCATCTGATGTTCCACTGCCCCGGCTGCGGTGCGCGGCACGCCTGGGGCCTGCGCGCCCACCAGTGCCCCACCTGTGCCGGCCCTCTGGACTTTGCCCTGGAAGAGGTGGCTTTCCCTCGGGA
This sequence comes from Candidatus Handelsmanbacteria bacterium, assembly GCA_016867395.1. Classification (GTDB taxonomy): domain Bacteria; phylum Latescibacterota; class UBA2968; order UBA8231; family UBA8231; genus SICG01. The sequence continues at coordinate 14,687 of VGJS01000001.1, forward strand.
GGCCATCCTTTCCGGGCCGCCGGGGATGTGGCGCTATGCCGAAGCCCTGCCCCGCTTCGAGCAGCCGGTCTCCCTCGGGGAAACCTTCACCCCCCTGGTCCCTTGCTCCATCGGGGAAACCGAGGTTTGGTGCAAGGTCGAAACCACCCTGCCCACCGGCTCGTACAAGGACCGGGGCTCGGCGCTGCTAATGAGTTATCTGAAAGAACTGGGGGTGGAAGAGGCGGTAGAGGACTCCTCGGGCAACGCCGGCGCCTCCCTCGCCGCGTACGCCGCCCGGGCCGGCGTGCGCCTCAAGGTCTTCTGCCCGGGCTCGGCCTCATCGGGCAAACTGCTCCAGATCCGGCTCTACGGAGCGGAATTGGTGCAAGTAGAGGGCCCCCGCCCCAGGGCCACCGAAGCCCTGCTCGCCTACGAGGCCCGCACCAAGACCCCCTACGCCTCCCACCTATGGCACCCATTCTTTTTGGAGGGGGTCAAGACCCTGGCCTTTGAGATGGTGGAACAACTTGAATGGCAGGCCCCCGGCACCGTGCTCTGCCCGGTGGGCGCCGGCAGTATCCTGTTGGGGTTGCACAAAGGGTTTTCCGAGTTGCGCCGAGCCGGCGTGATCCCCCGCCTGCCCCGGTTGGTGGCGGTACAGGCCAGGAATGTCTCCCCGCTGCACCGGGCCTTCCACCAGGGCGAAGAAGACGTGGCCCGCGCCCCGGACCCGCAGCCCACCCTGGCCGAGGGTATCGCCTTGCCCATGCCCGTGCGTGGGAAAGCCTTGCTGCGGGCCCTGCGGGAATCTGGGGGGACGGTGGTTGCCGTTTCCGAAGAGGAGATCGCCGCGGGGGTGCGGCACTTCGGCCGCGCCGGCTTCTGCGTGGAGCCCACCTCGGCGGTGGTGTGGGCCGGGGTGGCACGACTGGACCGGGAAACAGGATGGGACGGACCTGCAGTCGCGGTGCTCTCCGGCCATGGCCTGAAAGCATCCCAGGCCATTATTTCCCTGCTCTAACGCACCTCCAGCCCCAGCCGCCGCAGCTCCGCCCCCACCGCCGCCCGCACCTCGGGGCTCAGGTCCCGCCTGGGCGGCCGCACCTTACCCCCCACCAGCCCAATCAGGTCCAGCGCAGCCTTGAGCATCGCGTCCCCGTGCGCCAACCGCAGCCGCTCCAGCGGGGCCAACTGCTCCTGGATCTCGACCATGCGGGGCCAGTCCTGCCGCAGGGCGGCCCGGTGCAGTTCCAGCTCGTACTCGGGCGCAAAATTCACGAACCCGGAGGTGAACCCTTCGATGCCGGCCTGGTAGCGGAAATGAAGCACCCCTGGATCGTGGCGCTTGTTGCCGATCCACACAAAGCGGTCTCCCAGCCGGCGTATAGCCCGGAACAGGGGGTGGGGATCGTAACAGGGATCCTTGATCCCGATGATGGTCTCGATCTCCGCTAGCCGCACCAAGAAATCTGCTGTCCAGGCCTGGGTGTTGTACGGCATGAGCGCCAGATTCCCAGCCTCGCCCAGCCGGGCGTAGTAGGCGAACACCCCCTCCAGGTCCTCGGGGGTTTGGTTGCGGATCAGGGGCGGCATGGCCAGGACCACGCGCGCGCCCAGCCTTTCGTAATGGGGGATCAGCCCCCTGGCCACGGCCAGGTTTCCCGGCAGGGTCGGGATGATCAGCGCCCGGCCACCGGATACCTCCAGCCCCACCTGCGCCAGGGCTTCGAACTCCTCCGGCGCCAGGGCCTCGGCCTCCCCTGTCCCTCCCCCCACGTTGATGACCTTGAGTCCGCTGGCGATCAGGAATTCCAGGTTGCGGGCGAGGCCATCCAGATCGAGCGCGAAAAGGTCGTCCTTCTCGAAAGGAGATGTCGCGTACGCGTGGACGTTCTTCAACTGTTCGCGCAATTCGGCAGCTTGCACAGGGATCTCCCTTTCTCAAAGCCCGATCTGGTTCTGGCTATCTCTGGGCCAGTGGTCGATGACCAGTTATTCCAGGGGTTCGTCGGCGGCATTGCGGCCGGCATGGGCAGCGTTGCGGGGCACATAGACCATCTCCCGCGACCCGATGAGATGGGTCTGGCCTTCGATGGTGATCTCCATGCGGCCCTGAATCACGAAAAAATCTGTTCCATGTCGTGCCGGTGCTCCTGAAACCAGCACCCAACTTCGCCGCGTTCAGCCAGGACACTCAGGTCCGCATCGCAGCTTTGGCTGCGCGCCATCAAGGTGTTAATTACCCGCCGGGTCTTCTCGTCCTTTTCCCTCTGGGTCGAGGTATAGCTGGCCGTGAACATGGCAGTCCTCCCGGGCTATTGTCCGCTCCGTGCGGAACGTGCATTATAAAAGGTCGCCCAGGCTGCGTCAATCTCTTAACCAGAGGAACACCGATGAAAAATCCCATCCGCCAAGCCCTCCAAGCCGGCCAACCTGCGATAGGTGCCTGGCTCAACCTGGCCTCCCCGCTGGCCGCCGAGGTGATGGCCTCCGCGGGCTACCCCTGGCTGGTGGTGGACGCCGAGCACTCCCCCTTTGACCTGGGTCTCATCGCCCACACCTTCCGCGCCATCGAATCCAGGGGCGCCATCCCCCTGGCCCGCGCCTGGGACCACGACCCGGTGACCCTGGCCCGCCTCCTGGACGCCGGGGCCTGGGGCATCGTCATCCCCCACATCAGCACCCCGGAGCAGGCCCACACGCTGGCCCAGGCCATGCGCTACCCCCCACGGGGGACCCGCTCCGCCGGCACCGGCCGCTGCGTCACCCTTTCCTCCGATTATCGCAAGGTCTTCGACGACCTTGTCCTGTGCATTCCCCAAATCGAGGACCTCGAAGGCGTAGCCAACGCCGAGGCCATCGCCAGGGTCGAAGGGGTGGACATCGGCTTCCTCGGGCCCTCTGACCTGGCCCTGTCAATGGGGTTGGAAGCCGGGCACCCCGACCACGAGGCCGCACTTCAGCGCTTCCGGGCGGGTTTTGCCCGGGCCGGCAAACCCTGCGGCATCCCCCTAAGCGGGGGTGCAGCAGTGGTGCGCGAGCGCCTGGCCCAGGGATTCCACTTCATCACCGCCGGGAGCGACTTCCGCCTGCTCGAACTGGGCGCCCGCAAACTGCTGAGTGAGATCCACGGGTGAGAATCCTCAACTTCGGCTCCCTCAACATCGACCACGTTTACCAGGTCGAGCACATCGTTCGCCCCGGCGAGACCCTGCCCAGCGCCTCCTACCAGGTCTTTGCCGGCGGCAAGGGAGCCAACCAGTCCGCGGCCCTGGCCAAAGCCGGCGCTGCGGTCTTCCACGCCGGCCGGGTCGGTCCAGAGGGTGGTTGGCTGGTCGAGAAACTGGCCGGGTTGGGCGCGGACATGCGCTACACCGTGGAGGACCAGGCCCCTACGGGCCATGCACTCATCCAGGTGGACCCCCAGGGCCGCAACGCCATTGTGCTCTTTCCCGGCTGCAACCAGCGCCTCGATGAGGCCCAGATCGACTCCACCCTGGCGGATTTTGGGTCGGGGGACCTGCTCCTGCTCCAGAACGAGGTCAACCAACTCCCCCACCTGATGCGCCGGGCCAGGGACCGCGGCTTGCGGATCTGCTTCAATCCCGCCCCCTTTACGCCACCGGTGCAGGAGTACCCCCTGGAGTTGGTGGATATCCTTGTGTTGAACGAAGTCGAAGGGGAGGGGTTGAGCGGAAAGCAAGAGCCGAGGGGCGTGGTCGAGGCGCTGGTCAGGCGATATCCCCGCGCCAGCATCGTCCTCACGCTGGGGGCGGAGGGGGTGCTGTACTCCTCGCCCCAGGAGTGTTTTCACGTCCCCGCCCAACAGGTGCAGGCCGTGGACACCACCGCGGCGGGGGATACCTTTATTGGGTATTTTTTGGTCGGCCTGGCCGCCGGCCAAGCCCCGCGCCAAGCCGCCCAGCGGGCCTGCCGCGCCGCCGCCCTCTGCGTAGGCCAGCCAGGGGCGATGGATTCGATTCCAGGGAAAGAGGAACTCGGCCCCTGAGGGCCAGGGTCACCGCACCAATACCCCCCCCCGCACCTGCACCGACCTGCCCCATTCCGCCCAAAACAGATAGACCCCCGTCGCCGCCAGCCGCCCGGTCTCGTCCCGCCCGTCCCATATCAGGACCTGCCGGCCGGCCGCCAAGGGGCCGCGGTAGAGCCGCCGAACCCGCTGTCCCAGCAGGTCGAACACCGCGATCTCAACCTCTGCCCCTGCCTCCGGCACCTGGACGGGGACAGCCACGGCGCTGTTGAAGGGGTTGGGGAAAACCGGACCCAGCGCCCACGCCTGGGGCCGCACCGGCGAGAGCGCCACGGCGGTCTGGGTCTGGGGATCGGCAATCTCGACCGGCCCGAAACCTCCGGCATAGTCCAGCGATCCTTCCCCGTTGCCTAAGAAGACCTCCAGCGCATAGCTCCCGACCTGGTCGCTGCCAAGGGAAAGGGTCTGGGCGAAACGGCCGCCCTCTACCTCGGCGAAGAAACTCAGGGTGTCCGGCCCGGCAAAGCGCAGGAGCACCTGGGTGTGTCCTGGGTCCAGCACCTGGGCTTCGACCGGGTACTCCTGTCCGGTCAGGTAGCGGCCCGGCAGCAGACGCACAAAGTGTAATCCGGGGATGTAGTCGGGCGGCACGAACACCTGGGGCTCGAAGCCTGCCGGCAGGGGGATCAAGAAGGCCCTGGCCCCGGCCCGTGGGTCCACCCGGCCAGCGACCTCTCCCCCCCCGTGGACCTTGACCAGCGCGATCCCCCTGGGCCGCAGGGAGCCGCGCAGCGCTGGGCCGCCGGCGCGGTGCTCTGGAGCGAAAGGCAGGGGATAGCCCCGATCCTCGCCGGCCCGCAGCAAGGGGCTTTGGTACTCGAAGCGCGGGTGGGGGAACAACTCCAGGCCGCTTAGGTATAGCTGGACCGCCCATCCCCCCATTAGGGCCGGGAAAGCCTCACCGGTGGCCCGCTCGACGTTGTCTCGGTCAGCCAGGCCGGTGTTGACCAGGCGCAGCACCACCCCCTGCCCCAGTCGGTCGGCCAGGCTGCGGACAAAGAGGTAGGCGGCTCCCCGCTTGCGCCGGTCGAGCAGGGCCTCCCCTGCCAGGCCTACCACCGAAGGCTCGGCGAGGAAGGCAGCCACCAGTTGCCCTTGCCCGGAGGCGGCGTAATCGGCAACCAGATCCTCGGCCAGGTGGGAGAGCCCTTCGTTGAGCCAGTTGCTCTCGCCTTCGCCGCCGCGCACCAGCACATGCTGGTTGAAATTTACCAGATGCTGGAATTCGTGGACCAGCAGGGAGCGGTATTCCCTTGCCGGCCGCGAGGGGGAGAGGAACATCAGATCCGCCTCGTCCCCGGTGCCTCCCAGGTCGCGGGGCAGGGCAGAGACCGCAGAGAAGAACCCCGCCAAGCCCCCCACCTGATCCACCAGCGGGGTGAAGAGGAGGCTCACCCTGCCATCCCCGTCCACATCTGAGGGCAAACCGAAGCGGCTGCCGATCAGCCCGTAATCCTCCCCACTAAACTGCGCCAGCACCTCCTCGACCAAAGCCTGATCCGGGGCCGGAACCCCTTCCTGCACCCAGGCCAGGGCCCTTGGCGCCAGCGCCGTCAGCCGGGCCTGCACTACCTGTTGCCGCACCTGCCCGAACTCGGGGAAGACAAAGCTCCTGCGCTGCCCCACCTCGGGCTCGGCCAGGGCGGGTTTGGCCGCCGGCAACGGCCGCCCACCCAAGCGCAGCGCCAGGGCCCGTTCCTGCTCGCGCAGGAATCCCTCCAGTAACTCGCGGTCCTCGGGAGGGGCCGGAATGACCACCGGCTTGGCCAAGGCTCCGCCCAGAGCAAAGGGGTAGACCGCCGCACTGTCCTCTTCCCCTTCCTCGGTGGCGCAGAGCACCAGCAGATGATCCTGACCCTTGCCCTGCACCTGGAAACGACCCTCGGCGTCGATCCTCAGCACGCGCAGCGCCACGGGTGGCTCCCCGGCTTTAAGGCCCCGGAGCGCCACCACCGCCACTGGCTGGGCAGGGTCGCTGCTGTGAAGGCGCAACACCCCCTCCCCGACTGACTCGCCGACCAGGCGCAAACCCACCTGGGCAGAGGCCCCAACCTCCAGGCGCTCTGGGGGCGGCCGCAACAGAAAGGGCCCCTCCACCTCGCAGCGGAGTCCCTCCAGGGCGGCGTCGCCCAGGTTTGCTACCGGCAGAACAACCTCCTCGCCGGGCCCCAGCCCCAGGGCCAGGGCGCCCAACTCCAGCCGGGGGGCCGGCGCACGCACCCCTTCCACCCAGAACTCCCCAGCCAGCACCCCCTGCCCCCCCGCATCCTCGGTCACCACCCGCAGCAGCAACGGGCCCAACTCCTCCCCCCTCAGGCGCAGAGGCAGGGAGAAGCGCCCCTCGTCGAGCCCCACGCGGACCACCCGCACCACCGCCCCCTCCACCTCAATCCTCATTCCCCGCACCCCCTGCTCCACCGCGCCGGACAGGGCGATCCCCCGCCCCACCGGCAGCCGGGCGGACAGGGGCTGGTCGAGGCGCAGGCCGGCGAAATACCCCCTGGGGATCAGCACCGGCCCCGTCCCCCGCCGCACCTCCACCTCGAATCCGCCCAGATAGGCCAGGCTGGTCTGACCTGCCCCACCCAGGTACAGGGCAAGTCGGTAGCGCCCGATCTCCTCGTGCCGGAACACCTGCTCGCCGATGAAGCGGTCCCCGCGCAAGGGCAGATAGAACCGCTTCTCCTCCCCCCCGTCCAGCGGGGCAAAGACCCACAGCAACTGGCCGTCCTCAAGTAGGGGATCGCTGATGCGGCCGGCCAGCAGCAGCGCCTCGCCGCTGCTGAACTGGATGGCGAAGGGGGTGTCAAGCACCACCTTGGGGAAGAAGTCCTCTGGCAGGCGGACCGCCCCGCTGCCCAGGCCGATCTCCATCCCCTCGTACACCCCGATGAAACCCATTTGCGTTTCCCCAGGCCCGCCGAGGTACACCTCCAGATCATAGGTGCCAGACTGGTCGTGACCAAAGATCTGATACCCGGCGAAACGCGGGCCATCGAGGTTGAGGAAAAGCTGGAATGGCTCCTCCCCAGTGCGGGGCACAAAATTGAAGAGGATCTGGCCATCCGCCTTGTCACGGTCGCGGATGGTGCCTTTGAGAGGCAGAGCCTCGCCGGTGAGGTATTGAACGCTGAGGGGGGCATCCAACTCCACCCCCAGGGCCGAGGCGGGGATGGTGGCCCCCCAGGCCGGGGCTGTTAACAGGAGCGCGGCGAGGAGGATCATATGGGCATGAACTCCAGGTCCAGAACCCGCTCGGCCAACCAGCCCAGGCCCAATAGCAGGATGAGGCCCGATACCCCCCAGACCACCTGGCGGCGGTACACGCTGCGGCCGGCCCACAGGGTCAGGGGAAAGAGCAGGGCGACGATGCAGAGTTGCCCTAGCTCCACCCCCACGTTGAAGGCCAGGAGGGAAGCGACCAACCCCTCGGTGGGCAGACCTAGCTCCCGCAGCACATTGGCGAAGCCGAAGCCGTGGACCAGGCCAAAGACGAAACTGAGCACCCAGCGGTAGTCGGTGCGATAAAACCAGAAGTTTTCGACCGCCACGTACACGATGCTCAGGGCGATGCCCGCCTCCACCAGGCGCGAGGGCAGCTCCACCACCTGCAAGGCCGCCAGGATCAGGGTGATGCTGTGGGCTAGGGTGAAGGCGGTGACGATTTTGACCAGGTTGAGCAGGCGACCTCCCACGATGATGAGGGCCAGCAAAAAGCAGATGTGGTCGTAGCCTAGGAAAATGTGCTCGACCCCCAGGACCAGAAACTCCCAGACCTGGGCCAGCAGGTCGGCCGGCTCGCTGATCACAAAGCGGTGGTGCGGCGCGTCCCGCGAGAACACCGCCTGGAGCAGGGGTTTATCGGGCACCAGCACCTTGGCGAGGTTTTTGTGGTTATTCCCCAACTCGGCCACGAAGCCTAGTTCCAGGTCCAGGGTACGCGGCAAATGCCGGATCGGGGCGACGAAATAGAGTTGGAGGAAGACATTGCCGTCCTGGTCCGAGCTGAACTCCGTGCCGCTATCCGCCAGCGGCACTTCCCCGCTGTCCACTGCCACGCGGAGGCCCTGGCGGACCCGCTCGCGCACCGCGGGTGCCCCCGTGAGGGCTTCGTCGCGCCAGATAAAGCCATCGGCATTCTGGTCGAGACCGTAGTAGCGGGTCAGGTCTGCCTCGTCGATGGCCAGCATCACCTTAAGGGTGTCGGCGTAGGTCAGCACGGTGGTGTAGCTGGTGTTGATCTGGTGGGCGCGTGCGCCCACCGCCAGGAGCAGAAAGGCCGGGAGGAAGATTCTGATCATCGGGATTGGAGGGACTGGACAAAGAGGGCCAGGTGATGCCGGTCCTCGGATCGGATGTTGGGGAAGGCAGGCATCACCCCGCGGCTGTCGTGTAAGCCCTTCTCGATGGTCTCCTCGATCTGAGCCAAACCAGGCCCCCGCCGGTAGGCCGACGGGTCGGCGAAATCGCGGGGTTTGGAGCTCAGGTTGCGGGCCACGGGGCCATCCCCACGCCCTTCGTTGCCGTGGCAGACGTTGCAGCCGTTGGCGAGATACAGTTTGCGGCCCAGGGAAACCGGGTCCCCGGCCTGGTCCGCTTCCCCCCCCTGGCCGCAGCCGGCCATCGCCCCCAGGCACAAAAGTGCCGGCCACAGGCGCCTCCAGCGCATACACACTCCTCAGGTAGATTTTGGGTTATTAGGTTTTGGATCATAAAGATAGGAAAGGCCGGGAGCGCCGGCCATCGGGGATGGGTCAGGGGGCGGTCTGGAGGGTGAAGCCGAAGGTGGTCCCCTGCCCCAGGGCGCTGGAAACCCAGAGCTGCTCCCCGTGGACCTCGAAGACGTGCCGCACGATGGACAAACCCAGGCCCGTGCCACCCAGGGCTCGGGAGCGGCCCCTGTCCACGCAGTAGAAGCGCTCAAAGACCCGCCGCAGCTCCGTGGCGGGGATGCCGATACCACTGTCGGCGACCACCAGGGCCACGCGCCGCGCCCCGGCCTGGCCGGGCAGGATCTCGACCCGCTCGGCCCCCTCTGCCGGTGCCGGCACCCTCCCAGGATCTCCGGACCACACCCGCACCCATCCCCCCTCGGCGGTGTACTTGACGGCGTTGTCCAGCAGGTTGATCAGAGCCTGCTCGACCAGGCGGCGGTCAAATAGGGCCGCCAGCTCGGGGGCGATCTCCACCTCGACGCGCAGCCTCTTGGCCGCGGCCGCCTGGGACACCGCGCTCAGACAGGCCTCGACCAGGCTGCGCACCCGGCAACTCTCCTTGTGCACCTCCAACTGCTCGGATTCAAGGCGGACGAGGTTGAGCAGATCGTCGAGGAGCCGGGTCAGACGCCCGGCGTGGTCGTCGATGATGCCAACGAAACGGGCCGTGGCCTGCGGGTCCTGCAAGGCCCCGTCAGCCAGGGTCTCGGCACATCCTTTGATCGCGGTAAGGGGGGTGCGGAGTTCGTGGGAGACATTGGCGACAAAATCCTTGCGCATCCTTTCGAGGCGGCGGATCCTGGTGAGGTCGTAGAAGAGGGCCACCACCCCCTGGCCCTGCCCCTCGCGGCAGATGGGCACGGCCTGCACCTCCAACTGCCTGCCGCCGGGCAGGCTCAACTGGCGGGTCTCCGGCCTCCCCTGGCTTAGGGCCAGGTCGATGGCCTCCTGGGCCTGAGCGTTGCGGGCCACCTCCGGGAGCAGGTTTCCCTCCAGGGGCGGTTGCAAACCAAAAAACTCGATGAGGGCGCGGTTGGCCAGGACCACCCGCCCCTGCGGGTCCACCACTACGATACCGGCGGCCACGTTGTCGAGCAGGGCCCCCAGCCGCAGTTGCTCCGATTGGAGTTGGGCCAGTTGGTGCTGCCGCGACTCGCCCAACTCCTCGAGGGCGACCCCCAGGCTGCGCAGGGGGGCCGGCACCCAGACCCGCCCCGACTCCCCGCTGGCCAGGGCCCGGATCTCCTCGCCCACCTTGCGCAGCGTGCGGCCCCACAGCCAGGCGTGTGCCGCGCTGTACGCGGCGGCCAGGCCCAGCAGCCCCAGCCCCAGCCAGGTGCCCGAAAACACCGCTCCCAGCGCCAGCCCACCGCCGGCGAAGGCCACCGGCAGCAACCAGCCCCAGGCCCGGTCCATTTAGCCGGCCTCCCGGCGGAACCGGTACCCCACCCCGCGCACCGTCTCCACCCAGTCGCAAGCCTCGCCCAGCTTCTCACGCAGGCGGCGGATATGGGTGTCCACGGTGCGGCCGTACCCGCTGAACTGGTAGCCCCAGACCACCTCAAGCAACTCGTCGCGGCTCTGCACCCGACCCCGGCGTTGCACCAGGGTGTGGAGCAGGCGGAACTCGGTAGCCGTCAGCTCCACCGGGCGTCCCGCCACCGCCACCTCGTGGGCGCCAGGGTCGATGGCCAAGGAGCCGATCTGGATGCGATCCTCCGCCCCCGGCTCCTCGGGACGGCCGGCCCCCCGGCGGAGGATGGCCTTGATGCGCAGCACCAGCTCGCGGGGGGAGAAGGGCTTGGCCACGTAGTCGTCGGCCCCCAGCTCGAGGCCGACGATGCGGTCCACCTCCTCGGCCTTGGCGGTGAGCATCAGCACCGGCACCCGGCGCAGGGTCTCGTGCTGCTTGAGCAGGCGGCACAGCTCCAGCCCATCCATGCCGGGCAGCATCAGATCGAGCACCACCAGGTCGGGGGGGGTTTTCTCGGCCTGGCGTAGCCCCTCCTCGCCCTCGGTGGCGGCCTCGACCTCGAAGCCGGCCTGGCGGAGGTTGTAGCTGAGTATTTCGAGGATGTCGGGCTCGTCCTCAATTACCAGGACCCTGGCCATGCCTCAGAGTTTCTCCTTCTGGTGGCGCACAATCCTGCTTTCGGCCAGGTAGATGGCGTTCTCGGCGATGTTGGAAGCGTGGTCGCCGATGCGCTCCAGGTGCCGGGAGACCAGGATCAGGTACACCCCACGATCCACGGTGTCGGGCTGGCTGGTGGCGTGCATGTAGGTCAACAGCTCGCGGAAGATCTGGTCTCGCAGCAGGTCCACCTGCTCGTCAAGGGCGCAGACCTGGCGGGCCTGGACCACGTTCTTCTGCACAAAGGCGTCGAGGGCGTCCTTGACCATTTTTCGGGCGATCTCGGACATGCGCGGAATGTCGATCAGGGGCTTGAGCAGGGGCATGCTGTTGAGCACCAGGGCCCGCTGGGCGATGTTGACGGCGTTATCGTTGCAGCGCTCCAGGTCGTAGTTGATCTTGATCAGGGTGGCCAAAAGTCGCAGGTCGCTGGCCACCGGGTGCTGGGTGGCCATCAGATTGAGGCACTGCTCCTCGATCTCCACCTCCCAGCGGTCGATGCTCTCTCCGCCCTTGATGACCTCCATGGCCAGGGCGTTGTCGCGGTTGACCAGCGAGCTGACTGCCTGGTCGATGGACTCCTCCACCGTGGCGCCCATGCGGAGGAAATTGGCCTTGAGTTCCCCCAGTTGCTGGTCGAAATGCCTCTCCATGTTCTGCCTCTTTAGCCAAAGCGGCCGGTGACGTAGTCCTCGGTCTGTTTCAGCCCGGGGTTGGTGAAGATCTTGACCGTCTTGTCGCACTCGACGAGGCGGCCCAGGTAGAAGAAGGCGGTGTAGTCGGAAACCCGCGACGCCTGCTGGAGGTTATGGGTGACGATGACGATGGTGTAGTTCTTCTTCAGCTCGGCGAGGGTTTCCTCGACCCGGCCGGTGGCGATGGGGTCCAGGGCCGAGCAGGGCTCGTCCATCAGGATCACCCGGGGCTCCACCGCCAGGGTGCGGGCGATACACAGCCGCTGCTGCTGACCCCCCGACAGGCGCAGGGCGCTGTTCGAGAGGCGGTCCTTCACCTCCTCCCACAGGGCGGCGGCCCGCAGGCTGCGCTCCACGGCCTGGTCGAGGATGCGCTGGTCCTTCTCGCCGGCGATGCGCAGGCCGTAGGCGACGTTCTCGTAGATGGACATGGGAAAGGGGTTGGACTTCTGGAAGACCATGCCCACCCGGCGGCGCAGGTCGATCACATCGCAGTCCGGGGCAAAGATGTCCTCCCCCACCACCCACACCTGTCCCCGGATGCGGACCGAGGGGATCAGGTCGTTGAGCCGGTTGAGGCAGCGCAGCAGGGTGGACTTGCCGCACCCCGAGGGGCCGATAAAGGCGGTCACCTGGCGTTCCTGGATGGGCATGTTGATGCCGTGCAGGGCCTGGCTCTGGCCGTAGAAGAGTTCGAGGTGGTCGATCTCGACCACCGGGGGAGGAGCGGTGATGCCTTTAGTGGCGTCCATTGAAGGCTCGTCAGAAGGCCGAGGAAGCGTAGCGCCGGCGCAGGCGATTGCGTGCGGCGATGGCGATCAGGTTGAGGGCCAGCACGATCCCCAATAACAGCAGGGTAGTGGTGAAGACCATCGGTCTGGCGGCCTCCACGTTGGGGGACTGGAACCCCACGTCGTAGATATGGAATCCCAGGTGCATGAACTTCCGCTCCAGGTGGAAGAAGGGCCAGACCCCGTCCAGGGGCAAGTCCGGGGCGAGTTTAACCACCCCGGTGATCATCAGGGGGGCCACCTCCCCGGCCCCCCGCGCCGTGGCCAGGATCACCCCCGTGAGGATGCCGGGCAGGGCGCTGGGCAGGACCAGCCGCCAGATCATCTGCAGCTTGGTAGAGCCCAGGGCCAGGGAGCCCTCGCGAAGTTCGCGGGGCACTGCGGCCAGACCCTCCTCGGTGGCCACGATCACCACTGGGACCGTCAGCAAGGCCAGGGTCATCGAAGCCCAGAGGATGCCGCCGGTGCCAAAGGTGGGGGAGGGTAGGGCCTCGGAGAAGAAGACTTGGTCGATGGTCCCCCCTACCCCGTAGACGAAGAACCCCAGGCCGAACATGCCAAAGACGATGGAGGGCACCCCAGCCAGGTTGTTGACGGCGACGCGGATGGCCTGGACCAAGGGCCCCTGGCCGGCGTATTCGCGCAAGTACAGGGCCGCCACCACCCCGAAGGGCACCGCGGCCAGGCTCATCAGCACCACCATCAGCACCGTGCCGTAGAGGGCAGGAAAGATCCCCCCCTCTGTGTTGGATTCGCGCGGCTCCCCGGTCAGGAACTCCCAGGAGCGGCTCAAATACACCCCCGCCTTGGCCGGCCATCCCATCTGGTTAGGCCGGTAGGCCCGCAGGATCTCCACTACCTTGACCTGCCGCTCCTCTCCCCCCGCCAGCCGCAGGCTAGCCACGTAGCGCTCGCTCTCGCCCCGCAACCGCCCTAATTCCTCGGCCAAGGCCTCAAAGCGGGCCTGCAACCGCTCCTGCTCAGCGCCTGGGGCCTCGTCCCCGAGCGCCCGCAACTCCTTTTCCTGCCGGGTTAGATCGGATAGTTCGCCCCGCTCCAACTCCCTGATCCGCTCCCGCTCCTCCCCAGTCAGCCCCATCAGTCGCTTCAGTTCTGCCCAACCGGCCTCCCCTTCGCCGGCCAGGGGGTGATCCCCCTCGCGCAACCCGACCAGCTCTCCATACAACTCGCCCCACTCCTGGCGTTCCAGCACCAAGGCCCCCGCCGGCAGCTCCCTTCCGGTCACCTGCGCCTCGTCCACCCACCGGAAGTCCAGGCCATAGGTGTCGCGGTTGCCCACCTTGAGCTGCACCCGCCAGGCACCCGGTGTTCCTGGGATCTCCTGGCGGGCCGTCTCCCTGCCCATCACCCGGCTGCCATCGGCCAGGTCCAGCCGCACCAGAGGGGCGGGCCAGAAATGCCCCAGCGCGTTGAAGCCGATCACCCCCACCAGGCCGGCCACCATCAGCAGGCAGCACCCCAGGGCGCTGCCAGTCACCCAGATGAAGGGGTCGCCGCTCTTCCAGAAGCCCGGTCTCATAGGCGGCTGTACTTGTCCCGCAGGCGCTGGCGCACCACTTCCGCGACGGTGTTGATCACAAAGGTGATGGCGAAGAGGAGCAGACCGCTGAGGAACAACACCCGGTACAGGCTGCTGGAATGCGGGGCTTCGGGCAATTCCACGGCGATGTTGGCGGAGATGGCCCGCAGGCCGTTGAAGAGGCTCCAGTCGGTGATGGGGGTGTTGCCGGTGGCCATCAGCACCACCATCGTCTCCCCCACGGCCCGGCCAAAGCCGATCATGGTGGCCGAGAAGATGCCCGGCAGGGCCATGGGCAGCACCACCTTCACCGCGGTCTGCCAGGGGGTGGCGCCCAGGGCCAGGGAGCCGGCCCGCAGGTGGGCGGGCACGGTGGAGAGGGCGTCCTCGCAGATGGTGAAGATCAGGGGCACGATGGCAAAACCCATGGCAAAACCGACCACCATGCTGTTGCGCTGCTCGTACCGGGTCGCCGCGCTGAGCCACTGGCGCAGATCCCCGCTAAAGAAGAACCTCTCCACCAGGGGGCCAACTACCCCAAAGGCGAGGAATCCGGCGGCCAACACCAAACCCGTCAGCAAAGCCAACTCGGCCCGGGGCCCCAGCCAGCGCAGCCGTGCGGCGGGCAGTTGGGCCTTGACCCAGGCCGCTGCTAGCACCATCAGGGGGAGCAGCAGCAGAAAAAAGAACACCCCGTCGAGCCCCTTCTCTAAGAGCGGGGCCAGCCACAGGCCGGCGAGGAAACCGAGGATCACGCTGGGCAGGGAGGCCATCACCTCCACGGCCGGCTTGACCACCTGCCTCAGTCCGGGAGAGGCGAATTCGGCGGTGTAGAGGGCGGCCAGCACCGCCAGGGGCAGGGCAAAGAGCAGGGCGTAGCAGGTGCCCTTGAGGGTGCCGAAGAGCAGGGGCACCAGGCTGAATTTCGGTTCAAAATCGTCGGATCCGCCGGTGGACTGCCAAACATAGGTCGGCTCCGGGTACCCCTCGTACCAGACCTCGCCAAAGAGGGTCTGCCAGGTCACGTCCGGATGCGGGTTGTCCAGGGAGAAGCGGTGGAGTTCCCCGCCCCGACCCAGGACCAGAAAGCCATTGGCCTTGGGGGCAAAGAACAGGGCCTGCACCCCAGAGGGGTCCGCAGGGCGTTCGATATAGGTTTCGCCAGTGGTGACGTGGTGCAGGGCCACCTTGCCCCCGGCGTCGGCGCTGAGGAACTGCCGGTCCCGCCAGGAGTGGGCAAAGGCCGTGACCGGGTGGGCGTGGGCGGCGAAACGATGCACCATCTGGAACTGCCGCCCCTGCCCCTGGCCCACCTTGAAGCAGACCCCCACCTGCCCGGATGCATCCCCCACGGCCACCGAGTTCTCGCCGAGGATGAAACCAAGGGCCGTCACCGGCGAAGTACTGGCCCGGAAAGCCCCCTGCCACACCGGCTCCTCCCCCACCTCTCCAAGGGCCCACTCCCACAACTCCCCCTGGTCGGTGCCGATCAGCAGGTGCCGGCCCCGCCGGTCCAGGAGCAGCGCGGTGGGCCGGCCCTGGGCGGGCGCAGACAAAGACCAGCGGTGCTCCTCCACCGGGCCGGGCCCCAGCAGCCCCTCGCGCTGGGAGCGCCGGGCCACCACCACGGCCCCCTCCTGGGTGAGGCCGGCGGCGCTGAAACGCGAGTCCCCATCGTGGCGCAGCGCCACCTGGACCAGTGGGCCGGCCCCCAGGGACAGGGGCGCCCCGAAGCGCAGGCGGGTTTCGATGCGGCGTTGCCCTTCGGCAAAGTGCGGATCAAAGCCAAAGGTGGCGGGCAGGAGGCGACCGTCGGCCAGGGCCAGCCCCAGCACCCCGTCCTCTGGGGCTAGGGCCGCGGCCACTACCTTCGACGAGTCAAGCGCCTCCGGCCGGTTGAGACCCAGGGAGGCCCCGCCCGCCAACTGCCGGAACTCGGCGCCGGTGCTTCCGCCTGTCAGAACCACCTCGCCGTAGGGGTCCATGGCCGCAACCAGCACCCCCGGCCCCAGGCTCAGCGAGGCGCCGGGTTCCACCCTGGCCCCCTGGATCAGGGGCAGGGACTCGCGGGCGATGAAGAGGAAGATGCCCAGAACCGCGGCGATCACCCCCACCCCACCCAGGGCGATAAGGTAGCGCCCGAGCCGGTCGAACAACCTGGCCCGGGCGCCTACGGTTCTTTGGCTGAGATTGGACAAGGGTCTGGGATATCCCTATTTGGCCGAGAGTTTGGCCAGTTCTTTTTGTGCCACCTCGAAGGGAACGGGCATGTAGCCGTCCTTGATCACGATCTCCTGCCCTTCCTTGGAAAATACGAACTTGCCGAACTCCCGCACCAGCGGATCGAGTTCCTTGCCCGGCGCCTTGTTGATATAGAGGTAGAGGAAGCGGCCCAGGGGGTAGGCGCCCTCCATGACGTTTTGGAGGTTTGCTTCCTTGAAGGGCTGGCCCTCCTTGGCGGCCAGGGGCAGGGCGCGCACCCCGGAGGTGATGTAGCCGATGCCGCTGTAGCCGATGCCGAAGCGGTCCGTGGTGATGCCCTGGACCACCGAGGCCGAACCGGGCTGTTCTTTCACCTCATCCTTGAAATCCCCCTTGGCCAGGGCGTGGTCCTTGAAAAACCCGTAGGTGCCGGAGGCCGAGTTGCGGCCGTAGAGGCTGATCTTGGCCGCGGCCCGATCCCCCTGGAGCCCCAACTGACCCCAGGTATTGATATCCGCGGCCGCCCCGCCCTTGCGGGTCTTGGAGAAGATGGCGTCCACCTGCTGCATACTCAGACCCTGAACCGGGTTGTCCTTGTTGACGAAGACGGCCAGGGCGTCCAGCGAGGTCCCCAGTTCCGTGGGTTTGTACCCGAACTTGGCCTCGAACTGGTCGATCTCGGTGGATTTCATCGAGCGCGACATGGGGCCGAACTGGGCGGTGCCCTCGATCAGCGCCGGAGGTGCGGTGCTGGACCCCTTGCCTTCGATCTGGATGGTGACGTTGGGGTAGAACTTCCTGAAGCCCTCCAGCCAGAGGGTCATCAGGTTGTTCATCGTATCTGAACCGATGCTGTTGGCATAGCCCGAGACCCCTGAGGTCTTGGCGTAGGGCTGGTACCGGGCATCGACGGAGGGAGCCTGAGCCTGGAGGGCGCTGGCCACCAGGACCCCGGCCGCCGCAAGGGTAAGGATGCTGTGCATGGGTTGCTCCTTTGCTGGGGATGGTTGGGCGCCATCCAACGCCGCTGCTCAAACTGCGCTGACTGCGCGGTGATATGGCGACAGCCAAGTGACGTCTCGGTGTACTCGGAACTCAGAATTCAAAGAAGCCGGTGAGGCGGGGGGTCAGCTCGGCGTCCTTGCCGCTGTCCTGGAACAAGGTAACGCGCAGGTTGGGCATCAGGTGCAGGTCCTTGGCCAGGGCCCAGTCCAGCCCGCCGATCAGCAGGGTCTCCTGGTCGTCCTCCGCGTCCCCGTTGGGCTCGTACAGATCGGCCCGGACAAACACCTTCTTGCCCTCCCCCACTGGTTTGGCCCCAAAGACCGACACCCCAAAGCCCTTCTGGTCTTCGCCGTCGGCAGCCGTCTTCTTGTCGATGCGGTAGAAACCCTCTACCCCGCCGTGGAACCCCTCCCCGCTCTTGCTGACAAACCCGGCCAGGGTGGTCTGGTCCTTCCCGCCCTTCTGGGGCTGCATGTCGGCGTAGAGCTTGGCGTCCAGCCCCCCCACCTTGGTGAGGGCCTGCACCGCCACCTTCTTGTCGTTGTCGGACTCGGCCGAGTAGCCATTGCCGTTGCTGAGCATCAGGGACAGGCTCGACGAGCCCCCCAATTTGCGGGTCCAGCTGAGCCCCAGGTCCACGGCCGTGCCCTTGGCATGCAAGTCCATGATGGTCTTTTCGATAGGACGGTAACCCCAGACCTTTTCCTGCAGGGCCCAGGTCAGGGTGGGGACCAGACCGGCGCTGATAGAGCCCTGAGCCTGCTTCCAGGTGATCCCGCACTCCTTCACGTAGGGGATCATGCGCTCCCGCTTGCCAAAGCCGGCGTCGTTGGCCTCCAGCCGGAAACGGCCGCTCACCTTATCGCTCCACTTGGCGTCGTAGGTGAAGTAGATGCGGTTGAAGCGGAAGCCGTTCTGCTTCTCGGCCGGGCCGCTCAGGTTGTAGTAGTAGTCCCCGACCATGTAGCCGCTGATCTTGCCCTCTGCCGCCAGGGCCGGCAGGGCGAGTCCCCCCAGCAGAGCCATGCTCAGGATCGCGGTTTTCAGTCTCATCCTTCCCTCCTTTTCAGGTGTTTGAGATAATTTCCAAATGTTTCTTATTCAAGAAGGTACCCGCAACGTGTTACGGGCCGCGGCCGGAATTGTTACGGTTTGATGACAATCGATCTATTTGTTTTAACGTTGTGCGGGCCGATTATGAACCCCCGGCGAATCCCATTGTGACGGTCAGCCGATTCCCCGGCGTGGCGCCGATGTTTTTTTCGAGGTACCGACACGGGACCGTAACCCCATCCCAACAAATCCCCCCTATGATTGTTGCACCACATCCATAGGAGGGGAGCTAATGCACCAACCGAATCGGCACTTTGCCCTGTCACTTTTTCTTTTGCTTTTTGCCATCCTCACCCCAGGAACAGCCCCTGCCCAAAGCCCCGGCGGCTCGATCCAGGGAAAGGTGGTGGATGCCCAGACCGGGGAGCCACTGACCGGCGCCTACGTCTTCCTCGCCGGCACCCAGGTCGGCGCCGTCTGCGATTTTGAGGGCCGGTACGCCCTGAAAAACGTGGCCCCCGGCACCTACACCCTGACCAGTTCCATGATCGGCTACAACCGTATCACCATCGAGAAGGTAACGGTCACCGCCGGCAAAGGGGCCAAACTCGACCTGAGCCTAAATCCCGAGGCCATCAGCACCGAGGAGGTGGTGATCGAGGCCCAGGCCCTGCGCAGCACCGAGGCGGCCCTGCTCAAGGAACGCCAGAAGGCCGCGGCGGTCAGCGACGCCATCAGCACCGAGCAGATCTCCCGCTCGGGCAGCAGCGACGCGGCCGAGGCCATGACCCACGTCACTGGCGCCGCGGTGGAAGGGGGGCGCTACGTGGTGATCCGCGGCCTGGGGGACCGCTACAGCGCCGTGCAGCTCAACGGCACCACCCTCCCCAGCGCCGACCCGGACAAGCGGGCCGTGGCCATGGACCTCTTCCCCGCCGGCCTGCTGGAGAACATCGTCACCGTCAAGACCTTCACCCCGGACCGGCCGGGCAGTTTCACCGGCGGGGCGGTGGACATCGGCACCCGTAGCTTCCCCGAGGCCCTGAGCCTGTCCCTGTCGGCCTCGACCACCTACAACCCCCAGGTCAGCTTCAAGGAGGGGTATCTCTCTTATGAAGGGGGAAAACTGGATTGGCTGGGGGTGGACGACGGCAGCCGCGATCTGCCCAAGGCCGTGGCCACCAGCGGCGAGGTGCCCGACATCGGCGCGGCGTACACCGACGCCCAGAAGGCCCGCGCCCTCGACCGGCTCTCCAAGTCCTTCTCGCCGGTGATGGCCCCCACTTCCAAGAAAGGCCCTCTGAACCAAAGTTACAGCGCCTCGGTGGGCGGGCAGCCTTCCCTGTGGGATCGTCCTCTGGGCCTGCTGGGCACCCTCACCTACGCGCGGGACCACAGCTCCTACGGCGACGGCCTCGCCGCCCGCTGGAAACTGACGGGTCGGGTCTCCCAGGTGGACGAACTGACCAACAACTACGCCCTGACCGATCACCGCAGCAACGACGCCGTGCTCTGGGGGGGGCTGCTCACCGCCTCGTACAAGCCACATCCCAACCACGAACTCTCCCTCACCTCGATGCTCAACCACAGCAGCGACAACACCGCGCGGTACCTCACCGGGAATTTCCCGCGCGACCTGGACGAGGGCGCCATCTACGAGACGCGGGTGTTGCACTTCTCCGAGCGCCGCCTCGGCTCCCTCCAGGGCAAGGGCAAACACCAGTTGCCTGGCCTGTTCCGCTTCGAGTGGAGCGTCTCCTCCTCCGAGTCCAGCCTGGAGGAACCGGACCTGCGCTTCTTCACCAACAACTACACCGTCTCCGAGCGGGCCGCCGGCCTGGACACCTTCTACGCCATCCAGACCTCCATCTACCCCACCCCCACCCGCTATTTCCGCGACCTGGAGGAGAGCAACCGCGAATTCCAGGCCGATCTTTCCCGGCCCCTGGGGCTGTGGAATGGCTTGGTGGGCTCGCTGAAAACCGGCGGGGCTGCCCTCTCCGTGGAGCGGACCTTTGCCGAGGAGCGCTACGAGTTCCGCCAGGACCAGGCCCGGTACGATGGTGATCCCTCCCTCTTCTTCTCCGACGCCACCATGGGGCTGGTGGACAGCACCGGCACCCTGTACCAGTTTGGCAACTTCCTGCAGGACGCCACCCAGTCGGCCAACAACTACAGCGGCCAGCAGCGGATCTGGGCCGGGTACCTGATGGCGGATCTGCCCCTCTCGCCCGCCCTGCGCCTGATCGGCGGGGCCAGGGCCGAGGGCACGGACCTGGAGGTGCGCAGCGCCGATCCCTCCGTGGCCGAGGGCCGGTTGGAGGTCACCGACCTGCTGCCCTCGCTCAACCTGGTCTATCAGCTCCGGCCCACCATGAACCTGCGCGCCGCGTACGGCCGCACCCTGGCCCGCCCCACCTTCCGCGAGCTGGCCCCCTACGCCTCCTTCGATTTTGTCGGGGATTTCATCCTGATCGGCAACCGCGACCTGAACCGCACCCTGGTGGACAACTACGATCTGCGCTGGGAGTGGTTCCGCCAACCCGGCGAGCTGTACGCGGCGAGCCTGTTCCTCAAGGAGTTCGACCAGCCCATCGAGAGGGCCATCCTCACCGACAACGGCGAGGTGCAGTTCCAGAACGTCGAGGAAGCCCGGGTCGCCGGGGTGGAAGTGGAGAGCCGCCAGGGCCTTGCGCCCCTGGGGCCGCGCTTCCGCAACCTCGCCGTGGGGGCCAACCTCTCCCTCATCCACTCGGAGGTGTCGATCCCGGCCAACGAGCTGGCCATCCGCCGCACCCTGGACCCCAATGCCAAGGCACGGCGCTCCCTCCAGGGGCAATCACCTTACCTGCTCAACCTGGACCTGGGCTACGACCATCCGGGCACAGGGCTGTCGGCCGGCCTGTACTTCAACCTCTTCGGGGACCGCCTCTCCGAGGTGGGCCTGGGCGGCACCCCGGACGTCACCGAAAAGGCCCATGGCACCCTGGACCTCACCGCCTCGACGCCGGTGGGTGGCGGCTATCGGCTCAAGTTCTCGGCCTCCAACCTGCTCGACCAGGCCAACCGCGAGGTGTATCGCTACAAGGGGCAGGAGTTCACCGCCCAGGAGTACCAGAGCGGCCGCTCCTTCTCCGTGGGGCTGAGTCACAAGTTCGACCGTTGAAACACAAAAACCGGGGCGCCCGACCTTTGGCGCCCCGGTTTTTGTAACCTCCTCTTCATCTGCCCGCCACTCCCCCGCCACCCCCCCCCCTTAATCTTATATCGCCAGTCGCCACACGCGCCCAGGGCGTGTGTGATCACCACCCCAACCCAAAGGAGGTTTTCATGCGCCGCAAGCTCCACAGCCTGCTGCTCGCCCTGGCCCTGCCATCACTGGCGGCAGCCGAGACGGTCCAGGTGACCGACGCCTCGATCCTGCCAGGGCAGAGCGTCACCTGGACCTATGGCAATACCTACGTCCTCAACGGCTTTGTCTTCGTCGACTCCTCGGCGACCTTGACCATACAGCCGGGGGTGGTGGTCAAAGGCAAACCCGGCCAGGGCGCCAACGCCAGCGCCCTGATCGTCGCCCGCGGCGGCAAGATCTACGCCAGCGGCACCCCGAGCCGGCCCATCATTTTCACCGCCGAGGCCGATGACCCCGACAAGCCAGACGATCTGGCGGCCAACGCCCGCGGGCTGTGGGGCGGCCTGATCCTGCTGGGCCGCGCCCGCCTCAACTCCTCCCCCGGTCAGACCGCCATCGAGGGCATCCCCACCACCGAGCCGCGCGGCAGCTACGGCGGCAGCGACGACAGCGACAACTCCGGGGTGGTCCGCTACGTCTCCATCCGCCACGGCGGCACAGTCATCGGGGCCAATAACGAGATCAACGGCCTCACCCTGGGCGGGGTGGGCAACGGCACCACCGTCGAGTACGTGGAGGTCTACAACAACGCCGACGACGGCTTTGAGTTCTTTGGCGGCACCGTCAACACCAAGTACCTGGTCAGCGCCTTCAACGACGACGATTCCTTCGATTACGACGAAGGCTGGCGGGGCAAGAACCAGTTCTGGTTCGCCATCCAGGGCGCCACGGTGGGCAATCGCGGGGCCGAATGCGACGGGGGCACCACCCCCCAGGACGGCACCCCCTACGCCATCCCTCAGATCTACAACGCCACCTTCATCGGCTCCGGGTCGGCATCCACCAACAGCAGTTCCGATATCGCCCTCATCCTGCGCGAGAACGCCGGCGGCAAATGGTACAACAGCATCTTCACCGAGTTCTTCGGCAAGGGTGTGGACGTGCAGGATCTGTCCAGCGGTGAAGACAGCCGCAACCGTCTCGACGCCGGCGACCTGGTGCTGGCCAACAGCCTGTGGTACGGCTTTGGGGCCGGCAACACCCTCGACAAGATCGCCCCGCAGACCTACGTGCAGACCCACCTCAGCGCCAACAGCAACCGCTTCGCCGATCCGATGCTGGGCAACATCGACCGCAGCGTGTTCAAGAACCTCGACCCGCGCCCCAAGGCCGGCAGCCCCGCCCTCAGCGGCGCGGCCACCCCGACCGACGCCTTCTTCACCCCCACCACCTACGTGGGGGCCTTTGGCACCCGCAACTGGATGGAAGGCTGGACGGTGCTCTTCCCGGCCAACCGCCCGCCGCAGGTCTCCACGCGCATCAACAACCAGAGCCTCAAGGCCAACGGCGCCGATTTCGTCCAGGACCTGAGCGCCGTCTTCAGCGACCCGGACGGCAATGCCCTCACCTACTGGGTGACCAGCAGCAACCGCAACGTGGCCCTCGCCTCGGTCTCGGGCACCACCCTCAAGGTAACTCCCCGCCGGGCCGGTCTGGTCCGCATCAAGGTCTCAGCCTCCGACGGCAAGCAGACCACCATCATCACCTTCACCGCGACCGTGGCCGCAGCCAAGGAAGCCGGCGCCCTGCCCCTGAGCCTGTCCCTCTCACAGAACTACCCCAACCCCTTCAATCCGGGCACCCAGATCAACTACACCCTGCCGGCTGAGGGCATGGTCCGCCTGTCGATCTACGACCTGGCCGGCCAGCGGGTGGTCCAGCTCGTGGAAGGGACGCAGGCGGCCGGCCAGCACATTGCCGAGTTCAATGCCGCCGGCCTGCCCAGCGGCACCTATTTCTACCGCCTCGAAGCCGGCAGCGAGGTATTGACCCGCAAGATGACATTGCTCAAGTAGGGCACAAAACCTGGTCCCGGGGGCGGCGCCGCACTGGCCGCGCCCGGGCCCACGATCTATCCCGGTTCCGGGGGCGGCGCCAGACAGGCTGCCTCCGGAACTTTTTTTGCCTCGCCACCCAAACTCCACCAAACCCCCGCAGTGCTGTTGCGCTTTTGCCACAATGCTGGGCCTTCTTTTTTTAGGCGCAGAACCGAGTATTTCCGCCGCAACCTCCACCCCTCTACACAGAAGTTGACCATGAGGATGGCCAGTGCTATGCTGGGCCTGCTGCTTGGCGCCGGGGCCGCCCAGGTGCAGGGCCTGGAGTACCTGCTCTCAGAAGGGGAGAGCAGGGTTATCTTCTCCACCCATTCCCACCGCTACGACGACGGCTGCACCATGCGCGGGCTCTTCGACGGCCTGGTGTGGATTCCCGCCGGCCCCTACACCGGCAACCGGGGCTATCTCTTCATGAACAACGAGATCCCCATCGCCAATGACCCGGCGGGCGCCGTCACCCGCCTGACCTACAACTGCGGCCAGATCACCGCCGCCGAGGACCGGGCCAGGAATCTGGAGGAGGCCATACTCTGGCTCGGAGAGGAGGCTGAAAACGCCCGCCGCGCCTTTGCCCAGATGGCGGAAGCGGAACGCCTGGCGCTCTTGACTTTTCTCCGTTCGCTCTGATTCTGGCCGGGTCCGGGGGCGGCGCGAGGCGGGCTGCTTCTGGGCCTTAATGTTTTTAAGGCTGGGGCGGAACAGCAAGGGATGGGGGCAGCAGTTGCCGATCGAAATCCCCGAGCTGGCGCTGGTACTCCTCCCCCATCAGCGGGGAGGAGATCAGGAAGTCGGCGGTGGAGCGGTTGCAGGCGATGGGGATATTATACACCACGGCGATGCGCAAGAGGGCCTTGACGTCTACATCGTGGGGCTGGGGTTCGAGGGGGTCCCAGAAGAAGATGACGAAATCCATCTCCCCCTCGCAGATCTTGGCCCCCACCTGCTGGTCGCCCCCCAGGGGCCCGCTGCGGAACAGGGAGATCTCCAGGCCCAACTCCCGGGCCAGGATGGCGCCGGTGGTCCCGGTGGCGTACAGCTCATGCCGCGCCAGGGTGCCCTTGTTGTAGCGCGCCCAGGCCAGCAGGTCCGGCTTGCGGTTGTCGTGGGCGATGAGCACGATGCGCTTGCGCTTGCCCATGCGCAACGGGGCGGGGTCCATCGCCATCCTCAGATCAGGGTGCCGGCGGGGATGATCCCGTTCTTGGCCACCACCACGATCCCGTCGCGGATGAAGAAGTCCTTGCCGTCGGCCTCCTGCACCCCGGCCTCGTTGAGGATGCGCACCCCGGCGCCGATGCGGGCGTTCTTGTCGATGATGGCCCGGCGGATCACCGACCCGGCGCCGATGCCGATGGCGGGGATCTTGGAGGTGGTGGACCGTTCCAGATCCGCGGGTGTGTCGTAGAAATCCGCCCCCATCATCACCGTCTCGGAAAGCAGTGCCCCCGCCCCGATGATGCTGCGCACCCCGATCACCGAGCCTTCGATGCTCTGGGCCAGGATATGCGATCCCTCGGAGACGATGCTGCGCTCGATGCGGCAGCCCTCGATGCGCGCCCCAGGCAGGAAGCGGGGGCGGGTGTAGATGGGGGTCTTGTGCTGGTAGAACTCGAAATGGGGCTCCGGGCTGGTCAGGGCCAGGTTGGCGTCGAAGAAGGAGCTGATGGTGCCGATGTCCTCCCAGTAGCCTTCGAACTGGTGGGCGTACACCCCCACCTTCTGGATGGCGTCGGGGATGATGTGTTTGCCGAAATCCTCCTTCATAGTGGCCATCAGCAGGCTAATTAGCACCTGCGGCTCAAAGAGGTAGATGCCCATCGAGGCGAGATAGCGCTCCTCTCCTGCCCCCGGCAGGCGCAGTTCCTCCAGTTGCGGGCCGGGCTGGGGTTTCTCGCGGAAATCGACGATGCGGCCATCGGGGGCCATCTTGAGGATACCCAGGCCGGGGGCCTGGTCCCGGCCCACCGGCTTGACGGAGATGGAGACCTCGGCCCGGCGGCGGCGGTGCTCCTCGACAAAGGCGCGGTAGTCCATGCGGTAGAGGTGGTCCCCCGACAGGATCAGACACTGGTCAGCGCGGCGGGACATGATGTGGCGCAACTGCTGGCGCACCGCGTCGGCGGTGCCCTGGTACCAGTTGGTGGTGTCCTGGGTCTGCATGGCCGCCAGGATCTCGACGAAGCCGTCGGAGAAATTGTCAAAGCGGTAGGAATTGCTGATGTGGCGGTGCAGGGAGGTGGAGTTGAACTGGGTAAGGACGAAGACCTTGTCGATACCGGCGTGCAGACAGTTGCTGATGGGGATGTCGATCAGCCGGTACTTGCCACCGATGGGCACGGCCGGCTTGGAGCGGTACAGGGTCAGCGGGAACAACCTCTTGCCCTGTCCGCCCCCCAGGATGATGCCCAGCACGTCCTTCATAGCGCAGCCCCCCGGCCATGGTCGGTTCGCGACACGCGATCCTCAAGAAAGGGCAAAGGCCGAGTCTGGCGCAAGTCAAGAAATCGCTTGAGTCGGACTATCCCCGGCCAAAGGCCGGGGCGTTACGTCCGGTGCATGGCTTCGCCACCGCAATTTCTTAAACGGACACTGACCCTAGCAAATCCAACTGTTGTGGGCTTTTCTCTTCTTGGCGATGATACTGGACATACCGCTTGATCATTTCGGCCGTAACCTGATCCCCTACCGTGCGGGCAAAGTACCCGTCCGCCCAAGAACTCCCCTCCCCACAACTCGCGTTTCACCTTGGGGTGTTCCTTAAACACCCGGCTTGCCCAACTGCTCTTCAGCAGACCAACCACCTGGGAAATCGAATAGCGCGGTGGAAGCGACAAAGAGATATGCACATGATTCTTGGCTACCTCCAACTCCTCAATCACAAAATCGAAATCTTCGACAACCCAATAAAACAGCTCCCGTACTGCCTTAAGCACGTCACCCCGCAAGATCCACTTCCGATACTTGGGAGCCCACACCAGATGATATTGGGTATCAAAGACTGCATGACTGGTTCTTCCAACCGCCATCATACACCTCCAACCGTGGCTGGAACGGTATACGATAAACAGTTTTTGCTTGCCTGCGGCAAGCAAAACTTTTCCTCTCCATCCAAAGGAAGGGGCATCCAAGTTCTAATGACTCCGTGAAATCTAGAACCACTTCCGGTCTTAGGCGTACCCCAGCCCCACCTGCAATTCGGATTTGAATCCCAACTCCTCCACCACCTCATCGCGGTGGGCGAAAAGGTTGGCGTCAATGGTGGTGTGGAGGTTGCCTACCAGGTGAACCTGGAGGGAATTTAAGGACTGCACCGAGAGCCGCCGGGTGGATGCCGCCCCGGCGAAAACCTTCATGCTCGAACCGAGGGCGTTGGCCTTGCCGAACTGCCTGCGGTACTCGGGCACCACCCCCACCTCGCGCCGGCCCCTGGCGAAGTCCTCCTCCAGGCCCAACCGCGCCTTGCCCTGCGTGCCCAGGCTGCGGTGCAGGCCCGAGCTGACCCTTAGGGTCAGGGGGCGCTCCCGGCCGCCCGCCCCGGGTCCACACGGTGTTGAGGTCCAGGGATACGAAGGGGGCCGGCTGTTTCTTTTACCAGGTAAACACCGCCTCCACCTGCAAACGATCCGCCGCCTCCCTGGACCTGCCCGCTTCCTGCATCTGCCCTTAACTGGAGCGCAGGTTGGCCGACAAGGTGCCCCCACGGGCCTCGCGGTTGCGCTGTCCGTCCACCAGCGAGTTCCAGGTCGTGGCGTCGTTGCCGCCCAGGAAGGCCAGTCCTGGTTACTGGCCCGCCGCCGGGTTGCGGGCCCTGCGGTTCAGGGAACCGCTCACCTTGGCGCGGCTTTTCCAGGCCCGGCCCACCAGGTGCTCCAGGCCGTTCCGGCGGCGCAGGCCGGGGCAGCGGGCCAGGTGAGGCGCCACGAACTGGCGCAGGGTGGCCCTGTCTTCGGACTCTTTGGGGCAAAGGGAACCCGGAGGGAAATACTCGTCCCCCCCCCCTCGGCCAGGTACGCGGTGGTGGCAATCCGGTACAGCTCCTCTGGGTTGAGGGCCCGGCCATTGACCCGGTCAGCGGCCTCGTCGTACCCAGAAAAAAGCAGCCGCTAGGCCTCCTAGAAGCGGCCCATGCTGCTAACGGCGAGGGGTTGCAGTTCCGCCCCTTTGACCTTGGTGCTGACCGCCGCGTCGTCGAAGCGTATCCACTGGGCCACGTCGGCCTCAAAGATGGCGGACTCCAATACCTGGGGCCGCAGGGTGCCCAGGTTGATCACCCCCACGTCGGCCCCCAGGTGTCCCCGGATCAGGTCGGCCACCGGCTGGGGGGTATCGGCGATGAGGGCACTAGCCCAGCCGATGACCTCGCTGCGGGCCAGGGCGAAACGGGCCGCCTGGGAGACCACCCGCGCCGCCACCAGGGGGTCCTCGGCGAGGGTGGAATCCAGGGGGATCAGCCCAGCCTCGCAGCCCAGCACTGCCACCCCGGCCCCCGAAGTGGTGAAAAGCCAGGCGCCGCTGGCTAGGCGCCGCTGCCAAGTCCCTCCTCCTCGCTGGGCCGGCTGCCTGAAGCCCCCGGCGATGAAGAGGGGAACCTGGGGAAACTCTGCGGCCAGTTGCACCGCGTCCTCCTCCATGTGGACCAGGCCGATGGTCAGGTCGGCCCGGCCCTGGAGGCTGTCGAGGGCCTGGCGCAGCGCCGCTTTGGGGTTGCCGATCTACAACCCACTGTTGCGCCGGTTGTTGATTATGCGCTGCACCCCTGGCGAGTGAAGGCCCACCACGGCCACGCGCAGCCCCCCCACTCGACCACTAACTAGGGGACCACCGCAAGCCCCTGCACCCCGATATTAATGCCCACGATCGCCGGGCCGCCCTCCAGCCGCACCTTGAGGGTGTCCAGGCCGTAGTCGAACTCGTGGTCGCCAGCCACCACCGCAGTGTACCCCACCGCCCCCATCAGCTCCCAGGCCGGCTTGCCCCCATCCCAGCGCGACAGAGGGTCCGAACCCAGCGCGTCCCCTCCGTCAACCACAAGGGCCGCTCTGTCGGCGGCCGCCCCTTTCAGGGCCTGGCACAACCGGCGGAAGCCCCCCAGCAACTCGTCGTAGGAAGGCCCGGGCAGGAGTTGCCCCTGGAGGTCGTTGGTGTGATAGATGGTGAGGGTCTGGGACTGGGCAACGGTGAACCCCATCCGGCAGAGCAGCCAGACCAGGGCCAGAAGGTGCATCATCTCCCCCACGCCTCCTGGAGGGCGGCGTCGGCCCCGTACAGATCGGGCCGGAAGTATACCAGGCCCTCCTCGTCCACCCCGACCGTCCAATAGGCGAAATACACCGGCACCCTGTGCGCCAGGTCCACCTGCCGGGTCTGCCCCGACTCCAGAACCTGGCGGATGCGGCTGCGACTCCAGTCGGGGTTGCCGGCCAGCAGGTGGACCGCCAGTTCGAGGCTCTTCTCCAGGCGGATACAGCCGTGGCTGAAGTCCCGCGCGGCCCGGAAGAAGAGTTCGCGGTTGGGGGTATCGTGCAGGTACACATGATGGGGGTTGGGCAGGAGGAATTTTATTTGGCCCAGGGGGTTGTCCGGGCCGGGGTTTTGCATGAAGGTGTAGGGCCAGTCCTCCTGGTCCGCCCTTTCCCAATCCACCGAATCGGGCGGCACCACCCTGGCCTGGTCCCCAACCCCGCCGACCACCCTGATACCCCGCTCCTCCAGGTAGTACGGGTTTTGGCCCAGGGCCGGCAGCACCTCCTCGCGGGCGATGGAGGGGGGGACGTTCCAATAGGGGTTGAGCACGATCTGTTTCAGATCGCTGTTGAAAAGTGGGGTGCGCCACTGGGCCTTGCCGGCGATCACCTTCATCTCAAGGGCCACCTGCCCCCCCTCGACCAGGTCGAGGGTGTAGTCGTCGAGGTTGACCAGCAGGTACCGGGCCTGGGGCCCCAGGGGCAGCCAGCGCCAGCGCTCCAGGTTCAGTTCGAGTTGCCTGAGCCGCTCCTCCACCCCCACCCCCAGCGCCGCCCCGGTCGGGCTGTCCACCCGGCCATTGACCGCCAGGCCGTGCCGGCGCTGGAACCGGCGCAGGGCGCGGTCTACCTGCTCTCCGAAACCCGTCCCCCCGATCAGGCTGTCCAAGTCCCCCTCGGCCACCAGGCGGCGGCGCAGGGCCGCCTCGGTCCATCCCTGCCCGCCCTGGCGCGGCGGGTCAGAACCCACCAGCACCTCCCAACCACCGGCGCTTTGGAGCCGGTGGTACACCGACCACGCCTGCACCAGGCGCCGGTACTGGGGGTGGGCCGGCCGTAAGCGGTCCAGCACGCCCCCCACCGCCCCATCGGCCAGGGCGCTGTCCAGCAGCAGGTCGGGTTCCACCAGCCCCCCCCCGGTCCACTGGCGCGCCGCCGGCGGTACCCGGTTGCCCTGGAGTTGGGCCGCCCGGCGCAGGAAGGCATTGGTCAGCAAGAGGTCCAACTCGGCCAGGCGCACCAGGCCCCGGCGGCTTCCCCCGCCCCGCCGCCAGCCCTGCCAGGCCGCCTCGATGGCCTCCAGGTGGTATCCCTGGCGGGACAACCCCTCCTCCTCCCTGGCCTGCAGCACCTCGAGGAAGGAGTCGGCAACCGGCAACGGGCCGCCCGCCCCGCTCCAGACCAGGTGGTCGCGGTGCCGGGCGTAGAAAGCGCCCAACTCTGGAGCGGCCGGCAGCATCACGCCATCCGCCGCGATCAGGGTGCGCCCCTCCGCCTGCCGGATCTTGGGGCGCAGATAGGTGTCCAGCACCGGCGCCTCTCTTGGCAGCGCCGGCCCCCGTCCCCCCAGGCAGGCTGCACATCCGGCCGCTAGCAGAAACAACCCCACCCTGAACGCCGATTTCATCCCCAGAGATGGAAAAGCGTCAGGGCGATGGTGAAGTACACCAACAGCGACAGGCCGTCGTTTAGGGTGGTGATCAGCGGCCCAGATGCCACCGCCGGGTCCACCCCTACCCGGCGAAACAGGAAGGGGAGTAGCGCCCCCAGCAAGGAGGCCAGGGTGATGGAGGAAAACATCGCCAGCCCCACGCAGCCGCCCAACAGCCATTGGCCGGTCCACAGCCGGGCCACCCCGAGGATCAACACCCCCAGGATAAGCCCGATGCTCATGGCCACCCGCAGCTCGCGCCAGATATTTGACCACAGCGCCCTGGCCTTGATATGGCCGGTGGCCAGGCTACGCACTGTTACCGTCGAGGTCTGCACCCCGGTGTTGCCGCCCATGCCGGCTATGCCGGGCATGAAAATCAGCAACATGCTGCTGGCCGCCACGATCTCCTGGTGGAAGCCGTCGATTACCGCCCCGGAAAATATGCTCCCCCCCAGGCAGAATAGGAGCCAGGGAAGGCGGCGGCGCAGCACCCCGGCAATCGAGCGGGCCTCCAACTCCGTGGCGCTGGTGCCGGCCAGGCCGTAGATGTCCTCGGTGGCCTCGCGGTTGATCACGTCCACCACGTCGTCTACCGTCACCTGGCCCACCAGCCGGCCCTCCCCGTCAACCACCGGCAGGGCCACCAGGTCGTAGTCGGCAAAGAGCCGGGCGATTTCCTCCTGGTCCATGTCGGCCCGCACCGAGATGCATTCCCGCTTGGTCAACTCGCTGATCAGGGTGTCCTGCGAGGCCAGCAGCAGGCGCTTGATCGGCGCGGTGCCCAGCAGCCGCTCCCCTTCGTCTACCACGTAGACGTAGAAGATGTGCTCCTCGTCGGTCAATTCGCGCAGGTGGGCGATGGCGCTGGCCACGTCCATGTCCTCCTGCACCGCCACCAGGCACGAGGTCATCAGGCCGCCGCCGGTGTCCTCGGGGTGGGACATCAGCTCGCGGACCTCCGCGACCTCCTCCCCCTCCATTAGTTCGAGCACCCGCTCGCTGTGCTCCTTGGGAAGGTCGCCCAGGATGTCGGCTGCATCGTCGGGGGCCATCTCCTCGACCAGGTCCGAAAGCACCTCGTGGTCGAGACTTTCGGCGACGTTCAGCAGGGAGGAGGTATCCAGCTCCGCCAGCATCCGGGCGGCCAGGGGCTTGGCGATGAGGGGCAGGAGGCGCTGCTGGTCCTCGTTTCCCAGGTGGCGGAACAGGTCGGCCAGGTCGGCGGGGTGCTGGTTGTTGAGCACAAGGCGCAGGGTGGCCAAATCGCCGGCCTCCAATGACTCGCGGGCGGTATGCAGCAGGATCTCGCGCCGGCCCTGAAGGCTGCCGATCTCCATGATCTCGTCCTGGGAGCTGGATTCCTCACTCATGGTCGCCCACCCTCCGCGCCGGCGCGGAGCAAACAATACACTGGACCTGGAGCGGTGTTGTTTACTAAAATACTCATGGACTTGGTCCGGTTCAATTTGGTGCACCGGTGACGCGGTAATTCCTGGAGGCTTTCCCCGAAACATAGCAGAGGATCCCGGCCATGGCCAACCCCGTCCCTCCCACCGGCCGGCGGCGGTGCCCCTGACCGACGAGTAGTGGCAGCTGCTGCCGCACCGGGTCCGCGAAACCTTCCGCGCCCTGTGCCGCAGCAGGACCAACTCCGGAAACAACTGGCCGAATCCTATCTCGACGGGAACCTGCAGGCATTATTCGACGAGACCTCGTCGGTGCCTCTACGGGTCCCCATCGCGACCAACCAGAAGTTCCTGGTGGCCGACGATTCGGCTCTCATCCGCAAGCTCGTCCGCACCCTCACCGACCGATCCGGGGGTCAGCTCCGGCAAGCTGAGGACGGCGCCGAGGCCCTGCGCCTGGTTTAGGAGAACAAGATCGACCTCTTGATTCTCGACATTAACATGCCCAAGGTGACCGGTCTGCAGGTGCTTCAGACCCTGCGAGCCCACGGCCGTTTCCGCAACCTGCCCGTGGTGATACTCACCACCTCCAGCAATCGCCGCGACGTGGCGCAAGCCATCGCCGGCAAGGTCCAGGCCTATCTGCTTAAGGACAACCGCGAAGATTTGGCCAGCAAACTGTTGCAGGTGCTCCAGGCCCCGTGAGCCAGGGCCCGTTATTGCGCGGGCGTGGGCCCGCCGTGGAACCCGGCCCTTGATCTGGCTCGTGCCCGGCCTCCTGCTCTCCTTTGGTTTCGGCCAGCTTTTCAAACTCGCCCAGCGTCGCGGCTGTTATGCCCCGGCGGTGGTGTCCGCCAACTACCTCACCACCGCCCTTTTGTTGTTGTTCTACCACCTCCTCGCCGGGCGGCTGGACCCCGCGCCCCTGGCACTCGAGGTGGGGGTGTTCACCGGCATCACCTTCATCGGGGCAATGCTGCTAATGACCCGCGGCCTCGAGTTTGTGGCGGTGGGGGCAGTACTCACCTCCTTCCGCCTCGCCATCCTCATCCCGATCTGGGCCTCGGTATATCTTTGGGGCGAGTCCCTCAGCCCGGTGCAGTTCGGAGGCATCGCCCTGTCGCTGGTGGCGCTGGTGCTGATGACCCGGGGCGGCACCAGCGGCGGCCACCTTTCCCCCCTCCTCAGTCTGGGGCTCCTGCTGCTCATCTTCCTGGCTCAGGGCATCGCCTTCTGCGGCATGCGCTGGGTCCACTACGCCGGGCTCGATCCGCATTTCCTGCAGGTCCTGCTTTTCATCACCTTGACTGCTGGCATCCTGGGGGTGTTGTTCATGGGCTGGCAGCGCCGCCGGCCCCGCCGCCAGGACCTGCTGATGGGTGTGGGGATCGGGCTGTACAACCTGGTCACCTTGTCCGTCAACCTCGTCGCCCTGAGCCAGGTCCCGGGCACCTTGTACTTCCCCCTTCAGGGTTGTGCGGTGGTGCTGCTCGACAACCTGTGCGCCCAATTCTGGTGGCGCGAGACCCTCTCCCGGCCTGCCCTGGCCGGCGCGGTGCTGGGGGTGTTGGCGATGTTGCTCGTGCTCTGAAACCCTATCGCAGGAGGAGGAGAAATGGCAGGGAAGTTGGCGGGCAAGACCGCCCTGATCACCGGCGGCGGCCGTGGCATCGGCCGGGCCATCGCACTGGGGTTTTCGCGCGAGGGTGCGCGGGTGGCCGTCGCCGACCTGGACCCGGACACCGCCAGCCAGACGGCGGCCGACCTGCCGATCCCAGGGCTGGGACTGCGCCTCGATGTGACGCAAAAGACCCAGGTCCAAGAGACGGTGGCGAGGGTGTTGGCCGAGTTCGGGCAGCTCGACATCCTGGTCAACAACGCTGGGTACGTCACCTACTCGACCTTTGAGGAGTGCAGCGAGGAGACCTGGCACCTGATTCTCGACATCAACCTCAAGGGCACCTTCCTGTGCAGCCAGGCGGTGGTCCCGCACATGAAGGGACGGGGCCAGGGGGTCATCATCAATCTCAGTTCGCTGGCGGCGAAGACCGGCGGCCTGGCCGCCGGTCCGCCCTATGCGGCGGCAAAGGCCGGGGTCTCCTCCCTGACGATCGGGCTGGCCCGCTACCTGGCCCCGCACCGGGTGCGGGTCAACGGCATCGCCCCGGGGGTCATCGACACGGCCATGACCCGCTCGCCGCAGCACGACAAGATGGCCACCACCATTCCCCTGGGAGAGAAGGGCCAGCCCGAGGACGTGGCCAACGCGGCGCTTTTCCTGGCCTGCGAGGACAGCCGGCACATTACCGGCGAGATCCTCGATGTCAACGGCGGGCTCTTTATGGACTGAGGATTATGGGTGGATGCTGACCTGCAGGCACAGGCCGGCCGGTTTCAGCTTGGCCAACAGCAAATCCAGCTCGGTGCGGTCCAAGGCGCCGGTGAGGATGAGCGGCAGTTGATCGTTGAGGAGCTGGAAAGTGGGCAGCAGTGCGCCCACGCCGGGCCCGGCCGGCAAGTCGAGGCTCACCTGCACCGCGCGCAGGCCCCGCACCGCGAGGAGCACCGGGGCGATCATCTAAATGAACACGGAATGGGTGTGCATCAGCGGGTAATCACAGCTGCCTCAGAATGGCCCTATACTCAACAGCGGGGCGGCGACGGCCGTCCAGTCCCAAAAGGCCAGGTGGCGATCGCGCAGTCTTTTTGGTACCTCTCCGGGTCTTGCCGTGGGTCCTCTTCCGGAAGAGGTCTAAGGTTACTTCAAACGCCGAAAGCCCGTTGCCGTCAAAATCGCGCCGGATCGCCGTCCGATCTGAGGCGTCTAAGGCTGCCGGTGGCTTGACCCGCCCCCGCCTGCCCCCTAGTTTGCTCGTCACCCCAACAGCGAAAGGCCCAGCGATGAAGGGTATCATCCTTGCCGGCGGCGCCGGCTCCCGTCTCTACCCTCTCACCCGGATCGTCTGCAAACAACTCCTCCCCGTGTACGACAAACCGATGATCTGTTACCCCCTGTCGATCCTGATGCTGGGTGGCATCCGTGAGATCTGCATCGTCTCCACCCCGCGGGACCTGCCCCTCTTCGAGGCCTTTCTGGGCGACGGCGCGGAACTCGGCCTGAGGTTCTCCTACGTGGTCCAGGTAAAACCCGAGGGGATCGCGCAGGCCTTCCTGCTCGCCAAGGATTTCATCGGCGGGGACGCGGCCACCCTGATCCTGGGCGACAATGTTTTCTATGGGGATTACTTCTACAACGAGGAGGGTTTCGCGCGGACGGTCCGGGAGTTCAAGGAGGGGGGCCTGATCTTTGGATATTACGTTAGCAACCCGCAGGAATTCGGGGTGCTCGAATTCGATCAGGACTCAAGGGTGATCAGTATCGAGGAAAAACCCAGTGCACCCAAATCGAACTACGTCGTCCCCGGCCTCTACCTCTACGACCAGCAGGTCCTGGAGATCTGCCAACACCTCCAACCTTCGGCACGGGGCGAGTACGAGATCACCGACGTCAACCGGACCTATCTCAACCGCGGGCAGCTGCGGGTGCAGCGCCTTGGCCGCGGCATCGCCTGGCTAGATACCGGGACCCCCTCCAGCCTTCAGGAGGCCAACGCCTTCATCGAGGCGGTGGAACGGCGCCAGGGTCTCAAGATCGCCTGTCTGGAGGAGATCGCGTACCGGCAGGGTTTCGTGGATCGAGGGGGGTTCCAGGCATTGACCGCCCGCTTGCCCAAATGCGACTACCGACATTACCTGGAGCGGGCGCTGGTGCAGGTGGGCTAGGAGCGGTAGGGAGCCACCTCTTTGGGCGGCCCCGAGGCGACAGGCACATCCCGGCGCGGGGTCCAAGACACCGGAGCGGGCCTGGCCTTCCTCTTGCTTCGCCGGACGGTGGGCAGGGCGCCACCGCGCTCGGCCCGCCCGGTGGGCGGCCTGCGTTCGCGGGTACCCCGACCGTGCGCTCTCTGCAGGGGTCGGGACCCAAACGGTTTTTCGGGTCGGTCTTGCGAACCTAATTCCGGGCTGCCACCAGTTCCTCCAAAAGGCGCCGGTACTCGGCGCGTCCCCCCTTCTCCCAGGCCTCCAGCAGCGCCGAACCGACGATCGCCACGTCCACCCGCCCCTGCAATCGACGCACGTCCTCCCCCTTCGCCAGGCCGAAACCCATACCGATGGGCTGGTCAGTGGCCTGCCGGCAACGCTGTACGAAGGCGTAGGTCCCGCCGGCCAGATCGGTCCGGCTGCCGGTAACCCCCTTCCGCGCGACGAGGTACACCAAACCTGTCGCGTGTCGGCCGATCTGCGCCAGGCGCACGTCCGGGTTGGTGGGGGCCATCAACATCACGGGGTGTAACGCGCAACGCTGGCTATGGGTGAAAAGGTCGCCGTATTCCTCCACCGGTAGGTCCGGCAGGATAAAACCCCGGCCCCCGTTCGCCTGCAACGCCTCGGCAAAGGCCTGATGGCCCAGCCTGAAGACGGTGTTGTAGTACCCCATCATCAGCAATGGGAAAGCAAAACTCTGCGAGGCCCGCTGCATGAGCGCGAAGTACTGTTCCAGGCACAACCCCTGGGCCAGTGCCTGCTGGTTGGCGCGCGCGAAGGTAGGGCCATCGGCCACCGGCTCACTGAAGGGCATTTGCAACTCCACCAGGTCCACCCCGGCGCGGGCCATCTCCTCGAGCATCTCCCAGTTCGCGTCCAGGGAGGGGCACCCCGCGATGAGATGGGACATCACCAGGATCTTGTGGCCGCCCAGGCGCTGGCGAATGTAGGCATCGAGGGTCACGAGCGCGCCACCTTGTCGCGGAGGAACTGCACCCAATTCTGGTCCTGCAGGGCACTGGCGATGGTAAAAATATCCTTGTCGCCCCGGCCGGAGAGGTTGATCAGGACCTGCTGCTCCGGCAGCAACTTCCCCACCTCGCGCAGGGCGCCAGCCACCGCGTGCGTGCTTTCGAGGGCGCCGATGATGCCCTCAGAGCGCATTACCTGTTTGAGCGCCGCGATGACCTCCTCGTCGGTGGCGGAGGTAAAGCGGACCCGCCCCCGATCGGCCAGGCAGGCCAGGATGGGACTGACCCCGATGTAGTCCAGACCTGCGGCCACCGAATGGGTCTCCCGCATCTGGCCCTCCTCGTCCTGGAGGAAATAGGTCTTGTACCCTTGGGCCACACCAACTGCGCTGTGCGCCCCAACCGCCAACCGCACCGCGTGTTCACCCGAAGCGATGCCGTGTCCGCCGGCCTCGACCCCAACCAGTTCGACTGCTGGATCGTCGAGGAAACCCAGGAAGATGCCGGTGGCATTGGAGCCGCCGCCGACACATGCGTAGACGCGGTCTGGCAGCCGGCCGGTGAGTGCCAGCATCTGCTCGCGTGCTTCCTGGCCAATGAGGCGCTGGAAATAGGCCACCAGCTGCGGAAAGGGGTGCGGGCCACAGGCGGTGCCCAGCACGTAGTGGGTCTGGTCCATCGACGCGGCCCAGTCGCGCAGGCACTCGTTGATGGCGTCCTTGAGCGTCGCCGAGCCATCGGTGACCGGCACAACCGTGGCTCCCAACTGCTCCATCCAGAACACGTTGGGGCGCTGTCGTTCCACGTCGACCGCGCCCATGTAGATGGTACATTCGAGGCCGAGGCGGGCGGCCATGGTGGCCGTGGCCACCCCGTGCTGGCCGGCCCCGGTTTCGGCAATGACCCGCTTCTTGCCCATGCGTTTGACCAAGAGCCCCTGGCCCATGACGTTGTTGATCTTGTGGGCGCCGGTGTGGTTGAGGTCCTCGCGTTTGAGCAGGATTCTGGCCCCGCCCAGAGCCCGGCTCAGGTTGTCGAGAGGGGTCAAGGGGGTTGGCCGGCAGGAGTAGGTGCCCATCTCGCGAGTATATTCCTGCCAGAAGGCCGGATCGCGGCGCGCCTGCTCGAAGGCCTCGCGGAGTTCGGCCAGCGTGGCGTGCAGGATCTCGGGCACAAAGGCACCGCCAAAGGAGCCGTAATAGCCCGCGTGCCCCGGGGCGAGGATCTCTTCAAGCATGGGTTACTGGGCCAGGTGAGCCCGGCGCAGCGCCTCGACCAGGGCGTTGCTGGACTGGCCCTGGGTCTCCTGCTGCTGCCTTTGGCGGAACTCCTTGAGGTCGGCGTCGGCCTCGGCGCTTTCGGCCTGTTTAATAGACAGCCGCATGCGTTTGCGGCGGGCGTCCAGCTCCAGCACCAGCACCTTGACCTCCTGGCCCAGGGCCAGCACATCGCGGGGATGGGCCACCCTTTTGTCGGCCAGCTCGGAGACGTGGACCAGGCCCTGCACCTTTCCCTCCAGTTCAACGAAAGCCCCAAAGGTTTCCAGGGCTGCCACCACCCCCTTCACCACGCTGCCCTCCTTGAGCTGCCCCCGGGCCTCAGACCAGGGGTCCTGCTGCAGAGCCTTAAGCGAGAGGGAGATCCGGGCCTTGCGGCGGTCGTCGAGGTCCTTAACCTTGAGCACCCGCACCTGCACCTCCTGGCCCTCGTGTAACACCTCCTTGGGATGCCCCACCCGCTCGTGGCTAATCTCGGAGACATGGATCATGCCCTCGACCCCCCCGCCCAGTTCCACAAAGGCCCCAAAAGCCTCCATGCGGGTCACCTTGCCGCTGATTTGGGCTCCCTCGCCGAGCTGGCCCTTAACCAGGGTGGCCTGTTCCTTTTGGACCTCTTCGATTAGGGCCCGGCGAGAGAGCACGATGTTGCGGCCCTGATCGCTGTAGCGGAGGATCTTGAACTGCATGATCTGGTCCTTGAAACCCTGGGCGTCCTCCACGTAGCGAGTGTCGATCTGGGACAGGGGGCAGAAGGCCCGCACGCCCTGGATGTCCACCCCCAGCCCCCATTTGTTGATGGCCCTGACCTGACCCTCGACTGGGATGCCCGCCTTGAAAGCCTGGTAGAGCTTGTCCGCAGCTTGGTCGTGCTGGCCGAAGAAGCGGGTTAGCAGGATCTCGGCCTGGTTCTCCACCACGTACGCCTCGATGGGGTCGCCCACCGCCAGGCCGGCCTTGCCCTCGGCGTCGAGCAATTCGGCGGTCTTGAGGCGGCCCTCGCTGCGCCCGCCAAAGTCCACGAAGCTATCCTCCGGGCCGATCTTCACCAGCACCCCCTGCACCTTTGCCCCCGCCGCCACCTCCACCTTGCCTCCAGCACTTTCCTGGGCGAGCAAGCGGGCGAATTCCCCCCCTTCCTGGGGCGGGGTCTCTGGGTTCTGTTCCGAGGTTTCCGACACGGTTCGACTCCTTTTGACAAAGCTCCTTCAAGGGAGCAAAAGCACCTTGCCCGTCGTCAGCCGCCCCTGCAAGGCCCGGTGGGCCTCGGCGGCCTGGGCCAGGGGGTAGCGGGCCCCGATGCGCAGGTTGAGCACACCTTCGCCCAACCAGGAGAGCACCTCACCGGCCCTGGCCAGCAATTCCTGGCGGGTGGTGGTGTAGTGGACCAGGGTGGGCCGGGTCAGGTAGAGCGACCCTTTGGTGTTGAGCACCCCCGGATCGAGGGGGGGCACCGGACCGCTGGACTGGCCGAAGAGCACCATGTACCCCCGCGGCCGCAGCACGTTGAGCCCCTTGGCGAAGGTGGATTTGCCCACCGAATCGTAGACCACGTCCACGCCGCGCCCCCCGGTGAGGCGCTTGACCTCGGCTTCGAAGTCCTGCTCGGTGTAGCGGATCACCTCGTGAGCGCCGGCCTGGCGGGCCAGGGCCTCCTTTTCGGGGGTGGAAACGGTGCCGATGACCCGCGCCCCAAGGCGGCTGGCCAATTGCACCAGCAAGAGACCCACCCCGCCGGCAGCGGCGTGGATCAGCGCCGTCTCTCCCTGTTTGAGCGGATAGGAGCCGCACACCAGGTAGTGGGCAGTCATTCCCTGGAGCATGGCTGCGGCCCCGGTGGCAAAATCGACCGCCTCGGGCAGGGGCACCAGCCGAGCGGCCGGCACCGCGGCCTGCTCGGCATAGGCCCCGATGGTCCCGGCGTACGCCACCCGGTCACCCACCTTGACCTCTCCTACCCCCTCGCCCAGGGCCACCACCCTGCCGGCCGCCTCCATGCCGGGGGTGCAGGGCAGGGGTACGGGATAGAGCCCTTCGCGGTGATAGGTATCGATGTAGTTGAGCCCGATGGCCTTGACTTGGACCAGGGCTTGGCCAGCAGCCGGAACCGGGGAGGGAACCTCTTCGTATTGGAGCACCTCTGGACCGCCGCACTGTTGGAAGCGCACAGCTTTCATGGACAATTCCATTTTTTTAGCGGAGAATTATAAATTACGCATTCCCACAGCCAGAGACAACCTTTGGGGAGGGGAATCCGCCTTGACGGCTGGAAGAAAAGGGAGTAGCATATCCCTCAACACCTCACCCTCTATCCCCCCGTGTTGCCATGGCCAGGAAAAAGCTCAACCTCATCCTCTTCGGCGTCGATAGCCTGCGGGCCGACCGCATGAGCTGTTATGGGTACCCGCGCCTGACCACCCCCCACATCGACCGGCTCGCCGGCCAGGGGGTGCGCTTCGCCCAGAACTTCTCGCCCCATATCCCCACTACCTCGGCCTACTCGTCCATGCTCACCGGGCTGGACGCCTTCTCCACCACGGTGGTGGCCCTGCGCCACAAAGGCGCCCTGCCCGATCAGGTCGCTACCCTGCCCGAGATCCTGCGCCAGGCCGGATACGACACCTCCTGCGTGGGGTTCTCCGGCAATGCAGCCTCGCGCGGCTTCGACCAGTACCACAACTTCGCCGGCTGGGGGCGTTGGGCCGAAGGCCGCAGCCCCAAGGCAGAGAACCTCAACGCCGTGGCCATCCCCGAACTGGAGCGGATGGCGGCCCAGGATCAGCCCTTCTTCCTCTTTTTGCGCCACATGGACCCCCACTCCCCCTACCTACCGCCGGCTCCCTATGAGCGGATGTTTTACAGCAAGGACGAGTGCGCCCCCGACAACCGCTCCATGAAGCCGGTCTTTGCCTTCAAGCCCTTCTGCGACTACTTCGCCGAGTGGATGCCCCCCGGCATCACCGACATCGAATACGTCACCGCCCAGTACGACGGGGCCGTGGCGTACATGGACGCCTGCATCCAGCGCCTCCTGACCAGGATCGAGGAGTTGGGACTGGCCGAGAACACCCTGATCGTGCTCAACGGGGACCACGGCGAGACCCTCGACGAGCACGAGTGCTGGTTTGACCACCACGGCATGTACGAGAACACCCTGCACGTGCCCCTGATCCTGCGCCTGCCCGGGGTGCTGCCATCCGGCCAGGTGGTCCGGGGCATGACCCTGCACCAGGACCTGGTGCCCACTCTACTCGAACTATTGGGCCTCCGCAGCAAGATCAGGTTCGATGGTTCGTCTTTGATGCCCCTGATCCGCGGCCAGAAAGCCTCCAACTACTCCGACTTTTACATTACCGAATGCACCTGGATGCGCAAACACGGGTGGCGCACCCCGGAGTGGAAGCTGATGGTCGCCCTCGAACCGGACTTGCACTTCAAGCCCCCGGTCGAGCTGTACAATCTGCTCAAAGACCCCCTGGAACTGAACAACCTCGCCGACAAGGAACCAGGGGTGGTCGCCCACCTGCGCCAGCGCATGGAAGCCTGGATCAACAAGCGCGAGAGGGCCACTGGCCGCTCCAATCCCATGTACACCAACCTCGACTGGCACGGCAAGGACGGGGTGGGTCCCTTCAAAACCTCGCAACAGGCGTACGACACCCTGCACATCGGCTCGGTGGGCGCTGCCAACCGGCTACAGGGGGGCAAGAAGGCAGAAGTAAAAAAGAAGAAGCGCTGAGGCTCAGCCCAAGTGGGCGGCCGGGTACAGCCCGTACTCGACCCGGATCTCCGCGTCCTCGACGCTGAGGGGGCCGACCAGGTCCTCGGGCCGCCGCACCAGGGTGATTTCGAGCAGGTTCTCCCCCTGGCGCAGTTGGGCCCGGTCCAGTTCCAGCGCCACCCACTGCCCCGCGTACGGGTCCACGGCCCGCAGCGGTGAGCGCCGGCAGGGCCCGGTAAGGGGCCGGCCGTTCAGCCTTAGCAGCAGGGCGTGGTCCGAAACGAGGTTGGCGATGCCCAGGCGCAGGCTCACCCGCTGGACCCGGTTGTTGGCCGGCTCGTCGGCGATGGCAAAGCGCAGGGGATGTGGCCGCCCCAACTCTCCGCTGGAAATCTCCAGGGGCAACTGCCCCGGATAGTCGAACTCGCCCGCCTGCGGACAGCGCCGCCGCAGGAAGTAGTATTTATCCTGGCCGCGGATCAGGTCCTCGTCCCCCAGTTCGGCCAAGATGCGCCGCTCCGCATCCTCCAGAGGCCAGCTCAGGAACCAGGTGTAGAGGCCGTCGGCCCCCAGGTGCCAGTAGTTGGCCGCTGCGGCCCGCATCATTGCCGGGGTGGCGTTGGCCCTGGGGTGGAAGAGCCGGCTGTCGTCGTGGCGGTAGGGCTGCAGCACCGGGTACACCGAGATCTCGCGCTGGTGGGCCGCGGCCAGCAGCCAGCCGATGGGCAACTGGGCGTCGAGGACCATCGACAGGTAGAGGAGGGGCGCCGCGTAGTCGATCAACCCCTCCTCCAGCCAGGCCTCCACCGCCAGGCCGGCGCGGTGGTTCAACTCCAGTGTGGGATAAATCCGCACCCCCACCTCCTTGCCTAACCCCTGGGCCAGGAGCGACACCCCCCGCACGAACTCGGTCATGGTCTCGGTGTGTGCGGCCACGTCCTCTGGCCGCAGCCAGAAGGCGCTCCCCCCAGGGGCGGCGGCGAAGTCCAACTCCACCCCCTCCACCTCGTACCGGGTCAGCAACTCCTCCAGCAGGGCCGTCTGGTGGGCGCGCACCTCTGGGTGGGCGAAACCCCGCCCGTCCTTGGCCAGGGTGTACTGGAGGTCCAGGC
This sequence comes from Candidatus Handelsmanbacteria bacterium, assembly GCA_016867395.1. Lineage (GTDB taxonomy): Bacteria > Latescibacterota > UBA2968 > UBA8231 > UBA8231 > SICG01. Next base: position 57,311 of record VGJS01000001.1, read on the forward strand.
CCTCCCAGCCACCCATGCGCACGCTGGCAAAGAACTCCATCCCCTTCTCGTGGGCCCGGCCCACCAGCACCTGCAGGGGGTCCAGGCCGCGGTCGAGCAGGCTTTGCATATTGTGCCAGACCCGCCAGTAGCAGGCATCGGCAAAGGGGCGCTTGTCAGCCCCGAAGCGCAATCCCACCCGCGAAGGAAAGAAGAGCCCGTCCCCGCGTGAGACCCCGTACACAAAGGTGTCCACCCCGGTGCCGGCCACCTCGTCCACCGGCCCCCAGGCGTCCTCGATGCGCATGGGCGGCTCGTGGACAAAGAGATGGTAGTGCCTGGCGTCGTTGAAGTAGATGGTGCGGCGCTGCCTCATGCCTGGCCTCCTTCCCCGGCTGAGGTGGAGCGGAGCAGGGCGACCAGGTCCGCGTGGATGCCAGGGCCGGCGGCGACCACCTCCTCGCCGTACAGGTCGGGGGGCATCCCCGCCGGCACCTCCCCCAGATGGCCGGTTTGGGCCCCGGCCTCGCGGGCGATCAGGCAGGCGGCGGCAAAGTCCCAGGGCTTGAGGGTCTCGTAGAAGCCGTCCAGGCGGCCGGCGGCCACCCAACACAGATCTAGGGCAGCCGAACCAATGCGCCGGAAATCGCGGCAGTGCTCCAGCACCCGCCCCAGCCGGCGCAGCAGGAGCGGCCGCTGGCTGCGGTCATAGGGGAAGCCGGTGCCGATCAGGGCCCGGTCCAGCCGGACGCATTCACTGGCGCGGATCGGCGCGCCGTTGAGGGTGGCCCCTCCGCCGCGCCGGCCGCAGTAGGTCTCCCCGAGAAAGGGGCTGTGGACCACCCCGGCCTGCACCACCCCATCCACGGCATAAGCGATGGAGATGGCCACTGCGGCGAGGCCATAGGCGAAGTTCACCGTGCCGTCGATGGGATCGATGATCCACAGCGGGCCCCGGTTGCGCTCCTCCTGGGGCATGGCCGGCGAGGATTCCTCGGAGAGGATCTGATGTCCGGGAAAGGCCGCCCTGATCCCTTCCCCGATCAACTGGTCGGACTTGAGGTCTGCCGAGGTGAGAAGCTCGATCCCCTCCTTGTAGCTGAGGGCCAGAGCGCCCCGCTCCCTTTCGGCGGAGATGAGGGCGCCGGCCCGGCGGGCCAGGTCAAGGGCAAAGTCCAGTATGGCCTGGCTCATGGGAAGTTCTCCTGGACCAGGGCGGTGTTCAGATTGGGCCGGCTGAAGAGGTTGCGGATCTGCGGGTCGAGATGCCCGGTCAGGCGCCGGGGCACGATGTTGAAGTTGCTGAGGAAGGGCTGGGAGCGATGGCCGTAGTAGACATGGACCGTGCGCCGATCCCGCGCTGATGCCTTCACCACCCCGGCGTGGCAGGAGCCCGCGTTGAAGAGGATCACCGTGCCGGCTCTGCCGTGCAGCTCCCTGCCACAGACCGCGTCGTGATCCGTGGGCAGTTTCCGCTTGGCCTCGACATCCTCGGGGACCACGGCAAAGCAGTGGGTGCCCTCGTCCACGTTGGTGAGGTAGAAGACCGCCGAGATATTGCGCAGCACCAGGGGGTGGTCGGGCAGGTGGGCGGTGTCGCGGTGCCAGGTCGCGGCCGGGGGCTCTCCCTCCAGGGCCTCGCGCACCATGACCGAGTGCTCCTCGAAGCAGAGTTCCTCTCCCATCAGCTCCCTGACCAGGGGCAGCACCCCGGGATGGAAGAGGGTGAGGTCGAAGGCCGGCTGGGTGAGCAGCACACTGACGCTCTGGAAGCGCCCTCCTTCGCCCCGCTGCATCCACAGCGCCGGGTGTTTCTGGCGGTCCGCGTCGAGGGCCTGGTTAAGGATCTGCAACTCCGCTGCGGAAAGCACCCCGGGTAACACGCAGTAACCGTTCCGCCTGAAAAATTCCACCTGATCGCTCATAGATCCCGCGTACATTTTACTCACAACATATCCCCAGGACCAAATCCGATCAACCCAACCCCTGCACCTTCTCCCAACCCCGGCTCCCCCAGGAGCGCTCCATCGCCGCCAGCACCCTGGCCACTCCCAGGGCCTCCTCCAGGCCGGGCTGCCCTTGTTGGTTGCGGGCAATGCTCTCCAGAAACTGCTGCGCCTCGATGATCTTGAGATCTTCGTACCCCATGCCCACCCCTGGTCCGGGGTTGAAACGGGCGTGGAAGGGGTGTTCTGGCCCTCCAAGGATCTGGGTGTAGCCCCTGGTCTGGAGGGTGTAGTGTTCCAGTTCGTTCATCCGCTCGAAATCCCAGCGCAGGGCCCCCTCGGTGCCGTGGACCTCGAAGGCCATCTGGCACTGGGGGCCCTGGATGACCCGGCACACCTCTAGGCTGCCGTGGGCCCCGCCGGCAAAGCGCACCAGGGCCCCGGCGTAATCCTCGTTGCCCACCTCGCCCATGGGCCCCTCGCCCCCCACCGAGAAGTGGGTGCCCTTGCCCGGCACAGCCAGGGGCCGGCGGGGGATGAAGCACTCGCAATTGCCCACTACCTCGGCGATGGGACCGGCCAACATCTGGGCCATATCCACCACGTGGGACATGAGGTCCCCCAGCACCCCACTGCCGGCCTCCTCGCGCTGGAAGCGCCAGGAGAGCACCCCTTTGGGGTTGCTGGCGTATCCGGCGAAGAAGCGGCCCCGGTAGTGGGTAAGCCGGCCCAGAGCCCCATTGCGGATCATTTCCAGTCCGTGCTGCACCACCGGGGCCCAGCGGTAGTTGTACCCCACCCAACTGAGCACCCCGGCCGCCCGCGCCACCCCGGCGATGCGGGCGGTCTCCTGGGGGCTGCGGCCCACCGGTTTCTCGCAGAAGAGGTGTTTGCCGCTTGCCGCCGCGGCCAGGGCGATCTCCAGGTGCAGGCGGTTGGGCGCGGCGATGTCCACCACCTGCACCTCTGGGTGGGCCACCACCTGCCGCCAGTCTCCTGTGGCCTGGTCAAAACCGAAACGCGCCTTCGCTTCGCGGGCCCGCTCCTCCACCTCATCGGCGCAGATCACCAGATGCGGATCCAGTGCCCCTTCGGGGAAACGGTCCGCCGCCTGCCGGTATGCCCGGCTGTGTACCCCTCCCATCCATCCCATGCCGATCACCCCGATGCCCAATTTCCTCTTGGCCATGATCCCTGCCTTTTTAATCGACAATTAGCACCAGCCCCTCCGGGGACGCAAGCCCTGCTTGACGCCTGGATGCCGGCGCTTTATACTGGCCTCCCACACTTAAACGCAAGGAGAGCATATGGCTAAGATGGTCCCCCTCATCAGTTCTGGCAACAAGGGGCCCTTGGGCGTGCTGCACCTGCCCCGCTTCTGGCAGAAGGTGCTCTTGGCCGCCAAAGGCCAGTTGGCCGACGGGTACCCCGACTGCGGCGGCGGCTACGACATGATGGTGCTTAAGGCGCTGAAGCTCGACAAGGACGCCACCCTCGCGTACCTGCGCCAGAACCTGCCCTCCTACCCGCAGTTCGAAAAGTGGGTGCTCCAGCAGCGGGGCGGCAGCATCCCCAAGGCCGAGATCGACGAGATCAACGCCGCCATCGCCGGCTACAACCACGACGACGGCACCCGCAAGGAGATACTCGGGGCCGCCGGCATCCCAGACGACGGCAGCATCAAGGACGCCGTGCATCTCAACCAGCTAGACGACTGGACCGCCTTCCACACCGCTCTCAAGGGCTGAGTTCCCGCTTCCGCGACACTTGGGCCTGCCTTCCCGAGGTGGGCCTTTTTTATACCCCCTCGGCTTGCCCGCTCCCTGGGGCCGGTTTACCTTGGATGGGCAGTTCCGCCCCCCGCACCCTCACCCTGGACCCTTCATGAACTTGGACGTTGTCAAGCTTACCCAGGACCTCATCGCCTATCCTTCCGTGAGTCTCTCCAGCAACGTGGATGTAACCCGTTTCGTGATCGGTATCCTCGACAGGCTCCGCTTTGAGGTCGAGGAGTTGCCCTATATAGACGTCAATGGGGTAGCCAAACTCTCTATCGTCGCCAAACTGGGCAAGGGCAAGGGGGGCCTCTCGCTTCTGAGCCACAACGACGTGGTACCGGCCTTTGCCGAGCAGGGCTGGACGAGCGACCCCTTCAAAGGCCGCCTCTACCAGGGCAAACTCTATGGCCGGGGTTCCTGCGACATGAAGGGTCCCCTTGCCGCCACGCTCTGCGCCGCCACCCGCTTCAAGGTCGCGGACCTAAAAGCGCCTCTCCATATCGTCGTCACTTCCGACGAGGAGATCGCTGCGCGCGGAGCCTGGGAAGTGTCCCGAAAGTCCAACCTCTTCAGCGAGGCCAGCACTGGATACGGACTGATCTGCGAGCCGACCCGCCTGCGGGTGGTCCACGCCCACAAGGGGGCGCTTTATCTGGAGATCCGCTCCAAGGGCAAGGCGGCCCACACCAGCACCCTCAAGGGGATCAACGCCAATATCGCCATGATCCCCTTCCTCCAGGAGATGAGAACGATCTACGATCTGGTGCTCCGTTCGCGGAAGTACCGCAACGCCGAATTTAGCCCGGCCCATTCGGAATGGAGCATCGGCATCAACGACTACAACATCGCCACCAACGTCACCCCGGTGCAGAGCGTCTGCACCATCAGCTACCGCCCCATGCCCGGGACCGAGGTGGACGAGTTGATCGAGCGCACCCGCCAAAGCGCCAAAAAGCACGGCCTGCGCTTTGCGGTGAAGTTCGACGGCAAACCGGTCTATACCCCCAAGGACGCCCCCCTGGTCCGCACCGCCCTCCAGCTCAGCGGCACCCGAGCCTCGTCCACGGTGCCCTATGGCACCGACGGCCTGGCTTTTGCCTCCCGTATGAAGAACCTGGTGGTCCTGGGTCCCGGCGACATCGCCCAGGCCCACACCGTGGACGAATGGGTGGAGATCGAGCAGCTGCACCGGGCCGTGGACCTGTACAGCCGCTTCATAGACCACGTCTGCGTGCAGGGTAGGGCATAAAAAAGGGGCCGGCTCCCGCCGGCCCCTCGTCCCGCCGAATCCCCAAGACTTCAGGAACTCTTGTCCAGTTTGAACGCCGCGTGCAGAGCCCGCACCGCCTTCTCGGCGTCGGGCTGGCCCACCACGCAGGAGATCTTGATCTCCGAGGTGCTGATCATGTGGATGTTGATATTGGCCGCGGCCAGGGCCTGGAACATCCCCGCCGCCACCCCGGCATGGCTCCTCATCCCCACCCCCACCACCGAGATCTTGGCGATCTGGGCGTCGGCCACCACCTCGTCGGCCCCCAACTCGGCGCGGATGCCCTGGCAGACCTCCAGGGCCCGGTCCAGGTCGGTCTTGCCCACGGTGAAGGACAGGTCAGTGGAGCCGGCCTCGCTGGTGTTCTGGATGATCATGTCCACGTTGATGTTCTTGTCGGCCAGGGGCCCAAAGAGCCGCGCCGCCACCCCTGGCCGGTCCGGCACGTGGCGCATGGTGATCTTGGCCTCGCCCAGGTCGTGGGCAATGCCGCGCACCACTACCTCTTCCATCTCCTCTACCTCCTTGATCAGGGTGCCAGGGTTCTCGTTGAAGCTGGAGCGGACGTGGATGACCACCCCGTATTTCTTGGCGAACTCCACCGAGCGGGACTGGAGCACCCGGGCCCCGGCGCTGGCCAGTTCGAGCATCTCGTCGGGCGTCACCACCGAAAGCTTGCAGGCCTCGGGCACCACCCGGGGGTCCGCAGTGTAGATCCCGTCCACGTCGGTGTTCATCTCGCAGACATCGGCCTTGAGCGCGTAGGCCAGGGCCACGGCGGTCAGGTTGGAGCCGCCACGGCCCAGGGTGGTCTCCTCGGCGTCGGTGGTAACGCCCTGGAAGCCGGCGACGATGAGCACCTGGTCCTTGTGCAGTTCTTCGAGCAGCCGGTCCGGTTTAAGGTCTAGGATGCGGGCTTTGCGGTGTACCGCGTCGGTGATGATGCCGCTCTGCCCGCCAGTGAGGGACACGGCCGCCACCCCCAGGTCCTGAACCGCCATCGCCAGTAGCGACATGGAGATGCGCTCCCCGCAGGCCAGGAGCATGTCCACCTCGCGGTCGGGGGGCCGGCTGCTGACCTTGTTGGCCAGGGCCAGCATATCGTCGGTGGTATCCCCCATCGCCGAGACCACCACCACCATCCGGTGCCCCTGCTTGTGGCGGGAGACAATGCGCTCGGCCACCCGCCGGATCAGTTCCGGGGTGGCCACCGAGGTGCCCCCGTACTTCTGCACGACCAGCGCCATACTAGAGTGCCTTCTTTCCTGTCAACAGATCCATCATCTGGTGGCCGTGGTCCAGGCGCAGGGATCCGGCCCCGGCCGCCTGCTCCCCGTACGCCTCCATGCCGTCGGCGGCAAAGCCCTCCCCCCACAGCAAAAAGGGCACGGGCTCGCGGCTGTGGGTGCGAAGGCGGATGGGGGTGGGGTGGTCCGGGCTGACCAGGATGCGGCAGGGGCCTAAAGACCCGAGCCCTGCCAGGATCGTCCCCACCACCTGCCGGTCGAAGTCCTCGATGGCCTGCACCTTGGCCGCCGGGTCGCCGTTGTGGCTGGCCTCGTCAGGCGCCTCCACATGGACGTAGACCATGTCCAGGCGCTTCAGGGCCTCGAGGGCGTACTGGGCCTTGCCCAGGTAGTTGGTATCCACGTATCCGGTGATCCCCGGCACCGCGATCACCTCCAGCCCCGCGCTGCGGCCGATGCCCCGGACCAGATCCACCGCCGAGATCACCCCGCCCCGGAGTCCGTACTTCTCCTTCAGCCCGGGCAGTTGCAACCCCCGCCCCTCACCCCACAGCCAGATGGCGTTGGCCTGGTTCTTGTCCTGGTCCCTGCGCCGCTGGTTCACCGGGGCCTGTTCCAGCAGGGGCCCGGCCGCATCCATCAACTGGCGCACCTCTTCCTGGCGCGGGCCGGCGGGCAGGTGGGCTTTGATGGATTGGCCCATGATATCGTGGGGCGGGAAGGATTTCAACCCCTCGGGTCCCCCTCGCCACACCACGATGTGGCGGTACCCCACCCCCGGATAGAAGCGCAGCCCTTCCCGGCCGAGTTGGGACTGGAGGGTTTTGATCAATTCCCTGGCCTCCGGGGTAGAGATATGGCCGGCGCTGTAGTCGACCAAAATGTCCCCGTCCCGGGTGATGGTGTTGCAGCGGAAGGCCAGGTCATCGGGACCCACCGGCAGGCCCATGCTGGCCGCCTCCAGGGGAGCGCGGCCGGTGTAGTGGTTGCGGGTGTCGTAGCCGAAGATCTCCAGATTGCCAATATCGCTGCCGGCCGGCCGCGCGGGGGGAATGATCTGCACCAGACCCCCCACCCCTTCCCGGGCCAGCCGGTCCAGGTTGGGGGTATGGGCCGCCTCCAGGGGGGTCTTTCCCCCCAGCGCCTCGAGCGGCTCATCAGCCGCCCCGTCGGGCACCAGCACCAGATACTTCACGGGGCCTCAATGCGGATGACCTTGGCCGGGCCTTCGAGGATATCGAGCCGGCCCAGGGCCGTGAGGGCCCGCTGCATTGCCGCTTCTGACGCCTCGTGGGTGACGATGATCAGGGGCACGGTGCCCCCTTGCAGGTCACGCTCCTTCTGGATCACCGAGGCGATGCTTATCCGCTCCTCCGCTAAGATCCGGGCGATCTGGGCTAGCACCCCGGGCCGGTCGCAAGCCAGGGCCCGCAGGTAGTAGCGCAACTCCACGTTCCGCATGTCGGCGATGGTCGTGCCTTCGTCGCCGATGATCATGTCGCCGATGGCCGGCCCGGCCCCGGAACTGCGGCGTTCGGCCAGCTCCACCATGTCGGCCACCACCGCGCTGGCCGTGGGCATCTGCCCGGCCCCCCGGCCGTAGAAGACCTGAGTCCCCACCGAACTGCCCACCACCTCGATGGCGTTGAACACGTCGTGGATGTTGGCGATGAGGGATTCGGCCGGCACCATCACCGGATGCACCCGGGCCTCCACCTGCTCGCCGCGCCGCTTGGCGATGGCCAAAAGCTTGATGGTGTACCCCAGCTCCCGGGCGTACTCAATGTCCTGGGGCTCGATGCGCTCGATTCCCTCACAGAAGATCTGCCTTGCCGTGCCAGTAGTGTGGAAGGCGATACGGCAGAGGATGGCCAGCTTCTGGGCCGCGTCCATGCCGCTCACGTCAAAGGTGGGGTCCGGCTCGGCGTAGCCCTTCTCCTGGGCCTGGCGCAGGGTGTCGACATATCCGCCGGCCCCCCGGCTCATCTGGGTGAGGATGTAGTTGGTGGTGCCGTTGAGGATCCCGTACAGGGACTCGACCCGATTGGCCACCAGGCCGTTGCGCAGGGCGCGGATGATGGGGATCCCCCCGGCCACGCTGGCCTCGAACATCAGGTCAGCGCCCTTCTCCAGCGCCAGGCGGAACAACTCGTCGCCTCGTTCGGCCAGGAGGGCCTTGTTGGCGGTGACCACGTCCTTGCCGGCCTGCAGGGCCTCGCTGATCCATTCGTACGCCTGGGGGGCCCCGGTCAGCTCGACCACCATCTGCACCCCAGGGTCGCGGACCACGGCCATGGCGTCCTGGGTCAGCAGGCCGGCATCTACGGCCACCTCCCGCGCCTTGGCCGCATCGCGCACCGCCACCCGCCTGAGGGCCAGGTCCACCCCCTTGCGCCGGCGCATGGAGGCAGGGGCATCCTGCAAAAGCCGCACCACCCCCCCGCCCACGGTGCCCAAACCGATCAACCCCACGCCGATGGTCTTGCTCATAGCTGATTTACCTCATGAATGGATGGGTAAATTTAGACCTGGCGGAGGCTTTTTCGCAAGACAGCCAGTCTCAGCGCTGGGCGCACCATCCGAAGAGATTCGCCCATTCCCACCGCTGCAACTCCACCAACTCCGCCCCGCCGCCCTTTTCCACCGCGTCGATGAAGGCATGGGGGTCATAGCCAGCAAGCAGCGCCATGGCCGGGTGCTGCCCCACCTTGTTGAACCAGTAATGGCTGTTGGAGAAATCCCCCTCCCGCCGGTGCATGATCCCGTGCCAGTACGAGCCCGTCTGATCCTCGATCTTCTGGGCCAGGCGATGGCTTTGGTCCAGTTCGTCCACGTAGAGCCAGAGCGCCGCCTTGAGCGGGTCGGGCAGATCGCCTTTCACCAACTCCTCCACCAGGGCCATGTGGGGGGATGCCGAAGGCGCTTTCACCACCAGCTGGGGCATGGCCTGCTCCAGAGGCAGGGCAGTGAAGAGGGGTTCCAGGATTGGGCGCAAGGGGGCGGGCAGGTCCATAGGGTCTCCTCCTATTTTCCGTGAATCTACCCGCTCCCTCCCTCAACGTCAAACGCCCTGAGGCGCCTTGCTCCACCCTGGTAGCCGCCCTATACTCAGAGCACCTTGCACCGTTCCCGCTGACCCGAGGCAATCATGGCCCTCAATCCCCCCGGCCCTCCCACCTTTGACCGCCCCTTCCCCGCCCTCACCCCGGCCCAGCGCTACCACTTCGAGCTGTACGGGTACGTGGTCATCCCCAACACCCTGGCCCCTGCCGAGGTGGCGCTGCTCAGGGAAGCCCTCTACCGCCTGCGCGACTCCATCCAGCAGCTCCCTGAGCGCGGCCCCGAAGGGCCTCGATCGCAGGGCGCGTACTTTCTCATCGACCGCGGCCACCACCACTTCATGGCCAATGTCGTCGAGGCCGATCCGGCGATCACCGCCTACGCCACCCACCCCCGCCTGGTGGCCATGGCCGAGGAGGTGATGGGCAGCGAGGCCCGCATCACCGAGATGAACGCCCACATCAACAGCCGCGACCGGAGCGCCCCCCTCGACCCCGCTCCCAAGTACGGCTTCCATCGGGGGGCAGACGTGCCCTTCTTCTGCCACACCCAGGAGCACCTGTTCCACTGCGCCTTCGTCAAGACCCTGACCAACCTCACCGACCTGGGCCCCGAGGACGGGGGCACCGTGGTCATCGCCGGCAGCCACAAGGTGGACCTGCCCGCCGAGCAGCTGTTGCAGGTGGCCTACGCGGACCGCTCCCTCATCCACCAGGTGGTGGCCCCGGCCGGCTCCACCCTGCTCTTTGCCGAAACCCTGATCCACGCCACCGGCCAGGTGCGTTCGGACCGGGAGCGGGTCATCCTCATCACCGGGTACGGCCCCACCCTCTTTCCCTACTGGGATGAGGGCAAGTTGAGCGAGGGCTTCAGCGCGAGCATCCCCCCGCAGCTGCGCCCCCTCTTCCAAGGCCGCGAGCACTGGACCCGGGGGCCGCGTTACCGCAAGCTCACTGACCCGATGGATGCGCGGCAGTTCTCCCTGGGCCAGTGGGACCAGCGACCCCTGCCCGAGGAGCCCAAACCCTGAGCCCACTCCTCCTGTTCCTCGCCTTGGTCTTGGGCGGAATCCCCCTTGCCCGCGGCGAGGAGCTGCGCTTCGACACCCCCTCCCAGTGGCAGCGCTGGCAATTGCCCACCGGGGCTCTCGAACCCCTGGGCGAGGGGATCATCAAAGCCGCACCCGTCCACCACCGCACCAATGCCGTCCGCGACGCCCTTGCTTTTGGCGGGGGGGTGCGCGGGGCCGGCTCGAACGCCGCCCAGGGCATCCTGGTGATGGACGGGGATCCCCGCACCAGCTGGCAGCCTGCCAGCGGCGCCCCGGCGGACTCCTGGCTGGAACTCGACCTGGGACGGGTGGTGTCCACCCACCAGGTGCGCCTGGTCTTTGCCGGGGAGGCGCCTCCCTTCGCGGACTTCGACCTCTTGCTCTCCACCGGCGAACAGGTGCGCGACAACACCGCCACCCCGGTGCCCGGCACCCTGATCTACCGCATCAAGGAGCGCTACGGGGAGAACCGCCGCCACGAGGTGGTCTTTGTCCCCCAGACTCCCGAGCAGAGCCTGATCCAGGTGCTGCGCCTCCAGGTGCTGCGGGCTCCCCCGGGCGCCGGCCTGGCCGAGGTGGAGGTGGAGACCTTCGGCGACAACCTGGCCCTGGACCTGGGCCGGCGCGGCGGGGGGATCGAGATCGTCGTGGGGCTGGATGCCAAGAGTCGCGACGTGGTGCCCTTGGGCAATGCCCAGGGCCTGGCCGACGGCAAGCTCTACACCTCGTGGCTGTACGGCCGCGACATCCGCAGCCCCACCGATGTGGATGCCCACCTGACCCTGGACCTGGGCGCGGTGTACTTTGTCGACATGGTCCGCCTGATCAGCGCGGTGATCTTCTACCAGCAGTACAACTTTGAATTCTTCGACTATCGCTTCTACGAGTTGCTCACCTCCGACGGCTCCCTGGCCCCGGACGGCTCCCTGCGCTGGGAGAAGCAGTTCACCGGCTGGCCTTCTGCCCTGCAGCAGCAACAGGGCATGGCCGACCATCACTTTGCCCCGGTGCCGGCCCGGTACCTGCGCCTGGCCTGGCGCTTCTGGGATGCCAACTGCTCCGGGCCCGAGGGCGCCGAAACCGCGCGGGGCTGCGCGGCCAGCGGTCTGACCGAGGAACTCCAGGTGTTCGGCGAGGGCTATCCCCGGGAGCTGCGCCTGCGCTCCCCGGTGCTGGACCTGGGCGGGGACCAGAATATCGAAGCCCTGCGCTGGCAGGCCCACACCCCGCCCGGCACCCGGGTGGAGTTCCGCAGCCGGACCGGCAATGAGCTGGCCATCCAGGTAGCCTGGCACGACAAGGAGGGCAAGGAGATCACCCAGAAAAAGTGGGAGAAACTCATCCCCAGTTTCCGGGGCAGCGTGGACACCACCCACGTGCCGGGAGGGGACTGGAGCTCCTGGAGCAATGCCTATCTGGAGCCGGGCGCCAGGTTCAGCTCCCCTTCCCCGCGCCGGTACCTCGAATTGGAGGGCCGGCTCCTCTCCGCCACCCCGCAGGCGGCCCCCGCGCTGGACTGGCTGAGCATCGCCTATTCCCCACCCCTGGCCCAGCACGTGGCCGGCGAGCTCTTCCCCGTGGCCGTGACGGCCGGGCAGGAGGTCTCCTTCTCCTATTTCCTGAAGGCAGGGGGCACCAGCACCGGCTTTGACCAGGTGGCCCTGGAGGCCTCGGTCCCCTTGCGCTTCTCCGCCGCCAGGCTGGGCCAGGAGAATTTTGCCGTTCAGGCCGACACCACGTCCAGGGGCTTCCGGGTGCAACTCCCCCGGCCCCTGCGCACCGGGGAGCTTTTGGAACTGCGCTTCACCGGAGCCGTATTCCTCGACGGCACCCGGATCTCGGCCTTTCTGCTCGACAGCCGCCGCGACCCCCTGACCAGGCAGCCGGTGGAAGCAGGGGACGCGGATCCAGACATCCCCAGCGAGACCGACGTGGTACGCCTGCGCCCGGGCCAGGGACTCCTGGGCCAGCTGGAGCTGAGTTCCCGGGCCTTCTCCCCCAACGGGGATGGGATCAACGACGAGCTGGAGCTCCGCTTCTCCCTGCTCAACATCCTGGCCGAAAGTCCCCTGCACATCGCCCTGACCGACCTGGCCGGCCGCCCTGTCCGCCAACTGCGCACCCTGGCCCTGGCAGGGCCGCAGCTCTTCCGCTGGGATGGGGGGGACGAGCAGGGCCGCCTCGTCCCCCCCGGCCTCTATCTCCTGCGGGTGGAGGTGGAGGGAGATGCCCGCACCCCCCAGGCCAGCCGGCTGGTTGCGGTGGCCTACTGAGGAGCAAGCCCTTTGCGCATTCCACTGCCCGCGCCCCATACCTTTGACCGCCCCTTCCCCGCCCTGACCCCGGCCCAACGCTATTCCTTTGAGATCCACGGTTACGTGGTCGTGCCCGGGGTGCTGCAGGCGGACGAGATCGCTTCCCTGAGAGAGGCCCTCTATCGCTTGCGCGGCGAGATCCTCGCCCTGGAGGAGCGGGGGGCCGAGGGTCCGCGTGTCCGCGGGGCGTACCTGATCGCCGACCGGCCCCACCACCACTTCATGACCAATCTGCTCCAGGCCCATCCCCTGCTGACCGCTTACGCCACCCATCCCCGGCTGGTGGGCATGGCCGAGGAGATCCTGGGCGGGGAGGGCCGCCTCGTCGAGATCAACTCCCTCATCAACCGCCGGCCCGCCGACCCGCCCCTCGACCCCCACCCCACCTACCCCTTCCACCGGGGCACGGACATCCCCTTTGGCAGCCATGTCCGGGGCGGGCTCTACCACTGCAGCTTCGTCAAGGCCCTCACCTACCTGACCGAGGTTGGCCCCCAGGACGGGGGCACGGTGGTCATCGCCGGCAGCCACAAGGTGGACCTGCCCCTCGACCAGCTGATCGGGGTGGCCTACCAGGACCGCTCCCTCATCCACCAGATCCAAGCTCCGGCCGGCTCCACCCTGCTCTTTGCCGAAACCCTGATCCACGCCACCGGCCAGATCCGCTCGGACCGGGAGCGGATCATCCTGGTCTCCGGATACGCGCCGGTCTTCTTCCCGTACTGGGACAACGGCACCCTCAGCCCCGCCTTTGCCCAGAGCATCCCTCCCCAGCTGCGGCCCTTGTTCCAGGGCCGGGCCACCTGGAAGCGGGGCCCGCGCTACCGCCAACTCACCGATCCGGCCGATGACCGGACCTTTACCCTGGGGGTCTGGGACCAGCGGTCCCCCGCCCCTGACCCGGAGAATAAACCATGACCCCCCCCCATACCCTCCTCCGTGCCGGCCTGCTGGCCGACGGCCTGGGCGGCCAGGCCCGCCCGCACCAGGAAGTACTGGTACACGAGGGCCGCATCGCCGCCGTCGGCCCCCACCTCGAATGCCCCCCCGGCACCCAGATCATCGACCTGGGGAATGCCTGCCTGACCCCCGGCCTCATCGACGGCCACACCCACCTGGGCCTGAGCGGGGACGGCCGGCCGTACGCCGAGATGTTCGGCGAGAGCGACGCGATGATGGTGCTCATCGGCGCCCGCAACCTCCAGCTCCACCGCGACGCCGGCATCACCACCCTGCGCGAGCACGGGGCGCGCAACCAGGTGGGCTATGTGCTCAAGGAGGGGGTGCGCCGCGGCCTGATCCCCGGCCCGCGCCTGCAGGTCAGCGGCCGTCCCATCACCTGCACCGGCGGCCACTTCCACATGTGCAACGAGGTGGCCGACGGGGAGGAGGAGATCCGCCGCTCGGTGCGCCGGCTGGTGCACGAGGGGGCCGACTACATCAAGATCATGGCCTCGGGCGGGGGCACGGCCGGCACCATTCCCGGCCTGGCCTCCTACACCACCGCCGAGCTGGGCGCCGCCGTGCACGAGGCCCACTACTTCCACCGCCTCACCGCGGCCCACTGCCGGGCCACCGATTCCATGCGTCGGGCCGTGGAGGCCGGCATCGACCTGATGGAGCACGCCGAATTCCTCGACCCCGACGGCCAGCTGCGCTTCGACCCTGAGCTGGCCGCCATGATGGCCGAGTGCGGGATCTGGATCAGCCCCACCCTGCAGGCCTGGACCCGGTACGGGCGGATGGTGGAGCTGCGCCAGCGGCCTTCGCCCACCCCTGCCGAGGAGCAGGAGCTGCGCGCCCTCGAGGTCCGAGCCGAATTCCGCCTGGATCTCCTGCGCCGGCTCATGGACTACAAGGGGATGCGCGAGCGACTGGTGCCCGGCACCGACTCGGGGGCCGGGGCCATCGCCTTTGGCCACCTCGACTACGACTTGCAACTGCTGCACCAGACTGGCCTCACCCCGGCCGAGACCCTGGTCTCGGCCACCCGGATCTCTGCGGCGGCCATCGGCGCCGAAAAGGACCTGGGCACCATCGAGAAGGGCAAGGTGGCGGACCTGGCGGCCTTTGACGGGGATCCCACCCGCGACGTGGGCGCCTTCAGCCGGGTGATGGCCGTATTTCAGGACGGGGTGCGGGTCAGGTGAGGCGCTGGAGGCCCTCGGGGGTGAGGCGGTAAAGCCGGGCATTGCCCTGCTTGATCCAGCTGAGGTAACCGGCCTGGGCCAGCTTGCCCAGGTCGTTCTGCAGGGTGCGGGCCGAGGTGCCCCCGCGCCGGGCCGAGGCAGGCAGGGCCGCCAGTACCTCCTCGATAACCATCCCCTCCCCCGCGCCGGCGATAGCGTGCAGCACCTCCTCCTGGCGGCGGTTGAGGGCTGGTCCGGCGGCGACTGCTCTCTTGCCCGGAGCAGCATTCTTGCCGGCCGGTCCGCCCAATGCCTGGACGACCTGGGGCTCGCCCAGCACCGGCCCATCGCCATAGAGCACCGCGGCCCGCTCGATGGCATTGTGCAGCTCGCGGATATTCCCCGGCCAGTCGTACTGCAAGAGCCGCTCTATGGCCCCGCGCGAGAACCCCTCCAGGCGCCGGCCCGCCCGCTGGCTGATCCGCCGGAGAAAGTGCTGGGCCAGGTGGGGGAGGTCCTCCTTGTGCTCGCGCAGGGGGGGCAGGTGGAGGGGCAGCACGTGGATGCGGAAGTAGAAATCCTCCCGCAACTTACCCTCCCTGATCAGCGCCTCCAGATCGCGGTTGGTGGCACCGATGAAACGCACGTGGGTGTGGATGCTGCGCACCCCGCCCAACCGCTCGAAGCTCTGAGTTTCGAGCACCCGCAAAAGCTTGACCTGGGTGGCCAGGGGCAGATCCTCGATCTCATCGAGGAAAAGAGTGCCCCCGTCGGCCAGTTCGAAGCGCCGGGCCGGGCCTGCAGCGCCCCGGTGAAGGCCCCCTTCGCGTGGCCGAAGAGTTCGCTTTCGAGCAGGTTCCCGGAGAGAGCCGCACAGTTGACCGCCAAGAAGGGCCTTCCCTGGCGCGGGCTGGTGCGTTGGATGGCCCGGGCCACCAACTCCTTGCCCGTGCCCGACTCCCCCCGCACCAGCACCGTCAGGTCCGTGCCGGCCACCTACTGTATCTGCTGGTAGAGTCGCTGCATGGGCGGGCTCTTGCCGATCAGTGCGTGATACTGGCCTGCTCCTTAAAGGCCTGAATCCGCAGTTCGAGTCCTTTGACCCGCTCCCGGTAGTACAACACGTCCTTGTGGTGGAGGGGTTGGCAGATCACCTAGGTCTGGGCCAGCACCGCCTCCGTGTCCGCCACCTGCCGGAGCTGCACCGGGGGGGTCCAGCATGCCCTCCAGAGGCACTGGCAGCCGGCCTGTAGCTCCTCCTGTTCCTCCGGGCTGCGCCCCTCTATCAACCCCTCCATCCTCACCCGCTGCGCCCCTTCCTCCACCAAGGTCTGCCAGCCCAACTGCAAGAGGCCCTGGATGTGGAGGGCGGCGTTAATAGAGAACAGCCCCAGATCCCTGCCCAGCCCGTGGGCCCCTAACTCGGCCCGCACCCGCTCGGGGTCGGTGTAGCGCAGGGCAATGTGCAGGGCGTCCTCCGCCTCCTCCAGCTCAAGGGTGAAAAGCCCCGCCGGGAAGATGCGGTCCAGGGAGGGGTACCAGTGTCTGCATCAGGGCGCGGAGGGTGGGGCTGCCGGCCTGGGCCGGCAGGGCAAAGGTCATCAACTGCACCAGGCTCAACACCTCCCGGTCCGGCGCCACCTCCAGGCCGCCGCCCCCCCCCCCCCCACCCTGGCGGCGAAGTACCGCCGGTCCCCCAGGCAGGATTGCTCTTTGACGAACTCGTAGAGGAACTGCACCGTGTGGACATAGGTGTAGCAGCGGTCGCCCAGGAGGAGTTCGCAGACCTCGGGGGGCCAACTCCCGCAACTCCCCCGCCAGGACCTCGGCAGTGGGGGAATCGGCCTTTAACAGATAGCGCAGGGTAGTCTGGACCAGGCGGTTCGACACCAGCAGGGGGTGCTCGTGGGGATTGTCGGCCGGCAGTTGGGCTACCAGGCCCTGGGCCTGGATCGCGCGGCACAGGGGTTGCTCTGGTTGGGTTGGGCACAAGGGGTTCTTTATATTTTCGGCACTCAATCCTACCGGGCCACGCACTGGGCCTGAGGCGCTGCTATGGCCTGGTTCTTCCTCTTCGCGCTACTAAGTGGCCCTGCGGCCGGGGGTGTTGGGGCCGTCGAGGCCGCCGGCTGGAAACCCACTGCCCTCCCCCTGCTGAGTTTCAGTTCCGACGAGGGGGCCGGGTACGGGCTGCGAGTCTCGCTATTTGGCTACGACGGTGAAACGGCTCCCTATGTCCGCGCCTTCAGCCTCCAGGTTTTCGCCACCACGCGGGGGAAAAAGGCCCATCGCTTTTACCTGGACCTGCCGCGGTTTCGGCCCGGCGAGCGCCTAGAAGCAGAGTTGCAGTACGAGGAGCAGGAGTACGCCAACTTCTACGGCGACCTGGGCGACCAGGGCGCCGAGCGCTTGCTGGCCGGGGTTCCGCCAAAAGAGCGCCAGCGTTTGACCACCTTCGGGCAGGTCTATCCCCGGCTGATGCTGATGTGGCTGCGACAACTTCGCCCCCCCTGGCAATGGCGGCTGGGAGCGCAACTGGGCCACTGCCGGATTAGCCCCAACGCCGGCCCTGCCAGCTTGCTAACCCGACTCGACCCCAAGGGCCTGGAAGGGGGGCTGCTAATGCTGGGCAACACGGCGTTGCGCCGGGACACCCGCGACGACTACAACGACAGCCGCCGGGGGGCCTTGACGGAACTCTTTCTCGAATTGGGCGGCGAGGTCCAGGGGAAGAACCGGGGCGGCAGGCTCAGCCTCGACCACCGGCATTTCCTCCCCCTGCCCTGGGGCATGGTCCTGGCCCGGCGCACCAGCGCTACCCTGGCTCTGGGGGACCTGCCCTTCTACGAGTACCCGGCCCTGGGCGGCGACGACACGGTGCGCGGCCTTCTCGAAGCCAGGGAGCGGGGGGAGGGCCGCCTGCTGGCCAACCTCGAACTGCGCTGGCCCGGTTTCAGCCCCCTGTCCTCCCTGCCCCTTAGGGGGGGGCTGCTCTGTTTCCTCGACGCGGGTCAGACCTTCCGGGTCCACAGCGGCCCTTCGCTGCGGGGCTGGCGCACGGGGGTTGGCCTGGGAGGGCGGGGCCATTGGCACGGCACCATCGTGCGCGGTGACCTGGGTTATGCCCCCGGCCGGCTAGCCATCTACCTCAAGTTCTCGCAGGTGTTCTGATGCTGCGCTACCTGCTTTATCCCCTGGTCCGCTTCGCTCTGTGGGTCTTTTTCCGCAAGATAGAGGTGCGAGGCCGGGAGCAGGTGCCCAGGGGCCGGCCCCTGGTGCTGGTGGCCAACCACCCCAACGTCATGCTCGACGTGTTGCTCTTAGGGGCCTTCGCCCCCGGCCCCTTCCCCCGCTTCCTGGGCAAGACCACCCTCTTTAAGAACACCTTCTACACCTTCTTCCTGCGCCGCCTGGGCGGCATCCCCGTGGCCCGCAGCCAGGACCCAGGGGGCCAGGTAGGCCGCAACCAGGAGATGCTGCGCGAGGCGTGTCAGACCCTGGTGCAGGGTGACTCCCTGGCCCTTTTCCCCGAGGGGCTGAGCCGGTCCGGCCTGCGGCTGCGGCCCTTCAAGCCAGGGGCTGCCCGCATCGCCCTGCGGGCCGAGGACGAGTCAGGGGGGCAGGCGGGGATCTGGATCGTACCCGTGGGGCTGACCTATACGGCGCCGGGCATCTTCCGCAGCGAGGTGGTCCTCCACTTCGGAGCTCCGGTACAGGCCGGCGACTTTCTGACGGCGTACCGCGCCAACCACGGGCAGGGGGCCCAGCAGCTTACCGACCTGCTCTACCAGCGGCTTCTGCCCCTCACCCTGCACCTGGAAAACCCGGACCTGGAGGAGGCGATCCACGACCTGGTGGCCCTGTACGGGGAGGAGGTTCTCCAGGAATTCCCCGACTCGCCAGAACGGCACCGCCGGCTACTGGCCGGGCAGGAGCTGATCCGGGCCGCACAGTACTATGCCCGCACCAACCCCGCACTGGTGCGGGTGTTGGCCACCCGGCTGCGCCACCACCTGGGCCAGTTGCGCCGCCTGGACCTGGAGCCCAAGGCCCTCTCCCCCGGCAAAACCGCCCCGGGCCCCTGGCACCTCTTCCTGACCCTGCTCCTGGCCCCCCTTGCCCTGTACGGCCTGCTCAACAACGCCCTGCCCTATGTGGTGCCCCGCCTGTGGACCCGCGCCTACGCCGAGGAGCCGGAGATGTGGGCAACGGTCAAGCTGGCGGTGGGGATTGTGGCCTTTCCCCTCTACTACGCCCTGCGCATGGGGGTTGCCTACTGGTTTTGGGGCTGGAGCCTGGCCTTTGAGTACGGCCTCACCCTGCCACTGAGCGGGTTGTTCGCCCTGTACTACAAGGAGCGCTTACTGGAGCGCTGGCCGCTTTGGCAGCAAGGGGTGGCCCCCCATCGCCGCCGCTACCTGCTGCACGGGTTGGCCAGGGAGCACCATCTGCTGCTGGCCGATCTCGACCAGCTCAAGGAACACTACCTGACCCTGCCGCCCGAGGAGGTCGCATGAGGTTGCCCGAGCGCCCCGTCCTGTCCTGGGCCCTGTACGACTGGGCCAACTCGGCCTTCTCCACCACGGTGATGGCCGGGCTCTTCCCCCTCTTCTTCAGCGACTACTGGGGCGGCAGCCAATCCCAACTGGCCAAGGCCAACTCCCTGGGCAGCCTGATCGTGGCCCTGCTTGCCCCGCTCCTGGGCGCCATCGCCGACCGGGGCAGCGCCAAGAAAAGGTTTCTCTTCTCCTTCACCGCCCTGGGGGTGGCGGCCACCAGCGGATTCTACCTGGTCGGCGCCGGCGACTGGCCCGCAGCCTTCCTGCTCTACGTGCTGGCCAGCATCGGCTTCTCCGCCGGCCTGACCTTCTACGACGCCCTGCTGGTAGGGGTAGCCCGGAAGGAGCAGTTCGACTCGGTCTCGGCCCTGGGCTACTCCCTGGGGTACCTGGGCGGGGGGCTGCTCTTCACCTTCGACGTGGCCCTGGTCCTGTGGCCGGAGACCTTTGGCCTGGCCAGCCAGGCCGAGGCGGTCAAGCTGGCCTTTCTAAGCGTCTGCGGCTGGTGGGGGGTGTTCTCCCTGCCCCTCTTCCTGTGGGTGCCAGAGCCCGGCGGGACTCCCTCCCTGGCCCTGTGGCCGGCAGTGCGGGCCGGCTGGGCCCAGTTGGTGACCACCTTCCGCGAGTTGCGCCTGGTCCGGCCGGCCCTGCTCTTCCTGGTGGGGTACTGGTTCTACATCGACGCGGTGGACACCATCATCCGCATGGCCGTATCCTACGGCAAAAGCATCGGGCTGGGCAACCAGGACCTGATCAGCGCCCTGCTCCTCACGCAGTTCATCGGTTTCCCGGCGGCCATCGCCTTTGGGGCCCTGGGCAAACGGATCGGCTCCCGCCGGGGCATCTTCCTGGGGATCGGGGTGTACGTGGGGGTGGCGATTTGGGGGTACTACATGGATCAGGGATGGGAGTTCTTCGTGCTGGCCGGGGTGGTGGGCCTGGTCCAGGGCGGAGTACAGGCCCTGAGCCGTTCCTATTTCGCCCAGTTGATCCCCCCGAACAAGGCCGCCGAGTTCTTCGGCTTCTACAACATGCTGGGCAAGACCGCCGTCATCCTCGGGCCCATGCTGATGGTCTGGGCACAGGCCCTGACCGGCAGCGCCCGCCATTCCATCCTTTCCCTGATCCTGCTGCTGGCCATCGGCGCCTACTTCCTCTGGCGGGCCAGGCCGGCGCCCTCCTAAGCTAGCCGGTGCCGTACTCCCTGGCCACCTCCAGCAGGGCCATAAAGTTGCGGGCGCCTTGCTCGGTATAGGTCCCAGAGGCCGTGCCGTCGAGGATGAAGCCCTCGGGACCGGCCTGCTCCAGGCACTGCCGCCCGAGCCGGCACACCTCCTCCCGGCTACGGGTCTCCACCACCTCCATGTCGTCGAGATTGCCCACCAGGCAGACCCGGTCCCCGATCCGGCGTTTGGACTCCCCCAGGTCGCAGTTGCCCGAAGGCCGGGCCTCCAGCGGCTCCAGGGCGTCGATGCCCAGTTCGGCGAAGCGGTCCAGGAAGCGGGTGACGGGTCCGTGGTTGTGGTAGTAGGCAATGACCCCGTGTTGGTGCGCCAGGGCCACCAGCTCCGGGTCGAAGGCCATCACCAGGGCGTCGAAACCAGTGGGGCCCAGTTGCACCGAGGCGTAGTCCACGCCGCCGATGCGGAAGGCGTCCACCCCGGCCAGGCAGAGTTGCTCGACGTACCCCAGGATGCGCTGGGCCCCCACCCAGGTCAGCTCGGCCACCAGGTCCGGGGCATCGGCCCAGGCCCGGCAAAAACCCTCCGGCGAAAACCAGGAAGCCGGCAGGCACACGCCGGCCTCGATGCCCACCGTCACTAACCCCTCCTCCCCCACCCTGGCCTTGAGGGCGTGGAATGGCGCCGCGTTGCTCTCTGGCGCGGAATAGGGAATGGCGAGGAAATGCTCCACGTCCTCGGGCCCCTTGAGCGGGAACGCCACCGCGGCCGAGGTGATCTCGTTGCGGCGCACCACCCACCGGAGCACCCCCTTGGGGTGTTAATGAGGGTGACGGAGTCGTTCCCCTCCTACTATCCCTCCACCTTTGCCCCACTGCCCAGGAAGGGCTGACCGCCCCCGCCCACGGTGAGTATGGGGTCTGTACCGCGGATAAACTCCCAGGTGAACTTGTCCTCCGGGTCGAGCCGGCCCAGGGTGAAGGGCGACACCGGCACCCGGTCTGGTTTCTCCAGCCGCAGGGCGGCCAGGAGGCGCTGGCGCGAGGTCATGGTTCCGCCCAGCCCAGGCCCAGCTACGCCAGGCGCGCCGGCGTGGGCCTGCCGCTCTCCTCGTCCCAGCCCTGCATCTGGTAATCGGTGCGCAGGGCCTGCCTGAGTTCCTCGCGGGCGATGGCCGAGCGCTTCAGGTAGGTCTCCCCCTCCTTCCAGGGCAGGGCCTGGAAATACCCTTGGACGAAACCGGGGATATCGCACTGGCCGTAAATGCTGATCAGGTTGGCCACCCCGGCCCCAAAGGAGGCCGCCCTGAACCAGTGGGTTTAGGTGATGGCCCAGCCGGTCATGTACCCCCCGTAGCTCCAGCCCATGATTCCCAGCCGCCCCAGATCGGCGATCCCGCGCCCCACCAGGTGGTCTACCCCGGCGAGGATATCCTCAAAATCCCCCTTGCCCCTGTCCCTTAGATTGGCCTGGCGGAAACGCTCCCCGTAGTGGCAACTGCCCCTGGGATTGGGCAGGAGCAAGGCATACCCCCGCCCGGCGAAAACCTGGATGGGATAAGCCCCCTGGGCCAGGGCATCGTAGGTATTGCTGAAGACCCCGGCCGGCCCGCCGTGGACATAGACCGGGAGCGGATAGCGCCGGCCCGGTTTACACCCCACGGGTTTGAGTAGCAGCCCTTCCACGTCGGTGCCATCCGGGCTCTGCAAGCGGATCACCTCCTTGCGGCCCAAGCGGAACCGGCCCAGCTGCGGATTGGTGCTGGTCACCTGCCTGGGCTCGACGCGAGCAGCGGAGGAGACAAAGACCTCCGGGGGCGAGGACCCATCTGCCGGATCAGGGCCAGGCGCCCCCCGGTGCGGGACAGGCTCAGCCCAATCCTGTGTACGGCCCTGCCCTGGGTAAGTTGCTCGGTCGGGCCGGTCAACCGCACCCAGCACAACTGCACTGCCGTGCCCTGGCCGAGGAAGTAGTATAGGGCCTTGCCATCGGGAGCACAGGCCGCCTCGGTCAGGCGGGCGAGGTTCTCCAGGGGGGGGGTGAGGTCCCGGACCGCGCCGGCCTCAGGGGACACCGAATGGATATGGGTGCTGCCCAGCCAGCCGGACATTGAAAGAAAGGCGATCTGCCCTCCATCCGGGGACCAGGTGGGGGCCGC
The DNA here is from genome assembly GCA_016867395.1 of Candidatus Handelsmanbacteria bacterium. Classification (GTDB taxonomy): domain Bacteria; phylum Latescibacterota; class UBA2968; order UBA8231; family UBA8231; genus SICG01. Next base: position 79,984 of record VGJS01000001.1, read on the forward strand.
CACCCCTCCCTGCCCTGACACCCGCACCCGTGGCCGGCCCCCGCCGGCGGGCACCACCGAGAGGGAGGCCCAGAACATCTCGTCGGCCCTGGGGGTGGGCTGATGGCTGAAGGCAATGGCGCGGCCATTCGGGGACCAAGCCAGGCCTGTCAGGTGCAGCGGCCCCCTGGTCAGGTGCCTGACCTTCCTCGTCTTCAGGTCGAGGAGGTAGGTGGGCCCTGGACAGGTCCTGTCCCACCACCCTGGCGTCCCCCCGCCTTCTCCTCCTCCTCGCCGGGCACCTCGTCGGCCAGGTAGGCGACCTGGCCCCCACCGGGGGACCAGGCGAAGGCTCTGACCCCCCCTTTTGGCCCGGGTCAGTTGCTCGACCTCGCCGCCAAAGGGACGGATGAACTATACCTGGTCCTTTTGTTCGCGGCCGGAGATAAATGCGATCCGCTGCCCGTCCGGGAACCATCGCGGGGTGTCGTCGCGCTTGGGACCATTCGTCAGTTTGAATGCCGCACGGCCTTCTGCAGGAACAAGATAGATGTCCGAATTATGGAGGGTTTCCGCCAGATCCGTAGCGGTGACCACATAGGCCACCCACTGTCCGTCCGGCGAAAGCTGGGGATCGGCGATTGGCCGCAGGTCAAAGAGGTCGGCGAGGCGCAGGGGGGATTTCACCGGCGTTCAGGGGTCCAGTTCGCCGGGGAGGAGGCCCAGGGGCAGGGGGGCGGGCCGTTGGCAGGTGCTCACCAGGTCGATGTGCCGGCCCTGGGAGGAGGCGTCGTGGAAGGCGTGCATCAGGTCCAGGACGTGGTACACCAGTTCGGGACTGGCGCGGTGGGGCCGGCCCGAGCGCTGGGCATAGGCCATGTCCGCCACCCCGATGCTGCGGGTATTCTCGGCGTACCCGTGGCTGAGAGGCACCTCGCTCCAATCCCCGGTCCCGGCCCGCCGAACCCGCACCGGGCCGCCGAAGCCATTGGGATCGGGCACGCTCAGCGATCCTTCGGTTCCGTAGATCTCGATGCGCGGCACCTGGCCGGCCCACACGTCGAAGCTGGTGGTGATGGTGCCCACGGCACCGCTGTGGAACTCCATGATCCCGGCCACATGGGTGGGCACCTCCACCCTGACCTTCTGGCCGTACTTGGGCTGGCTGGTGATAGTGCGCTCGGGAAAGGTGATCCGCGCCGAGCCCGTCACCCGCCTAACCGGCCCCATGAGCATCACCAGCGCGGTCAGGTAATAAGGCCCCATGTCGAACATCGGCCCGCCGCCCTGGTGGTAGTAGAAGGCCGGGTCTGGGTGCCAACTTTCGTGGCCGTGGCAGAGCATGAAGGCCGTGGCCCCCACCGGCGCCCCGATCCACCCATCGTCGATAAGTTTGCGGCAGGTCTGCAAACCCCCGCCCAGAAAGGTATCCGGGGCCGCTCCAAGGCGCAGGCCCTTCTTGGCGGCCAGATCCACCAAGCACTTGCCGTCTTCGCGCCGGACGGCCAGGGGTTTCTCGTTGTACACGGCCTTGCCCGCCTCCAGGGCCGCCATCCCCACCTCGGCGTGGGCCCGAGGGATGGTAAGGTTGACGGCGATCTGGATCTGGGGATCATTCAGCAACTCCTCCACCGTGCAGACCCTGGGCACCCCGAACTCCTCGGCCCGGGCCCTGGCCCGTTCGGGCAGCACATCGGCGCAGGCGACCACTTCAAGGATGGGAAAGGTCTTGGCGAACTTGAGATAGGCCGCACTGATGGCGCCGCAGCCGAGGATGCCGATCCGGGTCTTCTCGGTCATGGAGAACGCTCTTTCCGCTTCAACCGCCATATCCTCCCGCAGTGATGTACTGCTCCAGTTGTTTGATGGTGGTGGCCTGTTCGGTGATGATGGCCTTGACCACGTCGCCGATGCTGATCACCCCCACCACCTCGCCCTCTGCCACCACCGGCAGGTGACGGATGCGCTTGGTGGTCATCAGGGCCATACACTCCTCCACGGTGTGGGAGGGCTCCACGCAATATACCAGGGGGGTCATCAATTCGTCCACCGCCGTGGTCTTGGAGGAGCGCCCCTGGAGGATGACCTTGCGGGCGTAATCGCGCTCGGAGAGGATGCCCACCAGCTTGCCGGCCTCCATCACCAGCAGGGCGCCGATATTCTGCTCGGCCATCAGTTCCAGCGCCCGGTAAACCGAGAGGTTGGGCGGTACAGACCAGATCTGTGGGGATTTGCCCTGCAAGAGTTCCTTGACCGTGCTCATCGACGCCGACCTCCGTGGTTGGGGGTTGTCCGCCGCCTCGCCGTCCGCCGCTCCTGGTGGGGATTTCTCCGCCTGTCGCGCCCTACAATACACAATGCCCGGCCACCGGGCAAACCCGCTAGACCCGCACCTCCCGGCCCTGAGCCGCCGATTCGTAGATGCCCACCAGGATGCGCTGCACGGCCAGGGCCTCGGCGAAACGCACCTGGGGCTCCCCCTCCCCCCGGATGGCGGCCACAAACTCGGCGTGCTCGGCCACGGTGCGGTCCTCTGGTTCGGGTTCCACCTCCAGTTGGTGGGGCACGATCTCGCTTTTCCGCTCCAACTCCACCACCGGGCTGCCCTCCTTGGCCACCCCCAACACCCCAAAGACCTCGAAACCCACCCCCCGGTTGCTGGGGTGCATAAGCCAGTTGCCGTCGATGGACATGGAGGAGCCGTCGCTGAAGCGCACATGGGCGTGGCCGAAGTCCTCCACCGTCACCTCCCCCACCGCGCCGATGAAATTGATCGGCGGGTCGGGCATCTTGTCGAGGCGCAGGAAGCAGGAGGCGCTGACCGCCACCGGCTCGGGACAGCCCAGCACCCAGATCGCCGCATCGAGGATATGTACTACGGTGGCGGCCATCACCCCGCCAAAGGAGTATTCGCGGCGGTGGTGGAAACGGCCCCAGGGATAGGTCATGACATGCCCGCTCCACACCCTGGTGTGGTACACCTGGCCCAGGCCGCCCCCGGCGATGAAGCGCTTCAACGCCCGGTCCACCCGGCTCTGCCGGGTCTGGAAACCCATGGTAAAGAGCCGGCCCGCCTTCTTGGCCGCCGCGAAGATGGCCTCGGCCTCGGCCCGGTTCATGCACAGGGGTTTCTCGCACAGGACGTGGGCCCCGGCCGCAAAGGCGGCCAGGCTCTGGGGGGCGTGGTATAGGGCCGGAGAGGCCACCACTGCGTACTCGGGCTCCTCGCGGCGCAGTAGTTCGTCCAGGTCGGTGTAAGCCTGGGGCACCCCCAACTCCTTGGCGGCTTTGGCCGCCACTTCTGGCGCCGGATCGAAGACTGCCACCACCTCGGCCCCCGCCACCTTCTTCAGGGCTTTGACGTGCTCCCGGCCCATCAGGCCGGCGCCCAGCACCGCGCTTCTGACCTTCACCTGCTTTCCTCCCCTTTTTCAAGTATGGCCCCTTCCCGCCCCAGCCGCCCCCGCACCGCCCGGTACGCGGGCGTGCCGTCATCGTCCCAGTACTCGGTAGTGATGGGGGAGGCGTAGCTGAGGGGGATCAGGCGTTTCAGATCCGGCCGCACCATGAAACCCGAGTTCGCCGGGTCGGCCAGGTGGTACATTCGGGCCCCGTTGGCATAGCGGGAGCGCAGGACCCAGGGCGTTTGCTCGGGCAGCACCAGGGCCTTGAGACGCTCCAGCTCGGCCCGGTCCAGGGTCAGTCCCAGGCCCGGCTTCTCCGGCACCCGGACCACGCCGTTGACGGGCTCCAGCCGCTCCGCTACTACGTCGCTTTTCCAGATCTCGGTGTCCGAGTGAAAATGGAAGGTGGCGGTTGGAAAGGCGGCCATCATGTGGGTGGTCATGGCCCGGGTGATGGTGCCGCCCACATTCTGCAGCATGAAGGGCCGGTTTGCTGCGGCAAAGAGCCCGGCCCGCCGCTGGGCATCCCCGATGCGGGCGTGGCCAAGCATGTAGATGTCGGCCGCCCCCATCAGCACCTCTTGGGTGGCCCCCAGCGGGCAGTGGTGCAGGACCACCGGCAGCTTGGTGCGGCGGCGCAGTTCGATGTGGCCCTGGATGTCCTGGGAGGGTAGGGGGTCCTCAAAGCAGCCGGCGATGGGATAACGCGACAGTTTCTCTAAGAGGTCGGGCAGGTGGTCGTCGGTGCCGCCCATGGAAAAGTCGTAGTGGAGGCGGAAATCGGTCGGGGCCACCGCCTGCATGGCCTCGGTCTGTTCGAGCACGTTCTCAAAGGGCGACAGGTGGTACTTGAGCCAGGTGTAGCCCCTGTCCGCGTACTCCCGCACGGCCCTGGCCATGCGCTCGGGATGGGTAGAGACGGTCCAACTGCCCGCCGGCACCCAGCGGCGGTAAGCTTGTCCAAAGAGTTTGTGGACCGGCACCCCGGCGGCTTTGCCCATCAGGTCGTACATGGCCGTGCCCAGGCCCAGGGAGGTCTCGTCCCCCACCCAGTCGAAGGGGTTGGAGCCGAGATATTGGTCGATCACCGCCTGGGACTCGGTCTTGTCGCTCTCCCCCAGGCCCTGGAGCCCGTTGTCAGTGTGGGCCACGTACACGGTGCGCCGGTTGGGCCCGTAGTAGTGGTTCATCTCGTAGGCGATCCAATCCTGGTACTCCAGTGTGATCTGGTGGACCTCGATCTGGGTGACCTTCATCTTAGCGCCCTTCCGATCCTTTCACGTCGAGCAGGAGCTTTACCCCCTCCTGCCGCTCAAAGAGGTCAAAAGCCTCCCGCCAGTGCTCCAGGGGCACCTCGTGGGTTATCAACCGGCGGGTATCCACCCGGCCTGTTTCCAGCAACTTCAGGGCGCACTTCCAAGCCGTGGGCTTCTGGCCAAAGGATCCGCTGAAGCGGATCTCGCGGACGGCGATCTGTTCCAAGTCGATCTCGATGGGTTCGCCGAAGAGACCCACCTGGGTGTAGCGACCGCCCTTGGCCACCAGTTCCAGGGCCAGCCTGGCCCCGGCCGGGTGCCCCGAGCACTCGAGCACCACATCCGCCCCGTACCCCTCTCCCAGAGCCCTGGCCTTGGCCACCGCGTCCTCCCGGTCCACCACTGCCAGGTGGTCCGCCCCGAGTTGGCGGGCCAGTTCCAGGCGGGCACGGTCCTGCTCCAGGCCGCAGACCAGTGCGATTCCGCCCTCTGCCTTGACCACCTGTAAGCAGAGTAGACCAATGGTCCCTGGGCCGACGATGGCCACCAGGTCCCCGGCGCTGATCCGGGTCTGCTCGCACACCGCGTGAACCGCGCAGGCCAGGGGCTCAGCCAGGGCCCCGGCGCGGAAATCCACCCCCTCGGGCAGCTCCATCACGCAGCGCTCGGGCACCGCACAGGTGGGGGCAAAGGCCCCATCGTGCCAGTAGCCCATAGACTGGCGGCGGATACACAGGTTAATGGATCCCTGCCGGCAGTAGCGGCACACCCCGCAGATCCGCACGCTGGGCATGGCCGTCACCCGCTGGCCCAGCCGGCTGGGCGAAACCCCCTCCCCCACCTCCACCACCCGGCCGCTGAACTCGTGGCCCAGCACCACCGGCACCCGGATGGGGACGGCGATCTGGTCGTGGTAGATGTGCAGGTCCGAGCCGCAGATGCCGGCGGCCTCCACCCTAATGCGCAACTCCCCCGGCTCCAGGGGGCATTCGCCCACCTCCCTTACCTCCATGTGGCCCTGGCCCCGGGCGTATTTCACCAGCCCCTTCACGGCATTATGCTCCTTCCTTTGGCCTGCTTATCTTTTAGTGCCGATTCCGCGGATGCAAATTTAAACCCCGGCCCCCGGGCCGGCCAGAAGCCCATGCCCACCCCCCCACCCTACGGCATCATCTACAACTGGGACGGCGCCCCCCACGGGTACGGGGAGGTGCCCCAGACCCTGGAGCACTTCCTCGCCAAGACCTACGCCCCCCTCGAAAGGACCCAGGTGGGAGCGCACTTCTGGTGCGTGGGGGAGCACGCTGCCCGCTGGCCCAGCCAGGTGCTCGAACTCCTGGGGGACGTACACGGCCGCCGCTACGAGAACGCCTACACCTATCTTTTTACCGAGAATGTGCGAGGGATGCTGGAGCGGGGCGAGGACCCCCAAGCGGGCGTGCTGCGGCGGGGGCACGAGCTGGGCATGCAGGTCTGGGCATCCATCCGCATGAACGACAATCACTTCAACGGCTCCCAGGCCGAGGATCTGCCCACCCTGCACCACACCGAGATGACCGACCTGCGCCGGCAGCACCCCGAATGGCTTTTAGGGAAACAGACCTCGGAGTGGTTCGCCCTTTCCTGGAACTTAGCCATCCCCCAGATCCGCGAACACCGCTATGCCCACATCAAGGAGGTGTGCCGCAACTGGGCGTGGGACGGAGTAGAGCTGGACTGGCAGCGCCACGCCTTCCACCTGCCCCAGGACCAGGGCTACCGCCTGCGCTACACCCTCACCGACCTGCAGCGGGCCGTGCGAGGACTCACCGACGAACTGTCCCAACAGCGGGACCGGCCCTTCTACCTGGCCGCCAGGGTGGCCGGGGACCTGGACCAATGCCTGCGCCTGGGCTACGATGTCCCCGCCTGGGTCGAAGAGGGGCTGGTGGATCTGATCATCCCCGCCGGCGGCGCGGCCACCGACCCGGCGGTGGACGTGGCCGGCTTTGTGACCCTCTGCCATCCCCACGATATCCCGGTGTACCCCGGCTTCGACGGAGGACTGCCCGACCCCTTCGTCGGCCCCGAGGACAACCGCACCAAGGACCGGATGCGCACCCGAGCCATCGCCAGCCGCCATTGGCACCTGGGGGCGGATGGGATCTACCTCTTCAACTGGCACGCCAACGCCGACTCGCACCGCGACCTGCTGACCCAAATCGGTTCCCCCCGGACCCTGGCCCGCACCGACAAGATCTGCGCCGCCACCCACCGCTTCCTCCACCACCAAGGAGAATGGCGCGGGGCGTACGACAACGACCGGCTCTGGGGCGAGGTCCCCGTCGCTCTAAAACCCACCCGCACCGGCTGCGGCCCCACAGTAGTGATGCACCTGGCCGACGACTTCGCCTCCCATTCTCCCCGCGAATTACTCCTCCGCATACGCCTGGAAAAGTGGGTAAAGGGCGATCTGGTGCGGGTGAAGTGGGACGGGACCGAACTGGACAACCTCGAACAACAGTACTGCTTCGTCAACGACCCCCACCGTCTCTCCGACGCCAGCAGCGCCACCTGGCTGCGCCGCCCGCTCGAGCCTGCCCTGGTCAAACCCGGCCCCCACACCATCGAGGTCATCCTCGCCCAGCGGCACCCGCAGGTGGCCTGCGACCTGATGCTGACGGATGTGGAGCTGGTGGTGCGTTACTAAGCAGCGGCGGGGAGATGTCCCTGGAGGGTGTTCCCTGGGAGTGGTCGGGTGGGGAAGTCCGCGTGGCGGGGGGGGTCGGTTAGCAGAGCTTTACGAGCCAGGGGGCAGGACGCGCCTTGGGAACGCCCGGAATGGGTCGCTACCTGGCGCCCCAAGCACAGACCGTCAACCGAAGAGGAACATCATGCCCGACAGATTTCGCGTCGCCGTCATTGGCTGCGGCCGCATGGGCCAGGAGTACCTCAAAGCCTACACCACCTACCCCGATACCCAGGTCGTCGCCCTCGTCGATCCCCAACCCGACCGTCTCAAGACCGTGGGCGAACGATTCGGGGTCAAAGCCCTCTTCACCAACCCCGACAACCTGCTCAATGAGATGGTGCCCGACGTGGCCGCCATCGTCACCCCGGTTAAGTACCTCAAGTACGCGGTCATCGCCTGCGCCCAGGCCGGGGTCCGAGGCATCTCCACCGAAAAACCCATCGCCGCCACCCTCGCTGACGCGGACGCCATGGTGGAGGAGTGCCGCAAGCGCGGGGCGGTCTTCGCCGGCGGCAACCTCCAGCGGGCCATGAACGAGGTGCAGGAGGCGGCCCGACGCCTGCACGCGGGGGAGTTCGGTGAGGTTGCCGGCGCCTCGGTACACGCCTTTGGCGGCGAGATCTCAGGGGGGGGGTGCCAGCACCTCTCGGTGCTGCGCCTCTTCACCCAGGCCGAGGTCGAGGAGGTGCTGGCCTGGGGCGCCCCCCTCGAAACCCTGGCCCAGGACAGCGACACCGGCCTGATCATCAATGGCCAGTTCCGCCTGAGCAATGGCCTGGAGTGCCAGGTCTTCGGCTCGGCCACCCCGTACCGGGGGGTGGAAGTATGGACCCACCAGGGGGCGCTGGTGCGCTGGGACTGGGGCCCGCCCCAGCTTTTCAGCGGGTACGACCCTGCGGGCAACCGCCAGCCCCTCGACGCCCGCTACGCCCCGTACCCCTGGAGCGAGTTCAGCTACCTCACAGGCTCCATCCGCTCCTTCCTGGCTGCCCTGCGGGGCGAAGGAGAGCCCTGGATCAGCGGCCACGACCTGCGCCAGGCCCTGGAGGTGGCCATCGCCTGCCAGCAGTCGGCCCGGCGGGGCAATGCGCCCCTGCCCCTGCCCCTGGAGGACCGCTCCCTCACCTTTTACCCCTCGCCCTACCGCTGGCTGGGCGGCGACGCCACCGGGCTGCCCCAGTCCGAGGCCCAGGCCAGAGGTCAGAAGTAGGTCGCCGCGCTGAAGAGCAAGGCCGCTCCCCGGCTCTGATTCTCGAAAGGGTCCCGGGCCCAGTTGCGCTGGTAGTCCAGCTTGAAAACGGTCTGCTCCTCCGGGCGCAGATTGATTCCCAAGGTGAGCCGGCGCTGCGAATCCCCAGGGCGATCCGCATTGAAGTCCACCCTCTCCCAGCGCATCACCCCGGTCCACACCGCGGCGGGTAGGGCCGGCAGCAGGTGGCGGCCCCAATGGGCATTGAGCTGGAGGTAGAAGCCCTGCTGGCTCTCGGCATAGAGTGGGTTGCCAGGCGGGATCTCCAGCTCCACCCGGCCGTACTCCCCCAAGAGTTCGCACCGCCTCCAGCTCCCCTCCCAATCCACCGCCCACAGAGTCAGGTCGCGCCGCTGGTCTATGGGTAGGCCATCGGCCTCCCAGATATTGTAAGGGCCGGTGTGGCCTGACACGCCCAGCTCAAAGGCCGGGAAGGGGCTTAGCCCTATCCGGCCCACCCAGGAGGGCTGGCGGTTCTGGTCCTCGAAATTGCCCCTGCCCGCCTGCACCCGCACCCCGGCCGGGTCCCCAATTAGCACCCCCTCACCCAGGCCGTTCACCCCGTAAAATTCATAGGTCAGCCTGGATCGGGCCGTGGGAAAGAAGGCCCCGTAGAAGCCCATGCCGGCCTCCGAAAGTGTGGTGCCCAGCAATTCGGTGCTGACCAGGGGCCGGTCCGTCAGGTCATTGGCCGGGCTGTCGTGGGCCAGGTTGAAGCGCCCCAGGGGCGAGAGGAGGATGCCGCCGCGGAAGGTAAGCGCCGGGTGGATTTCGAAGTCGATGGCGGCGATCTCGATCTTGATCTCCTCCCCCCCTTCCTCGAATTCCAGTTCCGAGGCCACCCGCACCCGTTCCGAGACGGGGGTGTAGGTGAAGAGGTTGAAGCGCTCTGGCACGAAGCTGAGTTCCTCGGCCACCCCATCCTCGCGCTCGTAGCGGAAATGCACCTCCGCGTACCCGCCGATGCTGGTGCGGCCGGCGCGGGTGATGAAGGGCTTGTCGCCCATCCCGCCTTTTACAAAGGGGCGCTCCTGTTCCTGCGCCTGTACCCCGGCGCCCAAGAGCGGGAAGAGCCCTGCGATGATCAAGAGCCTAAGCATAGCTGACCGCTTTCAGTCGATGGTGATTTCCAGCACCCCGCCCCTCGCCGCCGCCCGGTAGCGGGGCAGGGGTTGCTGCGCCGGCCCTCTGAGTACCTCCCCCTCCCAAGAGAAACTGGAGCCGTGGCAGGGGCAGACCAGGGCCTGCCGCGCCGGCCGCACCTGGCACCCCAGGTGGGTGCAGGCGGCGCTGAGGGCCAGGTACCCGCCTTCGCCCTCCTGGTGGATCAACAGGGGCTGAGACAACCCCTCGGCCTGCACCAGGGCGTACCCCTGGGCAGCGATCGTAGCCCCCAATTCCCCCAACTCCACCTGCACCACCCTCCCTTCCAACCGCCCCCGCACCGGGAGATTCGCGGCGCAGCCCCACAGACCACCCCCCGCCAGGAACAGGAACTGCCGTCGGTCCATCTCAGAGCGACCCGAGGAAGGTCAACAGATCCTGCTGCCCGGGGCTGCCCAGCCCCGCGTACCCCTCCCTGGCAGCCTGGGCCTCCCCCCCGTGCAGGTGGATGGCCTGGTCCAGGGTGGCGGCCCTACCGTCGTGCAAAAAAAAGGTTTTCCCACCCAGAAAATCCCCCACCAGGCGGGTGCCCCACAGGGGCGCGGTGCGCCACTCGCTGCCGCTGGCATCCCCGTCGGGCCGGTGGTCGGCAAGGTCCGGCCCCATGTCGTGCAGCAGCAGATCCGAGTATAGGCGCACCACCTGCTGGCTCAGTTGCGGGATCGGGTGGGGTCCGGTTCTCATCGCCGGGACGTGGCAGGTCGCGCAGCCGAGCTGGCCGAAGAGCGCCTCCCCCCGCTCTGCCTGGGGGGTGCGCAACCCCTGGGCCGGGGGGGCCAGCAGGCGCAAGTACATCACCGTCTGCAGCACCGTGGCCGCCGGGATCTCGGGGTCGGGGACCTGGTCGCCCAGGGCCACGCTGCCGGCCTGGGGGTGGGGGTTCTCCACGGGGAGGAAATCGCTGGTGATGCCGATGTCCTGCTGATATGCTGCGGCCACCTGATGCACCAGGGAGGAAACCTGGGCCTTGCGCGAAAAACGCCCCAACTGCGGGCCCGGCCCCCCGCCCACGTGGGAGGCGGGCACAAAGTCCGGGGCCTGCACCCAATTGGCCCGCCCGGAGATGCCGTCCCCGTCCCGGTCCTCGGGGTCCTCGTTGGCCAGGATGATCTCGGCGGGGATGGCCTCGATCAGGCCCATGCCAAAGACCGGGGGGGGCAAACGGAAGGAACGGTCCGCCCCGGCGGGCACCTGCTCGGAGGGGGCCCCTGTGATGTTCTTGTCCTGGTGCTGGGGACCGCCCTGGTCCGCCAGCAGATTCCCCCCGCTGCTGAAGCGGAAGAAGCCCTCCGCCGGGGTGCCGCGGCCATCCCCCGGATGACAGCCCTCGCAGCTCACGTTGTTAAAGAGGGGCCCCAGGCCCTCTGCGGGGGTGAAGGGGCGGGCGAAGTTCTCGTCTCCCTGGAGGAAGACCGCGTTCAACTCGCCCGCCATCCCCTCCAAGGGAGAGGCGAAATCCTCGCCGGCCGGCGGAGCCTCGGTCATGATCCGCTCGCAGCCGGCCATCACCAGCAGCGCGGCGCACAGACACGTCCGCAGCATCGGCACCTCCTCTGGGGTTTTAGGTCATGCTTGTCTTTTGTTTAGTTTTGGCTAAAGTATACTTTCTCTCCCCTTTGTCAATTTGTTTCTCGCTGGGGGTGGTCTTATCTTGCCCGTCCAAACAGAGGAGGTGCCGCGTGAAGATCACCCGCTTCGAACAGTTCTTCCCCATGCCCCGCGTCCGGCTGGTCAAGATCACCACCGATACCGGCCTGGTCGGCTGGGGCGAGACCACCCTGGAGGGCAAACCCAAGAGTACCTGGGCCGCGGTGGAGGAGTTGGCCGAGTACTTTCTCGGCAAGGACCCTCTGCGCATCGAACACCACTGGCAGCAGGTGTACCGCTCGGCCTTCTTTCGGGGAGGCAATGTGCTGATGAGCGCCCTGTCCGGCATCGACCAGGCCCTGTGGGACATCGCCGGCAAACACTTCGGGGCGCCGGTGCATCAGCTCCTGGGCGGGGCCGTGCGCGAGCGGATTCGGGTCTATGCCCACTGGGGCATCGGCAGCCTCAGCGCCGAGGGCCAGGAGCAGGCCCGCAAACGCCTGGAGTGGCTCCAAGCCAGGGGCGGGTACAAGGCCTTCAAGTCCGGCCCCGGCGGGCACTGGCGCGGCCACGAGCCCCCGGCAGTCATCGACGAGTTCGTCAAGCGGGCGTACCTGATGCGGGAATGGGTGGGACCCGAGGTGGAGCTGTGCTTCGACTTCCACGGCAAGATGACCCCGGCCCTCGCCGTGGAGATCTGCCACGAACTCAAAGGCATGCGGCCGATGTTCGTGGAAGAGCCAGTGCCCCAGGAGAACGCTGATGCCCTCAAGTGGGTTGCCGACCACGTGCCCTTCCCCATCGCCACCGGCGAGCGCCTGCTCACCCGCTGGGGTTTCCGCGAGGTGCTCGAAAAGCAGGCTGCCGCGTACCTCCAGCCCGATATCTCCCACGCCGGCGGCATCACCGAGCTGAAGAAGATCGCCAACATGGCCGAGGTGTACTACGCCCACATAATGCCCCACTGCGCCATCGGGCCTGTGGCCTTCACCGCCTCGCTGCAGGTGGACGCGGTCTGCCCCAACTTCCTCATCCAGGAGCAGATCGACCAGGGCCTGGGCGGCGGGTTGTTGCAGGAGGACTGGCACCTTAAGGAGGGTCACATCGAACTGCCCCCCCGTCCCGGCCTGGGCTTCGAGATCGACGAGAAGGCCGTGCTGCAGCGCTGTGAGTACCGCGAGGAATTGGGGGGAGAGTTCTATCACCCCGCAGACGGCAGCGTGGTGGACTGGTGATGGATACCCGACTTGCAGATACCCTTAAGGGCGCGGTCAATCCCCGCCGCCTGGCTGACACCGCCCTAGAACTGGTCGCCATCCCCAGCCCCACCCGCAGCGCCGGGGCAGTGGCCGACAAACTGGCCCAAATCCTCGCCGCCGAGGGTTTCGCTGTGGAGCGGCCCCTGGCCGATTGGCCCGAAGCCCCCGCGGTAGTGACCCGACTCGACAGCGGGAATCCAGGCCGCACCCTGCAGTTCGACGGGCACCTCGACACCGTCCACCTGCCTTTTGTCCCGGCCCGCCTCGAAGACGGGGTGCTTTGCGGCTCAGGCGCCTCCGACATGAAGGGCGGGATCGCCGCTTTTGTCGAAGCCCTGCGGGCGCTGCGCGACACCGGAGCGTTACAGCAGGGCCGGGTGCTATTGACCACCCACGACCACCACGAAGGCCCCTGGGGGGACCGCCGCCAGCTCAAGGCTCTGATCCGGGAAGGGTATCTGGGGGACGGGGTACTCCTGCCCGAATACCTGGCCACCCCCCTGCCCCTGGCCGGGCGAGGGGCGGCCATATTCGAGGTGCGGATCAAGCGGGATGGCGAGCCGGTACACGAGGTGCTTCAGCCCCCGGGCACCCCCCACGTCCTGTTGGCCGGCGCCGACCTGGTTATGCGCCTGCGGGGTCTGGACCAGCGCCTCAAGGTCCATACCCACCCCCTCACCGGGGCCGACACCTGCTTCGTGGGCCGGCTCGCCAGCGGGGAGATTTACAACCAGGTGCCGGTGGAGTGTGTGATCAACGGGACCCGGCGCTGGGTGCAGGCTGGCAGCGTGGAAGCGGTGCGTGCCGAGTTCGAGGCACTCCTGGCGGAGTTGGCCCAGGACACCGGGACCAAGATAGAACTGGACTACTCGATTTCCGGGGACGCCTTTGCCATCGACCCAGCGGACCCGCTGGTTGGAGCCTTCCAGTTGGCCCATCGAACGACCACCGGCGCCGCCCTTCCTCTTGGCGGCAAACCCTTCATGGACGATGGCAACACCTTCTTGGCCTTGGCGGGAATCCCGTCCCTCACCCACGGGCCAGCGGCCATCGGGGCCCACACCCTCGACGAGCGGGTGAGCCTGGACGAACTGGTGCGGGTGGCCCGGGTCTACGCCCTGACCGCGGTGGCCTACTGCGGGTCGTGATTTTGGCGGAGGATGCGCCGCAAAAACTGCCGGGTGCGCTCCTCCTGCGGGTGCTCCAGCACCTCTTCTGGCCGGCCACACTCCACCACCAGTCCTTGGTCCATGAAAAGCACCGCGTCGGCCACCTCGCGGGCAAAACCCATCTCGTGGGTGACGATCACCATGGTGACGCCTTCATCCACCAGGCCCCGCATGGTCTTGAGCACCTCCCCCACCCACTCGGGGTCGAGGGAGGAGGTGGGCTCGTCGAAGAGCAACACCGCCGGTTCCATCGCCAGGGCCCGGGCGATGGCCACCCGTTGCTGCTCGCCCCCTGACATCTCCTGGGGATGGGCCTGAGCCCTGGCGCCCACCCCTACCTTTGCCAACAAACCCACTGCCCTCTCCCGCGCCGCCCCCTCGCCCAACCCCAACACCCGCTGCGGGGCCAGGGCGACGTTCTCGACGGCGCTGAGATGCGGAAAAAGGTGGAAGCGCTGGAAGACCATCCCCAAGCGCTGGCGAACCCGGTTGGCGTCCACCTCGGGGGCGGTGATCACCTCCCCGTCGAGCAGCACTTCGCCGGCCGTAGGCCGTTCGAGCAGGTTCAGGCAGCGCAGCAGGGTGCTCTTGCCGCAACCCGAGGGCCCCACCACCACCACCACCTCCCCCTTGCCCACCCGCAAATCCACCCCGCGCAGCACCTCCAGGGAGCCGAAGCGTTTGTGAATCTTTCGCGCCTCCAGTACCCGTTCGCTCATCCCGCCCTCCCCTTGCCGTAGCGCTGCTCCATCTGCGCGGCCAGGCGGGTCAAGAGAAAGGTGGCCCCGAAATAGAAGAGGGCCACCATCGGCCACACCGCCAGCGGGTCTGCGTACCGGCCCGCCAGTTCCTGGCCGGCCCTGGTCAGTTCGGTCAGCCCCATCACCGAGACCAGGGAGGAATCTTTCAGCATGGCCACCGCCTCGTTGGTCAGGGGCGGCACCATGCGCCGCAGGGCCTGGGGCAGCACCACGAAACGCATCGCCTGGACGGAACTCATGCCAAGGGAACGGGCCGCCTCGCGCTGGCCCCGGTCGATGGAGAGCACCCCGGCCCGGCAGATCTCGGCGATGTATGCGCTGGCATTGATGCCCAGGGCCGCCACTCCTGCGGCCCAGGCCGAGAGCTTAAGCCCCACCACCGGCAGCACGAAATAGGCGAAGAAGATCTGCACCAGGAGCGGGGTGCCGCGCAGGACCTCCACATAGGTGGCCGCCAGCCAGGACACGGGCCGGTACGGAACCAGGCGCAAAAGCGCCACCGCCAACCCCAGAGGCAGGGCCAGCAGGTACGCGGCGGCCGTCAGTTGCAAGGTCCAGACCAACCCCTTCCACAGCACCGGCCAGAGCTGGTCGGCCAGGGAAGGACCACTCTCCTTTGCCCCCTCCCCGCCGAACCACCTGGCGTGGAGCTGGTCGTACACCCCCTCGGCGCGGAGCTGGGACAGGGCTTGATCGATGGCCGCCACCAACGCCCGGTCCTCCTTGCGGCAGACAAAGCCGTACTGGTCCTGGGTGAGTAATTCCCCCGCCAGCTTGAGGCCGGGGAAGCTCTGGCCGATCATCCACTGGATAGAGGGCGCATCCCCCACCACCGCGCTGATCCGCCCCTCCTGGCAGTCGAGCAGGGCCAGATCCATGGAGGCGTACTTGCGGATGTCCACCCCGCCCTGCTTTTCGAGCATGAACTGCGAGGTGGTGTTGATCTGCACCCCGGCGGACTTTCCCGCCAGGTCCGCCGGCACGCCAATGTTGTTCTCATCCTTGCGCACGCAGAGGATCTGCCCCGCGTCGTAGTACGGGGCGCAGAAGGCCATCTCCGCCTGCCGCTCCGGGGTGATAGTCACCGCGGAGATAATTAGGTCGTACTTGCCGGCAATCAGGCCGGGGAAGATCCCGTCGAAGCTGACGTTGGTCCACACCGGCCGCACCCCCAACTTGCGGGCCACCGCCTCTCCAAGCTCGATGTCGAAGCCCTCGTACACCTCCCCAACCTTGCTCTCGAAGGGCGGATAGGTGGCGTCGGTGCCGATGTGGATCTCCCCCAGCCGGCGCACCCGCTCCAGCCCGCTCTCCCCCCAGCAGGGCAGGGCAAACAAACACAGGAGCAACAGCAATCCGTTTCGCTTCCTTCTCATATCACCGCCATTTTTTGGCATATATTTAATACGCATTCCACCTTTCCGAAGAAAGGCCCCGATGAAACTCGACCCCCGCCAGGAAAAACTCCTGCGCCTCACCTTCCTGGACTACCAGCAGACCTCCTCCTTCTTCGCCAATCCCCTCGTGGTGCAACGGGCATCGGGGCTCTATTACTGGGATGTGGAAGGAAAACGCTACTTCGACGGCATCGGCGGGGTCTTCGTCGCCACGCTGGGCCACGGCCACCCCCGGGTGCTGGAGGCCATGCGCCGGCAGATGGAGAAACTCAGCTTCGCCCCCCCCATGCACGGCACCGCGGACGTCACGCTGGACTTTGTCGAGCGCCTGGGCCGCTCCACCCCCGGCAACCTCAACTTCATCAAACCCTTCAGCGGCGGCTCAGAGTCGGTGGAGGCGGCCCTCAAGTTCACCAGACAGTATTTCAAGCAGACCGGCCGACCGGGGAAATACAAGTTCATCAGCCGGTACCAGGGCTACCACGGGGCCACCTTTGGGGCCATGGCCGCCAGCGGCACCGGCAAGCGCAAGACCCCCTTCGAGCCGCACCAGCCCGGCTTTCTAAAAGTCTTGCCCCCCACCTACTACCGCGACCGCTTCTCCACCTGGAAGGAGTGCAACCGCTTCTGCGCCCGCCAATTCGAGGATGTGATCCTCGGCGAGGACCCCGACACCGTGGCCGGGGTGATCCTGGAGCCCATCGGCAACACCGGCGGCATCATCACCCCCACCGAGGAGTACTTCCAGCTCCTCCGCCAGCTCTGCGACCGCCACGATGTGCTGCTGATCTACGACGAGATCATCACCGGCTTTGGCCGCACCGGGAATATGTTCGCCGCCCAGACCTTTGGCGCGATCCCGGACATCATCTGCGGGGGCAAAGGCCTGTCCAGCGGGGCCATCCCCTTAGGGGCGATGATGGCCCGCGAGGACATGGGCGGGGCCTTCTACGGCACCGAGGAGGAGGGGGTGAATTTCGCCCACGGCCATACCTTTGCCGGCAACCCCCTGGCCTGCGCTGTGGGCATTGCGGTACTCGACGAGATCGAGGAGCAGGGCCTGGCCCAGAAGGCCCAGAAGCTGGGCGAATACCTGGCCGCCCGCCTCGAAGGACTCAAGAAGTACGGGGTGATCCGCGAAGTGCGGGGCAGAGGGCTCTTGCGCGGGGTGGAGTTTACCAAAGACCCCAACACCCTGGAGCCCTTCCCAGAGCTGGGCAAGGCCCTCAAGCGCACCGCTCTGGGCAATGGCCTTATCTTGCGGGTGGACCCCAACTGGTTCGCCGTGGGCCCCGCCCTGATCATCGAAGAGGCCGACATCGACGAGATGTGCGACCTGATCGAGCAGAGCCTGGTCCAGGCCCTGGCCCAGGTGCGGTGAAGCCCACCCCGCTCAGCCGCCGGGGCTTCCTGTCCCTGGCCGGCGGCGCACTGGCGCTGCTGGCCCGTCCCTCCCGAAGTGAGGACCCCGTGCCCGCCTTTGCCCTCGAAGAAGCCACCCTCTCCCAGTTGCAGGCCACCCTGCGCTCCGGCCAGCTCAGCGCCGAAAGCCTGGCCCAAGCGTACCTGGAGCGCATCGAGCGGCTGGACCGCAGCGGCCCCGCCCTCAACTCCATCATTGAACTCAACCCCGAGGCCCTGGAACTGGCCCGCGCCCTGGACCAGGAGCGCCGGGCGGGGAAGGTGCGCGGTCCCCTGCACGGCCTTCCCCTGCTGCTCAAGGACAACATCGACACCGGGGATCGGATGTTGACCACCGCCGGCTCCCTGGCCCTGGTGGGCGCTCCGGCGGCCCAGGACGCCGCCATCGCCACCCGGCTGCGCCGGGCCGGGGCCCTGCTCCTGGGCAAGACCAACCTGAGCGAGTGGGCAAATTTCCGCTCCTCCCGCTCCTCCAGCGGCTGGAGCGGCCGGGGCGGGCTGACCCGCAACCCCTATGCCCTGGACCGCAACCCCTGCGGTTCCAGCTCGGGCTCGGGGGTGGCGGTCTCGGCGAACCTGTGCGCCGCAGCCATCGGCACCGAGACCGACGGCTCCATCGTCGGCCCCGCCAGTTTCAACGGCGTGGTCGGCCTCAAGCCCACCTTAGGATTGGTCAGCCGCTCTGGCATCATCCCCCTTTCCCACAGCCAGGACACCGCCGGCCCTATGACCCGTAGCGTCGCCGACGCCGCCCTGCTGCTCAATGCCCTGGCCGGACCCGACCCCCGCGATCCGGCCACCGCCGCCTGCCCCCCCGTCCCCGACTACACCAAAGCCCTCGACCGAGCCGGTCTTAAAGGCGCCCGCTTAGGGGTGGTGCGCAACTTCTTTGGCTTCAGTGAGGGAGTGGACCGGCGGATGGAGGAGTGCCTTGCAGCACTCAGGCACCTGGGGGCGGAACTGGTCGATCCGGTGGAGTTGCCCAATTTAGGGAAGTACGAAGACACCGAACTGGAGGTGCTGCTCTGGGACTTCAAGGCCGACCTAAATGGATACCTGTCCGGCCGTTCCGGGGTCCCCGTCTCTTCCCTCGCCGAACTGATCACCTTCAACGAGTCCCACGCCGAACGGGAACTGCCCTACTTCGGCCAGGATCTGTTGCTCAAGGCCCAGGCCAAAGGGGATCTTTCCAACCCCGAGTACCTCAACGCCCAGGAGTTGAACCACCGTCTCTCCCGCACTGAAGGCATCGACGCCCTGCTGGCCACCCATCACCTCGACGCCCTGGTGGCTCCAACCGCGGGACCGGCCTGGCTCACGGACCTGGTCAACGGCGACCACTACGGCGGGGGCTGTTCCACCCCAGCGGCCGTGGCCGGCTACCCCCACCTCACCTTGCCGGCCGGCGCCATCCGCGGTCTGCCGGTGGGTCTCTCCTTCTTCGCCGGGGCCTGGAGCGAACCCTTGCTCCTCAAGCTGGCCTACGCCTTTGAGCAGGGCACCCAGGCCCGCCAGCCCCCGCAGTTTCTGCCCACCCTCCCGCTTTAGGAAAAGATCTGCCAGGTCGGCTTGATCACCAGTTCGGGGATGCAGGCCCTGGCAGGTAGGCCGGCGACAAAGAGGGCGGCCGCGGCTAGGTCCTCGGGCTGGAGCATACGGGCGCGGTGCTCCCGGCCCACTGGCTCCGGCCGCAGGTCCAAGAGGGGGGTCTCCACCTCTCCCGGACAGATGGCGCAGGCGCGGATATGGTGCTCCCGCTCCTCTTCGTTGATGACGTGGGTGAGGGCCACCATCCCGTGTTTGGCCGCCGAGTACGCCGACCCGGCCAGTTTGCTGGCCCGCAGGCCGGCGATGGAAGCGATGTTGAGTATCACCCCGCCCCCCTGTGCCCGCATGCCCGGCAGCACCACCCGCACGCAGTTGTACGCCCCGGTCAGGTTGGTGTTCAAGGTCAGGTCCCAATCCTCGTCAGTCACCTGGGCCAGCGAGCGCGGGTTGGTGTTGGTGCCGGCGTTGTTTACCAGCACCTGAGCCGGACCAAAAGCCCCTTCCACCGCCGCCGCCATCTGCTGCACCGCCCCCCGGTCCCCCACGTCGCAGACCAGGGCCAGCACCTGGCAGGCGGGCAGATCCGCCCCGGCCTCCTCCAGCTTCTCCATCCGCCTGCCGACCAGGGCCACCCTGGCACCTTCTGCGGCAAACCCTTTGGCGACGGCCCGGCCAATGCCGGTCCCCGCGCCGGTGATGATTACCACCTGTCCGGCGAACTGCCGCATCTCTTCCTCCTCTATCGATTCAGCTGTCGTTTCAGGTCTCTCACCTGCTGGCGCACCTGCTGGGTCAGCGCATTCTCTGGGGGGTTCAGGGCCAGGTACCGTTCATAGGAGACCAGCCCCTCGGCGGCCCGGCCCAGACGCAGCAGGGCCGTGCCCCGGTCGCGCCAGACCTGGCCGTTGGCGGGTTGGAGCCGGAGCACCTGCTGGTATGCCTCCACTGCCGGCCCGAACCGTTCCGCCCCTGCCCTGGCCGCCCCCAAGAGCCCCCAGAACCCCGCCTGGCCCGGTTCCAACTCCACGGCCCTCTCCAGGGCCGCCTCCGCCTCCAGGGGCTTGTTGGCCTTCAGGTTGAGCCGGCCGATATTGGCGTACGCCGCCCCCAGCTGTGGTTGGAGCTGGGCCGCCCGCCTGAAGGCGGCCAGGGCCTCGGCCGCCCGGCCCTGGGCCGCCAGGCACTCCCCAAGGGCATTGTGGACCAGCCCGGTCTCCCGCCCTCCTTGCAGGGCCCGCTCGTAGTGGGCCTGGGCCTGGGGCCAGTGGCCCTGCCGCCTGGCCTCGTCCCCCAGGCGCAGCTCCACCTCGGCCTCGTCCCCCCCGGCCTGGGCATAGGCCAGGCGGGCCTCCTCCTGCCGGCCCAGGCCGCTGAGCACCTCCCCTTGCAGGAGCCTGAAGTCTCGCTCCCCGGGCCAGCGCTTCTGGGCCTCCTCCGCCACCTTCAGGGCCTCCTCGGGCCGCTCGCGCAGGGCCTTGACCAGACCCCGGTACGGCTCGGGGTTGTCGGGGTCCTTGGCGATGGCCTGGGCAAAGGCCGCCGCCGCCGAATCCGGTTGCCCGGCGCTTAGATGGGCCTTGCCCAGGTTGTGGTATACCCGAGGGTGGGGCTGGAGGGCCAGTGCGCGGCGGTACTCCTCGAGGGCGTCCTGGGCCCGGCCTTGTTCCAGGTAGGCGTTGCCAAGGTTGTTGCGGGCTTCGAGCAGGTCGGGCCGCAGTTCCAGGGCCAGCTGGTACGAGGCGACGGCCTCCTCCGGCCGGTCGAGGTGCAGGTAGGCCGTGCCGATGTTGTAGTGGGCCCGGTCCAGTCCCGGATTCAGGTCCAGGGCCCGGCGGCTGGTGTCGATGGCCTCCTGATACTGTTCCAACTCCAAATAGGCTTTGCCGAGGTTGACATAGGCCCGCGCCATACCCGGCCCTTTGCGCACCGCGTCGGACCAAAGGCTCACCTCGTCCTGCCAGACCGCGTTGCGGCCCAGGCACAGCCCCACCAGGGGCAAGAGACCTAGTAGCCATACCCTCCCCTGCGGCAGCCAGGGGCGCAGCCCCCCAAGGCCCAGGCACAGCCCCGCCAGGGGCAGGTAGAGCCGGTTCTCGTTGACCAGCACGTTGAGGGGCACCAGCGAGGCCGGCAGCAGGGCCAGTACCGCCCAGCCGGCGCAGCAGAGGGCCAGCCGGTTGCCCGCCCGCCACAGCACCACCCCCACCGAGGCCAACAGCACGACGGCCAGTATCACTGCCCCCTCGCCCCAGCCCGAGACCGCGGCGAACTGGGGCTCCACGCTCAGACGCACCGGCTCCACCAAGGTCCACAAATAGAAAACCGCGGCCTTGGCCTGGGTGGCCCACTGGGTGCTCAGGTCCCGCACCGGCTCCCCCACTGCCCTGCCGATGATGGCCCACGTGCCGACCAGGTACAGGGCCATCAACCCCGCCGGCTCCGCCAGCAGCCTCCAGGGCCTGGCCGGGGCCAGCAACCACAGATATAGGGCCGCGGCCAAAGGAAAGGTGAAGGCGATCTCCTTGCTGGCCAGTCCTGCGGCAAAACAGAGGTTGAGCCACAGCCCCGGCCGCCGCCCGCCCTCGCCGGCGGCCACCCGCACCACCCACCACAGGCCCAGCAGGAAGAAGAGGCTGGCCAGCAGCCCCGAGCGGCTACTAATGTAGTTCACCGGCTCGCTCACCACGGGATGTATCAAAAAGAGGAGGGCCCCCAGCCAGGCGCCCCGGCCCACCAGCCGGCAGCCCAAAAGCCAGACCAGCCAGACATTGGCCAGGTGCAGGGCCAGGTTGACCAGGTGGTAGCCCCACACCACATGCCCGCCCAGCGCGTAATTAAGAGCGTAGGTACACAGCAGCAGGGGCCGATACATCCGCGCCTCGGGCACGGCCGAAAAGGCCCCCGGGTCCCAGAAGAAACGGGGCAGATTGGCCAGCGATTTGAGGTGCGGATTATCGACGATGGAATGGGTGTCGTCGTAGTGGAAGCTGTTGTCCAGGGTGTTGGCGAACACCAGCAGGCCGCCCAAGGCAATCAGGGGCAGCGGGGTGCGCCGCAGCAGGTCCATCATGGGGATTTTTCCGCTCTCCACAGCGCGGCGAACACCGCCCGGTCCGCTGGCCGC
This sequence comes from Candidatus Handelsmanbacteria bacterium, assembly GCA_016867395.1. Lineage (GTDB taxonomy): Bacteria > Latescibacterota > UBA2968 > UBA8231 > UBA8231 > SICG01. The sequence continues at coordinate 102,034 of VGJS01000001.1, forward strand.
GACCCCCACCACGCCACCGCGCCAAACACCGCCCCCCCCAGCGCCACCCGCAGGAGTGCCGGGAGGGGCAGTAGCGCCGCCGCCCAACACAGGCCCCCGGCCAGGGCGCTCACCCGGCAGACCCGGCCCAGCTGTCCCCAGGGCAACAAACGCCCCGGACCCAGGCGCAACTGCCAGGCGATAAGCCCTACCAGCGCAGCTACCTGCACCCAGGTCGAGAGCACCGTGGCCAGCGCCGGACCCAAAAAAGCCCACGCCGTCCACAGGGTCAAGAGGGCTTGGGTCAGGAGGAGGCTCAGACCCAGGTTAAGCAGCAGATCGCCGGCGCCCACCCACAGGACCCAGCGCGCCTTGCCCATGCCCACCAGCAGCGGGTTGTAGATGGCGCAGCGCAGGGGCAGCGTCAGCAGGAAGACCCGCATCACCCAGGCGCTTTGCCCGTACTGGCGCGGATAGAAGAGTTCCACCAGGGTCCCTGACAGGGCCAGGAGAAAAAAGAAGAGGGGCATTACCACCAGGGAGAGCCGCTCCACCGCCGCCCGCCACAGGCCGGCGATCTCCGCCCTCCGCCCCTGGGCGTGGAGGCCGCTCACCTGGGGGATCAGCACTGCCGTCGCCGAGGCCAGCAGCACGCTGACAGGCACCTCGATGGCCCCCAAATAATAGAACCCAAAGGTCTCGGTGGAGAAAAACCACAGAACCACCAGCCGGTCCACGGCACGGGCCATACTGCCCACCCCGTCCCCCAGGGCCACGGGCAGCGAATAGCGCAGTAACTCGCCCAGCCCTTCCACTCTCCGCCCCCAGCCCCCCCACCCTACGGCAGCCCCCACCAGCGCGTACCCTGCGGCCAGCCGCAACCCTCCCAGCCCCGAAAAGGCCCACAACACCTCCCCCACCTCCCAACCCCACAACACCGCAGCCCCCCCAATGCCCAACTGGAGGACCGCCACCCCTACGGCAATCCCGGCCTGCCAGCGCAAGCGGCCCGCCGCCACCAGGGCCGGCTCCACCACCCCACCGGCGACCCAGCAACACACATAGGGCAGAAACGCCCCCAAATACGGACCCAGTTCCCCGGCCCCGGCCTTTTTCTCGTAGTCGAGCAGAAAGGCCAGCCAAGGCCCGGCCAAGTGCAGGAGCCCTCCCAGGGCCATTCCCGCCACCGCCAAGCAGAGGGCCGCCTGCAACACCAGGCGCTGCCGGCCGGCCTGGTCTAGACGGGGGTAGAAGTAGAGCAGGCTGGTAGGGAAACCCAGGAGGAAGAGCGGGATCAGGAAGTTGCCAAGGGACCAGACCGCCCCGTAGGCCCCCATCTGGTCCGGGTCCCAGGCCCAGGCCAGCACCGCGGAAAGGGCCAGAATGCTGAGGGCGCTTGCCCCCTTGCCCAGGGCCACCAACCCCACCTGCCGGGACAGCCCACCGCCGACCATCTCAGGCCGGTCTGCCCGCCAGCATGCCCAGGAAGGCGGCCCGCCCCAGCAGCGCGATGCCCAGCCGGTCCAGCCCACGCCAGGCCCAGTACGGCCAGACCTGGGTCAGGCGCGGTACCCCGGCCAGTTCCAGGGCCTTGTTGTTGAGCAGCACCCAGGCGGCCAATTCCAGTCCCTGGCGGCGCAAACAGCCCGCCAGGCGGTCTTCGTCGAAGCTGTGCAGGTGGGCGTTGGCCGGGGTGGGGCGGTTGCAGTGGATGCACAGGTGCTCTACGATGGTCTCCCGATACGGGACGCTGACCAGCAGCCTGCCCCCTGGCCGCAGCAACCGGGCCACCTCCCCAAAGGCCCGGTCCAGGTCTTCGAGGTGTTCTGCCACCTCGGAGAGCACCACCGCGTCGAAGCTGCCCCCGGCAAAGGGTGGGTGGTACACGTCGGCCACCAGGTATTGATCTACCAGGGGGAAGCGGGCTTTAGCGCCGGCCACCCCACGCAGGGCGAGATCGGCGGCCCACACCCTGGCCCCCCTCCGCCGGCAGTGCTCGGCCAACCAGCCCGAACCACAACCCAGGTCCAGCACCCTTTCCCCCTCCCGCAGGCCCAGCAGCCGCACCAGGGCCTCGAAGCGCCGCGACTCCGAGGCCCGGCGGGTGGGCGGAAGGGCCTGGGGATCGGGGATGGATTCGGCGTCAGCGCGGTAGTGTTCCCGGTAGTCCCGCAACCGCTGCCCGTTGGATGAGGTCTCGGTCATGGCCGGGTGCTGTGTCCCTTGACAGGTGGGGGGAGCCGCCGCATTTTGCTCAGGCGGCGAAAAAAAAACCGCCTGCACCCACAGGGTGCAAGCAGAAAAGAGGGGCGGCGGGGCCCCGGATTAAGCTTTGCCCTCTTCCGACTGCATCACCTGCACTCTTTCTTTGGTGATGTCGTCCCGCGAGTTGGCCGGTTCCTTGACCAGGCCCTCCAGCTGGCGCATGGCGTCGCGGAGGTGGTTGTTAAGCACCTCCAGCGCCTGTTCCTTGGATTTGATGGTCTCGTACGAGGTGTCGGCGGCCTCGACTTTGGCGCGCAGTTCGAGAATGAGCGGCTTCATGTCTTCGTGGCGCCGCTTCATGCCCTTGAGGCGCATCGCGGTCACCACCTTGGTGCCCAGGACACACAGCATGGAGATGATAGCCCAGATCATCGCTAACCTCGGTGACGCCTGGGGAGGTGCAGGGATGGGGCGAGGAAGCAGGCGTCTTTTCGCAGCTAAATATATTCTAAATTACGGTTATTGTCAAACTTAAGCCCCGCTTAGCCCAGAGGAGTTCGCCATGTCCCTCCGCATCGGATTTATCGGCACCGGCGGCATCGCCGGCCACCACCTGCGCACCCTGGCCCAGTTGCCAGACGCCACCCTGGCGGCTTTTTGCGACGTCGTCCCCAGCAAGGCCCGGGCCGCCGCCGACACCTACGGAGGTAAGGCGTACGGGGATTTCCGCCAGATGTTTGACAGCGAGCACCTCGACGCGGTGTACATCTGCCTGCCCCCCTTTGCCCACGGGGAGCCAGAGCTGGAGGCCCTGGGCCGGGGCCTGCCCATCTTCGTCGAGAAACCTGTGGCCACCACTGCCGACGCCGCCGACCAGATCCAGGCCGCCATCGAGGAGGCAGGGCTGATCTCTGCGGTGGGATACCACTGGCGGTACATGGACCTGACCGCCAGGGCCAGGGAGCGCCTGGCCGGGCAGGAGGTGGGTTTTGCTTTAGGAAGTTGGGCTGGGGGGATGCCAGGGGTATCTTGGTGGCGGGTGATGGAGCAGAGCGGGGGCCAGATCGTCGAGCAGACCACCCATATCTTCGACCTGGCCCGCTATCTGCTAGGCGAGGTGCGAAGCGTCCACGCTGCCTGCCGCACCGGACTGATGAAGGAGGTGGAGCACTACAACGTCCACGACGCCACCGTCACCAACCTAAGCTTTGCCAGCGGGGCCATCGCGAGCATCACCTCGGCCTGTATGCTCGGCACCGGCGGGCACGTGGGCCTGGACCTTTACCTAAAGGACCAGGTGCTGCGCCTCGACCACCGCTACCTGACCGTTGAGAAATCGGAGGGCAAGGAGATCTTCTACTTGGGCAACAACCCCACTTTTGACGAGGACGCCGCCTTCCTCAAGGCAGTGCAGAGCGGGGACCCCAGCGGCATCCGCTGCCCGTACGCCGAGGCGGTGAAGACCCTCAAGCTCACCCTGGCCGCCACCCGCTCGGCAAGCGAGAACCGGGTCATCAATCTATGAAATGGGCCTGGCGACGCCCCGCCAGGCCCCCCTACTTTCCTTCGGCGCCCTCAGCCGCGCAGTTGCGCCTCCCAGTCCAACCCGGCCCGGATGGCCCCCAGCGGGGGCATCCGGCGCAGGCGCATACACTCCTCGATGGCGCACAGGGCCTTGTCCCTGCCCATCCCGGCCACGGCCCGAATCTGGCCGCCTTTCACGTAGTAGGCCAGGAAATTCTTCTGTCCCAGGTCCCCTTCCACCACTACCTCGTCGAAGCTCTGGGCGTGACCCACGTAGCGCAGGTTCTGGTTGAACTGCCGGGTCCAGAAGAAGGGCACCTGGGTAAAGGGGGTGGGATGTCCGGCCATGTTGCGGGCCGCCACCCTCCCCTGCTGCCCGGCCACCCGCCAGTGCTCGATGCGGATGCGTTCGCCCGAAAGCGGGTCAGGGAAAGCGGCGATGTCCCCGGCCGCAAAGAGCCGGTCCGCCCCCGCCACCTTCAGGTGCTCGTCCACGTTGAGGCTGCCGTCGGGGTTCTTGGGCACCCCGTCCAGGTACTCGGTGGCCGGCTTCACCCCGGCACCGATCACGACAAAATCTGCCGCCAGTTCGACCCCGCCCTTAAGCACCACCTTCACCTCCCGACCCTGGCCGGCAACACGCTCTACCTGGGCGCTGAAATGAAAGACCACCCCGGCCTCCTCGGCCACAGTCTTGAAGAGCCCGCCCACCTTCCGGCCCAGCACCCGCTCAAAAGGCACCTGCTCCATGGCCACCACCTGTACCTCCACCTTGCGGCTGCGCAGGGCCGATGCGCACTCCATCCCGATGAAGCTGCTGCCGATCACCACCACCCGGCTGCCCTCCTGCGCGGCCGCGGCGATCTGATCCACGTCCCCTGGGGTGCGCAGCGTCAGCACCCCGGGCAAGTCGGCGCCGGGCACGGGCAGGCGGCGCGGAGTGGCCCCGGTGGCCAGAAGCAGGGCGTCGTAGTGGAGGATGCCCCCATCGGCAAACTCGATCTGCCGCGCCTCGGCCCGCACCCTTTTGACCTCTTTGCCGGTCTGCACCTCGATGCCGTGCCGCTGGTAAAAGGCCGCGTCGCGGCTGGGCTTGACCCCGCTCTGCTTCTCCCGCTCCGCCAGGTACGCCTTGCTAAGGGTGGTGCGGTCATAGGGCAGCAGACCCTCGGCGCTGATCAGGAGGATGCGTCCCCGGTAGCCTTCCTGCCGTAGCGCCTCCACGGCCGCGGCCCCGGCTGTCCCGCCCCCCAGCACCGCGAAGACCCGCTTGTCCGCCGCGTCCGGGGCGGCCATGGTGGGCAGGCGCTGCTTGCCGGCCCCTTCGGGCAAGGCGACGATGACCTGCTCCCCCTCGACCCGCACCGCAAAACAGGGCAGGGCGTCCAGGCCGGGAGGCTCCTCCTGGTCCCCGCTGACCACCGAGAAGCAGGCGTGATGCCAGGGGCAGACCACCCGGGCGCCGCTGAGCACCCCATTGGCCAGGGGCGCCCCGTAATGGGTGCAGAAAGCCCCAACCGCGTGGTAATGGCCCCCCACCCGCGCCAGCAGCACCTCGGTGCCGGCCACTGTGACCTGTTTCATCTGCCCATCGGCCAACTCGTCCACCCTGGCCGCGACCGCCTCGTTCGCACTCATGCAATTCCTCCTCGCGAAATGTTCTTTGTGCTTTTGGCGGCATAAGATAGCCGCACCGCTTTGCCGGTGTCAACCAGTTGCCCGCCCCGGTGCCTCCCCTTAGTTTTTCTCCATGACCCGCTTTCAGAAACTGGCTCTGGCCACCACCTTGATCACCTTCCTCCTGATCGGCATCGGCGGTTTTGTGCGAGCCGCTGGTGCGGGGCTGGGCTGCCCGGATTGGCCCCACTGTTTCGAGCGCTGGATTCCCCCCACCGATGTCAGCCAGCTTCCCCCGCATATCGACCCGGCCTTGTTCAACTTCGAGAAGGCGTGGATCGAGTACATCAACCGGCTGATCGGGGTCTTCACTGGTTTCCTCATCCTGGCCACGGCCTGGGTTGCCTGGCGGGACCACCGCCGCGAGCCGGCCATCCTTAGGCCCAGCCTGCTGGCCCTGGGACTGGTGATCTTCCAGGGCGGGCTGGGCGGGCTGGTGGTACGCTACCACCTTGACCCGCGCTTTGTCACCCTGCACCTGATCCTGGCCCTGATCCTCTTGGGTGCGCTGATCCTGGCCTATCTTAACAGCCTGAGCGCCCCCCTCCCCCGCCTCCCCTCGCCCCTGGCCCCCTGGGCCTGGGGGCTGATCACCCTTGCCTCGGTACAGATGATCCTGGGCGCCCTGGTCCGGGGTAGCATCGACTTGAACTTTCAGGCCGACCCCGACTTCCCCCGCGCCCTGGTGCTGGAGCAGGTGGGCTGGCTGGACTCCTTGCACCGCAAGCTGGCGATCCTGGTGGTGCTGGCCTGCCTCCTCCTCGGGCTCAAGGCCCGACCTCTCCTCCCACGCCTAGCTTTCCTGCCCGCGGCTCTGGCCCTGGGGCAGACCGTGGCCGGGCTGGGGCTGGCGTACCTGGCCCTGCCCCCGGCCCTGCAACTGGTCCACGTCTGGCTGGGCAGCGCCCTCTTCGCCGCCCTCCTGCTCTTGGCATGGTGGCCCGCCCGCACCTGAATCCCCATAGCAGTTGTCTACATTTTTATCTATATTCAGCTATTCGCGATTCGCCCCAGACCAAATTCTCCATGCCCGCACCCACTGACCAGGAACTTAGCGCCCGCTGGCAGGGCGAACCCGCCCCTCTCCTGCCGCTCCTGCACGCCTTCCACGACCGGGACGGCTACCTCTCCGAAGCGGCCCTTGGCGCTGTCTCCGCCGCCCTCGCCATCCCCCTGGCCGAACTCTACGGCACGGTCACCTTCTACCACCACCTCACCCGCACTCCCGGCGGCCGCAGCCTTCCCAGGGTCTGCACCGGGCCGGTCTGCGCCCTGCGGGGAAGCGGCCAACTCTTAGCGGCGCTGCCGCATGCAGTCCCCATGCCCTGCGCCGGCCGCTGCGACGCCCCCATCCCGGTGCTGGTGGAAGACCAGGTGCGCTACAATCGAGACCCCATGCCAGTGCCTTCTCCGCTGCCCCCGTCCAATCCAGGCGGGATCGAGGAATGTGTCTTTGCCGCGATACGCCAGCCGGGCCGGTCCACCATGGAGGGCTATGTCCGCACCGGCGGGTACGAGGGCTTCCTCCGGGCTACGGCCCTCTCCCCCGGCGAATTGCTCGCCGAGTTGATCGAAAGCAAGCTGGCCGGCCGGGGCGGGGCCGGCTTCCCCACCGGTCTCAAGTGGAAGGCCGTGGCCGAGGCCCCCGGCACCCCCAAGGCCATCGTCTGCAACGCCGACGAAGGCGAGCCGGGCTGCTTCAAGGACCGGGCCGTGCTCGACTACGATCCGCACGCGGTGATCGAGGGCATGCTCATCGCCGCCCTGGCCACCGGCGCGGCCCGGGGTTTTATCTACCTGCGCTACGAGTACCCAGAGACCTTCAGCATTGTAGAGAGGGCCATCGCCGAGGCGGCCCCCTACCTTTCTCAGGCCGGCTTCGCCCTCCACCTGCGCCGGGGGGCCGGGGCCTATATCTGCGGCGAGGAGGGGGCCCTGCTCAACAGCCTGGAGGGCAAGCGCCCCCTGCCGCGCAACCGGCCCCCCTTCCCCGTCACCCACGGCTTCGAGGACCTGCCCACCGCGGTCAACAATGTCGAGACCCTGGCCTCGGTGCCCCAAATCTTAAAAAATGGGGCCGCGTGGTACCGCAACCTGGGGCTCAATGGCCAAGCCGGCACCAAGCTCATCAGCCTCTCCGGCGATATCCAGCGGCCCGGCAACTACGAGGTCCCCCTGGGCCTGTCGCTCAACACCCTGTTGCACGAGTGGGCCGGCGGCCCCCTGCCCGGCCGCGCCATCCAGGCCCTGACCATGGCCGGCCTGTCCGGGGGATTCCTGGCCGGCGCCGACCTGGACACCACCCTCGACGAGCCGGGCATCCGCAGCAAAGGCTCCTTCCTGGGGGCCGGGGGCATCGTGGTTTTCGACGATAGCCGCAACATGGTGGAAGCAGCGCACACAGCGATGGAGTTCTTCGCCGAGGAATCCTGTGGGAAATGCTTCCCCTGCCGCATCGGCACCCAACGTTTGACCGAGCGCCTCTCCGGCCAGGCCGGCCCCCGGGAACTGCAAGCCTGGATCGGGGAGGTGCGGGACCTGGGCCGCACCATGAAATCCCTCAGCGCCTGCGGCCTGGGGATGGCCGCCCCGCATATCACTGAAAGCCTGCTGCGATACTTTCCCGAACAAGTGGCCAGACACGTAGAGAAAGGAATGGCGAGATGAATTCGACCTCGGCCCAAACGACCCCTGCCCCTCAGGGTGCCCTCTCCACCCTGACCCTCGACGGCGAGCAGGTGGAGTTCGCCCCCGGCGAAACCCTCTACGAGATCGCCCACCGGCGCCACGCCGAGATTCCCACCCTGTGCTACGACCCGCGCCTGGAGCCCTTCGGCTCCTGCCGCCTTTGCGCCGTAGAGGTGGAGGGCAGCCGCAATCCGGTGGCCTCCTGTACCACCAAGGCCATGCCCGGCATGAACGTCCGCACCCTCACCCCCCAGTTGGAGGAGTATCGCAAGACCCTCTTGGAGATGGTAGCCTCCGAAAACCGCAAGTTGGACGTGGACCCCTTGAGCGGCTTCTCCTCCCAGGAACTCAAAATTCTGGTGGACCGCTACGGGGCCCGCACCGGCCGCTTTGCTGGCGCCCGCTCGGGCAAGAGCAAATTGGAGGACACCAACCCCTTCATCCTGCGCGACTACGAGCAGTGCATCTCCTGCTACCGCTGTGTGCGGGTCTGCGCCGAGCGCGAAGGGGACCACGCCATCAGCGTGGCCAATCGGGGCTTCCACACCCAGATCACCGCTGAGTTCGACCACCTGCTCAAACAGTCCTCCTGCACCTTCTGTGGCCAGTGTGTGCAGACCTGTCCCACCGGGGCCTTGTCCGACAAGAAGGCCCTAAGCGCCGCCGCCTTCCCCGAGCCCATAGAAAAGACCCGCACCACCTGCGCCTACTGCGGGGTGGGCTGCACGCTGGACATCCTCACCAAGGGCGAGAAGATGGTCGGCATCCAGCCGGCCATGGACGGGGCAGCCAACGAGGGCGCCCTTTGCGTTAAAGGGCAGTTCGCCTTCGACTTTGTCCAGCACCGCGAAAGGCTCAAGACCCCCCTGGTGCGGGGCGAAAACGGGCAGTTGCACCCGGCCTCCTGGGACGAGGCCCTGGACCGGGCAGCAGAAGGCTTTCGCAAAGCCCACGAGAAACACGGCCGCAAGAGCATCTACGGCATCGCCTCGGGCCGGGCGCCCAACGAGGCGGCGTACGTCATGCAGAAGTTCATCAGGGTGGGATATGGGACGCACCACATAGACAATTGCAGCCGTGCCTGACACGCGCCCACGGTTGCCGGTCTGGCAGCCACCATCGGCCGCGGCGCAATGTCAAACCCATTGGCGGACATGGAGAAGCCCGATGTCTTCTTCTGCATCGGCACCAACATGACCGAGTGCCACCCCGTGGCCGCCACCCGCCTGAAGAAGGCCCTGGCCAGGGGAGCCAAGCTCATCGTCGCCGATCCCCGGCGCATCCCACTGGCCGACATGGCCCACCTGTATCTGCCCCTGCGGGTGGGCTCGGACGTGGCCCTGCTTCTGGGGATGGCCCACGTCATCGCCCGCGAGGGTCTGGTGGACCGGGAGTTCATCGAAGCTCGCACTGCCGGCGGCGAGGAGTTCCTGGCCCACCTCCGGCTCTACCCGCCCTCTTGGGCCGAGACCATCACCGGGGTGCCCGTAGCCGACATCGAAAAGGCCGCCCTCTGGTACGCCCAGGCCGACAAGGGGGCCATTTACTACACCCTGGGCATCACCGAGCATATCTGTGGCGTGGACAACGTGCAGAGCCTGTGCAACCTGGCCCTGATGACCGGCAACCTGGGCCGCGAAGGCACGGGCATCAACCCCCTGCGCGGCCAGAACAACATCCAGGGGGCCGGGGACTGCGGGGCGGTGCCGGCCAACTTCCCCGGCTTCCAGCCCGGCAGCGACCCCGGCAGCCAGGCCAAGTTTAAGGGGCTCTACGGCCGCGAGGTGGACCTGGACCGGGGCATGACCAAGGTGACGGCCCTCGATCTGTGCGGAGAGCAGATCTTCGCCATGCTCATCGACGGCGAGAACACCCTGGTCTCGGACCCCAACCGCCAGCACTGCGAGCACGCCCTGAAAAGCCTGGACCACCTGGTGGTCATCGACATCTTCCCTACCGAGACTACGGATCTGGCCCACGTGGTGCTGCCGGCCACGGCCTGGGGCGAGACCGAGGGCACCTGCACCAACACCGAGCGGCGGGTGCAGCGTCTGCGCGCCGCGGTCCCTCCCCAGGGCGAGGCCAGGCCCGACTGGTGGATCGTCAGCCAACTCGCCCAGCGGCTGGGGATTTCCGGTTTCGAGTTCCAGTCCGCCAAGGAGGTCTTTGAGGAGTTGTGCGGCCTTTCCCCCATCTACGCCGGCCTGAGTTGGGAGCGGGTGAGCCAGGAGGCCCTGCACTGGCCCGTGCCCACCCCGGACCACCCCGGCACCCCCGTGCTGCACCAGGGGGAGTTCAAGAATGGCCGCGGCCTCTTCAAGGTGATCAACTACCGCGACCCGGCCGAGACGGTCAGTGAGCAATTCCCCGTCTGGCTGACCACCGGCCGCCGGCTCCAGTCCTACCACACCCGCACCCAGACCGGCCGGGCCCAGGGCATTGAGTACTTTCTTTCTGAGGAAACCCTGGAGGTCCATCCCGAGGACGCCCGTGAGTGGGGCCTGGAGGAGGGTGGCTGGTGCCGCATGGCCAGCGTGCGCGGGGCCATCGAGATCAAGGTGCAGACCACCCGCCGTTCCCCACGCGGCACGGTCTTCGCCAGCTTCGCCTTCAGCGAGGTGCCGGTGAACATCCTCACCGGCTCGGGCTACGACCCCGTCACCCAGACCGCCGAACTTAAGGTCTGCCCGGTGCGCCTCGACCCCATCCCCCAACCTCAGACGGTCTGAAAATGTCCGGGACCATCCGCAACCCGCTGGGCGAGAAACTCGATTACACCTTTCACACAGGGACCGGCGACCACATCGTGGTCCTGGGCCACGGGGTCACCGGCAACAAGGACCGCCCCTTCGTGGTGGCCCTGGCCGAAGGGCTGGCCAAAGCCGGCATCCCGGCCCTGCGCTTCTCCTTTGCCGGCAACGGCGCTTCCGAGGGGCGTTTCGTCGATGCCAATATCAGCAAGGAGGTGGGGGACTTGGGCGCGGTACTCGAAGCCCTGGCGGGAAAAGCCATCGCTTACGTGGGCCACAGCATGGGCGGGGCCGTGGGGGTGCTGCGGGCCAGCCAGGACAGCCGCATCCGTTTCCTGATCTCCCTGGCCGGTATGGTCCACACCGCGGACTTTGCCCGGAGGGAGTTCGGCATGGTGAAACCCGGCGAGGGCTTCATGTGGGACAATGAGGACTGCCCGCTCTCGCAGGCATACATGGACGATCTGGGAAAAATCGGCAGCGTGGTGGACCGCGCCCCCCTGATCCGGGTGCCCTGGCTGCTAATCCACGGCAGCGAGGACGACGTGGTGCCCCTCCAGGACTCCCGCGACATCTATGCCCGCGCCAATGATCCCAAGGAACTTTTCGAGATCCCCGGCGCCAGCCACGTCTTCGCCGGCGAGGCTACCCTGCCGATGGTGGAGAAGGTGGTGGGGTGGGTGAAGGGGCAGTTGGGTTAGTCCGCCAGAGCCAGCCCGAGGGCCTTCAGCATCGACCCCTCCCCCACCACATCCTGACCCAACTCCCAGACCATGATCCCCCCCAAGCCCTTCTCGTGGGCGAAGCGCGCCTTGCGCTGGAGGGTCTGCGGCCCGTTGAAGTAGTAGCCTCCGACCTCGTCCACCTCCGGCCCGGGGTGGAAGCGGGCTGCGAGCTGGGCATAGGTCAGGGCCTCGCCGAAGTTGTCGGTCTTGCGCCCGTAGAAGGGCACCCCCAGCCAGACCTTGGCCGCCGGCACCCCCCGGTCGAGCAGGTTCTGCACGTCGTTCACCGCAGTCTCGTAGGTGGAGTGCCGGCCCGGATTGTCGTAGGCCATCAGGTGGATGCGGTCGAGGTGCTGGTACACCGCGTCGGGCAATTGCTGCCTTGGGGCTAGGGCCGAGCTGAGGAGCAGGTGCTGCGGGGCGAAGAGAGCGGCGATCTCCCCTAACAAGCGTCCGAAGGCCTCTGCTTCCTTATGCCCTTTGGGGTGCTCCCAGTCCAGATCGATCCCGTCAAAGCCCTGCTCGCGGCAGAATGACACCAATCCTTCGGCGAAGCGGCGACTCGCCGCGCTGTCAGCCGCCAGTACCGGGAAGCCCGCAGACCGATCCCAGCCCCCCACACTCAGCAGGAGTTGGCACCTCTGCTGCGCCTTGATTTCCCTGCCCCGCTCCAGGGCCGGTGCCGGCAGCCGCCCCAGGTCCAACTCCCCCTGCGGGGTGGCCTCTGCCGAGAAGAGGAGCAGCACGTCAAAGCCGGCCCGGTCCGCCGGGGCGTACTCCGCCAGGCGGTACTCGGGCAGGTATCCGGCCACCTGCACCCTGGGTATGGTTGCCTCCTCGGCCTCTACCGGGGCATTGGCCCTGCCCCCGGCGCACCCTCCTCCTAGGGCGGCCAGGAGCAGGACCGGCCAGCATCTCATTTTGCCAGGCTTTTCCAGACCTTCTCGATCTCCCCCCGCGCGACGATGGCGTCCTTCCACACATCGGGGAAACACTCCAGGGCGTAGCCCGAGCCCTGGGGCCCCAGTTCGATCACCGCCCAAAGATCCTGCCCCTTTTTTGCGCCCTTGAGCCAGGCGGCAAGCATAGGCTTGAGGAAGTTGTCGCGCCAGAGCACGAAGTCCCGATCCAGCTTGCCCCGGCCATTGGTGATGGGGGTCTGACAGTGGCTGCCGGTAAAGGTGCGGAAGTGTATCATCTCGCTTTTCTGCAAGAGGTCCAGCCGGAACTCGGCGATGCGCTCCCAGTAATTGGCCGGCCGCAACTGCTTGATGATGGCCGGGTGGGAGTGGTCGAAGTTCATGCGCAGGGGCTCGCCGTAGCGCTTCTCGTACTGGGCGGCCAGGGCGATGGCCTTCTCCGGAGTCTCGGTGACGGTGTCGCGGTGCCATTCGATGGCCGGCTTGATCCCCAGGGCCACGCCCACCTGCATCACCTTGCGGGCCACGGGCACCGCCTTGTTGATGGGGGTATCATGGTCGCACAACTGCACATTGATGTGTACGGCCCCGGCCTCCTTGAAGGCCCGCAGCTTGGGCTCGGCCTCCCCCGGTTCGCCCACGTCCACTCCGCCGATCAGAGCCATCTTGTGCTCCCGCAGAGCCTGGACCAGTTCGGGCGTGGCGCCGGCGCTCACGCCGACGAAGCCGGCGTCCTTGGCGGCCTTCACCTTTTTGGCCCAGGACCACTGCTTTTCCGCCGAGGGGTAGTTGGTCATGGACCAGGCTGCGGCGACCAGATGGAGCTGGGGTTTTCCCGACTTCGTTTTTGCAGCCATGTTTCTTCTCCGCGTGTGGAATGGATGGGGTGGATCAGGGATCGACTAAGGGTCGGAGCGCCTCCAGGCGCTCGCGCAATTCGGCAGGTGTCTGGGTCACGGCAGTCAGATGCCCCAGCTTGCGCCGGGGGCGCGGCGCCTTGCCGTACAGGTGGAGATGGGCGCCGGGACAGCGCAGCACCTCCCGGGTGTCGGGGAGGTTGCCGATAATGTTGAGCATGGCGCTGTGCCCGGTGGGCCGGGTGCTGCCCAGGGGCAGGCCCGCCACGGCCCGCAGGTGGTTCTCAAACTGGCTGGTCTCTGCTCCCTCGATGCTCCAGTGCCCGGAGTTGTGGACCCGGCAGGCCATCTCGTTGGCCAGGAGCCGGCCCCCCTGCTGGAAGAACTCGATGGCCAGCACCCCCACGTAGTCGAGGGCCTCCAGCACCCGGCGGGTGTAGCCCTCTGCTTCCTGCTGTAGCGCGGTGGTCAGTTCCGGCGCTGGGGCCAGGCTCAAGCGCAGGATGCCGTCGCGGTGAGTGTTCTCGACCACGGGATAGAAAACCGTCTCCCCCTCCCGACCGCGGACGGCCAGGAGCGAGACCTCCCGCTCGAATGGGACAAGGCCTTCAATGATCAGCGGCGCTTCGCCCATCTCGGCCCACGTTTGCTCAGCATCCCCTATAGTGCGCAACACGGTCTGGCCCCGGCCATCGTACCCAAAGCGGCGGGTCTTGAGCAGGGCCGGCAGGCCGATGCGCTCCAGGGCCTCGCGGAGTTGCTCTGCGCTGTCGATGGGGGCGAAGGCCGGCACAGGGATGCCCAGGCGGGCGAAGAGGGTCTTTTCCAACAGCCGGTCCTGGGCCGTCTCCAAGGCCAGGGGCGGCGGGTACACCGGCAGCCGTTCTGCGAGGAAGCGGGCAGTCTCTGCCGGGACGTTCTCGAACTCGTAGGTGGCCACCTCCAGCCCCTCGGCGAAGCCGGCCAGAGCCGCCGGGTCGTCGTACGCGCCCTCGACGCAGGGGGCCACCTGCCCCGCCGGCGAAGACACACTTGCCTCCAGCACCCGGCACTCCAATCCTAATCGATAACCGGCCAGGGCCAGCATCCGCCCCAACTGCCCGCCGCCCACCACCCCTATCCTCATGCGCCCTCACGGGGGTCGGGGTGGTCGAGTACCTGCTGGGTCTGCTCTTCCCGGTACTGGCGCCAGGCTTGACGGTACTGGAGATGCTTGACGCCCAGGATCGCCGCGGCGAAGAGCCCCGCATTGACCGCCCCGGCCCGGCCGATTGCCAGGGTGGCCACCGGCACCCCAGCGGGCATCTGCACGATGGACAAGAGCGAGTCCACCCCGTGCAGGGCTTTGGACTCCACTGGCACGCCCAACACTGGCAATGAGGTGTGCGCCGCCACCATGCCGGGCAGGTGCGCCGCGCCTCCGGCCCCGGCGACGATCACCTCCAGGCCCCGGGCCTCGGCGCCCTGGGCGTACTGGGCCATCAGCAGGGGCGTCCGGTGCGCCGAGACCACCCGGGTCTCGTATGGCACCCCTAATTTTTCCAAGGTCTCCACCACATGGCGCATGGTCTCCCAGTCCGAGCGGGAACCCATGATCACCCCTACCAGGGCCTGTCGGGCCATCTCTTCCTCCTCAAGTGCTCAATCTTTCAGCGCCGGCGTACACATTGGCGCTCTCCCCCCGCAGAAATCCCACCAGGGTCATGCCGGTCTCCCGGGCCAAGTCCACGGCCAGGGTCGAGGGGGCCGAGACCGCGGCGACGATCCCGATGCCGGCCATCAGGGCCTTCTGCGCGATCTCGAAACTGGCGCGGCCGCTGACCATCAGCACCGCCGGAACCGGGACTGGCCGACCGCTTCGGACGAAGGAACCCACCACCTTGTCCACTGCGTTGTGCCGGCCCACGTCCTCGCGCAGGACCAGCAGCTCCCCCTCCAGGCTAAAGAGTCCAGCGGCGTGCAGGGAGCCGGTGCGGGCGAAGAGGGCCTGGGCGGAGCGCAGCTTGCCGTTCAAGAGATAAAGCACCTCCCGCCGCAGTCGGAAATCCCCCGCCAACGCCGGCGCCTGAGCGCGTATCGCCTCGATGCTGGCCTTGCCGCAGATACCGCAACTGGAGGTGGCGTAGAAATTGCGGCGGAAGCGCTCCAGGTCGAACCCCACTCCCTCGGCAAACTGCACCTCCACCACGTTTTCGAGGTTGGGGGGCTGGGCATTGGGACAGTAGGAAAGGGTACCCAACTCCTCCGGGCGCCGGATCACACCCTCAGTGAGCAGGAAGCCGGCCGCCAGGTCGAAGTCCTCGCCCGGGGTCCGCATCAGCACCGCCAGGGCCTGGCCGGCGATGCGGATCTCCAGCGGTTCCTCGACGGTCACCGCGTCGTCCCGCATCTCTCCCAGCGCCCCCTGGAGTCGGAGGACGGACTGGGCGCGCAGGCGCTTATGGAGTAGGGCTGGGGTCTCTTTCAAGGTCCATCGGTTGCCCGCGAATGCGTTTCAATTTATGCTGTCTTTACTTCTGCATCAACCTGCAGACCCCCGATGCGCCCCACCTTTGAAGAAGGCACCCTCCTGCTGCGGGACCTGGCCGAAGGGGACCCCGTGCCCCCGCCCGTTGTCTGGGACGCACGGGTGGATCACTGGCGGGCCCTGGCCACCGCACTTCCTCCAGGCCGTCGAGTACCTGCGCGAGCGCGCTGCCTCCTTTGAAAACACCGCTTCCCCAATACCAGCGACTCCGCCTGCGGCTCCGGCAGACCCCCGCCCTGCACCCCTTTCACAAGGAAGCCCTCGAAGCCTGGAAACAGGGGGGCTGCCGCGGGCTGGTGGTCCTGCCCACCGGCTCTGGCAAGTCCCTGGTCGGCCTGGAGGCCATCGCCCACCGGGGCCGTAGCGCCCTGGTGGTGACCCCCACCATTGTTCTGATGAATCAGTGTTACGACCTGCTCTGCACCCACTTCGACCAGGAGGTGGGGGTGCTGGGGGGCGGGTACGACCACGTGGAGGAGTTGACCGTCACCACCTACGACAGCGCTTATCTGCACTTGGAGCGGTACGGCAATCACTTCGGCCTGATCCACTTCGACGAGGTCCACCACCTGCCTGGCAAGGTGTACAGCCACGCAGCACAGATGGCCCTGGCCCCTTACCCCCTGGGACTGACCGCCACCCTGGAGCGGGCCGACGGTCGCCACGCCCTGCTGCCCGATCTGGTCGGGCCCCTGGCCCACGAGCAGGGCATCCGCCAGTTGAGCGGCGAGTACCTGGCCGAATACCGAGTTGAGCATCGCCAGGTGGACATGGTGGTTGAGGAAGGGGCCGCCTACGAGACCGCCAAGGCCCAGTATTAGACCTTCCTCGAAAGCAAGAACCTTGAACTCGGCTCTACCGCGGGCTGGAACCACTTCGTCCAACTCTCCTCCCGCTCCCCCAACCCAAGGGCCGCCGCGCCACGCTGGCCTACCGGCTGCACCGCAAACTGGCCCTGCGCACGGTGGCCAAGCTGATGGTGCTTGAAGAGATCCTCATGGCCCACCCACGCAAGCGGGTGCTGGTCTTCACCGACAACAACGAGGCGGTGTACGAGATCTCTCGCCGCTTCCTGGTGCCCGCCATCACCCACCTCACCCCCACCAAGGAGCGGGGCTCGCTCCTGGCCGTCTTCAACCAAGGCGAATACCTGGTTCTGGTCACCTCCATGGTGCTCATCGAGGGGGTCAACATCCCCGAGGCCAGCGTGGCGGTGGTGCTGGCCGGCAGCACCACCATCCGCGAGCATGTGCAGCGCCTGGGCCGTATCCTGCGCCCGCGGCAGGGCAAGGAGGCCTGCTCTACGGAGTGGTCTCACGCGACACGGTGGAGGACCAGATCAGCCGGCGGCGGCGCCACCCCGCCTACACCGAGGCCCCCGCCGATGCTATGCTCTCAACTCCTGCTCAACCGCCGGCGCGGGCCCTACGTGGAGCCCTGCTACCTGGACCCCGGCGCACCCCGCTATCTGGACCTGGCCGCCGGCCTCATCGAACGCTTCACCCAGCACGACAGCCAGCCCCGCCGGCTGCTGCGCCAGGGCCTGGTGAAGCTGCTTTTCGACGAGCGCTGTCAGTTCTGCATCGACGTGCCCCTGCGCCCCGAAGAGTTGCGGCACCAGGTCCTTCCCCTCAACCGCGAGCAGCACCCCCTGGTCAGCGAGCCCAACCTGATCTACCCGGTGACCCGGCAGCATGTGCTCGACCAGGTGGCCCTGCACCACGGCCTGCTGGCCCAGACCCTGGACCTGGCCCTGTACGCCGACCTGCCCGAGCACCACCTGCTGGAGCGCTTCACTGCACCCGAGCCCCAGGCCCTATTGTAACGCTACAACCTTGCCCTGGCCCAGACCCTGGGGCTGCTCTGCGAGCTTTTGCGCCTGAGCGTCAAAAGAAACCTTCCCGTGAGGACCAAGCAGCTTTTCAAATTCTTCAAGTTCTACCGGCTCATCCACACCGTCCAAGGGGATTTGGATGCGGGGTACGAGATCCATCTCGACGGCCCCCTGAGCATGTTCCGGCTCAACCAGAAGTACAGCTTCCAGATGGCCCTCTTCCTGCCGGCCCTGCTCCTGTCTACCCGCCGGGGATGTCCGCCTCCCAAATCTGGCCCGACGAAAGCCGCTGCGCGTTTGTCCTCGAGGACCAGTGCCCATTAATATCCCCACTACCGTGACCAGACCCTGTACGATTCGCTGCTGGAGGAGACCTTTTGCCCAGCGCTTTGAAAAAGCCCAGACCGACTGGCAGCTCGAACGCGAAACCGAGATCGTCAACCTCAAGGAGACGGTGATGATCCCCGACTTCGTCTTCCGCCACCCCGACGGCCGTACCGCCCTCTTGGAGATTGTCGGTGTTTGGCAGCCTGAGCAACGGCGCGGGACAATACCTCTTTGCCGGGAATACCGCCCAGGGCGCTCTGCGCCGCGCCCTGCTGGCCTTTGACCTGTCCAACCTGCCCGCCAACGCCCAACTCACCCGGGCCGCCCTCACCCTCACCCTGTCGCGGACCAATTCCTTTTCCGGGGACCAGCCCCACACCCTGCACCGGGTCCTGGCCGCCTGGGGCGAAGGCCTCTCCGATGCGGGCACCCCGGGGGCAACGGCGCCCCGACCGCGGCGGGGGACGCCGCCTGGCTGCACCGGATCAGCCCGGACTCCCTGTGGGCCAGCCCTGGGGGGGACTTTGACCCGGCGGCCAGCGCTACCCTCGACGCCGAGGGAGCCGGCCGCGAATTCTTTCAGGCGGCGGGCCTGCTGGCCGCCGTGGAAGCCTGGAGAAAGTCCCTACAGACCAACTAAGGCTGGATGCTCTTGGGCGACGAGAGCGCCACCGGCTCGGCCAAAAGCTTGAATAGCCGCGAGACCACCACCCCCTCCCAGCGGCCTACCCTGACCATCGAATACACCCTGCCCAGCACCCCACCCGCCGCGGATTTCGACGACGACCTGAGCGTGGGGTTTGCGGATTTCTTCCTTTTCGTCGATCATTTCGGCCAGACCCCGGCCCCAACTGGCTGGGACCCTCTTTTCGATCTGTACGCCGATGGACGCATCGGCATGGACGACTTCTTCCTCTTTGTCGACCACTTAGGAGAATAGGCCGCCCCTTGAACAGCCTCTTTCTCGATCACCTCCGCCAGGGCGCCCTGCTGGCCGACGGGGCCATGGGCTCCTACCTCTTCAGGCGCACCGGCAGGCTCTCAGAGCGCAACCACGTGTACGAGGCCCTCAACCTCGACAGACCCGAACTGGTCCTCCAGGTCCACAACGCCTACCTCCGGGCCGGGGCCCGCTGCCTGACCACCAATACCTTCGCCGCCGGTCTCTGCCACCTCGGGCCCTTAGGCGAGGGGAATCGCTGCGGGGAGATCGGCCGGGCCGGGGTGCGGCTGGCCCGACGGGCCGTCGAGTTGTTCCGGGACACCACCCAGGATTCGGGGCCCTTCTTTGTGCTGGGTTCCCTGGGCCCGCCCGGGGAGGAGGCTGGGCCGGGGCTTGAAGCCCACTACCGGCCCGCCCTCGACGCCCTCTGCGCCGAAGGGGTGGACGCCCTGCTCCTGGAGAGCTTCACCTCCCTGCCCCAGTTGCTATTGGTGGTGGACCTCATCGAATCCCTGCCCGCCCCCCCGCCCATCGCCCTGAGCATGTTAGGCGCCGACCTGGCCGACCCGGTGGCCCTGGTGGCGGCTGCGGCCGAGCGGGGGGTGCAGGTGGTGGGGGTCAACTGCTGCGCCCCCTGGGAGATCAACACCTTCCTCGACGCGGTGCAGGACCTGCCCGCCATCCGCGAGAGTCGGGTGTTGCTCTCGGCCATGCCCAACGCCGGGGGGTTTCAGCGCATCGGCCACCGCTACATGACCAGGGTCAACCCAGAGTTCATGGGCCGCTTCGCCCGCACCCTGGCCGAGCGCCGCGTCGCCCTGGTGGGGGGCTGCTGCGAGGTCCACCCACAGCATCTTGCCGAGATGCACAACTATCTACATGGCCGCCGGGCCGGCAGTCTGGGCGCTGTCCTGGTCTCCGCCCCGGCGCACCCGCCTACAGGACCCACCGAAAAACGGGAGAATGGCCCCTTCTCGCGCAAGGTCCTGGGCCGGGAGTTCGCCGTCAGCGTCGAACTGCTGCCGGCCAGGGGCACGGCCCCAAGAACCCTGCAAAGCAAGGTGAACTTTGTCGGCGAGCTGGCCGCATCGGGCCTGGCCGACGCCCTGGACCTCACCGACGGCTCCCGGGGCATCCCCCTCATGCCGCCGGGGGATTTTATCGGGGTGCTCCGCGAGAACCTGGGCTGGTCCATGGCAGACCCCCTCGAACTCATCCCCCACTTCACCACCCGGGACCTCAATCTGATGGGATTGCAGAGCCGGCTGATCGGCTACCACGCCCGCCGCATCCACAACGTGCTCTTCGTCACCGGGGACCCGCCCAAGATGTCCCCTGGGTACGCCCGCTCCACCGCGGTCTTCGACTGCGACTCGGCAGCGATGATCCACTACACCCATTCCTGCCTTAACGCTGGGGTGGATTTCGGCGGCGAACCCCTGGGCCGGCACCCGGACCCGCGCACCCGCTTCACCATAGGCTCAGGCTTTGAGCCCGAGGCCCTGGACCTGGCCCGCGAACTGGAGAAATTGGAGCGCAAACTCGGGGCCGGGGCCGACTACATCATGACCCAGCCGGCCTTCCGCCCCGAGACCCTAAGAGCACTGGAGCCTTTCCGCAGCCGCGCGGCCTTCCTGGTAGGGGTGCTTGTGCTGGGCAGCCTGGACCAGGCCCGCCGGCTGGGCCAGGTGCCGGGGGTGGTGGTGCCGGAGGCGGTGTTCGGGCGCCTGGGCGCCTATGCCATGGTGGAGGACCAGGCCGCGGCGGGCGCCGCCCTGGCCGTAGAACAGATCCAGTGGATCAGGAGGGAGGGCTGGGCGGGGCTATATCTGATGTCGCCAGGGGCGCACCATGGGGTGCTGGCGGTGCTGCGGGCCGGGCTGGGCTGAGAGGATGGAGCCCGAGAATCCCGCCGCTTAGGCCGGGGGCGCCCTGTGCGCCGACCCGACGGAAGATCACCGCAACGGATATACCTCGCCTATCTCGACGATGCGCTACTCGCCCCGCACCCGCCCCAGGGCGCAACTGAGTTCCCATCCTACCTGAAGCAGGCGGGCCGCCTTGGCGGGGATATCCACCGGACCGATCAATTTCCTCGCTCCCCCCTGGCGCAACCAAAGTGCGCCCGGCTCCACTTTGCCGATGGTGAAATGGTCAAAATCCCGGTAGTCCTCATCCGTCAGGTCGCCTGGAGCAAGATCGCCTCCCGCGCCGAAGAGGAGCCGAGCAGCACGCTCGGCTTTGGGCAGGTCCCTGGCAGCATCCACGCCTCGATGCACCCCCTTTTAGCCCTCTTCTTCGCCGATATACCTTTTGGCCACCAGCCACTGGGAAAGCTTTTTTGCCGCGGTTCCGGCAACGCTTTTTAACTCGACGCCGGCCATCACCTTACGGACCATGAAATACCCCAGGAACTTCCCCAGGTTCTCGACGATCTTGTCGGCTCCAAAAAGCTGAACAAACTCCCGGTGAGCCTTCCCGTTGGCGTTGTAGTGTTTGTTGAAAAGCTGCTCTTCCTTGTTCGCGAGACCTTCGTAGCCATAGCCGTTCAGCTGGTGCGTCAACAGGTCGATCACGGCTGCGTACTGCCCCGCAGTCCGGGATTTCAACTTACCGCTCTGATCTGCCAGAAACTCCGCGAAAACCTGTTCAATGGTGGGGCGGGTTCCCCGCGCGGATTCAGTTTTGATCGCCCTTTTGCTCCTTGGCGCTGGGACCTTCTCTTCCTCTTCTGCCCCCCAGTCCAATTACTGTGGCGGGCTTGCCCCCACCTTCTGAACCACCTTGGGATACTTGCCAGGCTGCACTTGCTCCAAAACGGAAACGACATTGATCTGATGCCACCAATCGTCGCCAAAGTCAAACCAGTAGCCAAAGATCGCCCCTGCCTTCAGCCCCAGGGAACCAAGGGAGGTGGCAGCGACATCCCCAGCAGGCTTGCGGGCTGAGAAGGGGTCCATAGCCCCGGGAAAGACGTAGCGTCTAGCCTGGAGGTCCATAGGACCCTTGCCGCCGAACTGGAACTCGTACATGTTGTCCTCCTTGCGGTCGAAGGCCCTGAAGATCGCCTGGTGCAGCTGTACCAAAGTCTGGTTTCCCCTGATCTGGATGGTCCGCGAGATCACCGGGTTCTTCTTGGCAAAACTCTCCGCTATCGGCCCGCTGGAGATAAACACCTCCAGGGTGGTGAGGTGCTGGTCTTCCAACGCATTTTTTTAGACCTGCAGTTTTGGCTTCATCTTCCTCCTCTATCCTCCAAGGGATGGGGATGGTACTTGTCCCGCACAAAACGCTCCGCCTCCACACGACTCTGGACCCGGCCCTCCAACTGCTCGTCCTCCAGGGCGGCCAGGACTTCCTTGAAACGCGGCCCTGGCTCAAAGCCCAGGGCGATCAGGTCGTCCCCGGTGAGTAGGTGCGGAGGCCGCAGCGCCTCGGACTCGCCCTGTTGCAACTGGGCCTGGCAAAACTCGTAGATATCCAGCATTCCGTGGCTGGCTACGCAGTCGATGCGGTGGAGTTCGAGCAGTTCAGAGAAATAGGGCTCGCGCAGCAGGCGCTTGAGCTTGCTGGGCCGCATCTCTTTGGCGTGGCGGATGCGCATGTGCTGGCCCACAAGGCGGTCGATGCGCTCGCTTTGCTCCCCGGAGAGGCGCAGGCGCCGGCAGATCCCCTCGGCCATCTGGGCACCTACCTCATCGTGGGCGTCGAAGCGGATGCGGTCCGCCTCGCGGTAGGTAGGCGGCTTGCCGATATCGTGCAGCAGCACCCCCCAGGCCAGCGTGGGGGTGGGTGCGGCCATTTGATCCAGCATTAGCCGCACGTGGGTCCACACGTCCCCCTCCGGGTGGAACTCTGGTGGCTGGGCCACCCCGTCCATAGCGGCGACCTCGGGCAGCAACTGCGCCATGAGGCCGGTTTCCAGCAAGAACTGCATGGCCCGCCCGGCCCGGCCCTCGGTCAGCATCAGGGTCAACTCGTCGCGCACCCGCTCGGCGCTGACCCGCAGGATTAGGGGCGCCAGTTCGGCGACGGCCGCCAGGGTCCCTGCCTCGATGGCGAAATCCAGCCGGGCGGCGAAACGCACTGCCCGCAGGAGGCGCAGGTGGTCCTCCTCAAAGCGGGCTCCTGGCTCGCCGATGGCGCGGATCAGGCGCTTTTCCAGGTCCTCCCTGCCGCCCACATAGTCGATCACCTGCCCGGACTGGGGGTCTAGGAAGATCCCGTTGACCGTGAAATCCCTCCGCCCTGCATCCTCCTCGGCCCCGGCGAACTCCACTGCTTCTGGGCGCCGGCCGTCCTTGTACACCCCGTCGCGTCGGAACCGGGCCACCTCGTACTGGTGCTTCCCCACCCGCACCAGCACCACCCCGAAATGCGCGCCCACCGCCGCGCTGCCCGGGAATAAGCGCATCACGGCGTTAGGAGCGGCGTCGGTGGCGATGTCCCAGTCCTTGGTGGGCTTTCCCAACAGCAAGTCGCGCACGCAGCCGCCGGCAAAGAGGGCCTGGAAGCCCGCCTCCCGAAGGGCGCGGACCACGGCCAGTGCGCCGGTCTCTATCTCCATCCCTTAGCGCCTGAAGCTGAGGACCAGCACCCCGGCCGCCACCAACCCGATTCCGAGCCATTCGCGTGGCTGGGGTCGCTCGCCCAGAAAGATCACCGCGAAGAGGGCCACCAGTACCAGGCTGAGTTTGTCCACCGGCGCCACCTTGGACGCCTCCCCGGCCTTTAGGGCGCGGAAGTAGCAGACCCACGAGGCGCCGGTGGCCAGCCCGGAGAGGATCAGGAAGCCCAACGTCTTGCCGCTCAATTCCAACGGATTGCTCCACTTGCCGGTCAGCACCACCAAGCAGGCCAGGACCACGATGATGACCCCCGTGCGGACCAGGGTCGCCAAGTCAGAATCTACGTCGCGGATGCCGATCTTGGCGAAAATGGCGGTGAGGGCAGCGAAGACCGCCGAGAGCAGGGCATAGTGAAGCCAGGTGCTCATAGTGCCTCCGTAGTTGAGAACCCCCTCGATGGCCTGCAACTCCTCGGCGCTGAGGGCGAGCATGTCCACCAAAACTACCGCGTCCTCCGGTTGGGCCACCTTGCTGACTCCGATCAAGGCCAAGGTCATGCCAGGATGGCGCAGCACCCAGGCCAGGGCAAGCTGGGCCAGGGTCTGGCGCCGACCCTTTGCCAAACTGTTGAGCCCTATTACGTTGGCCATTCTCTCCTTAGTGAGTTGGGCAGGTTTGAGGGCCCCGTGCGCATTGCTGGCCCGCGAGCCCTCCGGGACACCCTCCCGGTACTTTTCGGTCAGCATCCCCTGAGCCAAGGGCGAGAAGGCGATGCAGCCGATCCCCTCGGCAGCCAGAGACTGGTGCAGCTCCTCCTCGGGCCGGCGGTTGAACATGTTTACGCCGGCTGGTAGATCAGGCAGGGGGTGCCCAGCCCCTCAGGAGGGCGGCGCCCTGTTGCAACTGCTCCGGGCCGTAGTTGGACGCCCCCGCGTACAGGGCCTTGCCGCTGCACACCGGGTAGTCGAGGGCCCCCATGGTTTCCTCCAGCGGGGTCTCCGGGTCGGGCCAGTGGTGGTAGAAGATGTCTACGTACTGCACCCCCAGGCGTTTGAGGCTCTGGTCCAGGCTGGAGATCAGGTCCTTGCGCGAGCCCCACTCCCCATAGGGCCCAGGCCACACATAGTACCCCGCCGTGGTAGAGATGATCAACTCGTCGCGGTAGGCTTCAGATCCTGGGCCAAGACGCGGCCGTAAGTCTACTCGGACTAGCGGGGTGGCGGGCCGTAGTTCTTGGCCAAGTCGAGGTGGGTGATCCCCAGGTTAAAAGCAACCAGCACCAAGGATCGGCTGTTGCTGAAGGGGTCGGCCCCGCCGAAGTTATGCCACAGCCTCAGGGAAATGGCGGGCAGTTTCAGTCCACTCTGTCCGCGGCATTTGTAGCGCATGGAACTGTACCGCGTCTCTCTTAGTTAAAGCGCCATCGCCTTCTCCTACCGCTGATATACCCCCAGAATGCAGTCCATTTCCTCGTTCATGGCCAAGTCCACCCGCTTGCGCGAGGGGTCGGCGTTAAACCAGTCCAGGGTGCGGCGCACCCCATAGCGTAAGGGGATCTGCGCCGCGAATCCGGGCACAAAGGATTTGATCTTGCTGTTGTCGAAGACCGCGCTCCAGGTTTTGTCCCCCAAGGAGCAAGCTGTACATACCCGGCGAGACCCCGGCGATGAATTCTGAGGCGATGTGGACCATCTTCGCTTTCACGCCAAGAGCCCCGGCGATGGTTCCGTAGATCTGGTCCCAGGTGAGCACCTCGTCGAAGGTGATGCGGAAGGCGTGGCCCAGGGCTTGCCCGTTTTCCAGCAATCTCAGGAAGCCCCGAGCGAAGTCCTCGGCGTGGGTCACCACCCAGAGATCCGTCCCCGTGGACGATGATGGGCTGGCCCTTAAGCAGCCGGTCGGCTACGGTGTAGCAGCCCCAGCCGCCGATGGCGATGGGGAGATTGGGATCGTAGGTCAGGGAGGGCCGCACGATAGCGGTGGGGAAACCCTCATCCCTGAGGGCGTACAGCAGCCGCTCCTCGCAGGCGCTCTTGTTCCGCGAGCACTCCCAGTGCGGGTTATGGAGGGGCGTGAACTCGGTAAAGATGGGAGTGGCCGGGGGTTTCTGGTACGCCGAGGCCGAATTGATGAAGAGGAACTGCTCCGTCGGCCCCCGGAACAGCCCCAGGTCCCGCTCGACATCCTCGGCGGTGCAGCAGATCCAGTCCACCACCGCGTCGAAATGGTGATCCCCAAGCGCGGCCCGGGCCGATGCGGACTGGCGGGCGTCCGCCTTGAGGTGGTGTAGCCCTGGCATTGGGGCCTGCCGCTGCCCCCGGTTGAGGTCGTAAGCTTCAATACCCCGCGCCAGCGCCATCCGGCTGACCGCGGTAATGATGAAACCCGTGCCGCCCACAAAGAGCACCTCCATCCTCGCCCCCCGCCGTTTACCTATAGCTTATCACACCAGAGGAGGCGCAGCAAGTTGCCCGGCCGTGGGGGATGGAGTAATATTTTAATCTTGGGCCTCATCATCGAACGAGGGTAGAAAAATGGCGGTCAGAGCGCGGCGGGCCCTGGTCAGTGTCTTCGACAAAAGTGGCTTGGAAACACTGGTAAAAGCCCTGGCGGAGCTTGGTATCGAATTCATCAGCACCGGCGGCACAGCCAGGGTCATCCGCCAGATCGGGATGCAGGTCACGGACGTGGCCGAAATCACCAGCTTCCCCGAGATGCTCGACGGCCGGGTGAAGACCCTGCACCCGCGTATCCACGGGGGGCTGTTGGCCCGGCGCGACCTGCCCGAGCACCTGGCCACCCTCAAGGAGCACCAGATCGCACCCATCGATATCCTCTGCGTCAACCTCTACCCCTTCGAGCCGACCATCGCTAAGCCCGGCTGCACCTTTGCCGAGGCCGTCGAGAACATCGACATCGGCGGGCCGGCCATGCTGCGCTCCGCGGCCAAGAACCACGAGAGCGTCTACGTGCTCAGCTCCCCCGCCCAGTATCCGGAGGCCATCTCCCGCCTCAAAAAGGATCAGGGCCATCTCGACCCTGCCTTTGGCCGTCGCTTGGCCCTGGAGGTCTACCGCCTCACCTCCCACTACGACGGGGCCATCGCCGCTTACTTGGCCACTCAGGTATAGCCCTTACCGTTCAGCAGCCGCGCCATATTCCCGCCGGGTAGCTGCGCCTTCACCTCCGGGGACACCTCCAGCAATTCCAGCTTGAGCAGGGGCGGACTGGCGTACTTCAGGAGTACCCCGGTGCCGAAAATTAGCCGATCCGGCCCCAGCACCTACATCAGTCTGGGGATGGTGGCCTGCAACACGGCAGCCATGCGCGAGAACTCAAAGCAGACCCGCACCCCAGCTAAGTCCACCTCGCGCACGAACGGGCTCTGTTCCAGTCCTGAGGCTTCCAGTACCTGTATCTCGGCCTGGGGGCAGGACCGAGCCAGGGCGCGAGCTCGTCCAAGCGGAGCTCCCGGGTGGTGTCCATCCAGTGCCGCTGCCGGCGGTCCTCCAGGCGCAGTGAGATCTGCAGGTACATCCCCGCTGCAACCGCCGACCGCACCAGTTCCAAACACACGGGGCCAGCCAACTTAAAACCGTGATGCTGTGAGAAGAGCCGCACCCCGTGCATATCCCATTCCTCCCGGCACTGGCGCAGGTCCCGCTCCCAGCCGGCGTAGGCAGGGTTGAGGGTGGCGCAGGGCACCAGGCTGTCTGGGCGGGGCCCCACTTACCTGGCCAATTCCTCGTTGCCGGCGTGGGCTCCGCGGTAGAAGACCGCGTGCAGGGAGGAGACCATCGCCTGGTCGATGTGGTGGCGGTCCATCAGCCGCAGCAAGCCCTACGGGTATCATGAGGGACCGTGCGGAAGGGATAGTGGCCCAGCGCCAGGCGTTGGCGTCGAGGATCACCCGATCCTCCTGCGGTCCAGAATGCCCTGGAAGTTTTGCAAGAAGATCCGCTCCCGCTACCCCTCTTCCAACTCGGCGCCGAGGATCTTGCCGACACCTCCCTCTATGGTCATGTCAGTGGCGAAGAGCACCCGTTCCACCCCCTGCTCGCGGACCCAGCGCTCGATCATGCCTGAATCGATCACACTGCCACTGGTGTCCAAATAGATACCCGGCAGCGTGTCGCGGAGCACCTGGAGGGTCCACTCCCAGTCCCCGCCGATGTGCCCCTCGATGATCATGGCTTCTGGGTAGCGGCGCCCCACCTCGGCCAAGCAGCCGGCGTGGGAGGTACGAGGCTGCGCCAGGTCGGCCGGGTCCACCAACCGGCCGGCGTGCACTAGGATGGAAATGCCCATCGCGATGCTGCGCTCAACGAGGGGGAAGCAGACCGGATCGCTGATTTTATACTAAGTATTGCTTGATGCCCACCATGCCCTCCCCGGCCACCCAGCGGTCCAACTCCTGCAAAGCCTCGCGGGGATAGCCGGGGTTGAGGTAGCAGTTTTCGAGGATGGGGTCGGGGTACTGGCGCATGGCCCGCAGCACGTCGTCTTTGCAGGCGCGCACCTCGTCCAGGGTAGCCGGGCGGCTGCGTAGGACAGGGATGGAGCAGAAAAATTGATCAATGGCGAAGCGGTCGGCAGCATCGATGATATGTCGGGTCTCGCCGCACCAGAACTCGTGCGGTCCCCCCGAGACGTGCATGTGGCAGTCGATCTTGCGCAAGGGCAGCCCTGCCCCGCTAGCCCTTCTTGGCCAGAATCTCCCCGATCCGCTTGGCCACCGCCCCCTCCTCCCCTGGCTCCATCATCTGGGCGTTAAAGCTGACCCCGTCTTCGTGGGTGAAGACCTCGATGCGCGGTTCGCCCTCTGTCAGCTGCTTCTGCGCCTCCTCCGGGGTCAGGCCCAGACCTGCGGCGTCCCAGTGCAGGAGCAGCACCGGGGAGACGTTGGAGGGCCGCGGCACGCGGATGCTGGTGGTGACACCCTTGACCGCCGTGGCCGCTGCCCCGATCACTGCCAGACGGCGCTCCCACTCCTTCCAGTCGGCCTGGTGGTCGCGCTTGACCCACATTTCCACCGCGGCCAAGAGGCCCATGATCTCCTCCTTGCCCACCTTCATCGGCCGGCCCAGGGCGTGGTGCGGGGCGCTGTTCATGAAGGCAGTCCACAACAGGTCCCGCCGTCCTAAAAGCAGCCCGGATGCCTGGGGCCCGCGCAGGCACTTTCCCCCGCTGTACGCCACCGCGTCCACCCCGGCATTCAAGTACACGTTGGGCACATCGGGCCGCTCGGCCGCCG
The DNA here is from genome assembly GCA_016867395.1 of Candidatus Handelsmanbacteria bacterium. Lineage (GTDB taxonomy): Bacteria > Latescibacterota > UBA2968 > UBA8231 > UBA8231 > SICG01. Next base: position 130,812 of record VGJS01000001.1, read on the forward strand.
CGTCCACCAGGATGGGGATGCCGTGTTTCTTGCCCACCCGCACCAGGTCGGCCAGGGGCACCTCCCCCCGATCCACCGCGTCGCCGAAGACGGCGATCATGGCCGTGCGCTCCCCCACCGCCGGCTCCAGTTCCGCCACCGATCTCACCTCCACCATCCTGGCCCCGGTCATACGAATGGCGTGGTCGTATATGTGGCGGTGGGAAGGCTGGGTGATCACCTCATTCTTCATACCCGCAGTGTCGGGCAGCCGGCGCATCTTCTCGATCTCGTTGCCGGCGATGCAGGCGGCGGTGACATGGCACAATGCCGCGGCGCAACCATTGGTGACGATGCCGAACTCGGCCCCCATCAACTGGCCCAGGCGTTTACCCACCCCTTCCATCAGTTCGTCCATGTGGACGTAGCGCCGGGACGCCTCCACCATGGCCTGCCGCACCTCGGGCAGGATCACGGAACCGCTGATGATGGTATAGGTGCCCCGGCAGTTGATCAGCGAGCGCACCCCGATGGATTCGTAGGTTGGAAAAATGAGGCTCATGGCATTGCTCCTTTAGAGGACTCCGGCAGCGTGGGCGATGAGGTGGGCCTCCAACTCGGCCATACCCCGGCTCAGGTCCAGTTTGGCCCCTTCGCGGCTGAAGGCCACGCCCAGGGCATGCAGGGTGCGGAAGAGGTTGGGCGAGCGGCACTGCTCCCCCATCTGGCCGATGCGCACAATGTTGCGGCCATAGGACTCGGAGATCTGCACCTTGAAGCGCTCGGCCATGTAGCGGCGGGCCCGCGCCCCGTCGGCCCCTTGGGGGATCTGGATGGCCAGCACCGAATTGAGCCGGTGCTCAGCGGCGATGGCCAGCTTGAGGCCCATGCCCTCGACGCCGGCCTGCAGGGCCAGGGCGCTGTGGCGGTGGCGGGCGAAGCGCTGCTCCAGGGTCTCCTCGCAGATCAGGCGCAGGGCCTCGTACAGGGCCAAGAGGCCGGTGACCGGGGCCGTGTAGTGGTAGGTGTGCTCCCCCCAGAAGTGCTGGGCCCGCACCGGGTCCAGGCACCAGTGGGGCTTGGGCCCTGGGTGTTGCTGCAACGCCTCCCAGGCCGCATCGGAGAAGGCGATCAGCGCCACCCCCGGCAGAGAGGACAAGCCCTTCTGGCTGCCAGTGAAGACCACGTCGATGCCCCAATCGTCCTTCCTAAGGGGCATGGTGCTGAGGGTACACACCGCATCCACCACCATCAGGGCCCCGGCCTGGTGGGCCAGGCCGGCGATCTGGGGCAGTTCCCGGGTCCACACCCCGCAGGAGGTCTCCCCCTGCACGGTAGTGACCACATCGTACTTCCCCTGCGCCAGTTTCTGCTCCACCTGCTCGGCCCGCACCGGCTCGTCATCGGGCACCTCCAGCAGGTCCACCTGGGCCCCCACTCCTCCGGCCATCTGGGCGAAGCGGTTGCTGAAGGTGCCCAGCTTCAACACCAGCACCTTTCGCCCCGGCCAAAGCAGGCTGCCCATCGCCATCTCCATCGCCGCCGAGGCGGGCCCGGAGATCCCATATATCTTGTCGTCGCGGGTCTGGAAGACGTAGCGGGCCATTTCCTTCACCCCGTCCACCACCATGTTCATGGTGTCCCCCAGGTGGTTGATCACCAGCCCTCCGGCCCTGGCCACCTCGGCAGGTACCGGCACTGGGCCGGCACCCATCAGCAGCAGGGGCTCGGCGGGAAGGACCTGGATGATCGAGGGGGGGATGGGACGGGGCACGTTGCGGTCTGTCGGACTCATGATTCTCGCTCCATGAAATAATAACAGATCAGATGCATGAGGATGGCGTGGACGTCCTCCACCCGGCCCATGTGGCGGCTGTCCACCACCACCGGCAGGTCCACCATCTCCACCAGCTTGCCCCCCCCAAAGCCGCACCAGCCGATGCTGAGCATCCCCAGTTCCCCGGCTACCCGCACCGCGTTGAGCACATTGGGGCTGTTTCCGGAGCCGCTGATGGCGATGAGCAGATCCCCCTGCTGGCCCAGGTTGCGCAACTGCTCGGCAAAGATGGCCTCATACCCCACGTCGTTGGCCAGGGCGGTGATCCAGGGCAGGTTGTCGGTGAGGGCAATGACCCGGAAACGGCTGGACCTGCCATAGCTGGCCCCCTTGCCCAGGTCATTCGCCAAGTGGCTAGCGGTGGCGGCGCTGCCCCCGTTGCCGCACAGGAAGAGCTGCCGGCCCTCCTGGCGGGTCTGCCCCACCCAATCCCTGGCCCGCCGCACCGCCTCCAAGTCCAGGGCGTCCAGGGCGGCCTTTAGCTGTCGGAGATAATCCTTGATGTGGTCCATGATCAGAGATTCAGCGCCTGCCCGAAGGCTTCGCCGGCGGCCTCCATCACCCCTTCCGACAGGGTGGGATGGGCGTGGATGGTGTGTAGCAACTCCTCGTAGGTTGCCTCCAGGTGCCGGGCCAGGCCCAGTTCGGCGATCAGCTCAGTGGCTTCGGAGCTGATAATCGAGGCGCCCAACAACTCCCCGTACTTGGCGTCGAAGACCAGCTTCACCAAACCCTCGCTCTCCCCGGCGGCCAGGGCCTTGCCGCTGGCGCTGAAGGGGAAACGGCCCACCTTGACCTGATGCCCGGCCTTGATCGCCGCAGCCTCGCTCAGCCCCAGGCTGGCCACCTGGGGCTGGCAGTAGGTGCAGAAGGGGATATTGCCCCGGTCCAGGGGCTGGCGCGGGTGGCCCAGGGCGAACTCCACCGCGGCCACGGCCTCGGCCGCGGCCAGGTGGGCCAGTTGGGGCGGGCCGGCCAGGTCCCCGATGGCCAGGACCCCTTTGGCGCTGGTCTCCTGCCGCTCGTTGACCTCGACTGCGCCTTTGACCGTTTTGATTCCCAGTTTTTCCAGGCCCAAATCCTCGGTGTTGCCCACCACCCCCACGGCCACAAGCACCTTCTCGGCTTCGATGGTCTGATCCCGCCCCTGGTCCCTATACTGCACCGCCACCCCCTTGGCCCCGGCCCTCACCGAGCCCACCTGCACCCCACAGGCGATCTGGACCCCCTGCTTGTTCAGGCTCTTCGTCAAGAGCCCCGCCACCTCCTCGTCCTCGCGGGGCAGGATATGGGGCAGGACCTCCAGCAGGGTCACTTTAGCGCCGAAGGCATTGTAGAAATAGGCGAACTCCACCCCAATGGCACCCGCCCCGATGATGGCCAGGGACCTGGGGGGATTTTCTAGCACCATTGCCTCGCGGCTAGTGATGATCTGCGCCCCGTCGAGTTGCACCCCAGGCAGCACCTGGGGCCGGCTGCCGGTAGCCAGGACCACGTAGCGGGCGTTCAAGGTCCGGATCAGGCTCCCCTTGGCATCCCGCACCTCCACCGCCGGGCCGGGAGCCAGCCGCCCGCAGCCCTTCACCACCTCTACCTTGTTCTTCTTCATCAAGTACTCGACGCCCTTGCTCAGGCGCTCGGCCACCTGGCGGCTGCGCTGTATCACCTTCTGCCAGTCGTACCCCACCTGACCCACGGTGAAACCGTAGTCCCCCGCCCGCTGCAGCAGCCTGTACACCTCGGCCTGCTTGAGCAGGGCCTTGGTGGGGATGCACCCCCAGTTGAGGCAGACGCCCCCGAGTTTTTCCTCCTTCTCGACCAGCACCACCCGCCGGCCCAGTTGGGCGGCGCGGATGGCGGCGCTGTACCCTCCCGGCCCCCCGCCGATGACGACGAAATCCCAGGTATCCGAACCAGTCATAAGCCCCCAAATCGCGCATAGTGGGTTTGACACTAAAAAGAGCGGCTACTAATGTAGGGATTGCGCCGATTTATGGGAAATCCCCCCTACCTTATCAAGGGAGATAGAAACCCGTGGGAACTCGCTCTCCAGCACCGTTTTCCCCTTCCCTCATCATCCACAGCGACGGCGCCTGTTCCGGCAACCCTGGGCCGGGCGGCTGGGCAGTGCGCCTCCGCTACCCCGATGGCCGCATCCGCGAACTGGGCGGGGCCGTGTCCGACACCACCAACAACCGCATGGAACTATGGGCGGCCATCCAGGGGCTGCGGGCCGCCGGCACAGCCCCGGTGGCCCTGGTCACCGACAGCGAGTACCTGTTAAAGGGGATCACCCAGTGGATTCAGGGTTGGAAGAAGCGGGGCTGGCTGACGGCCGCCAGGAAGCCGGTGCTCAACCAGGATTTGTGGGAAGAGTTGGACCGCCTCAACCATCGTGGGGTGCGCTGGCAGTACACCCGGGGCCACGCCGGGGAGGAGGGCAACGAGCGCTGCGACCAGATCGCCCAGGCGTTCTCTCGGGGCGAGGAGCCGGCGCTGCTACGGAAGGACTAGAGCCACCCCCGCAGCCAATAGACCCACATCCCCACCCACTCCTTAATGGCGGTGGTGGAATAGGCCAGGGCCTCCATAGCCGGCAGCAGTTGGAGCAGGGTGAGGGGACGGGGCACGACCTGCACGTCCGTGGGCGAGGGGAGGACTTCAAAGCCCTGCTTGCGGAACACCGCTGCCGAGCGCGGCATGTGCGAGGCCGAGGTGACCAGGAGGATGCGGTTCAGCCCCCGCTCCCGCAGCAGTTGGGCGGAGTACAGGGCGTTCTCGTGGGTGTTGCGCGAGGCGTCCTCCAGCAACAGGGCCTGCGGGTCCACCCCGTATTCGAGGGCTAGGCTGCACAAGCTGGCCGCCTCGCTGAGCGCCGAGCCGGTCAGATAAGGGATATTGCCGCCGCTGAGGACCATCAGCGGGGCCTTGCCCGCCCGCCAGAGCCGCACCCCGTGCAGGAGTCGGTCAAAACCCTCGTCCACCTCGGTGTTCAGGCGCGGGGGGATAGGCGGCTTGGTGAAGCCCCCCAACACCACGATGGCCTCGGCCGCCGGGCTTTCCGCCACCGGGATTAGGGGGTACTCCCCCTCCAGGCTGTGAAGCAGCCGCTCCCCCACCAGCGGGCAGCCCAGCACCAGCAGCAACAGGCACCCGCCCACCCGGCAGCGCCGGCCCCAGGCCCCCGGCCTCCGCCACCCCAGCAGAGTGCCGGCCACCCAAAGGAGCAGGGCCAGGCCCAGGGGCGAAAGCAGGGGGGTGAGCAGTTTGCCGGCCAGTATGGACATGGGTTCTCCGGTGGTTTTTCCCGAAGATGGGGCTATTCCCCGCCGGGCGCAACCGCACCTTGATCCCCCCCGCCCCCTGGCCTACATTTTGGACCGTTTCCCCCTACCCCGAGAAAGGCCCGCCATGCTCAGGATCGGTTTCATCGGCTGCGGCGGCATCGCCCGCCACCACGCCACCGGCATGCAGCAGCTTAAAAGCGCGCGCATCGTCGCCGCCTCCGATGTGGTCGAAGCCGCGGCACAGAGCTTTGCCAAGGACTTTGGCGGTACCCCCTACACCGACTACCGGAAGCTGCTCAAGCAGGCCGATGTAGACGCGGTTTGGGTCTGCACCCCCACCTTCCAGCACCCCGCCCCGGTCATCGCCGCGGCCAAAGCCAGCAAGCATATCTTCTGCGAAAAGCCCATGGCCCTCAAGCTGGCCGAGGCCGAAAGCATGGCCGAGGCCGCCGCCAAGGCCAAGGTCCGTTTCACCATCGGCTTCGTGCGCCGCTTCGACACCCAGTGGGGCACTCTCAGAAAGGTGGTCCAGTCGGGCGCGCTGGGCTGGCCGGTGATCTGGCGCTTTGCCGCCGGCGGCCGCCCTGCCAATCCCTGGTTCCGCGACGTGCACAAGGGCGGCGGCCCGCTGATGGACGGGGCCATCCACAACTACGACTTCATGCTGCAGATCTTCGGGCCCGTGGCCTCGGTGCAGGCCTCCTCCCTCCAGTTCGACAAGACCAGCGTGGGCGCCGACACCGCCAGTGTCATCGTCAACTTCAAGTCCGGGGACCAGCACAGCCTGATCTGGTCCTGGGGCGTGGCCGCCGGCGCACCGGTGACCTACCTCAACGACTTGATCGGCCCCAAGGGGGCCCTGCAGTTCGGCATGACCGCAGCCCAGGCTCCAAAAGGTTTTGACCCCCAGAAGCAGGGCGCCCTCACCCTCAAGACCGGCCAGGGAAGGGAGCGGGTCTACACCTACCCGCAGCGAGACATGTTCCTCGAACAGCTCAAACACGTGGTGGGCTGCTTTGCCCGGGGGGAGCAGCCCCTGGTCAAGGCCGAGGACGGCCTCAAGTCCCTCAAGGTGGCGGTGGCGGTGCTCAAGGCCGGGGCCAGCCGCGGCACGGTCAAGGTCTGATGAATGAGGATCCCCGCCCCCACCTCGCGCCTTCGCTTCGGCATCGGCACTGCGGACATCACCCCGCCGGTGGGCATCTACCATCGCATGTGGGGTGCTGCCCGCCACGACCGGGCCGCCGGGGTCCACCGGTCCCTGCGGGCCGACCTCCTGCTCCTGGCTCCCCTGGAGCGCGGCCCCCTGCTAGTCCGGGCCCATCTCGACCTGGTCGGCCTGGCCGCCCCCCAGCACGAGGAGTTGCGCCAGGCCCTGGCCCAGACCACCGCGGCAGCCCTGGACCGGGTGATCCTCACCTATTCCCACACCCACTCCTCGGGCTTCTTTGTCCCCAACCGCATCGAGCTGGCCGGCGGGGAGTTGATTCCCGGATATTTGGGACAGTTGCGGCTCAAACTCCAGGAGGCCGCCACCCAGGCCCTCTACGCCATGCAAGAGGCGACTGTCACCTATGCCACGGGCCAGTGCGACATGGCCGCCAACCGCGATTGCTGGGACGAAGAGGCGGGCCACCCGGTCTGCGGCTTCAACCCGGAGGGGGAGGCCGACCAGAGCGTGGTGGTGGCCCGTTTCACCTCCCGGTCCGGCCAACTCCTGGCCTCCCTGGTCAACTACAGTTGCCACCCCACTACCCTGGCCTGGGATAACCAGCTGATCAGCCCGGACTATCCGGGTGCCCTGCGCGAGGTGGTGGAAAAGGCCACCAATGCCCCCTGCACCTTTGCCCTGGGGGCCTGCGGCGACCAGGGGCCCCGCGACGGCTTTGTGGGGGACCCGGCGGTGGCCGACCGCAACGGCCGGCAGGTGGGGTACGCTGCCCTCGCCACGCTGGAGAGTATGGGGCCACCCCTCGCCGATTTCCACTACCAGGGGCCGGTGGTCTCCGGGGCCACCCTGGGCGCCTGGGCCCATACATCCTTCTCCCCGGAGCGGCTGGAGCAGACCACCGCCTTCGCCGGCGGCCTTTTCCACGTGGACCTGCCCCTTAAGCCCGGTCTGGAGCCGGGCCGCTTCCAGGGCGAGTTGGAGGAATGGACTACCCGCCAAAAGCAGGCCGAGGCCAAAGGCGAGGCCCTCGAAGCGCGCAACTGCCGCGCCCTGGCCGAGCGGGCCCTGCGCTGGCTGGCCCGCCTCGAAGGGCTGCCCAAGGGCCCCACCTATCCCTTCCAATTCACGGTCCACCGCTTAGGGGACGCGATCTGGGCCACCAGCGGGGGCGAGCCCTACAGCCTGGTCCAGACCGAATTGCGCCGGCGCTTCCCCCATTACCCCCTGCTCTTCTCACCCCTCACCAGCGATTTCCAGGTGGCCTACCTGCTTCCCCGCGACCGCTACGGCAAGGGCCTGTACCAGGAGGAGCCTTCGAGCCTGGCCCCTGGCTGCCTGGAATTGCTCATCGAGGCCCTGGCCAGCCGGATCGCGGCCCTGTAAACCCGTGGGAAGGGATATGAGCGATACCTGGAAAGCCTGTCAGTCGCAGGCCCGCCACTGCCTCGAAGCCTTCCGCCAGCAGCGCCTCGCCGAGGCGGATCTGGCCCAGCTCACCACCCTGCTCGATGCGGCCCAACCCCGCCAGGGACTGCTCTACCTGCAACTGCGCAACACCAACCCCGGCTCGCAGGTGCTGGGCATGAGCCTCTTTGTGGACGGGAAGATGGTGGAGCCTCCTGCTGATCCGGCCCAGTGGCCCTACCAATCGGTCCTGGCCGCCATCGCCGAGGGCTGGCGGGTGATCTCCTTCCCCGAGCTGGCCCTGTTGATGGATGAGGCAGTGCCCCAAACGCTGGGTTGCGAGTTCATCCTGGAGAAATGGACCTGAGTGGATTCTGCTGACGCCCAAGGCCATCTACATGACCTTGCGGGTTGTGAGTTGAATATAGAAACCTGGAGCTGAGCCCATGTCCCGCCGCACCTGCGACCATCCCCCCACCCTGACCGATTCCCAGGTGCTGGAGTTCTGCCGGCAGGGCTTCCTGATGCTGCCCGGCGCCGTGCCCGAACAGATCAACCGCCGCGCCTTCGAGTACCTGGAGACAGACACCCACTACGAGCCCACCAGGATCCTCGACTTCGACTGGTTCCAGGACCAGGTCATCTGCAACCCTACCGCGGCCGGGGCCGTGCGCTCGCTCCTGGGTCCGGGCTACGGCCTGCCGGTGCTGATGAGCAACCACCGCCGCCAGTGCCCCCACGAGGGAGTGGGCGGCTGGCATGTGGACGGCGGCTCGCGCTGGGGCCCCCAACTGAAAGACCTCCAGGTCTTCTATTACCCCCAGGACACCCCTGTCGAGATGGGGCCCACCGAGGTGGTGCCCGGCACCCACCTCGTTCCCAACACCCAGCGGGCCATGGCCCACTACGGGCGCATCCGGGGCAGCGCCTCGACCGCGGCCCCGGCCGGCACCATCTTCATCACCTGCTACCGCATCTGGCACCGGGCCACCGCCGCACCGGGAAGCGGCATCCGCAACCTGCTCAAGTACTGTTACTGGCGCAGCGCCCCCCCGGCCCGCGACTGGGTGCGGGAGCCGGGCTTCGATATGGCCCGCGCCAACTTCAGCGGCCCGGCCGCTGGCTTCGGCGAGCAGTTCCATGAGTGTTACTCGGCGGCGGAGATGTTCTGCTGGCTGGCCGGGCAGCATCCCCACTATCAGGTAACAGGAGGGCAGAGCTGGCCCCTGCCGGCCCTGCGCAACGACCTGCCCTACGGCTTCAACCCGGCCCTGGCCACGGTGTGAGCGTGGATAAACTGCGGGTCCAACTGCAGTTGTGCTTAGAGAGGTTTCGGCGAGGTGAACTGGCAGAGGCTGACCTGGCGCAGGCACTGGCCCTGGCGGAGCCCTCGCCCCAGCAACTGCTCTACCTCCAGGCGGGGGGCAGCAGCGTGGACTCCCGGGTGATCGGCATGGCTTTAATCGCCGGGGGCGAGGTGCAGGAGGTGCCCGCAGACCCCGAGCAATGGCCCTACCAGACCGTCTTGGACGCCATACGGGCGGGCTGGAGGGTGATCAAGTTCCCCGAGCTGGCCCTGTTGGTACACCCGGACCAGACCATTGGGCTGGGTTGTGAATTTGTCTTAGAGAAATGAGACTGAGAGGATTCTGTTGGCGCGCCGGGCCATCCATATGGCCCGGCGGGGATGTGAGTTGGTTCTAAAAAGTGAAGAGGTGAAATCATGCTTCCGGCAACCTATGACTGCCCCCCGACCCTGAGCGACCAGCAGATCCTCGACTTCTGCCGCGACGGGTACCTGGTCCTGCCAGGGGTGGTGCCCGAGGAGATCAACCGGCGCACCGTGGCCTTCCTGGAGGAGCACAACGGCCCGCAGCCCGACCCCATCCTCGGCGAGGAGTGGTTCACCGAGGCCGTGCTCAAGAACCCCGCAGCCGCCGGGGCGGTGCGCTCCCTTCTGGGGGCCCATTTCCGCCTGCCCGGGATGATGGCCAACCACCGCACCCACTGCCCGCAGCCGGCCCAGAAGTGGCACCGGGACGGGGGCTCCATTTACAACCGCCGTCTCGACTACCTACAAGTCTTCTACTACCCCAGCGACACCCCCGAGGGGATGGGTCCCACCGAGGTGGTTCCCGGCTCCCATTTCGTGCGGAGCAAGTCCAACTACATGCGGCACTACGACTGCATCCGCCACGGGGTGCGCACCGCGGCCCCAGCCGGCTCCATCTTCCTCACCATCTACTCGATCTGGCACCGCCGGGGCAAAAGCACCGGGGAGGGGGTGCGCAACCTGCTCAAGTACAACTACTGGCGCACTACCCCGCCCCGGCGCGACTGGCTGGCTGATTTGGCGTTTAATTTCTCGTGGATTCACCTCAGCTCGGGCCGGCCGACCTTTGAGCAATTCATGGACGGCATCGGGGCCGCCGAGTTGTTCACCTGGCTCTGCGGCCTGGAGCAGGAATACCACTTCCAGGGCGGCCAGTGCTGGCCGGTCAGCGCCATCAACCGCGCCCCCTACACTCAGGAGGGGCTGCCGGTGGGGTTGTGGCCCCACCCCCTCTGATCCCCTAACGCACCACCCGGATCTTACCCGGCCTTCCGGCCCCGATCTCCCCCACCACCCGCCCCTCCCCTACCCCGGCCCGGTGCAGGGCCGCCAGCGCGGTCTCGGCCTCTTCCTGGGGCAGGGCCACCAGCAGGCCCCCCGAGGTCTGGGCGTCGGCCAGCATCAGTTGCTCCTCCTTTGAAAGCTCCGGGGCGAATTCCACCCAATCGGCCAGGAAGCGCAGATTGGCGTGGGTGCCCCCCGGCGCGATGCCGGCCCGCACGTATTGCCAGGCCGCCGGCAGCACCGGCACCTGGTTCAGCCGCACCAGGGCGTTTACCTGGCTGGCGGCGGTGACATTACGCAGGTGCCCCAGCAGGCCAAACCCCGTGACGTCGGTGGCGGCGTGGACCTCGAACTCGGCCAACACCTCGGCGGCGGCCCGGTTGAGGGTGCCCATCACCCCGATGGCCCCGGCGATGGCCCCCAGGGGGTCCTCGCCAAGTTTGGCCGCGGTGCTGATGATGCCCAGGCCCAGCGGCTTGGTCAGGATCAGCGTGTCGCCGGGCCTGGCCCCGGTGTTGGTCCAGGCCCGCTCTGGATGGACCGCCCCCACCACCGCCAGCCCGAAGATGGGCTCCTCGGTGCGGATGGTGTGCCCCCCGACAATGTCGATGCCCGCCTCCTTGGCTTTGCCCGCGGCCCCGCGCAGGATCTCCCCCAGCACCGCCGGCTCCAGGCGCTCCTCGGGAAAGCCGACCAGGTTCAGGGCCGCCAGTGGCCGGCCGCCCATCGCGTATACATCGCTCAGCGCATTGGCCGCGGCCACGGCGCCAAAGTCGCGGGGATGGTCCACGACGGGGGTGAAGAAGTCCGTGGTCAGCACCAGGGCCAGCTCGTCGCTAAGCTTGTAGATGGCCGCGTCGTCGGCCGTGGCGCTGCCCACCAGCACCTTAGGATCGCTCAGGGAAGGCAGGGCCCCCAGCAGGGGCAGCAGGTACCCGGGCGGGTGTTTAGCCGCACAACCGGCCCTTTTGGCTAGTTGGGTCAGGCGCACCTCGTCGAAGCTGTTCATCCACACCTCTGATGGAAAGCGGGTGATAGATTCATTCCCGGAGCGCTGATGGCCAGACCTCCGGGGCCACCGGGGGCGGGGCGGACCGCACTGCACTGGCTGGCCCGGAGGCCCCTGCCCCAGCGATAGAGCTGAAGACCCCGTACCACAGCAGGGCGACGAGACTGAGGAAGACCGTGGTTTTTTTCCAGCTCAGGACGGCGCCCTCCAGAGGGGGCAGGGACAACCTGCCGCCGCCCAGCCCCAGCGCGACGCCGGCCAGCAGGTACGCCCCGGCCCCGCAGTACAGGGCCCAGTCCGTACCCCACTTCATCCCCACAACCACGGCCAGGGCCGAGCCGGCCACCGAACTGACCCCGTTGATCCCCCACATCCACGGGATCTGGCCGGGGGCCGCACTGCCAGCCAGGCGCAGCGCGGCCGGAAAACACAGCCCCATCATCCCGCCCAGGGGCAGGATCAGGGCCAGGGAAACGAGGATGCGCCCGCCGGCCTCCAGTCGGAGCGCCGAGGTGATCACCTCCCCCTGGAGCCAGCCCAGCCCTAATCCAACCACCCCGGTCATCACCGCGGCAATCCCCAAACCCCGGTTCCCCCCCAAAGCTGGCACCCTGCTCCCCGCCAGGCTGCCGGCAGCGCTGGAGAGCAAGAGGGCGAAGAGGGTGACGGCCAGGGCGAGGAGCGGCTGGCCCAGGAGCAGCGAGAAGCGCTGCAAGAGGTAGATCTCCACCAGCATGAAGCCGGCGCCCAAGCAGGCAGCGAAAACCCGCAGCCGCAGCCCCAGCATCTGCGGCAGGTGGCCCAGGTGCAGGCCCGCCAGGAGCAGGGTGGCCGCCCCCGCGCCCCAGAGCAGGTACTTCAGGTTCCGGTCCACCCCGGTGGTGATCCCGTAAAAATAGGGCCGCCCGTCGGTGACGGGCCGCAAGTCGCTGGGGTGATTGGCAATGAAGGCCCCCAGCCCGGCCGAGCGCAGAGGAGAGAGGGCCGGCCCCTCCCGGTGGCCGAGGGCGAAGTAGGGTTGGAGGTCCAATTCACCGGCCACGGCCAGCAACTGCCCCAACTGCTTCTGGGAAAAGGGGGTCTTCTGCACCAGCAGCAAGGGCCGGTAGGCTTCCTGGGATTTGGGGTCCCCACGGGTGCCGTTGATCACCAACAGGTGATTGAGCAGCTCCGCCGCCGGCCGCCCCTCATCCTGCCAGAGGGCGGCCAGGGTAGTGACCACCCGCAGCATCAGAGTGTGATCGTGCACCACCAGGGCCAGCCGGCCCCCCGGATTGAGCAACTCCAGGTAGCGCCGGTACGCCTCCCCGGTGAACAGGTAGTTCTCCTGTAGGGCGTATCCGGCCAGTTCCGCGGCCGAGGAATAGACCAGGGGCAGGGCGATCAGGTCATAGGGCCCTTTCGACCGCTCGGCAAAATGGCGGCCGTCCTCGGCGCGGACCTCCACGTTATCGAACTCGTAGAGGTGACCGTTGTACTCCCCGTGCGCCCGCACCAGGTCCACCACCGCGGCATTGATCTCCGCCCCATCGACCCGCTCCCAGCCCGTCATCAGCGCGTAGAGCACGTCCGCCCCTCCCCCTGGCCCCAGGATCAGGGCCCGGCCGCGCGGGGCAAAATAATAGGGGAACAGGGCGGCTTCCTGCCGCAGGAAGAAGAGCCGGCGGAAATCCCCCTCAAAGCGGAACATGTACGAACCGGCCCCCCCGTCGGTGTAGAGGTTCAGGCCGGTCTCCCCTGTGCGGTCCACCAGGTCGGTGCGGGCGTACGCGCTCCAGGTGGTCTGCACCAGCCGGCCCGGCTCGGTGGCCGAACTAAGGGCCTTGAACATCGGCTTGTCCGCTGCGCGCCCCAACTCCTTCAGGTCGATCTGCACCAGTTCCAGGCCGCGCTGCCCCAGGAAGGCCAGGAGGAAGAGCCCGGCCCCGGCCCAGCCCCAGCGCCGGCTCGGGGCCACCAGCCCCCCTGCCAGGGCGCTCAAAAGCCCGCAGGCCAAGACCGCGTCCACCCCGCCCAACCACCCCAGGCAGGGGATGATCCCCAGGGTAGCCAGGGCCGCCCCGCTCAGATCCCAGAAGTAGAGCCGCTGGCTCTGGCCGGCATGGGTGCGGAAGATCAGGGAGAGAAACGCCCCGGCCAGGGCAAAGGGCAGGGCCGCCACCCCTAACAACCCTGCGGTCCCGGCCCGCGGCACCCAGGCGGCAAAAGCCGCGGCCAGCCAGAGCCCCGCGCCCTGGCCAAAGGCCAGCAGGCTGAGGGCCCTGGCGCCCTTGAGGCGCTGCCCTAGCACCGCACCCAGCCCCAGTCCGCAGATGGCCCCGGAGAGGACCAGAAAGGTGTAGTGGTAGTAGAGCAGGAAGGAGAAGAGCCGGGTGAAGGCGATCTCGGCGCCGATCAGGGCCGCGCACACCAGGGCCAGGGCCAGGCACCAGGACCTGGGGGGAGGGGGACCGGCGGAATTGACACTTGGCCCGGGTGGCTCTATCCTACGGGGCACTTCACCCGAGGGCACCGGTTCGATATGGCCATCCAATTCGGCTACTGCCTCCCCATCTTCGCGGTGCCGGGCAATCTGTTCTTCCGCACCCCAAATTACGCCGAACTGCGGCCCTCCACCACCCTCGATCTGGCCAGACGGGCCGAGGAACTCGGCTACGACTCGCTGTGGGTGGCCGACCACCTGATGCTGGGCCGGGACCAGGCGATCCTCGAAGGCTGGACCACCCTGGCGGCCCTGGCCGGCTGCACCGCAAAGGCCAGGCTGGGCATCATCCACTACTCCAACCCCATGCGCCACCCCGCGATGACCGCCAAGATGACCGCCACCCTCGATCAACTCAGCGGGGGCCGCTACATCCACTTCTTCGACTGCGGCAACAACCGGCGCGAGCACCGGGCATACGGCCTGCCCTGGCAGGAGGAGGCCGAGGAGCGCATCGCCCGCATGGAGGAAGCCCTGGACCTGACCCTGGACCTGTGGCAGGCCGGGGAGCCCCTCGATTTTCACGGGCGCTACTACCAGCTCGAACAGGCCCTGTGCAAGCCCGGCCCGGCCCAGCAGCCTCATCCGCCGGTATGGATGGGGGAAGCCCACCCGCTGATGCTCGACCTGTGCGCCCGCCGGGCCCAGGGCTGGAACACCACCCCGGTCTCCCTGCCCGAGCTGGACCGCCGGCTCCAGGCCCTGGAGGCCGCCTGCCAAAAGCACGGCCGCCCCTTTGGGGAATTGGAAAAGAGCTTCGAGACCCAGATCCTCATCGCCCCGGACCTGGGGGCCCTGCGCCACAGCCTGGCCCAAATCCTCGCCCGCAACCCCGACCCACCCGCCGAGGACCTGGCCGCCTTTGCCCAGGGCCGCACCGGCGAGATCCCCTCCTCCCTGACCGAGAGTTTCCTAGTCGGCACCCCGGACCAGGTCGCCGCGCAGGTGGGCGCCTACCTCCAGCGCGGCATCTCCCACTTCCAGCTCTGGTTCATGGACGCCCCCCAAACCGGCGTCCTGGAACTCTTTGCCCGGGAAGTGATCCCCCGTTTTCGCTGAACAGGACCCAGGGCCGTGATCTACGAATTGCGGATGTACGACATCGACCCGGACCGGATGGAGGAGTACCTCCAGTGGGCCAACGACACGGCCCTTCCCCTGCTGATCCACCGCTTCAAACTCGACGTGGTGGGATTCTGGCGCCAACTCGCCATCCCCCCCGAGATCGAGCAGGGAACCAGCACCAACGTGGTGTGGATGATCCGCTGGCAAAGTGAGGAGGAGCGCAATGCGGCCTGGAAACACATCCGCGCCCATCCTGAGTGGAAGGCCATCCGGGAAAACGCCCCTCCCTTCTGGAAGAAGATCGACAGCCAGTTGATGGACACCGTCCCCATCTCGCCCAGGCCCTAAGCGATTCCCAGCGCCGCGTCGATCTCCGCCTGGTACCCGTAGATCATGCCGGCCTCCACCTCGCTCATCCTCACTGGCCGGCCCAGCCTGGAGGACTCGAAGATCGCGTAGATCGCCGCCACGTCCTTCAGCCCCCATTCGGCGTCCACCTCGACCTGCCCCCCCTCGGCGATGGCCTGGGCCAGTTCGTGTATCTCGATGGCGATCAGCTTCCAGTCCACCGCCGCGTCGCCGGCCGACACCCCGGAAGGGAAGAGGTGGGCGGTCAGCGGCTCAAAGGCAAAACCGGGGGTCTGTGCCAGGAGCGCCTCCTGGGTCTGCTCCTCCTGGCCGGCCCGCCTCAGATTGATCCGCCCTCCCCTGGTGCCAAAGCCCTCGATGCACCCCTGGTCTCCCAGGATCAGTTCGCGGTGGGCGCTCCCATGCCCGCCCAGGCCCACCATCCAGTCCACCACGGCCCCACTCTTCATCCTGAACAGGGCCAGGGTGGTGTCCTCAGCCGTGGCCCGCACCTCCTCCTCCATCTCCCGGTACTGGGCGCGGTAGAACTCGTAGGTCCAGACCGCCTGTTGGGGTTTTTTGCGCACCGGCTCGACAATCCGGGCCGAGCCCTGGATCTCCTCGATCTCCCCCAACTGGTAGCGGACCATGTGGGTGAAGTGGACCGCCATGTCGAGGATGGCCCCGCCCCGCTCCTTGTGGTGCCGCCAGGGGGTGATGAAGATGGTGTTGCCCGGACTCAGCGAGTGGAAGACCCCCGCGTAGGGCGCCCCGACGACCCCCCGCCCCACCAGGTGATGGGCCAGGCGGGCCGAGGGGTCGCGGCGGAAGTTCTCGGCCACCGAGAGCAGAAGGCCCTTGCGCCTGGCCGTCTCCGCGATCTGCCGGCAGGCCCTCACTGTGATCGCCAGGGGCTTCTCCACCAGCACATGTAATCCCAACTCCAGGGCCTGGCAGACCACGCGGTGATGGGTCGAAGGGTCGGTCACCACGTCCACCGCGGCCAGGTCCGGCTCCCCCCGACGCATGGCCTCCAGGTCGGTGTAGATGGCTGGCCGCCGGCCCAGGAGGCGCTCGGCCTCGGCCGCGGCCATCTCGGCGTGCTGCGGGCGCAGGTCGCACACCGCGGCGAGGTCCACGTTGGCAAAGGGGGTCTGCGCCAACTCCCGCAGCCCGTACAGATGGCGGGTGCCCATGCCCCCGCAGCCCACCAGTCCAAACCTGATCTTTTCCATTCCGGTCCCTTTCTCAGACCAAGACGCTGTTGCCCACCATGCCGGTGAAACTGTCGATGACCCAGAAGACCCCAAAGACGGCGAACTGCCCGATGATCAGGCCCAGGAAGAAGGGCCGCACCTCCCGATAGAGCCGCACCCCGCCGTAGCGCAGGGCGATCCCCTTGATCAGCCAGGCCAGGAAGGCATTGAAGGACATCCACGAAAACACCGAGCTGATCGGGTACCCCAGCGGGCGCAGAGGCCACCAACTCCACAGCCGGCGCGCCAGGAGCAGGAGCCCCATCACCCCGGCCCCGATCCCGGTGTGAACCCAGCCCCACAGGTCCGGCCCCGAAGGCTCGTTGATCCGGGCGGCGGCATAGTCGAACACGTACTCTGGCAGCCAGATGAAGTGGGCCGGCCGCAGATTGATGGCCCCGTAGGTATAGGCCAGGTGCAGGAGCATCCACAGGGCCCCGGTCAGGCCGGCCAGGGTGCCGGCCAGCATACCCCAGAAGAGCCAGGGCCGCCTCCCCTCCACCTGCTCGCCCAGCTTCAGCCCGTTGGCGCAGTGAGGCATGGCGAAGTTAAGCACGTCGTTGGCCCACACCCTGGTGAAGACCATACCCACCAGTCCCGCCGCCCCGTAGGCGGGGGTGCCCAGGGCCGAGAGCGCCGCGTCGGGCGCCACCAGCGGAGGGTAGAGCACCGCCACCCCTCCTTCGGCGATCACCTGAGTGAGGGCCACAAAGACCACCAAGACAAAGAAGAGCAGCCCCAGCACCCCGACCAGGGGGATACCCGTGCCCCACAGCCACCAGCCCAGAACCAGCGCACTGCCCGCCAGGCCGCAGACCGCCCCGCGGTACCCGATCACCTCGTCCTGGTCGTCCACGCCGCTATCCCCCCGCACCGCTTTGTTCCAGAACTGCCGCAGGTGCTCGCGGCCCACCCATAAGCCCCCCAGCACCAGCATGATCATGGCGCCCATGTTCTGATGCACCAGGCTGGGCAGGTCGTAACTCCACACGCTGACCGCCGGCTCCCGGCCCCCCCCGGCGCCCACCAGGTGGAAGGCCGCCTTCTGCGCGGTGTTGAGGAGGTAGAAAACCCACAGGCCGAAGCTCACCTCCCGCTTGGCGAGAAAGAAAAAACCCAAGGTGGCAAAACTCAGGATCAGGGGCAGTTCAACGGCATTGGGGAGCAAGGGGATGGAGGCCCGCAGCTCCAGGGCCGGGACAAAGGGGTAGTAGTTGTGGAGCCCCTGGAGGGAACCCACCACCACCGGCAGGGCGAAGCCGGCCCACATCGCCCCGCTGCGGAAGAGGGAACTCCTGCCTTCCTCCTGGAGCATGGCGAGGGGAACCTGGACCAGGGGATAGCTGATCCGCTCCCTTTCGGCCCACTGCCGCCTGAGGATCACCATCAGGCAGAGGCTGCCGGCGTGCAGGGCCACAAAGAGGGGCAGCCAGCCCAGGAGCGGGGTCAGCCACACCTGCCAGGGAACCTCGCTCCCAGCCTGGGCCCCCTCAAAGAAAAGCCGGACCCCCCCCAGGTCCACCGGGGCCAGCCAGGCGGGGATATGGGGCTGGATCAGGGCGACCCAGTTTTTCTCGGGGGTGGCGTAGTAGAAGGGGCCGGCCAGGATCGCCACCCAGTAGTAAGCCAGGGTGTGGGTCGAGTTGGCCAGGGTCATCAGGATGTAGACCCCGATCAGCTCGCTGCGGCTCAGGGCCCAGGGGCGGCGCAGGGCGGCCAGCAGCGCGTTGATCCCCCCCACCAGGACAAAGAAGAACAGGTGGGCCATCGGGCTGGTGTAGAACACATCGCCGGCGTTGGAGCCCTGGAGGTAGAGGGTGCAGTACGGCCCGGCAGCGCCTACGGCAAAGGCCAGGAGCAGGCCGACGAGCAGGGCTCGGAGAGTCAAGGCCCCAGCGTCAGGAAAGGTAGAAGACGTCCTCCAGCTCGATGATCCACTGGTCGGGACGGGAGGGGTCGGGCGATTCGGTCATGCCTCCCCCGCCGGAGCCCTTCTCCGCGGGGGCCTTCTTCATCTCGCTGGTGAACTTCTCCAGGGCCGTATCGAAGTCGTGGGGGCTCTCGAAGTACCCAAAGACGTAGCCATCCGGCCGCATGAAGAGGGTGTAGTTGTGCCAGCCGCTGCGCCGCAGGGCCTCCAGCACCTCCTGCGGGATGCGGCTGTGGTTGAGCTTGTATTCGGCGACCCGCTCCTGTTTGATCTTCATCTGGAACCCGAGCCGTTTCAGCGGTCTCTTCATGCAGGCCGCCAGGCTGCCCTCGTCCAGGTCGATGGCCAGGCCCTGCTCCAGGTCGAAATCGATCTCCACCGAGTGGGCCTTGTAGTCCTGGTCCCCCCGCATGGTTTGGTACACCTCCTCCCCCGCGAGGCAGATGGGCATGGTGTGCCACACCTCCAGACCCAGGCATACCCCCAGGCTGCCATCGGAATAAAAGGCGCGCAGATCCCCGGCTTCGATCCTGGGCTGCACCGGGGCGACCAGGAACACGGTGGGACAGTGGCGACTGGGATAGAAGGACTGCCCCGCGTCGGTGTGAAAGGCGAAGTGGGCCCGCTGCCACCCCCCGACCAGGGAGACCTTCTGGGGGTCGGCGTCCTTGGGCAGGGCCGCAGTGACCTTGTAGGCGTTCTCGGTGTACCCGCCCTTGCGCACCTCTGGCTGGCGCTCCTCGTAGCGCTCGATGACCTGGCCAAAGGGGGCAAAGGTCTCGGCCTTCAGGGGTTCCACCACTACCTTGAAGTTCTTCCACATGGCTCCTGCCTCCTACTTGGCGAGGTTCTTGACCGCCCCCCAGGTTGCCGGCTGGACGGCAGTGAAGGGCCCTGTCAGGCCCAGGGCCTGCTCCAGTTCGTCCACCCTGGCCACATCGATGACCCCCTTTGCTCTCAGGGACCGCAGGTTTCCTCGATCACCAGCAACCTGTCCGCCTCCACCCCCTCCAGGCGCTGGACCCTGCCGCTGGGCCAGCGGATCTCCACCCGGTCCACCCTGGTTTCTTCACCCAGGCCGAAGTAGAGGCGCATGTCGCTCTGCGACAGATAGCTGGCGCTGTTCCTGACCTCCCCCACCTGGGCCCTCGCCCCGGCCCTGAGCTCCACCTTCGCCCCCACCGCGTCCCGGTTGCTGCATCCTTGCCGGCCCCCCCCCACCAGTTTGAGGGCCAACCAGTGATTGTTGTTGCCCCCGTCGTTACGCAGGAGGGCCGCGGGCTGGTTGTTGTTGCCCACGGCGATGTCCGCGTCCCCGTCGTTGTCCCAATCCCCCCAGGCCGCCCCCCGGCTCACCTGCACCAGTTGCATCCCCGGCCCGGACTGGTCCCTCACATCGAAGAAGCGCCCCCCCTCGTTGCGGAAAAGCTGGTTCTGCTGGGCGTAGGTCACCTTGTCGAAGAGTTCCACGTTGTCGTCGAGGTGGCCGTTGGCCACAAAGAGATCCTGGTCGCCGTCGTTGTCGTAGTCAAAGAAGAAGGTACCCCACTTCAGATAGGAAAGGGTGGAGGCCCCCAACCCCGCATTATAGGTCTGGTCGTCGAAAAACCCCCCGCCCTGGTTGCGGTACAGGCTGTTGGTCTCCCATTGGTAGTTGGTGACAAAAAGATCGAAACGCCCGTCATCGTCGTAATCCCCGGCGGCCACCCCCATGCCGGACAGGGCCTTGCCCGCATCGTTGTACGCCACCCCCGCGATCTTCCCCACCTCCGAAAAGCGCCTCCCCTCGTTGCGGTAGAGCAGGTTGGCGGTGCGGTCGCCGGCCGCGTACAGATCCAGGTCGCCGTCGCCGTCGTAGTCGGTGCAGACCACCCCCAATTCCTTGGCCCCGGCCGGCAGCAGGCCGACCAGGGCGCCGATCTCGGTGAACCGACCCTCCCCCTCGTTGCGGTAGAACCGGTCCGGGGCGGGCTGGAAGGTCTCTGGCCCGCAGTAGACCCTCAGGCCCTTGGCCCTGGTGCAGACCTGATTCAGTTCCGGCCGGTACTCGACGTAGTTGACCACGTACAGATCCAGGTCGCCATCGCGGTCAAAGTCCAGAAAGGCTGCCCCGGTGCCCAGGCCCGGGTCCCCCAGCCCTGCCCTGGCCGTGACATCGGCAAAGCGCCCTTTCCCTTCATTGCGGTAGAGGAAATCCGGCCCGTAAGCGGTTAGGTAGAGGTCCTGGTCGCCGTCGTTGTCGCAGTCACCGGCCACCGCGCCCATGCCGTACCCCGAATTGGCCACCCCGGCACCCTGGGCCTGCTCCGAAAAGGTCCCATTGCTTAGATTGTGATACAAGGCTGCGGGACCGGCGCTGTTGACGAAGTAGAGATCGAGCTGGCCGTCGTTGTCATAATCAAAAAAGACCACCCCCGAACCCATGGTCTCGGTCGGCTCCTTCTCCCCTTTGGCGCCGTTGCGGTGGTGGAAGTCGATGCCGGCGCTGGCGGTCACGTCGGTGAACTGGGGCTCCGCTGCCGCACGCGCCGCCAGCACCAGGGCCAGCAGCAGGATCATCTCAGGAACCAGACAGTTCCCGGCGCACCAGCCCCGTCCCCTCCACCAGGGCCTGCATCTTGGGAAAGGCGATGTGGCGCGGGCAGTGGTTGAAGCCGCAGTCCGGGGTGACCACCAGCCCCTCGGCCGGAAAATGCCTCGCCGCCAGGCGGACGGAGGCGGCCACCTCCTCAGGGGTCTCGACGAAGTAGGACTTCACGTCGATCACCCCCACCCCCACCCGGCTGGTGCGGGGCAGTTGGGAGAGCAATTCGATCTGGGCGAACTCGCGGTTGGCGAACTCCAGGTTGAACTGGTCGCAGCGGGCCTCCTCCAGGCTGGCGATGATGTAGGAGTAGTCCCGCCGGTCCCTGGACCGGCCCTTGAAGTTGCCAAAGCAGATGTGCAGGCCCACCCGGGCCTCGACCCCGGCGCGGGTGCGGTTGAAGATCTCGACCAGCCTCCTGGCATCGGCCTGGGAGGTGGCGTACCGTGGCTCATCTACTTGGAGGTAGGTGGCGCCGGCGGCCACCAGGGCCTTCATCTCGGCGTTGATGATCTGGATCATGTCCTCCAGCAGGGCTTCCTTGTCGCGGTAGCCCGCCTTGAGGATCAGGGGCAGGGACATGGTGATGGGGCCGGGCACGCAGATCTTGAAAGGCTTCTGGGTGCGCTGCTGCAGCTGTTTCACCTCCCCCACGATGCCCAGACCTCTGGGCGCGCTGATCCGGTCCACCACCTCGTAGCGGGGGTTCTGGTCGTACCCGGCCGCCCCCAGCACCCGTGCCGGCCGCAGCTTTTCCAATCCGCCGATCAGGCCGTAGAAACTCTGGATGAAGTCGCGCCGGCCCATCTCCCCGTCGGTGACCACGTCGATGCCCGCCCGGTCCTGGTCGAGCAGGGCGAGGCTTACCGCGTCCTCCAGGGCCTCGCGTATATCGCTCTCCCCCAGGTCACCCTGGGTTTCGACCCGCTCGGAGAAGGACAGGAGCCAGCTGGGCAGGGAGTAGCTGCCGATGAGTTCGGTGGGCAAGAGCATGCTCAAAACGCGGCTCCTTATACGGGTTCGCTGCCCCGGCGATTGGCGATGGACCGGGGGGTCAGGTCGAAGAGGGTGTGGTGGCCGTGGAAGAAGCGGTCCAATTCATCGACCATCAGTTTGAAGAAACGGGGATAGCTCTGGGCCGTGACCCCGGCGATGTGCGGGCTGAGGAAGACATTGGGCAGTTGCAGGATCTCGCTGTCGGGTGGCACCGGCTCGGGGTCGAAGACGTCCAGGCCGGCGACAATGTCACCCCGCTTGAGGCGGGCGATCAGCGCGTCGGGATCGATGATGGCCCCCCGCGAGACGTTCACCAGCACGGCCCCAGGCCGGATCAGGTCCAACTCCCGCTTGCCGATCATCCGGCGGGTCCCCGGGGTCAGGGGCGCCAGGCAGACCACCGCATCGCATTCGGACATGACCTTGTCAAGGGAGGTCTGGATGAAGCCCACCGCGTCGGCCATCTCCCGGGGCAGGTAGGGGTCGTGGACCCAGATCTCCACCTCGAAGGGGCGGAGGAACTTGATCAACCGCCTGCCGATGTGGCCACAGCCGATCAGGCCCACCCGCTTTCCGGTCAGGTCTCCGTGGATGAAACCAGGGTCGTCTTGGGGCGGGTGGTGGGTCTGGCCGGCCATCATCCGCCGGAAGTGGGAGCCGGCGTTGCGCAGGGAGATGAGGATCAGGGCCAGAGCCCACTCCGAGACCGGGTAGGAGGAGCCGTTGGTGGTGTCCACGGTGCGGATCTGCCGCGCCCAGGCCGCTTCGACCTCGATGCGGCTGGCGAAACGGTCCCCCTCCAATTCGCCGATGATCCTCAACCGGGATGCCTGGTCCATGACTTTGGCATCTATGGTCGGGCAGCCGTGGCACACCACCAGGCCCTCTACCTCCCCCAGTCGCTCCCCCAATCTAGCGGTGGTTTCTGGGTCCTTGTTGGTGTCGTAGATCCCCCCGCCCTCGCACTCGAACCAGTCCCAGGAGGCGAACTGCTCCAGACGCGCCAGATCCGCCGCGGCCAGGTAGCGTTCGCGCACATGGCGGTTGCAGGCGACGAGCACTCTGGGACGCGCAGTCATGGCATCACCTCACAATCCCAGAGCCACATCGATGTCTTCCTGGTACGCCCGCACCTTCCCCGACAGGATCTCCTCCATGCTCACGGCGCGACCGGCCACTGCCGACTCGTATGCGCCGAGGATCGCCGCCACCGCGGTCATGCCGAGGTGCCCATCCACCTCGGGAGTGCCACCCTTGAGGACGGCCTCGCCGAAGTCGTGGAACTCGATGGCCATGTGTTTGGCGTCGATGGGTGGGAAGGGCAACTCGTACACCACCTTCTGGTCGAAGAGGCGGTTGGTGATCTCGGTCATCTGGAAATTGGGCAGCAGCGACAGGATATCAGCCCCCTGCAACTCCTTGCCTCTCCCCAGCCGCAGGGAAACCGGCCGGCCGTTGCGGTCCCCCGGGGCCCACATGGCCGCCTTGCGGCCGTGGACGCTGCGCTCGAACTCCCCGCTGCCCCGGCCAGCGCCCACGTACGAGAACTGCACCCAGGCACCTGATTTCATCTTGTACATGGCGAGCACCGAGTCCTCGCCCGTGGCCTGAAGCTGATCGGGGAAGGTCTTGTACCGCTCGCGGTAGGATTCCAGGTCCAGGCCGTGGTTGTCGGGCTTGCGCCGTATGGGCTCGACGATGAGGCCGCAGCCGTAGATCTGGTCGAAGTCCCCCATGTAGTACTGGACGATATCGGTGTAGTGGACGGCCATGTCCAGGCCGATGGCCCCCTTATCCTTGAGGTGGCGCCAGGGGGTGATGATGATCTGGTCGTCCCCGCCCAGGGCATTGTGGATCATCAGGTAGGGCACGTCGAGCAGACCGTGGTCGAGCACACTGCGGGCCAGGCGGTTGGGCGGGTCCCGGCGCAGGTTCTCGGCCGTGGCCAGCACCACCTTGTTCTCGCGGGCCGCGGCGATCATCGCCTGACAGGCCCTCACGGTGAGGCCCAGGGGTTTTTCGACAATGGCGTGTTTGCCGGCCTTGAGGGCCGGGATGGCCACCGCGTGGTGGTAGGCCGGGTCGGTGACCACATCCACCGCGGCGATGTCCGAGCGGGCCAGCATCTTGTCGAGGTCGGTGAAGACCATCGGCTTCTTGCCGAAAAGCCGCTCCACCTCCCGGGCGCCGAGGTCGGCGTTCTTGGGGTTGAGATCGCAGACCGCGACGATCTCGATATTGCCGATGCCGCTGTTCTCCAACTCGCGGTACGCCAGGATATGGCGGTGTCCCATGCCGCCGCAACCGATGACGCAAAGGGGAATCTTTGCCACTGAAGGTCTCCTTGGGCTAATAGCCCACTGAACGCAGATATTCGCGGTTGGCCCGGCACGACTCGTCCGCGGGGGTGTCCGCGTAGCTGGACAGCTCCCCCATCACCCAACCCTGGTAGCCTATCTCTTCGAGGGTCTCGCGGACCTTGCGGAAATCGAGGCCGGCGATGCCCTTGCCCATCAGGCAGAACTTGCCCGGACCGCAGTCCTTCATGTGGACGTAGCCCAGTCGGTTCCGGTATTTCTTCAGCTGGCCCACGGCATCCTCCAACATGAGCGCCGCCACCGACACGTCCACGCAGACCTGGAGGCGCTCGGTGTGGGCCAGGAGCTGATCCTGCTCGGCCTCACTCTCCACGGTGCAGCGGGGGTGAGCGTGGTACGCCACGGTCAGGCCGTAGGGCGCGGCGTAGTCGATGAGGGTCTCGGACTGTTCGGCCAGTTGCTTGAACTCCTCGTCGGTGGGTAGGCGCAATCCCACCCGGTTCCCGCCCAGAAAGCAATAGACCGAGCACCCCAGTTCCGCCGCATATTCGATGATCCGCCGCTGCCGTTCCATTGTAGCTGCCGCATCCCCCCCCAGGCTGACGCTGCCGAACATGCACACCGGCGGCAGCCCGTGCTTCTCAAGCAGCTTGCGCACCCTGGAGGGGGTGCCCAGCCAGTCGAGAGAGACGCTGATGAACTCCACCCCCTCCCACCCGGCCGCGGCGATGGTGCCCAGCACCGCGTCCAGATCGGGGGTCCCCCCCCAGGTGATGGTCGAGTACCCCAGTTTGAATTTCCGCGCCATAATCCTTCCTCAGTTAGAGTCCCAGCAGGCGCTGCATATTGCCCCCCAGGATCAGTTCCTTGTCTTTGTCGGGAATGAAGGTGCAGTGGGTGCGCACTGCTTCGAGGGATTGCTGGTAGGTCATGCACCACAGCACCGGCGGATAGTCGGAGGCCCAGCACAGGCGCTGGGGGCCGTAGTGCTCGTAGAGTTTGCGCACGATCCACAGGGAGTCCGAGTAGGGAAAATCCCAGGCCACCTGCGAGACGTAGTGGAACCCGGAAAGTTTGATGTGGATGTTGGGCTCCTCGGCGGAGCGGAGCACCTCTTGCAGGTTGGGGTAGGGCGGCTGTTCGCTGGCCCTGGCCCCAGCCATGTGGTGGCACAGAAATACGATCGCGGGAAAGCGCTTCGCCAGTTTGCGCAGGGCCGGGTGCCAGCCCGCCCCCAGTGCCAGGCTGGAGATCAGCCCCAGTTCCGCGGTCTTCTCGAAGAAGGCCAGACCCTCCTTGGACTCGAACCAGGCGTAGTCGTCTTTGAGATAGTGGGTGTATCCCTTGAGCTGGTACTTTTTGGCCGCTTCCTCCAGCCGGCCGGCGGCTCCGGGGGTGTGGTAGTTCTCCATCCAGGCGCAGTCCACGTCCGCAAACATCAGCAGGCGGTTGGGATACTGCTGGACGCAGGTGTGGCCGTAGTCGTTGTTGTGGGGGTTGTGGTCGATGCGGGCGCAGACCAGCACCGCCTTATCGACCTTGTTGCGGTCCATCTCCCAGAGCAGTTGCTCTACCCGGCCCCGGCTGGTGGGATCGGGCACTGCCGGCTCGTAGGGCCAGTAGTCCCAGGCGTGGGTGTGGCAGTCGATGATCATCGCGCTTCCTTTTGAGGGGGGATGGCCGTCGGGTTGGCGGCCAGCAGCCGGTGGTAGGTCTCCATCTCCGCCTCCCCTTCGGTGTTCATCCCCTGCTGGAGGTACAGGAGGCCCAGGTTGTAATGGCTCTCGGCGTGATCGGGCGCCAGGCGAATCGCCTTTTTGAAGGCCTGGGTCGCCCTGCCCAGATCCCGCAGCATCAGATAAGCGGTGCCCAGGTTGCGGTACCCCTGGGCGTAGCGCGGGTTGAGGGCCAGGAGGTTTTCGTATTCCTGGATTGCCTCGGCGATCCGCTGCTGTTTGAGGTAGAGGTTGGCCAGGTTGTTGCGCGCACTGGCGTCCTCGGGGAAGACAACCAGGGTCTGCTGGTACTCCCGGATCGCCTCCTGGTGCCGGCCCTGTCCGGCATAGAGCACCCCCAGGTTGTAATGCGCCTCCGCGTCATCGGCGAAATTGGCCAGGATGCTGCGCTGCCGGGTGATCTCCTCGGCCACCGGCTGTAGCCGCTCAAAGGCCGCCAGCATCTCCTGACCCTGGTCAATTCTTCCCTGCCGGTGGTACATCCCCCCCAGGCGGTGATAGGGCTCTGGAATGAAGGGATCGGTGAGAATGGCCTGTCTGAGCGCCTCCTCGGCCTCGCCCGTCCGCCCCTGCTCCAGGTACACCTGCCCCAGCTTGGCATAGGACTCGGCGTACCCCGGGCGCCAGCGCAGGGCAGCCCCGAGGCTGGCTTCTGCCTCCTGGAAGCGCCCCAGCTTGACCAGAATCTCCCCCAGGTGGTGATGGGCGCTGGCGTAGCTGGAATCCAGTGCCACTGCTTGCTCAAACTCGGCCCGCGCCGCCTCGTACTCCGCCTGGCGCTCGTGTACCAGCCCCAGGCTGTAGTGGGTGGGCGCGTGGTCCGGCTCGCGCACCAGAGCCTCTCGCAGGGCCTCCACCACCTCGGAGTAGCGGAACTGATCCAGATAGGCAAGGGCAAGTTTGCGGTAGGGGGTCGCCCGGTCCGGCGCAAGGTGGATGGCTTCCTTGTAGTGGGCCGCGGCTTCGTCGTTGCGGCGCTGGCGCACGTACAGATCCCCCAGCGCCAGGTGCGCGTCCACCTCCTCCGGGGCCAGGCGCAGGGCCCGCTCGCATAAGGGGAGGGCAAGCTTGAACTGCCCCTGCTTCATCAGCAAGCTGCCCAGGAGCAGGTTCGCCCCGACCTGGTCAGGGTCCTCTGCTAGCAGGCGCTGGCAGGCGACGATCGCCTCCGGGTAGCGGCCGGCCTCCGCCAGGCCCCTGGCCGCGTTCAGGGCGGCGCTCCCTCGCTCCCCGGCGCAGCCGGCCAGGAGCAGCAATCCTGCCAACAACAACCGGGTCTTAGGTGCCAGCCTCTGCATCCAGCATCTTGGAAAGGCGGTCGTTGTACAGGACTATAGCCGGGCGGTACTGCTCCCGCAGCCTGGCCAGCAACTCCTCGATCAGGCGTTTCTCCTCCTCCTGCCTGAGCCAGTACTTCACCCTGTCACGGGCCTGCTCGAAGGGCTGGGTCCGCGCCGGGTGTTTGGCCAGTACCCGGAAAACCGAGTACCCCTCCCCGGTCTTCAGCGGCCCCTGGAGACTGCCGGGCTCCGCCCTGTCCGCCGCCTCATAGAGTTCCGGGTGGCGCTGTTGTTCATAGGTGCGCATCCGCCATCCGCCTCCGGTCCTGTTCGCCCCAGCCCTCAGGCTGTACCGCCGCGCCAGATCCTCGAACCGCTCCCCGCGCCGGATGCGCAGACGCAGCGCCTCGGCTTCGGTCTCGGTCTTGCTCAGGATTTCCACCATCTGGATCTCCCCAGGCAGCGTGAAGCGCTCCTGGTGGTCCTGGTAATACTGGAGCAGGGCTGCCTCTCCCAGGTCGAGCCGGGTTCCCACCTCCCGGTCCTTGAGCGCCTCAATCAGCAGGGACCTCTTCCTGGCTTTGACCCAGGCCGCCATGGTGGAGTCCTGTTCGAGGCCCTCATCCGAGGCGGTGCGGAGCATGAGGGCCTCGGCCAGGAGGTGATCTTCGACAAACCTAGCCACGCCGCTGCTGTCGAGCGGGATCTGCCGCTTTGGGGGAAGCTGCTTGTAGGCGGTGACAAAGTCGGAGATGGTTAGCTGCCCGCCATTATAGTGATATAGGGCTGTCCCCCCCTCCGCCTCGTCCAGCCGCAGGGTGTCTCCCCTGGAGCCCTCGGCTCTGGCGAGGAAAAAGCGCAGCCCATCCAGGTTCGGTTGGCCGGCGTATTTCTGCTTCAGCTCAGCCAGTACCTTTTGCCGCTGCGTGTTGAAGGCATCCAAGAAGGTGGTCTGCGCAAAAACGACAGCATACCCGGCCGGAGCCGAACGCTCGTCCATCACCTTGAATACCTCGTACCCGCCCAGGAAGGGAAAAGGCCCCCCGTATTCCCCGATCTTCAGTTCAAAGACCTCTTCTGCCAACTCCAGCGGCATGCCCAGTTCGTCGATGTTTCCCCGCCCGAAGTACGGTTCGAGCAGGCCGCCCTTCACAGCGGTCTTCCGGTAGATCGAGCGCTCCCTGGCCAGCTCCTCAAAGGCCCGGCCCTGGGCCAGTTCAGCGACCACCTGCCGGCCCTCCTCCTCGGTGTTCACCCGGATATGGGCCAGCTTCAGCATCCGGCTCCATTTGGTCTCCTTGAAGCGCTGCTGCAACTCCTGGGGGGCGATGTCGAGTTTTTCCTGGATGTGTTTCTGGAGAAAAGCCGCCACCAGCTTTCGCTTGCGCTCATTCTCCCACCGCGCCAGGAATTCCGGGGCCTGGTCCAGTCCCTGGGACCTGGCGGCGAGGTACATGAGATTCATGTCGATCATGGAACCGAGGTACTCGTCCAACTCCTCCAGCCCGGTCTTCTCCGAGCGGTAGAGGGCCGGGGTCTCCGCCTTGAAGCGGAGCAACTCCTCGGCCGTTATCTCCACGTCTTCGACCTTGGCTACCACGCTCCCTGGCTGTTCCGTCCCACCGCAGGACAGTTGCAGGGCGGCCCAAACCCCCAAAAACAAGCTTCTCGCCATGCCGCTCTCCTAACGCAGATCGGTGCGCGGCTCCCGCGCCATGTAGACTTCGCGGCGGAAGCGGTAGGGGACATCGACCTTTTCCACCGGTTCACCCTTGTAGTCGAAACGCAAGAGCATCTCCCCGATCACCACCTCGAACTCCTCGACGTCGCGGTCGATGATGGGAAAGACGACGTACCCTTCCTTCTCCTGGCCGCTGAACACGAAGTCGCGGTTGTAAAGGGTACGGTTGAGCAGGTCCCGCCGCCCGGTGAAGCTGGAGCGGGAATTGCCCGCGTACGCCACGGCATAGGGCCAGTAGTACTCCACCAGGGCCGAAAGACTGAGCGCCTGGTAGCGCCGGCCATTGGGGGCGAGGATGGAGATATTGTCCGGGTCTATCCTGACCTTGGGATAGGCATAATTCTTCACCTTCAGGAGAAAGACGGTAAAGCGCTCAGGGGCCTGCTCCTCCCCTGGCGGCTTCCAGTCGCCGTAGGTATAGGGGTTGCGCGCCACGGCGTAAGGGTTGGGCTGGCGAAACCCCTTTGCCGTGGACGACTCGCCGGGGAACTGCCGGTTCAGAACCTCGGCGGTCAGGGGCAGGAGCACCACCTCCAAGCGATCCTTGAGGTAGGTGATGCTGCGGTCGTCCCCCACCACGTATTCGCCGCCGCCAGCCCCAGGGTCAGGCACAATGGGGCCGGCGAAATGCCGGTACCCCAGTTTGATCCCACAGCCGCTCAGGAGCAGGAGGCAAACCCCCGGCCAAAGGTACGCGCGTCTTTTCATCGCCATCTGCCTGCGATTGGGGAATGGAAGCAAAGAGGAGGGGCAGGTCTCCTGCACCCTCCTCTTTGACCTCGGTAACTGCACTGCTCAACGCACTCCCTGGTCCAGATAGCTTTTTATCCTGCCCCAGGAAGAACTTTCCACTGCGGTCCCTTCCCCCGCCAGCGTGTAGTAGTCTGGCATCTGGTCGCCCTTCTGGTCCTGGCCAGTGCTGCTGCCCAGGGGGTAGAGCTGGTGCTTGGCCCCGGTGTCCCCGCCGTCCGCGTCCAGGGGGCGCACGCCCACATGGATGACCTGGTCCGGGGCGAAGATGTGCCGCCTGGACTGAGCCTGGGTAGCGGCATAGAGGTCATACAGGGCAAAGGCCGCCTCGATGGTCCAGGTGACGTTGGTGGACAGGTCAGCCGAACCCGCCGGCAGCAGGGTCCAGCCTACCTCGATGGCGTTCGGACCCGTGGCCTTCCCCTCAAACTTGTCCATGGTCCACCCCAGCGTGGGCAGGTCGATGTACTCCATCATACTGTTGTAGATGGCTTCCTCGCCGGGCTTGGGCAGCACCCGCATGTGGAACCGCGTGGCGTTGTTGATCTGATCCATGTTTTCACCCAGGAAATCCCCGCCCGAATGGTCGGGGTCAAAGGTGATCTGGATACAGTCGTCGTTCCACGCCCGCTTCGGATCATCCTCGCGCCGCCGCAGGGTGTCATCCTGGACGCGGATGAAGAAATAGAAGCGGTTGTCCGGCGGTGCGCTCCACGCTGACGAGATCGCCACGTCGTAATCCGACTTCTGTATCACCTCACCCCCGGCGGTGAACATATCCGCGGTGGTCATGACAAAACTGGGGTCCATCCAGCCCCAGTCGTTGTCCCTGCCGTCTATAGTCATGGCCGCCGGGTTGGGCACCTGTGGGATGTAGATGGTGATGCCCACATGCGCCAGGACCGCGCTGCTCAGCGCGAGCACCAGGGCCCCGGCCCAGAGCAGATTCCGTCTCTTCTGCATCGCTCCTCTCCTTGAAAGGTATTGATAAACGCTTTAGAACCTGAAGTGTTCTTCCCCGTGGCAGCGCCGACCTCCTTTCTGGTTGCGGGGTTTCTTTGGCAGTGCCGGCTGACGCTCTCGACCTGCAGCCGTGCGCAGTTCCCCTCAGACTCAGGGGTGCGAGATTTACTGGGGGCCGGTGCTGGCGTAGACGCGCAAGAAGGCCATGGACCCTTTCTGGGTCGTGTCCTTAAACTTCTGCCTTTCGAGCTGCAACCCGCTGTTGAGCGTCAAGTGGTAGCCTTGATACGCAGAGGTATTGGAAAACAGGAACGAAAAAACCAGGCTGCGGAAATCATCCACAAACCCGACCTGCGGGGTGGCCGGCCTTTTTTTTAGATTCTCGAACCAGCTTAGCTCCACCCCCAGGTCGATCCAAGTGGTGCGGGGAATCAGGGAAACCCTGGTGACCAGGAAGAGCGCCTCCTCCAGGCTGCGGCTGGTGTTGACGGCCCGGAGGCTGGGCACCTCGTGTTGGAAGGTGCTTTTCCACTTGGGCCAAAAGGTGAGATTCTTCCCCAGGCCCACCACATAATCGGCCTTGTTAATCAGGCCCAAGAACGAGCGGTTGCGCTTCAGGTCCGCCTGCTCGCCGTGCTGGAAAAATCTTTCGTACTTGAGCTTACCGCTGATGTTCAGGTTGCGGACCCGCGAGTAGCGGCTTTCCAGATAGAAGGTATTGATGAAGGTGTCCTGGGCGTCCAGAGGGTCGGTGAAATCCGTCCTCCCCTTGGGATCCACCCACACCACCCGGTCCTCGGGGATGTCGTCCTTGACCCGTTTGGCGTGCTCAAAGATCGAGATGGTCAGCCCAGGGTAGTTCCAGATCGCGGTGAACAGGCCGTAGAGCACCCGGCTCTTGCGGTCGCTGCTGAGCAGTCTTTCCTGCAAGTGGCCGGTGGTTAGCTGGAGATCCTCGGTCAGCTTGAGGCCGCCGTACAGGTTGGCCCCGCGATGGTCACGCTCATAGGGGTAGTCCGGGGCCCGGTCGTCCTCAAAGCGATCGATGAGCGTGTTGTTGTTCATGTCCATGCCAAAAAGGAACTGCGGGGCATCGACCGCGTAGCGCAAGAAGGGCTCGGTGTAGTCCGGGCGGTCATTGCGGTTCTGGTTGTAATCCGAGACGAAGTCGTTGTTTTCGTCGAGGCCGGGAAAAACCTGGATATCCTCGCCGGTCGAACCGGCCGAAGCCCCCAGCCCCGCGCCCTGCTGGCCGGCGCGCTGCCAGTCGGCGAAGCGATCCTGATCGTCGTTGTCGTCCACGAACTCGAAAAGATTCCGGCGCGGATCGCTGTAATCGACCACCCCCAGGTTGTTGCCCATGAAGGCCGTGGTGCTGTAGTCGGGGTCCATGCTGAAGGCCTCGCCGTAGGCGAACCAGGGGTAACGCACGTAGGAGGCGGTGAGGTAAGCCGCCCCGGCTCGTTCGTCGGCCGCGGCCAGCTTGTCGTAGTTCTGGTTGGGAAAGCGCCGGAAGCGCCGGTTCACCGCGTATTCTGAGCGCAGATCCAGCCCCGCCAGGTTGTTGATCTGCAGGTCGAGTCCCAGCACCTCGTTGGCCGTGGGCAGGCCGTATTCAAAACGGATGAAGCGCTGGTTTGAGCCATCCGTAATCTCCCCCCGGGCCTGGACCACGGGCAGGAAGACCTGGTCGCCCAGCAGGTCCGTTTGCCGATTGGAGGTCACCTCGATGCGATAGTCATTGGCCATGATCAGCTCGAACTCCAGCTTCTGGATCTGCTTGACGGTCGGCACTTTTTCCGTGGGCCTGAAGCTGTTCCTAATATCGTAGATCAGTTCGATGACATCGCCGCCATTGGCCTCCAGACTGCTGCCATTCCGCACCCCGCCCCTGATGATGGGCTGGATCTCCGGGTGGACCTCGCCATCCACCAGCACCCGGTCGAAGAAGAGCAGGGCCCCGGACTGTGCCGTTTCGGGAGAATCATCCGAGATCCGGATAGTCACCGTCTCGACGTTGCCGGTGTTCTGCGGGGTGGTCAACACCCCCTTGAGGGAGTTGTCGCCCATGGAAAGGTCGCTGCGGGTATTGGCGGCGTTGATCCAGGTGGCCCCCATCTGGGCAAAATCCCCCACCTGGGCCACCCCCCTGGCGCCCATCACCCGGGTGGTGCTCTCGATGAGGGAGGAGGGGTCCGAATCCGTCCGCGCCGAAACCCCCGGTGAATTGAGCCTCGACGCCAACAGGGTCACCGCGTACTTGTCGGAGAGGAAGTCCCACTGGAGGCCGTTGAAGGTGGGCTTTGAGAAGGTCAGGGGGGTCATGGTGGTGCGCAGCGCGTCGCTGATCGCCAGCGAGGTAAAGAACTGCCCCTTCTGGGCGGAGGAGATGACCAGGTTGCTGAACCAACTGCTGTATTTCGGGCTCTTGAAGATGCCGCTGCCCTGGCGCTGCGGGTTGTTCTCGGTCCAGTCGTAGATGGACCAGCCCCTGGCGATGTAGTTCCCAAAGGGGTCGTAGTACCGCGTCCCTTCGAGCAGGATATCGACGTATTTCTGATAGATGTCCCTGGCGTAATTGCTGTACTCCCAGCCGCGCCATTGGTACTCGTAGTACAGATTCTGGGGCAGGTACCATTTTCTGAGGTTGGGCGCCATCGCCCCGGTGTGGACCCGCACGCCGTAGAGCCCCGGTTCCTCTATGGGCCGGTACCCGGTGGCCATTTGCGCCCGGGCAGGGTTCCCCACCAGCGCGGCCACAGCCGCCAATCCCAAAAGCACCACTCTCCTGATCACCTGGGGCATAGAGACCTCCTCAATAGACCACGTTGATGGTGCGGGCCAGGTTCTCGCCCCCGGACTGGGTATCTACCGCGATGCGGTACAGATACACCCCCGGGGGAACCAGCAACTCGCTCCGGTCCCTTCCAGACCAGGTGAAGACCCAGGACTGGTCCGGATCGCGGCGCCCTTCCAACTCCTGGACCAGGCGGCCATCGAGCCGGTACACACCAACCTTGGGCGGCACCTGGACCTTGAGCACCGAGAAGCGGATCTCCGCCAGATCCCCAATCCCGTCGTTGTTGGGGGTAAAGACCAGCCCATGGAGCGGGGGATCGGCGATGAGCCGGACAGCATCCACGGCCTGGGGCAGGAAAACCGTAGTGGCAAAGCGCCCGGTAGGATCAGCCAACTGCCAGAGTTCGGGCTGCTGGGTCCTCCCCACCGACACCTCGACCAGATAGGGATTTACCCGTGGAATGGCCCTGAAGCCGATCACCACCGAGTCCTGCCTCACCAACTGGGGCAACTCCACGATGAGGGAGTCCGGGGCAATGTACACTGCCGTCGGCTGGACCAGCGTACCCCCCACCCAGAGGGCCAGGCTGTCCGGCTCAACCTGGGAAGGGGTTTTCATCAGGATGCGGTTGAAACCTGGATCTCCAGAGCTAAAACGCGGATAGAGGTGATAGGAAAACCCCCGCCCCTCCCCGGCGCTGGCCTCCTTGGGATAGATCTCCCCGGCGGCTCCCGACAGGAAGGCTTCCGTGTACACCAGTGAAAGGGATCTGAGTTCTGGGGCCGCGTTGGGCCGGTCCGAACTCAGGCGCACTCGGAACTGCACGTAACGCCGCGGACTGGGAGAAAGAAAAGCTTGACCGGAAAATTCGTACGTGTTGCTCCACCCGCTCCAGTCGTCTCCGGGCTCGATGACCTGGTCGATGGGACCCTTGAGCGCCTTGATCAGGCTGTCGTACTTCTCCTTGGTGACCTCGGTGCCGTTCTTGTGGTGGTAGATGCTGCGCTCCACCAGGGTGTTTCCCGAGCGCGTCTGCGCCCGCACCCGGGTGCCCGGAGGAAGGTTCTCCTCCCAGTTGAGGGCCTGCAGCACCTTGGGCCGGCTGCTGATCTCGATATAGCCCGAGGTCAATTCCACCTGTGCGACATAACCGACCGGGAAGACGAAGGCTTCGGCAATGGCCCCGCTGCTGGTGCCGCCAAAGAGCATGTACAGGTTGCGCAGGCGCCGATAGGGAAAGAATCGATAAGTCAACGGCTCGGGATTGGTGTAGGTCTGGGGATTGGGATAGTCGAAGAGCAGATCAAAGTCGAGATCCCCGGAGGGGTTCAGACTCCCATCCGAGCCCAGCAGCCGGTGCCCCAGAATCCTGGGCGGGTACCAGGTGGTGTGTAACTGGAACGCCACGAAGACCACCCTGTTTATCCAGTACATGGCCCCCAGATCCCAGTTATACTGGGTGCGGTACCCTCCAGCACTGCTCGCGTCGAGTTCCTCCCAAAAGGTATTGACATCCCCATCCACCATCCCGCCGGTGCGCCCCTTGCCCTGATCGTCGATAAAGCCGCCACGGTCGAAGGTGCCGGGGGCGATGTTCTCGCCGAAGCTGATAACTTCGACCTCGGCGAGCGCCGCATCGGGGCTCTTGGCGTCCGCAATAATCCGGATATACTGAAGCGGAGCGAAGGCCGTGGAAGTATCCTCGCCGGCCTCTGCCTCTGGCCTCGATGATGTCGGTGGAGGCGCCCCGGCCAGAGGAAGCGGAGCGAAGGCCGTGGAAGTATCCTCGCCGGCCTCTGCCTCTCCCAGGCTGAAAACCGCTTTTGTCCTTTCCCCGAACGCCACCGGATAGCTCACCACGGTCTGCTCGTTCCATTTGGTCGTCCCACCGATGAACTCAAAGGCGAAGATATCCTCGGTGTCGGACTGCCGTTTGCCGTCTGATCCAAAAACCCTGAACTCCCTCAGGGGGCGCGCCCCTTCTCGGTCGGGGAAGTGCAGGCGGATTTCCTTGACCGCCACGACCCGCCCCAGGTCGATCTCGAGCCACCACTTGCTGAGGGGATCGGCCGGATCAGGTCTCCATGAGGTTTCGAGGCTGCCATCGATGATGCTTGGCGCCCTAGCCGGATTCGACCCTACCCGCCATACCCCGCCCTGGACATCCCCCTGCTGCTTCAGCGTGTGGATGAACTGGGGGGCGCTGAGTGCGGCATTGAAAGGCTGTTCGAACTTCACCGGCATGATCGAGCCCTCAGGCCGCAGTTCCACCGCCCCTTTGGGAAACTTCCACTGCTCCCACTGCGACTTCCGATTCACCGTGTAGGTGTTCTGGCCAATCGCATCGGTTCCTACCAGCAAGGCCAGTAGCAAGGGCCAGCGGCATCGCAAGGGATTTTTCATCGGCCATCTCCTGTAAAGACAGGGAAAAAACCGCCCCTATCCCGCTAGTACACCACCCCAATGCTCCCGGTCCGCACAAAACTTCCCCCCTCGGTCTTCGCCTCCAGCCTGATCAGGTAGATCCCGATCGGCACCACGTTGTTGCCCTCGTCGCGGCCGTCCCAGCGCCAGAGGTAGGAGCCACTGCCCTCAGCTTCGGAAAACAGGACCCTCACCGGCCGACCCCCCAGGTCGTAGACAACCGCCTTTACAGCGACGGGGCGGACGAGCTGCACCAGGGTATATGCGACCTCGGCCTGGTCGTTAAGACCGTCCTGGTTTGGCGAGATCACCGGGGGGGAAACGGCAAAGGCGGGCAGCAGATCCCGGGTGGATGCCGCCGAGGTCAGCACCCTCAGCGCATTCGTCGATACTTCTGGATTGGCGTCCCCAGGCAGGACCCGCTGCGGTAGTTCCCCACCGCGGGTATCAAGGGCCTCGGACGGGAAGGAGGTCCCCTGCACGAAAACCTCACTCTCCAAGACCACCCTCATGGTGCCCGAAGCCCTGGACTGCACCCGGTGAGAGGGGAAGAAGACCGTCAGACTGCCGGGGGCTGCCGCGACGCTGTCGGGAGTGGCGCTGGTCAGCGGGCTGCCGAGAAGGAAGTCCACGAAGCGGGGCGTCCCCGGGGTGAAGATGCGCAGGGCGTCGAAACCTACGTCCTGGCCACTCACGTCGGCGATGAGGTCGTAGGCGAAAGTGGCTTTCACCCCAGCCGGCACGATGGGCACGTTGCCCAATGGCCGAGGGGCATCCAACTGGGAGACCTCGCCGACCAGTTGCCGGGCCAGGGGCGGAATGGAGTGGTCGACCGTCAGGGATCTAAGTCGCACCCCATCGAGGATCGCCCAGCTCTCCATGACGACCTCGAACTGAAAGTAGCGGCGGGGACTGGGTAGATCGATCTGCCGGCCCGAGGTGAGGAAAGGCGGGGACCAGGGGCTCCAGTTTAGCAGATCGTCTTCGATGGGTCCGCGCAACTGCTCGTCCATCTTTTTATATTCGCTCTCCGGAACCTCGACGCGCTCGCCGGTGAACAGGTTTACGTACTTGTAATAGACCAGGGCCGTGCTGTCCTCCCCGGTTCGCATCCTCACCGAGATCCCGACCGCCGCCTCGGGCACCACGGCCAGGCTGTCTCCTTCCTGCCGCAGCATTTCAAGTTCCCATGCGAGCCAGCTGAAGTTTGCCGATTTTCCAAGGTCCACCACCTTGGAACGGTAGCTGCCGCGGGGGGCAAAACCGGTCCCGAAGAGTTGGAACTCCGCCAGTTCAAAAGGATTGGCAGAGGTTATGTCGAGGCGGATATAGCGGACGAACTGCAGCGGGAAGAGGATCTCCGGGCTGTCTTCGGCGGTGAAAGGCTCCCGCTTCAGGAGGGAGTAGATCGGCGTGGCCTCCTGGTTGAAGGCCTTGCCGTCGTTGATGAAGACGTCGTACCCGCGGATGTAGTCTTCCTTATAGGGGCGGCCCTGATCGTCCTGACCGGTCTGGCGGGGAAAAAAAGCGATCCGGTTGGCCGGGAACCGGGTGCCCAGGTCGAAAAAAATGCTGGTTCCCTGCTGCGAGACGCCAAAGCGCTTGAACCGGTCCCCCGTGGAGGTCGTGTCGATTCCATCCACGATCGGGAGGTTGGGTTGTTTCAGGGAGATATTGTCCCAGATCCGCGCCTGCGATTGTTCAACGACGTACCCCGAGGGAAAGCCATCGACCCACTGCAGTTGGGGAACGATGTTCTGCTCCGAGCTGAAGCTGACCAATTGGATCGCCCCCTCCGCGGCGTTGCTGATCGCCGTCTTGCTGAGTTGTTGCGATTCCCACGACAGGCCCTCGCCGCCGACACTCCACTTTCGCACCTCCCCTTCCGCCTGCCAGGCTGATGGCCCGATCGACAGCAGCGCGCCGATCAGCACTGCCCAGGTCCGCGTCCCCGGGAGCCCTCCGCAACGGCCGCTCGCACCCGGAGGCCTGCGCAACATGAAGTCCGATCTCTGCAAGTCAATCACCCTTCAGTAAGCCACCGCCACCGGCAGCGTCCTAGCCAGGGTTCCCCCGTCCGTCTCGACCTGCACCCGCGCCAGGTACACGCCCGGAGCGACACGCTCGCCCTGGTCGTCCCGACCATCCCACTCCACCTCGTGCGCACCCGCTCCCTGGGTCCCGGCGAACCAGCCCCTCACCCGCCTTCCTCCCAAGGTGTAGATCTCGACCTTCACCTCGGCGGCGACCAGCACCCGGAACAGGGAATACTTGATACGCACCCGGTCGTTGACGCCATCCCCCTGCGGGGTAAAGGCAGCTGGTAGCGCCTCCACCTTGCCCAGCACCCCCTGGAGCGAGGCGCCCAGTGCCACCA
This sequence comes from Candidatus Handelsmanbacteria bacterium, assembly GCA_016867395.1. Taxonomy (GTDB): domain Bacteria; phylum Latescibacterota; class UBA2968; order UBA8231; family UBA8231; genus SICG01. Next base: position 169,166 of record VGJS01000001.1, read on the forward strand.
CCACCAGCCGGTCAGTTCCCACCTCCGGGCTGGCGTCCCCGGCCTCCACCTCCTGCACCAGCCCGGCCTCGGCTCGGCGGAACACCTCGGCCCGCAGTTCGTCGGAGGCCCCGTATATCGCCGTTTTCAGGTGAAGGCGCAAGCGCTTATCCCTGGCCTGACTCACCCGTTGCGGCAGGTACACCACCAGGCCCTGGGCTTCTGCCACCACGCTGTCGGGGGTGACCTGGACCAAAGGTTGCCCCATCGCCAAGGCCTGGAATTGCGCTGCCGGGATTCGCAGGCGTATTGCGTCGAACCCATCCTGGCCGGTGGAGGAAAAATCCGCCCTGATCTCGTACGCAAACTCGGCCAGTTCACCCACCTGAACCTGCACCAGGTGTTGGGGGGGCTGTAGCAGGCTGGCCAGGGCCACCTCGCCCAGGACCCGCTCCGCCAGTAGGGACGCCGCCTCAACACCTATGGAGTCCAGCCGCGCGAACTCCCACAGGCTCCTGGTCTCCATGGAAACCTGAAGTTGAATATAGCGCCCGCGTGGCGCACGAGGCCGCTCGCCCGAAGACCGCAGGGGCGCTGACCAAAAGCTCCAGTTCTGCCGATCATCGGCGATCGGACCCCGCCATCCTACTGCCGGCGGGTCCCAGGGCCAGACCCTGGGCTTCAGGCCCTCATACTCCGCCTCGCTCACTTCGACCGCCTGAGCCATGTCGTTGTAGCTGTTAAAGGATATCGGCGTGTCGTCCAGGCCGGTCTTGACCTTAACCTCTACGGCGGCATCCGCCTCAGGGGCAGACACCAGACCTTCCCCCTCCCGCCGCCACTTGCTGATCCCCAGCACCACCTTTCCCAGGTTTACCACCTTTCCCAGATCTATCACCTCTGACTCCCACGTCGCTTTGGGGACAAAACCTCTGCCGAACACTTCGAGTTCGGCGATGGCATAGCGGGTGAAGATCCGCGGGGCGTCCGGGATCACCCGCATGCGCAGGAATCGCAGGTATTGCAGGGGAAAGCGAACGTCGATGACCGGATCGAAATTCTGGTCCTCGCTGGCCAAGGGGATGTCAAGGGCCTGGTAGTAGTCGGGGCAGTTGCACTCCGCCCCCGGAACCCCGCCAGCCGTCTCGACCTGGCTCTCTACCAGCGACTGGTTATTGCTGGCAGTCACCTGGTACTGTTTGAAGGCATAGTTAGGGCGGTACGGCTCCTGGAAAAATGGATCTACCCCTTCCGGCGGGACCAGGACGAACCGGTCCACCGGCATCTGCCCCCCCAGGTCGAGGGTGTAGAACTCCCCCCAGACTCCTCCCTTCCCCCCGCTAGCTTCCCAGAGTCTGCCGATGTAATTGGTGTTGAGATCCCCGTCGATGAACTCGATTTCGTTGGCCACATGACCAGGCCTAGCGATATCTCCTATTCCCCGCCAGACCCTGGGCATGCCTTCGCGGTAGTGGATGTCGATGGGTTCCCGGTAGCGCGTCCAGTTGCGCAACTGAAGGACGAGGTTCTGATCGGGCTTGAGCTCCAAGGGCTGGATGGAGCCGGGGACCGCCGCGTCGTCGACCATGACATTCAGGCCGGTCCAGGAGGTCCACGCCTCACCGGCGGCGCCTCCAAGCTGCCAGTGAACTTCCTGGGCCCACGAGCCCTCAAAGGCAAGGAGTAGGGCCATCAGGCAGAAAAAGCCCCCCCTTTCCCACGTCGCGGGCCAACCTGGCCCACGGCCCACCCTGGCGCCTGGGCAGAAACATCGCCGAAGCGCGTCAGAGCCGGCCCTGTTTTGCCTCATATCACCACATGGGCTCATATTGTATCGTTTTTGTTATCGATGCGGGGGGGTCGGAGGTAAACCCACCGACAACCCCTCTGCGGAAAGCAGGGGAGATTTTTCTGAAAATATTATAAACCCGCTAGATATGTCAAACATTTTCTTTTTTTGATCATAGCACTCGGAGCGCTACCCCCAGAAGATCACATTGCCGGTCATACCAGTGAAATGGTCGATGATGAGGAAAAACCCCCCGGGGACGATTTGTCCGAGGATTAGGCCCATAAAAAACGGCCGGGTTTTCAGATACAGGCCTACTCCCCCGTACTTCAGCACCAACACCTTGATCAGCCAGGCCAGGAACATGTTGAACCACAGGTGGTCCATGATCCATATCGGGCCGATGGGATAGCCCAGCGGGTGCAAAGGCCACCAGGAGTACCGCCACCTCGCCACCATCAGCAGAGTCATGGCCGCAGCCCCGATCCCGGTGTTAATCCAGCCCCAGAGGTGGGGGGTTGAGGGGGAGCGAAGCAAGTTGCCAACGTCGTCGTATCCCCTCCGCTCGGACCAGATCTGGAGGTTCAGCGCTCCGTACTTGTGGCACAATGTCATGATGGCCCAGGACGACCCCACCAACCCCACCGCCAGGGCCAGGATCAGCGCCCAGAACAGGTACTGCTTTCTCCCCTTCAATTCCTCTCCCAACCTGAGTCCGTTGGCACAGGAGGTCATGACAAAGCTGCGCACATTGTTGACCCAGAAATAGGTGGTCGCCAGGATCACCAGCCCCTGCGTGCCGATCACCGATGAGCCGACCGCCGAGACCAGGATGCCCGCCGGCCCTACCGGCGGCGACCCATCGGAAAGCCCGCTTTCGGCCACCACCCTGGTGTACCCCACGATCAAGGTGGCAGATAGAAAGAAGAGGCTGAGCGACACCCACACCGGCATCCCCGCCAACCACAGCCAGACCACCATTAGAGCCGTGCCGCCGATCAGAATAACTACAGCGGTGCGGTAGGAGAGGATTTCGCGCGAATCGTCCACCTGCGGGTCGCCCAGGAACGCTTTGCGGAAGACGTCCTTCAGGTGGCGGCGGGCAGTCCACAACCCGCCCAGAAAAAGCACCAGCATCCCGCCCATCGACTGATGCGCCAGAATCGGGTTATACACCGCGTGCGCCCCCCGCAGCACCTCAGAACTGGTGACCCCCAGCACCCCAAAAACCCCGCGCAGCGCATTGGCGAAGAGGTTGAAAAACCACAGACTAAAGGCGATCTCCGTTTTGAGGAAATAGAAAAACCCGAGGATGTTGAAGCGGAACTTAAACTGGAGTTCCGAGGTTCCGCGGAACAGGGGCACGATCAGGTGGACCATGTCCACGTCCTGGGCGAGGACAAAGAGGTCGGGAAAGTAGTTGTAGAGCCCGTGCATAGTGCCCCAGGTGGCGGGAATGGCAAAGCCCACCCACATCACCGGGTTCTTAAACAGGGGGCTGAGACCTCCACTGGCGCTCCCCGTTTCCGCCATCGCTAGAGGCACCTGCACCAGGGGGTAGATCAGTCTTTCATTCTCGATCCACTGCTTTCGCAGGATCACCATGGTGGCGATCATCACCAGGAAAAGCGCCCAGATGAAGGGGGTCCAGAGCCACAGCGTCGGCAACCACGCCTCCCAGGGGATGGAACGGCCCTGCCCCATCCCCTGGTAGAAGGGGTCCAGGATGGCGGGGTTGTTGGGCATCATCCAGTCGGGGAGATAGGGATGGATCAGGTTTTCCCACTCGTTCTCCGGCGTGGCGTAGTAGAAGGGATCGGTGAGCTGGGTGAGGAAACGCGCGACAAAGAGGGTGGGAAGGGGGGAGGCCATGACCATCATGATGTAGATCAGCAAGAGCTCTCCCCGGCGCAGGCCCAAGCGCCAATGGACCCGCCTGGCCAGGGGATTGACGGTGCTAGCGAGGAGAAAGAGTAGAAAAACCGCCCCTACCGTGCTGGTCCCCAGGGCCATGAAGGACCCCTGCAGGTAGAGAGTGCCATAGGCGTCGCCGGCGGCGACAAAAAACGAGAACAAGCATCCCAGGACCAGGGCCCTGGGGGTAAAGACCGAGGAGTCCACCGCGGATGGAGGAGAGTTCTCGCTGGGCGCGCTTGAAGGTCTTGGCTGTGCCATCCCCTGCTTTGCGGATAGGGCGGGCTCTGGCGCGGCAAGGGCAACGCCGGCGCGGGAAGAGAGCCCCCAAAATACACGAAGCGCCGGCGTCTATCAAGCTCTACAAATCCCCAAGGCTTAAACGATGGGGCGGCCACGGTGGGCTGCCGCCAGTTGTGCGGAGCCTTGGAGCGCCAGATCTAATCCATGATCAAGCCCCCGTTCACGTCGATGATCTCCCCGGTGAGGTGGCGCGCCTCCTCCGAGGCCAGGAAGAGGGCGCAGGCCGCCACGTCACGGGGCTCTCCCACCTCGCCCAGGGGGATTCTGGCGGCCAGTTCCCCGTGGTTGGCCGTCTGGGTCATGGCAGTGGCGATGACCCCAGGGGCAATGGCGTTCACCCGCACCTTGTAGGGAGCCAGGTATTGGGCTAGTCCAATGGTGAGGGCGCTGACTCCGGCCTTGGCCGCGGCGTAGGGGGGATGGCCGGTAAACCCTCCGCTCTTGGCTGCCACCGAACTCATGTTGACGATGGCCCCGGAGCCCCGCTCCTTCAGCAGCGGGATGGCGGCCTGGCAGCAGAGAAAGGTGCCCTTGAGGTTCACATCCAGAATGCGATCCCAGGTCTCCTCGCTGCAATCCTCAAAGGTGGTGGAGAGCAGGATGCCAGCGTTGTTGACCAGCACGTCCAGCCGGCCATAGCTGCCGGTGACTGCGGCGAAACCCTCCGCCACCCCCGCCTTGGAAGCGACGTCCAGTTCTATGGGCAGGCCGGGTCGCGCCAGCGCGCCGGCGCTCTGGCTGGCCAGCGCCGGGTCGATATCCGCCACCGCCACCAAAGCCCCTTCCTGGGCAAAGAGTTCGCAGATAGCCCGGCCAATGCCCCGCCCACCCCCGGTCACCAGACATACCTTGTCAGCCAAGCGCCCCGCCATGTCCTCCTCCTAAGTTGTAATCTCCAGGGGTTTTGCCCCTTCGGTGTTGCTACCCGCTAAATGGCGGTATCCCCCTGGGGAGGAGCCTTCGAGCAGATACAGGTACCGCCCCTCCGCGTAGGTGCAGATCTGGCCCACCGTGCGCTGGGTGGCATCAATGGCATCGTGGACCCGGAAATGCCAGGGCTCTGGACCCAGGTTGCTCCGCCAGGCGCGGATGGCCCCGGCATTGGCCTCCCCGGCCCTTCGCAAGGCTTGGAGCCGGGAGCGCAGTACCTCCTGCTCCTTTGCGTTTGCATAAGCCCCCAGGGCGATGGCCTCGGCGACCCAAAACAGGGCCTCGGCCAGGTCGAGGTACGAGCCCACCACCCCGGTTTCGAGGGCCGGCCCCGGATCGGCCCACCCCCTGGCCAGGTCCAGCGCTCTGGCGCAGACCTGGCGTTTGCGCCCAAAGTCCTCCGGGTCGGCGAAGTAGCGGAACATGCCCTCCCCCAGCACGGGCCGGCAATGCTCCCGAACCATCTGGGCGGCCCGGCCCGAGGAATAGCAGACCGGGAACTCGGCGTCGTACAGGTCGAATTCGAGCGGTCCCACCAGCCCGGCCCAAGCCGCGAAACCGTCGGGGTCGGGCCAGCCCTGGCGGGTGGCCCATGAGGCGGCGAACTCCTCCTCGCTGCGCCCACCGGCGTTCCAGGCCCATTCTGCCAGGGCATGGATATTAAAATCGCAGATCTCCCTGGCCAGCCCATCCCAGGCCATCATCCCGTATCCCCCCCGGTATCCCCGGCGCAGCAGTTGTCTCACGTAGTCGCGCACCCGGTGGGCCGAGGATTCTGGGAGCTTGAACTCCGGGGTGTCCACCGCGGCGTTGGCGGTGAGGGGCACGTCGTAGCTGGCCAGCCAGCGGTTTAGGCCGGCCCAGTGGTCGAACAGCGGGTTGCTAAAGAGGTCGCGCGGGGTGCAGGCCACCCTTTCCAGCTCAGTGGCGCAGCACCTTTCGATCCTCACCTCCGGGGGGGTCTCGGCCAAAATCCGGTGGTCCCCCTCGGCGGTGGTGGTGGAAAGAAAAAGCCGGATGCGCAGCGCCGGGTGCGCGGCCCTGGCCCGCTGCCAGGCCGCCACAAAGGCGCGGGCTTCGAGCACGAACTGCCCCACCGCCGTACAGGGCGCACAGCCGCATTGGGCCGGCCTTTCGCTCAGCCAGCAGCTCACCTCAAGGGCGCCCTGGGACGCCAGATCCTCCAGCCATTCGGCCAGGATCTGGACCAGCAGGGGTTGGGAGGCGCAGGGGGCGCGGTGCTGGTTGCCCGCTTTGTGGGCCGCGTACCGCCCGGCCAGGGCCCCGTCTCCCACCCCGGCCAGTTCGGGGTAAGCGGCAAAGAGACCCCGGTCGTGGAGGAAGTTTAGGTGGACGATGTAAGGGACGTAGTTGAAGGCCCGCTGCCGGCTCTCTTTTAGCAAATCCAGGTCAATCAGGGCGTGGTTGGGCCGGCCCCGGACCACCGGCTGCAGCCGGGTGTCGGCCATCTTGCCGTAGTTGAGCTTGATCGAGGACAGCCAGGGAATCCATTCCGTGGGCTGGGGGAAATTCCACAGCCCACGCTCCTCCAAGTCCGGCCAGTCCACCACCTCCACCAGGGGGATGTGCACCTGTCCCGCGTCCAGCACCGGGCTTAGCAACTGCGCCAAGGTCAGGGCCGCGTAGTAGACCCCAGCCGGCCCGCCGCCGGCCAGCACCAGGCCCTCCTTCCCCAAAGGCTCGATGAGGTACGCCTGCTCCCGGTTGGGCAAACCCGCCAGCCTTCCCGCCCCGGCCAGCCGCCACCTCTCCACCTGCCCCTGAGCATCGGCCACCCCCAAAAGGATCTCGAATCCCGCCCCCTGGGGCCGGCACCCGGCCTGGCGCTGGAACAGGGCCTCCAACTCCGCGGCGGCCTGCCGCTCCGCCGGACCGGCCCCGGCCCGTAGGCGCAGCCCTACCTGCGCCGGGGGCAGGACCACCTCGCCCTCGAAGCGGAGTTCGTGGGGCAAAGGCAGCACGTACCTCGACCACTGTGCGGGGGAAAACCCCATCCTCACCACCTCCTCTGGCAAATGGGCGCGGGTCCACAAGATACCCCACTTGTCGGGGTCGGACAATTCCCGTGGCCCCATCCGCTTGATGCGGCCCACTCCTGTGCCTATGGTAGTGCCCCGCCTGTATGGGTGGTGATCGAGATCCGCCTCGTCAACCCCAGCCTTATAACTGATGACCTGGGTGCTGATCGCCAACCCCGCGGCCGGAGGAGGCCGGGGACGCCGCCTCGCCGAGAGGGCCGCACGGGAACTAGGACCGGCAGTGGACCTGCGCCTGACCCAAGCCCCCGGCCACGCCCAGGAACTGGCCCGCCAGGCCCTCAAGGAGGGCTGCCAGCGCCTGGTGGTCCTGGGTGGGGACGGCACCCTGCACGAGGTGCTGCCGGCCCTGGCCCACACCCAGGTGCCTCTGGGCCTGCTGCCCTGTGGCACCGGCAACGACCTGGCCCGCGCCCTGGGGGTGCCGCGCAACCTGGACCAGGCCCTGGGGCTTTTGCGCCGAGGGCGCCCCTCCTCTATTGACCTGGCCAGGGCCGGGGAGGCCCTGTTCTGCACCGTGGCGGCCTTTGGCTTCGACGCCCAGATCAGCGAGGCCATGCGCCAAGGGCAGATCCCCTTCTCCGGGACCGCCGGCTATCTCTACGCCACCCTGGGCCACCTCTCCCGCTTCACCCCCCTCCAGGTGCGGTTGGAGGGGGAGTTTGGGGGCTTTGAGGGCCAGGTGCTGCTGGTGGCCACCGCCAATACCCGTTCCTACGGCGGGGGCATGAAGATCGCCCCGGCCGCCAACCCTCGGGACGGCAAACTGGAGGTGTGCATTGTGCGCGAACTGCCCCGGCGCCAGGTGCTCGCCCTACTGCCCCGGCTCTTCTGGGGGGACCACGTCCACCACCAGGCGGTGCGCATCGAGCGCACCGCCTGGCTGCGCCTCCATAGCGCCCAGCCCCAACTGCTGCACGCCGACGGCGAGCCCTTGGCCCACACCCCCCTCACCATCGAGGCCCTGCCCAGGGCCCTCCAGGTGGTACTCCCCGACTGATCCCACACTTGCCCTTGGTCCCGGTCTTTGGCATATTAAGGGCGCCGCCTGCCGGCTTCTCCTTTGCCCGGGGTTCCCCCCAAGATGGCCACCCGCGCCCAGAAAATCCGCCTCGCCCTCTTCCTCCTCTTTTCCGGGGCCCTGCTAGCCGCCCTGGTCTTTCTCCTGGCCGGCCTGCAGTTCCTTGAAGAGCGGCACCGCTACACCATCGAGTTCAAGGACACCTCGGTTGGCGGGCTCAACATCGGCTCCCAGGTCAAATACATGGGGCTGCGGGTAGGCAAGGTGGAGGAGGTCGCCATCTCGCGCGAGGATTTGACCTCCGTGCGGGTCGAGATCTCCGTCGATCCCCGACTCCTGCCCAATGCCATCCGCGCCGACACCCGCGCCAGCATGGCCAACCAGGGCATCACCGGGCTGAAGTACATCGAACTGGTGGCCGGCACCCAGTACGCGCCGGTCCTGCCGCCCGGCTCGCGCATCCAACCTAATGAGAGTTTCCTCTCCACCATCGACGAGCGCGCCGAGGTGCTGACCGCCAAGGTGGAGCAGGTGCTTAACAACCTGATCGCGCTGACCAGCGAGCAGAACACCGCCCACCTGTCGGGGACCCTGCGCGGTGCCAGCGAGCTGATGCAAACGGCCAGCGGCATCGCCGCCGAGAACCGCCACCAATTCCAGGCCACCTTCGCCAACCTCGAGGCCACCACCCAGTCCCTGGCGGCCTCGGCGGCCAATATGCAGGCGGCCAGCGCCGAGCTGCAGCGGACCCTGGCCGGCAACGAGGTGCAGGGCGCCCTCGACAACCTGCACGCCGCCTCCACCCAGTTGCGGCAGCAGATGGAGAAACCCGTCCCCCAGCTTATCGCCAACCTGAACCTGATGACCACCTCCATGGACCGCACCTTCAACCACATCGACCAGACCGTGGTGCAGAGCCGGGACAATATCCTGCGCTCCCTCCAGGACCTGCAGGAGACCCTGCAGAACGTGCGCCAGGCCACGGACCTAGTCAAAGAGGACCCCTCAGTGCTCATCCGCGGAAGGGGAGCGAACTGAAGATGCGCCCCAAAGCCGCCCTCCTGCTCCTGTTGCTGGGCCTGTTCGGCTGCGGCACCCTGCTTGGCACGAAGACCGTCCGCCAGCAGCGCAAGTTTACCCTCGTCGCCCAGCCCCTGCGCCTGCCCGTCGGCCTCTCGGAGCGGCCGTATGCCTACAAGGTGCAGTTGCGCAAGGTCGAGGTCTCCCGCCTCTACGACCGCGACCAACTGGTGTCCCGCCTCTCCCAATACGAGGTGCGCGAGGACCGTTGGAACGTCTGGGCCTCCCGCCCCAGCGACATGCTCACCGCCACCCTCCAGCGCTACCTGGCAGACGCTGGGCTCTTCGCCCAGTTCGAACGCGAGTTCCTCGACCAGCGGCCCGACTATGTCCTAGAGGTCTTGGTGGGGGCCATCGAGTGTTTCACCACCGAGGAGCACAGCGCCGCCCACCTGGCCCTTTCCTGGCGCCTGGTGGACCAGAAGGACAACAAGGTGTCCTGGTCGGGCCGCTTCGACCGCGAAGAGCCGGTGTACAGCCGCGATATCGGCGCTGCGGTGCAGGCGCTAAGCGAGATCCTCCACAATGAGTGCGAGAAAATGGTGCGAGAACTGGACCTGCGCTTTCTCAACCTGGCGCGGCAACAGCGCGGCGAGCCGCCCCTTAGCGCCGGCGAGGTGGGCGGCACCCACGGCAATGCCCCGGCCGAGGACCAGGCCGAGGCCGCCCCGTACGAGCTGCTCTACGACCCAGAAAAAATGATCGCCCCGGAAAACCGCCCATGACCTTCGCCCTCCTCTGCGCCCTCCTGCTGGGGCTGACCCTGCCGGCCCTGGCCCAGGAAAATACCTGGATCTCCCCGCCCGCCCGGGTGCAGTGGCAGCGAGACCCCACCCGCCTCCCCCCCGGCAAGGGGCTCCTCTTCGTGCCGGCCATGACCTCCTCGCGCAACGAGCCCCGATACAAGGTCTTCTACGAGGATCGGCAGGTCGTCTCGGCTCCCACCGGCACCGGGGTGCTGCTGGCCCCCGGCACCTACCAGGTGCTGATCGGCTCGGGCACCGAGACCCAGATGATCCGCAAGACCGTCAAGATCGCCGAGGGCCACACCGCCCTGCTCGAGGTGGACTGGGCCGGCCTGGTGATCAACGTCATCGACGAGAGCCGCACCGCGGTCAAAGAATCCTACGAGATTTTCGAAGATCGTTACCAGCAGAACTACGGGGTGGGCTTCGGCATCGAGGAGGAGCGGGGCGAGGCGGTAAAGACCTGGCTGCTGCAGCCGGGCAACTACACCCTGGTTCAGGTGGGGGACAACATCGCCACCACCCGGAAGTTCAGCGTCGAACTCTCCCCCGGTGAGTTGTTGCAGCGCAACCTGGTGGTCAAGGACAACGCTTTCGTCGGCTTCCACCAGCCCAGCATCCTGCTGGGAAGGGCGCAGGAGACCCGCAAGCTAAAGACCCAGTGGATTCTCAGCGGCTCGCCCCAGTTCACCAGCGCCAAGAATACCTCCCAGGACCTGAACAGCGTCTCTCTCTCAGTGCAGGCCTTCAACCGCACCACCTACAACAGCTCCCGCCACTATGCAACCCTGCGGATAATCGCCGAGGAGGGAGCTACCCGGGAGGGGCACGACTCCTTCCGCAAGTCGGTGGACCGCCTCGAACTGCGCGCCACCTACATCCGCCGCCTCTCTCGCCGCCTCGGCCCGTACGTGCGCGGGGTGGTCCACACCAAACTCTTCACCACCGACCTGCGCTTCGAGACCCCGCGCGATTTCTACAAGATCCGCGCCTCCGGGGCCGTGGACACCCTGGCAGGGGTCCGCGAGGTCTCCCTGGACCCACCCTTCTACCCGCTGCAACTGCGCCAGGGGGTGGGCATCAACTCCCAGCTTTTCCGCAGCTTCCCCCTCAACACGGACCTGCGCTTCGGCTGGGGTGCCCGCCAGACCTACGTGTCGGATGCCTACCAGTTGCAGGGCGACCCACGCACCGCCACCAGCGCCACGGAGCTGCGCCAGGCCAACAGCACCGGCTTCGAGGCCCTGCTGATCACCGACGCCCGCCTGGGCAGGTACATCAGCCTGGACTCGGAGTTCGACATCCTCTTACCTCAAAGCTCGGTGGCCTCCTGGGTCTTCAGTTGGGAGAACCGCTGGCGCATCATCCTCACCAGCTTCGTCAACGTCGACGTGGTCATGAACCTCAACCGACCCGAGCCCTCGCAGCGCAAGAAAACCGCCGCCGGCGTCGAGACCTCCTATCTGGGACTCAAGGGTCTGGAAATACGGCAGCAGCTGTTGCTGCGCCTCTCCTACATCCTTTAGGTCCATGGTCCGCGGCGACGCAGAGGGGCTGCACCTCGACGGCGAGCTGACCCTCGATACCCTGGCCGAGACCCGCCTCGAGTTGCGCCAGCATCTGGACGAGGGGAGCGAGGGACCGTTGCGACTCTGGCTGCGGGGACTGACCGGCCTGGACCTGGCCGGAGCTCTGTATCTGAGGGCCTTGCCCAGCGAGGCCGCGGCCCTGGGGGTCAAACTGTCCCTGCAGGGCCTGCCCCCCCGCTTCGCTGAGCTGGCCGCCCTGGCCCCGCCCCCGGCCGCCTCCCCGCCTCCGCCCCCCAGGACCGGTTTCCTCGAAGACCTCGGCGAGGTGGCGTACGGGTGGGGGCGCACTGCCCGCGACCTGCTCTTCACCACCTCGGACCTGGCCTGGGCAGCCTGCACCGGCCTGGTCGACCGCCGGGGCATCCGGCGGGGCAGTTTCGTCGAGCAGGCCATCGCCACCGGCTCCCAGGGTCTGCCCATCGTCGCCTTCATACTGTTCCTCATCGGGGCGGCCTCGGCCCTGCAAGCCTCGGTGCAATTGCAGAAGTTCGGCAGCAACATTTACGTGGCCAACCTGCTGGCCATCGGCATCTGCAGCGAGCTGGGCCCCCTGATGGCGGCCATTGTAGTCTCCGGCCGCAGCGGCTCGGCCATCGCCTCGGAGGTGGCGGCGATGCGCTTCACCGAGGAGGTAGAGGGCCTACGGGCCCTGGGCTTGGACCCGCTGCGCTATGTAGCCGTGCCCCGGCTCTGGGCCATGCTGCTGTGCCTCCCTCTCCTGACCATTTGCGCCGATTTCTTTGGCCTGCTGGGAGGCACCCTGGTCAGCGTCCTGGTCTTCGACCTGTCCCTCTTCACCTTCGTCGAAAGGCTGCTCGACGTGCTCAAGCTCCGCCACCTGCTCAACGGCATCGTCAAGAGCCTGACCTTCGCCTGGGCCATCACCCTGCTGGCGGTGTTCCGGGGCCTGCGCTTCCGCGGCGGAGCCGACGAGTTGGGCCGCACCACCACCGCCTCGGTGGTCCACTCCCTCTTGGCCATCATCGCCCTGGACACCTTCTGGGGCGCGGTCTTCTACCTGAAGCGATGAGCAGCCCCGTCGCGGTGGAGGACCTGCACCTGGCCTACGGGGAACGCCCGGTATTGGCCGGGGTGACCCTGGAGGTGGAGGAAGGCGAGGTGGCCCTGGTCCTTGGTGGCAGCGGCTCTGGCAAGAGTTCCCTGCTCAAAGCGATCCTGGGCCTGGAGCGGCACCAGCGCGGGCAGGTGCGGCTCTTCGGACAAGACCCGACCGCCCTGCCTGAGGAGGAGGCCGCACAACTGCGCCGGCGCTTGGGGGTGGTCTTCCAGCAGGGCGCCCTCTTCAGCTCCCTGAGCGTGGCCGAGAACGTCGCCCTGCCCCTGCAGATGCACACCGCCCTGGACCCGGCGGGGACGGCGCAATTGGCCGCCGGCCTGCTCGAACTGGTGGGGCTTGGGCCGGCCGCTGCCCTCCTGCCTGCCCAGCTTTCCGGGGGCATGCGCAAGCGGGCGGCCCTGGCCAGGGCCCTGGCCCTTGGCCCCGAACTCCTGTGCTGCGACGAACCGGGCGCCGGCCTCGACCCGGCGGCCGGGGCCCAGGTTGACCAGTTGCTCTTGCAGCTCAACCGGCGGCTGGGCACCACCCTGCTGGTGGTCACCCACCACCTGCCCACCATCGAAAGGCTGGCCGGCCGCCTGCACCTGCTCGAAGGGGGCCGGGTGGTATTCTCCGGCACCCTGGCCCAGGCGCGGCACAGCGGGCCTGCGGGGGTGGCCGCCTTTCTCGGCCCCTGAGCCGGGCCGTGAAGCTGATCCTCATCGCCGCCCTTAACCCCCACCGGCTCATCGGCCGCCAGGGCCGCCTGCCCTGGCACTATACGGCCGACATGCGGCACTTCCGGCAGCACACCCTGGGCCACCCCATCCTGGCCGGCCGCAACACCTACGAGTCTTTCCCCAAACGCCCCCTGCCAGGACGGCCGAACCTCGTCCTCAGCCGCGACCCCGCCTATCCGGTGCCGGAGGGGGTGTACCTGTGCCAAACCCTGGTGGAGGGGCTGGAACAGGGCCGCCGGCTGGCCACCGGCAAGCTCTTTGTGGTGGGCGGGGCCCAGCTCTACGCCCTGACCCTGCCCCTGGCCGACGAACTGCTGTTGACCTGGGTGCCCGACCAGGCGGAGGGGGATACCTACTTTCCGGCCTGGAGGGAGGAGGAGTGGGAGGAGGCCGAGAGCCGCAGCGAGGGGCCACTGCGCTTTGTCACCTACTGCCGCCGCACCCCCTGAAAACTGGCGCGAACCAGCTGGGGGCCTATCTTTTCCGCTGGACCCTTGTGCGAGAGGACGACGATGCTGGAGCAATTGAGCCTGGCGCCCAGTGACCCCATCCTGGGCCTGGCCGAAGCCTTTAGGAAGGACCCCAACCGTAACAAGATCAACCTGGGGGTGGGGGTGTACAAGGACGAGGAAGGCCACACCCCAATCCTCGCCTCGGTGGCCGCGGCAAGGAAGCGGGTGCTGGCTGCCGAAACCACCAAGAACTACCTGGCCATCGATGGCTCCCCTGAGTACAGCCGCGCCGTGCAGGAGCTGCTCCTCGGCGCGGGCCACCCGCTCCGGGCCAGCGGCCGAGCAGTGACGGTTCAGGCCCCGGGGGGCACCGGCGCCCTGCGGGTGGCCGCCGATTTCCTGCACCAGCACTTCCCGGCTTCCCGGGTCTGGATCTCCGAGCCCACCTGGGCCAACCACGGCCAGATTTTCCGCCTGGCCGGCATCCAGGTCCAGACCTATCCCTACTTTGAGGTCCAGACCAATGGGCTGGCCTTCGAGGCCATGTGCCACGCCCTGGCTCATGTGCCCCAGGGCGATGTGGTGCTCCTTCACGGGTGTTGCCACAACCCCACCGGCGTCGATCCCGACCCGGCCCAATGGCAGCGTCTGGCCGAGCTGCTGGCAACCCGCAGGCTGCTGCCCCTGGTCGATTTCGCCTACCAGGGCCTGGGCCGCGGCCTACGCCCGGACGCCGAGGGCCTGCTTCTCCTGGCCGCGGCCCTGCCCGAATTACTCATCGCCAGCTCCTTCTCCAAGAACTTCGGCCTCTACAATGAGCGGGTAGGCGCCCTCACCCTGGTGGCCGCCAATACGGAGGCCGCCACCGCGGCCCTCAGCCACCTCAAGATCTCGATCCGGGCCAATTACTCCAACCCGCCGGCCCACGGCGCCGCGGTAATCACCACCGTGCTCCAGGACCCGCAATTGCGAGCCCAGTGGGAGGGAGAGGTGCAGGCCATGCGGGAACGTATCGCCCAGATGCGCTCCCTCCTGGTCCAGACCCTGATGGCCAAGGGGGTGCGCCGGGACTTCTCCTTCATCGAACGCCAGCAGGGGATGTTCTCCTTCTCCGGCCTCAGCAAGGACCAGGTGGAGGCCTTGCGGCAACAATACGGGGTGTACATCGTTGCGGGAGGGCGGATCAACGTGGCCGCCATGACCCGCCGCAACATGGAGCCCCTCTGCGCGGCCATCGCCGCGGTGCTTTAGGCCAGATCCCGCAGCCGCCGCACCAGGGGCGGCATCAGGTCAATCACCCGCTCGATCTCCTCGGGGGTATTGCCCCAGCCCAGGCTGAAGCGCAGGGAGCCCCCGGCCAGGCGGCGCTCCAGCCCCATGGCGAGCAGCACGTGGGAGGGTTCCTCCTCCCCAGCGCTACAGGCCGACCCGCTCGACACCGCCACCCCCTCCAGGTCCAGTGCCAGCAAGAGGGCCTCGGACTGCACCCCCGGCACCGAGACATTGAGGGTATTGGGCAGCCGGGGGGCCCCGGCGCCGTTGACCCGCAATCCCTCAATCCCCGCCAGCAGCCCCTTCTCCAGGCAATCGCGCAGTTGCGCCAGTCGGACCCCGGCGCCCTCCTGCTCCGCCAGGGCCAGTTCCACGGCCCGGCCAAAGCCGGCGATCCCCGGGGTGTTCTCGGTGCCGGCCCGCCTGCTCCCCTCGTGGCCCCCGCCGTAGGTCCAGGGCGCCAGGGGGGTGCCCCGCCGCGCGTAGAGCGCCCCCACCCCTTTGGGCCCATTCAGCTTGTGGGCCGAGATGGACACTAGGTCTGCCTCCAGCTCGTCCACCCGCACCGGTACCTTGCCGAAACCCTGCACCGCGTCCACGTGGAAAACGATGCCCCGGCCGCGCACCAGCCGGCCGATCTGGGCCACCGGCTGCAGCACCCCGGTCTCATTGTTGGCGTGCATAACCGAAACCAGGGCCGTGCGCCTATCCAGGGCTGCGGCCACGGCCTCGGGGTCCACCCATCCCCGGCCATCGGGCTTTACCAGGCGCACCGGGTGCCCCAAAGCACCCAGGTGTTGGCCGGCGTGTAAGACCGCGTGGTGCTCGATGGCCGTCAATACCAGGCCGCCCCCGGCCCGTTCTGCAAGGCACCCTTGCAGAGCCCAGTTGTCCGCCTCGGTGCCCCCGCTGGTGAAAAACACCTCTCCCGGGGCGCATCCCAGGCCCTGAGCCACCTGCCGGCGGGCTCCCTCCACTGCTGCCCGCGCCGCCTGCCCCGGCCCGTGCAGGCTGGAGGGATTGCCAAAGTCCTCCAACAGACAGCGGCCCATTGCCTCCGCCACCTCTGGCCGTACCGGGGTGGTGGCGTTGTGGTCGAGGTAGATGCGCTCTGGTTTCATTGCACCTCGAAGCTGAGGGCCTGGGCCACCATTCCGGCCCCGCTCAGCAGCAGGGCCCGGCTCTTGAGTACTGTCCCCTCGCCCAGGATGATCTTCTCCTCCTCCCCGCGCTGGGGAGCCTGCCGGGACACCTGGACAGTCGCCTGGCCCGGCGCGTAGCGGGACAGGTACTGCCCGACCACCTGGTCGATCTTCTCTATACCGTTGAATTTTTTCACCTGTCCCTGGGACATCAATTCGGCCAACGACTCGAAGAGGGGGCTTTTGTCCTCGTCGAGCCGGGGGGCGGCGACAAAGTAGAGGGTGTGGACCTGGTTGGCCTCGTCCAAGGTCAGCCAGGCGGTCTCCTGCAGGAGCCCCTTGTACACCTGCTGGCCGGGGAACAAGTCCTGCTGCTGCCCGGCCGAGCTATAGAGCCAGGCGTACACCTGGCAATCGGTCCCGGTGCGGAAGCGCAGTTGGAGCCGGTCCCCGGCCTGCAGCCGGCCCTGGTCGGCCAGTTCCACCTGCTGGCTGAAGCCCCCTTCCTCGCGCAGGACCAGCAACTGAACCTGCGCGGCGAGGGCTGCCGCCGCCCCGCGCCCTGCCGCCTCCAGGCGCTGGGCCAAGGCCCGCCCCTCCAGCCTCCGGGTCCCGGTCCGGAGTACCTGACCCCCCTGCCGGTCCAGGGCCTGTAGCCGCAGGTAGATCGAGGTGCTGTCGGCGTGGACTTGGCCGGCCAGGAGCACCCCCTCCCCGCCCCAGTAGGGCTCCGGGACCGCGCCGGGGGGGTTCCAGTCCTCCTCTCCTTCGGACAGGGCGAAGTCGGCCCCGGCCCGCACCATGGCCCCGGCCAATTCCTCGTCAAGCAGGCGGGTCAGGCCGCTGCGTTTGCCGGCCTGGTCGCGCAGCCCCACCAGCAGGACCGGGCGGTCAGGGGGGACCACCTGGGCCACCAACCCGGCCACCACCGGCTGGAGCTCGCCCGGCGCCACCTGTCCCCCTCCCCAGGCACAGGCGTGCAGGGCGGTTAGGAGCCACAGGCGGCGCATCAGACCGGCCTCCGCGCCGCAAAGCCCCGCTGCAGCACCAGGCGGGCCAGGATCAGGCGGGCCTGCTCGCGGATGGGTTGCCGCTGCTGGTCGCGCTCGGAGATTTGGTCGAAGACCCTGTAAAGGGCCGAGACCGCCGGGGCGCCTAGGGCAATCAGTTGCCGGCAGAGGTGGTCGTAGTGCTCCGAGCGGTCCAGGCGCACCAGCAGGCCCACCAGGTAAAACTGGGTGTCCGGGTCAGCGGGCCCGAACTCGGCCAGGGAACGGCGGTAGCTGCGCTGGCACAGCAGGGCGCCGCTGGGGTCCGAGCTGTGCTGGTGGAGCCGGCGGTTCTCCAGCAACTGGAGCACCACCGGATCGGCCTGCAGGTCGGGCCGGGGGCCGCCCTCCCCCACCTCCCCCTGCAACTCGCCGAGCAGGGCGTCAGCCCGCAGCACGATCCCCTGCTTGCGGACCTTGAAGGGGGCCCACTCGTCCTCCTCGGCGAGGCGCTGGCGCTGCACCAGATCCTCCAACTCGGCGCGGGCGGCCTGGCCCATCCCCCGCACCTGGTCCAGCAGGGCCTCGTATTCGGGCGACCGGTCCAGGCGCACCAGCACCCCGGCCAGGGCCTGGTCGAGCCCTTCCTGCTGGCCGCTCAGCGCCAGGGCCCGGCAGCGGCCCATGCGGGTGAAGACCCCGGCCGGGTCCGAACTGAGAGAACACAGGTACATCCATAGGAGGTGAATGAGGGGCACCACCTCGGACTCGCCCCGGCCATAGGCTTCGAGCAGGCCGCGCAGACCTAGCCCCCCCAGGTGTACCACCTCTTGCAAAAAAACAGCGCGCGGCTTGGGCATCACCCACTTGCCCAGGGTGGTCAGCAGAGGCCGGTTGTCGAAGCGCAACTCGTCCTGGTAGTCGTGCAGCACCTCGGCAAAGGACTGGGGGGCCAGGGGCTGCCCCAGGGCCTGGGCCTGCTCCCTGGCGGCCTGGTGGATGATGTCGCGGTCAAAGAGAAAGACCTGGGGGAAGGAGAAGACCTCGGCCACCCGCTCCATCTTGTCCCGGGCCCAGCGCTGTTCGATGGCCGGTTCGTACAGACGCCGCGCCAGCTCAAAGGGATCACCGGAGCGCAACTCAGCGTTGCCCAGGCTCAGGAAGCCGGCCTTGTAGGCACCGATGAACTCGTGTATTTCGGAGCGGCCCTCTGCAACATGGTCGCGGCGGTGGGTGTTGTGCTCCTCCACCAGCCGCCGCAGCCAGGAGGTGGACAGGGAGAAGGTGGGGCTGGGGGCGGCCAGGCGGCGGGCCCCGCGCAGCACCGCCACCAAGAGCAGGTAGTCCAAAAGCAGCCAGGAGGCGAAGATCACTCCCTCGGCGATGGCCCAGTAGTCGTAGCCTTTCTGCTCGGCCTGGGCAAAGAGGGCTTCGGGCAGGTACACGGTGCGGCGGCGGCGGCCGATGTGAACGGCCTGGTGAGTCCGCAGGTCGCGGAAATAGAGCAGGCTGCCCCCCTGGACCAGGGTGAAACTGATGGCGCTGTCCAGCAGGGCCTCGCGCAGCACCTGGGGGATCTTCTTGAGCACCTTCCAGAAAAAGGTCACCCGCCCATCCCCCACGTAAAGCCGGGGCAGTTGCTGGTCGTCGGGGAAGAAGGGCAGGCGGGTCTGGGCCCCCAGGAGCATGGCCTTGGTACTTCGGGCCAGAGCCTCGTTGACCAGGGCGTGTTCGACCTGGCCGTCGAAAATCCCTAGGTTGAAGTCGTGTCTCCCCTTGCTCATACCCGTTAATATAACCCGGTCTTTGGGCTTTGTCACCGATTGACAGTTTTGCGCCAAAGGTATTATAATCGAAGAAGATGGACACCCTCAGGCCCCTCGCCCTCGCCACCTTTCTGCTGCTCGGCTGCTCCTCGCCTTCGGCCCCCCCGCCCAATGCCCCGCCCCAGGCTGCGGCCGGTCCGGACCAGACCCTGGCCCTGGGCCAACAGGTGCTTCTCGACGGCTCGGAAAGCGCCGATCCCGAGGGGGGGGCCCTCACCTATCAGTGGACCGCCGCCGAGAACAACCCCGTCTCTCTGCCCCTGGCCCATACCGCCCGCCTGAGCCTGAGCCCGGCCCAGCCCGGGCATTACCGTTTCTACCTGCGGGTCAGCGACGGGGAGCGCCAGAGCCTGCCCGACTCGGTGGACATCACCATCACCGCCGCGCCCAACCGCCCGCCGCTGGCCGAGGCAGGGCTGCCGGCCCTCAGCTACAACCTCGATACCCCGGCCCCCCTGCCCCTCGATGGCTCGGCCAGCACCGATCCCGACGGCAACTCCCTCACTTTCCGCTGGCAGGTGCTTAGCGCCCCCCAGGACGTGACCCTGGCCGACTCGGCCGCAGTCCAGACCACCTTCACCCCTGGGGTCAGCGGGGAGTACCGCTTCCGCCTCACCGTCAGCGACGGGCAGGACAGCACCAGCGACGAGACCGCGGTGGTGGTGCGCCTGGCCGGTATCCCCCGGGCTCAGGCCGGCCCGGATCAGGAGGTCTTTCCCGGCATCACCGTCACCCTTGACGCTTCGGCCAGCGCCGATCCTGAGGGGGATACCCTGGTCTTCCGCTGGGAATTGCTCAGCGGCCCCCAGGTTTTCCTCTCCGGTCCCTCCAGCCCCCAGCCCACCTTCATCCCCAACGAGGTGGGAACCTACCTCTTTGTGGTCGAGGTGCAGGACCCCGAGGGCCAGCTCGACCGCGACGAGGTTGCAGTGGCCGTGAGCGTACGGGTCTACCCGGAGCAGGCCGGCATGATCCAGATCCCGGCCGGCCCCTTTACCATGGGCGACAACGAGGGCAGCGGCGGGGACGAGGACCCCGAGCATATGGTAGAACTTGCAGCCTTTTGGATGGACAAGACCGAGGTCACCGCCGCCCAGTACCAGCTCTGCGTCGAGGCCGGGGCCTGCACCCCGGCCGGGCAGGCGGCCAACTGCAACGCCCCCCTGCTGGAGCGCGCCGCCCACCCCATTAACTGCGTGGACTGGACCCAGGCCGACGCCTACTGCCGCTGGGCGCAGAAACGCCTGCCCAGCGAGGCGGAGTGGGAGAAGGCGGCCCGAGGCGAGGACCGCCGCCGCTACCCCTGGGGAGACGGGCGGCCCTCCCCGGAACTGCTCAACTACAACAATGCGGTCGGCGCCACCGAGGCGGTGGGCAGCCATCCTTCCGGGGCCAGCCCCTTCGGCCTGCTCGACATGGCCGGCAATGTTCTGGAATGGACCAATGACTACTACGATTCTGAATATTACGCCCAAAGCCCCGCGGCCGATCCGCCGGGCCCGACCCCCCCGCCCGACGGGAATTTCCGGGTGGTGCGCAGTAGCAGTTGGAATACCGGCGATTCCCGCGCCTTGACCACCACGGTGCGCAACAATTTCCCGTCCTCCAGTGCCGATCCGGCACTGGGCTTCCGCTGCGCCCGCACTACCGACCCTTGAAGGGCGCAGCACCACCCGCCCACCCTCTGCCTGGCAGCGCCTATATTTTCGGGCGGCCGGAACTTGGCCTCTAATGAGGGAATTCGGGAATGAGCCCTGTCTCCAACCACCGCCTCCTACTGGTCGGTGACAACGACCAGGTGCGGCGGCTCATTGTCTCTGTGTTGCAGCGCGAGGGATTTGCGGTGGAGTCGGCCATCGACGCGGCCGAGGTCCGGCATTTCCTCGACACCCAGCCGGTGGACCTGATACCCCTGGACCTGCACATGCCCGGTCCGGCCGACGGGGAGGACCTGCTCTTCCTGCTGCGGGACCGGGGGGGCAACGCGGCGCCCGTCATCGTGGTTTCGGGCTGGGTGGACGACGAGGTAGTGCTCAACCGCCCCGACTGCGTGCAGGCGGTGGTGAAGAAACCCATCGATATCACGAACTGGTCGGCCTCGTCCGCGACCACCTACCCGCCAACTGACCCCCTCAGCCAGGCGGGGCGATGCGCTGGAGGGCCGGCAGCAGGTACTCCTGCACCACCCTTTCCCAACTCATCCGGCTGGCCGTCCGGTAACCCTCGGTCAGCAGCTTCTCGCGTTCCGCATCCCTCCTGGGCAGGCGTCTTGCCAGGGCAGCGGCCAGCTCGGCGGCAGTGCGCCGCTCCGCCGCATCCCGCTCCGCCACCCCCAAACCCAGGGCCCCCCGCCAGGACGGGGCTGGGTCCAGCCGGGTGTAGTTGCCCTCCAGGAATCCGGCCGGCGGCGGGCCTCCGGCCCGGACGAAACCCACGCAGCCGCACACGTCGCTGACCACGCTGATGGCCCCAAAGCTGAGGGGCTCGACCTGGGCAATGCCGAAGGGCTCGTAGATGGAGAGTCCGAACTCCGCGTCGCTGCCCCGGCGCAGGTCGGCAAAACCCATCTGCTCCGCCATGGCCGGCCCGCAACTGGCCCGGTCCCAGCCGAACTGGTTGATGAAGACCACCTTCACCGCCCTGGAGCGTGCGTTGAAGCGCCGCACCAGGAGGTCGAAGTCTGTTTCGCGGCCGTTCAGGTCGGGGTAGCCCTCGCGGTGGATCAGCGGCCAGCCGTACTCCCCGGCCATGCGGGCCACGCTGCCTGGATCGCGCCGGGCCCCCTCGGTGGCCAGCACCAGGAACACCCCGCTGCGGCCCTGGGCCACCAGCAAAGGGTCCAAGGCTTCGAGCACCATCAGGTCCCGCCACAAGCCCTTGCTGGCTACCAGCCTGGCCACATGGGTGAAGACCAGGTCCGGGGTCCAGCCCAACAGGGCCCGGGCGAAATCCTGGAGGCGGCCCCGGGCCTGCTCCTTCTGCCCCAGGTCCAGCGGCGAGGCCGGCACCCCGTTGTAGACCAGGTCCAGTTGCCGGCCGGCAAAGCGGGCGCCGAGGAAGCGCAGTTCCTCCAGCACCCAGTCCCCCACGGCAAAAACCCCGTCGCACTGCCAGGCGTGCTGCACCAAGGCGTGTTTGTGGTACCCGTCCTGGGGGCCAAAGACCTCCTCCAGGTACACCCCCTCGGCCCTGGCCCCGCGCAGGGCGTTGTAGAACATCACATCGTGGCCCGGATGGGACTCGGCGATCAGGCGGGCAGTGGCCACCTCGTGAGCGTAGAAGACGGTGGCGAAGCGGCGGTCCCCGTCGAGCAGGGCCTGGTACACCACCCCCAGGCCCATGAACTCGTGGGCCATGAGAAAGCAAGGGTACTGCTCCTCCGCCCACAGCGCCCGCACCCCGTCCAGGCCGGGCCCTCCCAGGCGCAGATACTGCTCGTACTCCCAACTCCACTCGTGGCGGCGCGATTCGAGGCCGAAGCGGCGGTGAAGGTGGTACTTAAAATCCCCCAGCCCATGGGGCGGCTGGCGCACGTCCACCAGCAGCACCTCCACTCCCACCCGCTCCCCGGCCGCGTCCATGACCCGCCAGCCGTAGACCAGGCGCACCCCCCAGCGCAGCTCCACCGTTGAAAGGGCCGGCCCCACCGCCCCCGACCAGATACCCCGGCCCTGGTCGTAGACCACCGACCCGCCCGACCCCAGGGGCTCGGCCACGTCGGGGTCGGCAATGGGACCCAGGAGCAGGGTGCGGCCGATGCGCTGGCCGTAGGATCTGGAGGTGATGAGCCCGCGCAGCACCGAGCTGATGCCTCCTGAGGCGTGGATGGCTTCGTGGGTAATGTGGACTACACTGGGCATGGCTGCCTTTTACCTCGCGGGAACCGGTGCTTATTTTTTTATGGAAAAGGAGATGAGCCGATGTCCCCGCCCCTGCTGCACCCCGATGCGTTCGCGGCCATCGTCGAACTGGCCCTGGACGAGGACCTGGGCCGCGAAGGCAGCGACCTGACGGCCCTGTGGGTAATCCCCGCCGCGGCCCAGGCCAGCGCCACCCTCCTTGCCCGGCGGCCCGGCGTGCTGGCCGGCCTCCAGGTGGGAATGGCGGTCTTCAGCCGCCTCTCCCCCCAGGTCCACTGCACCCCTTTGGCCGAGGAGGGGGCCGCCCTGGAACCCGGGCAAAAGGTGCTGGACCTGGCCGGCCCGGCCCGCGCCCTGCTTGCTGGCGAGCGCACGGCCCTCAACTTCATTCAGCGGCTCTCCGGGGTGGCCACCCTCACCCGCGCTTTTGTGGAGGCGGTGGCCGGCACCCCGGCGCGCATCACCGACACTCGCAAGACCACCCCCGGCCTGCGCGCCCTGGAGAAACAGGCGGTGGTGCTGGGAGGGGGAGTCAACCACCGCTTCGGGCTCTACGACGCGGTGCTGGTCAAGGAGAACCACGCCGCCACCGCCGGGGGCGTAGGGGCGGCCCTGCGCCTGGCCCGCCAAGGCGCTCGCGAGCAGGGCCCCCGGGTGCGGCTGATGGCCGAGGCCCGCAACCTCGACGAGGTCCGCAGCGCCGCGGCCGCGGACCCCGACCGCATCCTGCTCGACAACATGGGGACCGAGGAATTGCGCCAGTGTGTGCATTTCCTCCGCCGCCAAGCCCCCCACATCGAGATCGAGGCCACCGGGGACGTCACCCTGGCCAATGCCCGCCAGGTGGCCGAGACCGGGGTGGATTTCATCTCCATCGGCGCCCTCACCCACTCGGCCCCGGCCCTTAACCTCAGCCTCCTATTCGCCGGGACCTGATTCCCCCAGGCGGCGGCAGATCCCCTCAGCCAGGGGCCCGGGCCGGATGCCCAAAACCAGGGCGTCGGGCCGGCCCAGGCGCCCGGCCAATTCCTCCCATTCCTCCACCCGAAATACCGCCGCCCCCTCCCGCCACCAGCCGGCCAGTTCGGTTAAGGTGCCATGGGCCAGGCCAGGGGCGGCGAAGACCAGGGCCAGAGGCCGGCTGCGCCGCAGGGCCGACAGCCCCACCACCGTGTCCCCGGACTTGCCGCCAATGCCCACCAGCGGGGCGATGGCGCGGACCTGCTCCGCTCCCAGGCGCGGGGTCTCAGACAAAAGCCGGCCTGACCGGCTGCGAGCCCCGCCCCGCAGAGATGTTGGCCGCCTCCAGCACCCCGATCACCCTGGCCGCCGATTCGGGGGTGATCACCAGCTTCTCCCGGCCCCGCAGATGGGCGAAGATATTCCGGTAATAGGCGTCCCAATCGGACTTGGGAAAGGGGATCTCGAAACTGGTCTGCCGGCCCCGCACCCAGCTTTTAACCAGGAACTTGCCGCCCCCATCCTCGATGGAGCCCTGCTCCCCCAGAATGCGCCAGCGCGACTTGGAACTCATCGACAGGTTGGAGATGCCCAGGGTGGCCATGGCCCCGCCCCGGAAGCGCAGGGTGTACTCGGAGTGATCCTCGTTGCTGTAGCGGGTCCACTCCGGGTTTTTCACCTGGTAGCCGCTTACCCAGTCGAGGCGATCGGGAACAAGGTTGAGTATCCAGTCGGTGAAGTGGGCGCCCCAGTCGTAGATGGCCCCCCCCGAGATCCGGCGGTCGGCCCGCCACCAGTTGCCCTGCGGCCCATAGCCGCTGAACCCGGCCTCGATGCGGAAGACCCTCCCGATCCACTCCTCCTTCTGGATCAGGTCGCGCAGCAGCACAAAGTCCCCATCCCAGCGCCGGTTGTGAAAGGTGGAGAGCATCACCCCCCGCCGCTTCGCCGCTGCCATCATCGCCTTAACTTCCCAGCTGCTGATGGCCATGGGTTTCTCGCAGATGGCGCTGACCCCCGCTTTGAGGCACTGGATGGCCAGGGGGGCGTGGGTGTTGTGCGGGGTGATGATGGTGACTAGGTCCAGCCCGCCGTGGCGCAGCAGATCCCCCACCCGGCCATAGGTCCTGATCCCGGGCCAATCCTCCTTGGCCACCACCCGGCGGGCCGGGTCCAGTTCGCAAACTGCCGCCACCTCCACCCCGGGGTTCTTGCTCATCGAGGTGAGGTGCAGATTGCCCATGTTGAAAGCGCCGCCGTATCCGATGACACCGCAGCGCAGGACGCGTTCCTTCTTGGTTTTCATCTCCGACTCCTCGCCTATAGCGAAAACGCCTCAAGCCTAAACACCGGCCGGGCTCCTGTCAATGTTGATGGAGTTTTGTCCCGCCTTCACCTATAATATGGGACAAATCATGGGGAACCCGCCGATGGAAGAACGCCTGGACCGGTCGGATATCCACCTGCTCTGGGGCTGCCTGTTGGTAGCCGCGCTCAGCCTTGCCGTGGGGGTTCCCAACTTCTACCGCGCCTTCCCCGAAGCCTCCATCGACTTTGCCATCACCCGCGAGCAGGCCCGTGACCAGGCCCTGTCCTTTCTGGAGCGGCGGGGCCTCGATGCCTCCGGGCACCACCACAGCGCCGCCTTCAAGTACGATTCTCCAACCAAGACCTTCCTCGAAAGGGAATTGGGCCTGGAAGGGGCCACCGCCCTCATCGGCCGGCCCGTGCGCCTGTGGCGCTGGAGCAACCGCTGGACCCGCGAACTCCAGAAGGAGGAGTTCCAGGTCGAACTGACGACCACCGGCGAGCTGGTGGGTTTTGCCCACCTCATCGACGAGGCGGCCCCCGGCGCCCACCTGGCCCTCGACGAGGCCCGGCGCCTGGCCGAGGGGTTCCTGGCCGGGATGGGCCGCGACCTGGCGGGCCTGGAGTTCGTCGAGTACCAGACCCTGGCCCGCCCCGGGCGCACCGACTACGCCTTCACCTGGAAGCTGGCCGGCTTCCAGGTGGAGGACGCCACCTACCGGCTGAGCGTGGGGGTGCAGGGAGACGAGGTGGGCCGCTACGCCGAGGGGCTCAAGGTGCCCGAGGCGTGGCAGCGCGAGTACCAGCAACTGCGCTCGGCCAACGAGGCCACCGGGATGTTGGCCCTGCTCTTCATGGTCTTTACCTGGCTGGCCTTGTTGTTCTGTCTGGTCCGCAGCGCCCGCCGGCAGGAACTGCGCTGGAAGGGGGCCAGCCTCTTCGGGCTCATCGCCTTTGCCCTGACCTTCCTGTCCCAAATCAACGAGCTGCCCGTCAACATCCACAACGCCTACCAGACCACCCAGACCTTTGGCAGCTTCCTCACCCGCTCCCTGCTGGTGGCCCTGATGGCCGGGCTGGGGGCGGGCCTCTTTATCGCCTTCATCGTCGCCGGGGCCGAGCCGGTGTACCGCCGGGCCTACGGCCAGCACCTCGACCTCTTTGCCCAGTTCCGGCCCCAGGGCCTACGCACCAAGCGCTTCCTGCTGGGCAGCGCCCTGGGCCTGGCCCTGACCGCCTTCTTCTTTGCCTACCAAACCCTCTTCTACCTGAGCGCCGAGGCCTTTGGGGCCTGGAGCCCGGCTGAGATCCCCTACAGCGAGATGGTCAACACCTATTTCCCCTGGGTGACGGTGTTGCTCATCGGCTTCCTGCCCGCGGTGATGGAGGAGTTCACCTCAAGGGCCTTCTCCATCCCCTTCCTGACCGGCCTCCTCAGATCGCGCTGGACCGCGGTGGTGATCTCGGCCCTCATCTGGGGTTTCGCCCACGCCAACTACCCCCAGCAGCCCTTCTGGATACGCGGCCTGGAGGTGGGCATCGGCGGCCTGATCGTGGGGGCGGTGATGCTGCGCTGGGGCCTGCTGCCGGCTTTAGTCTGGCACTACACCGTCGACGCCCTGTACACCGCCCTCATCCTCCTGCGCTCCAGCAACCCCTACTACGTGCTTACCGCCGGTCTGGGCGCTGGCCTGCTGCTGGTGCCCCTGGCCCTGGCCGCCTGGTGCTACTGGCGCCGTGGTGCCTTTGCCGACCCCACGCCCCTGCTCAACCGTAGCGAGGCACCGCCCCCCCCGCCCCCACCGGCCCCAGCGCCCCCGGCTCCCGCCCCTTCCCGTCCCCCCTTCCCGCGGCGGCGGGCCCTGGCCCTTGCCGGGGTCCTAGCCCTGGGGGCCCTGCTCTTTCTGCCCCAGACCCAGGAGGCCCTGCCCGACCTCGACTTTGCCGTGGACAGGGAGGAGGCGGCCCGGCGCAGCCGCCAGGTGCTGGCCGCCGAAGGGGTGGACCCCTCCCACTACCGGCAGGTGGTGTTCCAGCGCTTTCAGGCCGACCAGGAGGCGATGAAGTACCTGCTCGAGACCGGGGGCATGGAGGCCCTCAACCTCCTCTACCGGGACGAGTTGCAGGCCGCCCTGTGGGAGGCGCGTTTCTTCCGGCCCCTCGAAAAGGAGGAGTACCAGGTGGTCCTGCGGCCCGACGGGTCGCTGCGCACCCTCCAGCACCAGGTGGCCGAGGAGGCTGCCGGAGCCGACCTCGGCCAGGACCAGGCCCTGCAGGTGGCCGAGGCACACCTGCGCTTCCACGGCCTGGACCCCCAGGTCATGGAACTGGTGGAATCCTCCTCGGAGAAGCTGGCCGCCCGCCGCGACCACCGCCTGGTCTGGGAGGCCCCCCAAGGGGATTGGCGCAACCCCGGCGAGGCCAGGTACCGCTGGGAGGTGGCGGTGGCCGGCGACCGGGCCATCGCCCTGCAGCGATACCTCAAACTGCCGGAAACCTGGCTGCGGCACCGCCGTGAGAGCACCTTGTTCCGCTCGGTGGTGCAGGGCCTGCTGGTGGCGGTGGCCGCGGGCATAGCCCTGCACCTGCTCTGGCTGCTGCTGCGCCAGGTGCGAAGGGGCGGGATGGAGTGGGGCCTGCTCCTGCGGGTCGGGGCCGCCGGCAGCGGCCTCTTCCTGCTGGCCCGCCTCAACGCCCTGCCCACCTTTGACCAGGGTTACGACACCACCCTCGCCCCGGCCATCTACACCCTGACCCAGGGGGTGGCCTGGACCCTGGGGGCGCTTTTTGTCGGTTTGGGGGTGGCCGGGGCCCTGGCCCTGCTCGCCACCCTCCGGCCCGGCAGCCTGGAGTACCTGCGCCCCTCCCGCTGGCGGGGGGAGTTGGGCGAGGGCCTGATCCTGGCCGGCCTGGCGGTGGTGGCCCTGCTGGAGGCCGAAGCCCTGACCACCCTGGTGGCCGGTTACTTTGCCCCCCACCTCCCCTCGCCATCCCGGTCCCTGCCCGAGGGCCTGGACACCTACCTTCCCGGCCTGGGGGTGGTCCTGCACGGGGCAACCAGTGCCCTGCTCCTGCCCCTGGGTCTTGCCGTGGTGGGTTTTTATGCCCAGCGGGCCGGCAGCGGACCGGCCCTGGCCGGAGGGGCGGTTCTGGTGGCCCTGGCCGCCGGGGTGCAGGCCGTGGACCAGGGCGAGTTCTGGCTGGTCCTGGCCCTCACCGGAGTGCAGACCCTGGTCTGGGCCGCTCTGCTGGGCCTGATCCTGCGCGGCCATCCGCCGGCCTGCTTCTTGACAGGTTTGTTATCTTCTATCGTTCCCGCCGCGATCCTGCTCTTGGGGCAGTCGGCCCCTTTCTACCAGTTCAACGGCGTCCTGGCTTTCCTTGCCATCCTGGGACTCCTGGCCCTGGGCTGGCGGTGGACCTGGCGGCCCCCTCCTCAACGGACCAAGGACCTGCGATGAGTTTCCCCGCCCCCTTCTACCGCTGGCGCCCCCATCCCTGGCACGGGCTGGAGGCCGGCCCCAGCGGACCTCCTCCCATCCCCCTACCCTTTACGGCTTCATCCCCCGCACCCTGTGCGGGCCGGCGGTGGGACGGCTGGCCGCGCAGAACACCCCTGGCGACGGCGATCCCCTGGACATTTGCGTGCTCAGCGAGCGGCCCATCAACCGCGCCGAAGTCATCCTCAACGCCAGGGTGGTGGGCGGTTTCCCGGGCATCGACCACGGGGAGGCCGACGACAAGATCATCGCCGTCCTCGACAAGGACTACGTCTGGGGGCATGCCGAGGACATCGCCGACCTGCCCCAGGTGCTCATCGAGAGTCTGAGCCACTACTTCAGCACCTACAAGATGATCCCCGGCGAACCCTCCCACATGTCGGTGGAGCGGATCTACGGCCGCGACCACGCCCTCAAGGTGGTCGAAGCCTCCCTGGCCGATCATGACGAACATTTCGGCAGCCCCTGATGGGTTTCGTCTTCACCGTCGGTCTCTTCTTTTTGTTCCAATACGGGCTGGTGCTGGCCCTGCTCTGGGGACTGAATCGCCCCTGGTGGCAGGTGGCCTGGGTGCGGCGCACCGCCCTGTGGACCCCCCTGGCCGGGCTCTTAAGCGGCGTCATCTGGCGGGCGGGAACCCACCTCGAACTGAACTTGCTGGTCTTCGCCGGCCTGGGGGTGGTGGCGGGCCTTTCACTGTGCCTAGCCGGCTTGTTGGTCGCCCTGCTCCTGACCGGCCTGGTCCACGCCGCCGAGTGGACCCACGACCGCTGGCATCATCCCCAGGCCCCCTCCCCCGAACGCCGCCACCTGCTGCGCTGCGGCCTGGTGGTGGTGCCGGCCCTCAGCACCCTGACCGCCGGGGGAGGCATGATCGCCTCCGCCACCCCGGCCCACATCCCCCGCATCGACCTGAATTTCCCCGAACTCCCCGCCCCACTGGCAGGGCTGAAGATCCTGCAACTGAGCGACATCCACATCGGCCCCTATATCCGGCTCTCCCACCTCGACGCCTTGCTTGGCCGGGCCGGAGACCTGGGGGCGGACCTGGTGCTGGTCACCGGCGACCTGTGCGACGACATGCCGGTGTTCGCCCAGACCTTGCGGCTCCTCGAGCAACTGCGCCCCTCCCTGGGGGTATACGCCTGCCTGGGCAACCACGAGCATTTCCGCGGCCTGCGCCGGATCAAAGAGCACTTCGCCGTGAGCGGGATTCGCCTGCTGGTCAATGAGGGGGTGGGGCTGGATAGAGGCGGGGCGTCCCTGTACCTGGGAGGTACCGATGATCCGCGCACCCTGCGCAGCCCCGCTTCCTATGAGCTGCTGCGCCGGTACGTCGAGCGATCCCTGGCCGGGACTGCCACCGGGGCCTTCAGGGTGCTGATGAGCCACCGGGCCCAGGCCCTGGACTACGCCGCCCCCCTGGGGGTGGAGTTGGTGCTGGCCGGCCACACCCACGGCTTCCAGTTGGGCTACCAGGGGCGCAGCTTCTTCGAGTCGTGGATGCCCGAGCGCTATCCCTGGGGCCTGTACCGCCAGGGCCCCACCCAGCTCTACACCAGCGCCGGGGTGGGCCACTGGTTCCCCTTCCGCCTGGGCTGCCCGCCCGAGGCCCCGCTCTTCACCCTGCGCCGGGCCAACCCGCTCCCGGCCTGAGCGCCGGCTCAGGGTCGGGCGAGTTCCTCCGGCGCCGCGCGTATACCCCCCATGTCGGAGCGCCGCATCGCGCGGTTCGGCCCCGTAATCCGGCAGGGCAATGGGGTTGCGGGGCAGGTCCGCGGGCCAGTCGGAGAGATCGCCGTCCACAACGATGCCCTCGACCGGATAGGCCAGGGCCGGCGAACCGTTGAAAGACGGGGGCTGCCCAGGCGCAGAGGATGCAGAGTGACAGGCAGCGGCAGAGGAGGGTCTGCATCGCTGGGATTTGAGCAGTGAGTGAAAGGGGCGGCAACGGGAAAATGCCTTCAATCCATGGCGGGACCCGGCCTTGCTCCAAGATCAGGGAGGGAGTAAAAAAGGCTGCGGAGGAGCGGCTCCGCAGCCCTGTTCCAGCCCCCCCGCCGGGCGAGGGCAAAGGGTCGGTGGCTTTGATAAAGCTAGCGCCGGGGCCCGCGCTCCGGCGTGATCATTGTCACGCCCGGTTCAGATCCGTTCCCGGCACGGCTGGGCCTGACCGTGGGTGTGGTCCCACAGATGGCCGCGCCGCTTTTGCCCCTCCATGGTGGTCTCGAAGTACACCGCCCGAATCGGGGCATCCACCCTGGGCAGGTCATGGTGGTGGCCCATGCCGGTGGCCACGCAGTCCCCGGGGCCCACGAGGTACGCCTTGCCCTCCGAATGGGCCAGGCCGCTGCCCTCAAAGAGAATCCAGTACTCGTCGCAGTCGTGGTAGTGGCAATCGAAGTTGGTGAACTTGGGGTATTCCACCCGGTCCCCTTTGTCCTCTGGTTTGTCGCTGTTGGCCCCGGTGAAGACCCCGGCCCCGCCGCACTCCTCCCCCCAGTCCCCGCACATGCGGATCAGCACCGTGCGCTCGGCCACCAGGTCCACCGCGTAGGGGCGATCCCCCTCTCCCAGATCGAACTGCGCCCGCTCTTCGGCGGCAGCTCCGGAAACCCGGCACCTGCCCCGCCCGACGATCAGCTTCTCCTTCGTGCCTGCCCGCTCGTAGCGGTGCTCCTGGCCCGGCTGCAACTCGACGATGTCGAAGGACTGCATCTGGCACCAGGAAGGGGCTTGGTTCCTGCCACTGGTGAAAACCGGCATCTGGACCTCTCAGCCCTTGAAGGGCACCTCGACCACCCGCTGCCGCAGCGCCTCCCGCAACCCCGCCACCTCGGCCACCACCTCGGCGACCACCTCGGCCAGGGGCACCTCGCGGTTCTCCTGCTGGCCTCTCAACTTCATCTCCACCACCCCCTTCTTGAGGGAACGCTCGCCCACAATCAGACGCAGGGGCAGGCCAATCAGGTCCGCGTCGTTGAACTTCACCCCCGGGTTCTCGCCCCGGTCGTCCAACAGCACCTCCAACCCGACCTCCTGCAACTCCCGATACAATCGTTCCGCCGCCTCGGCGGAGGGCCCGGCGCCTTTGGCCAGGCTCACCAGGTGGACCTGGTAGGGGGCCACGGAGAGGGGCCAGACCAATCCCTTCTCGTCCCGGTGCTCCTCGGCGACACAGGCCAGCAGACGCCCCACTCCGATCCCGTACGAGCCCATGATCAGGGGCCGGGCTTTGCCCTCGGCGTCGAGGAAGGTGCAGTGCATGGCGTCGGTGTAGCGGGTGCCCAATTGGAAGATATTCCCCACCTCCACTCCGCGCGAGGCCCGCAGCGGGGCGCCGCATTCGGGACACCCATCCCCCTCCTGGGCGGCGGCCAGGTCCGTCACCAGTTCGGCGTGGTAGTCGCGGCCGCAGTTGACGTTCTTGAGGTGGTACCCCTCCTCGTTGGCTCCGGCCACCAGGTTGGGCGAAGCGACCACGGCCTCATCCACCACCACCAGCGCCCCTTTGACCCCGATGGGCGAAGCGTAGCCGGGCACCGCGCCGGTAGGGGCGATCTCCTCCTCGCGGGCCGGCCGCAGGGCCTTGGCCTTGACCGCGTTGCCCAGCTTGGTCTCGTTGACCTCCATGTCCCCCCGTACGATGGCCATCACCAGCTTCTCGCTCTCGTCCGCCTGCCGGGCCATGAGGAAGACCACCTTGGCGGTCTGGCTCTTCCCGATGCCCAGGAGCCTGGCCAGGTCCTCGATGGTCTTAGTGCCCGGGGTAGCGACCCGCTCCAACGGCAGGGGCGCGGCGGCCGGGGCGGGGGGCTTGGCGAAACGCGCCACCTGGCGGTTGGCCGCGTACCCGCACCCATCGCAAAGGATCAGGGTGTCCTCGCCGATGGGGTTGAGGTACATGTACTCGTGGGCCACCTTGCCGCCCATCATGCCGGTGTCGGACTTGACGGCGATTGCGGCCAGACCGCAGCGGTGGAAGATGTTGAAATACGCCTGGTAGTGGGCGCGGTATTGCGCTTCCAGCCCCTCCCAGTCCGCGTCGAGGCTGTAGCTGTCCTTCATGCTGAACTCCCGCACCCGGATCAGGCCGGAGCGGGGCCGGG
The DNA here is from genome assembly GCA_016867395.1 of Candidatus Handelsmanbacteria bacterium. Classification (GTDB taxonomy): domain Bacteria; phylum Latescibacterota; class UBA2968; order UBA8231; family UBA8231; genus SICG01. Next base: position 201,789 of record VGJS01000001.1, read on the forward strand.
GATCATCGCGCCACTTGGTCTGAAGCTGGTACACCAGTTGGGGCAGTTGGCGGTAGGACCTGATCTCGCGCCGCACCAGGTCCCCCACCACCTCCTCGTGGGTCATGGCCAGCACCATGTCGCGCTCGTTCTTGTCCTTGAAGCGGCCCATCTCCGCGCCGATCTGAAACCAGCGGCCGGTCTCCTTCCAGATGTCGGCCGGATGCACCACCGGCATGGTGATCTCCTGGCCGCCGATGGCGTCCATCTCCTCGCGGATGATCCGCTCGATCTTGTCGAGGGCTCGGCGGGCCAGGGGCAGGTAACTGAAGATTCCGCTGGCCAGTTGGCGGATGAAACCGGCCCGCAGCAAGAGCCGGTGGCTCTCTACCTCGGCGTCGGCCGGGGCTTCGCGTAGGGTCTGGCTGAACAATCTGCTCGTGCGCATGGGATGCGCCTTCTCCTGTGGGCAAGGGTGAAGGTTCTAGTATAAGCCCCGCCCTTCACCCTCGCAATTTCAGAAGTCGTAGCTGATCCACCACTCCAGCTCCTGGTTCTCGTACAGGGTCCGCTCGATGAAGGGCTCCCAGGAAAAGGTGCGCTCGTTCCCCCAGATGGGGAAGAAAGCCGGGACATAGCTGCAGGTGGCGCTGACCATACCCAGCAGGGGGTGGCGCTGCACCACGACCAGGGGCCCTTCGGCGCGATGGTCCAGGGCCTGGAAGTGCCCCTCCTTCCAGGGCCAGCCCTTGCGGTGGATGAAGCCGTTATCCCCTAGTCCGTACCCGGGATTCTCCGGGAAGGAGACCGGGATGCTGAACTTGATCAGCTCGTCGCCGCGAGGATGGGGGTAGAAGGGATGGGGTTACCAGCGCAGGCTGAGGCTTCCCTTGGGCCCATTCTTCAGCCGGGTCAGCGAGCGCACGCTGCGGCTACTCAGTTCGACGGTGCGCTCCAGCTCCAGGGAGGCGTCTCCCAACTGCTGGCGGGTGAGAAAGCTGCTGCGCATGGCAGATATCTCCACCTCCCACTGGCACCACTCCACAATCTTGCGCCCCTCCATATCGCAGTTGCCGATGCCGGGCACCAGGGTCAATCCCTCGCGGGCGGGGGTGACGCTGAAGGCGTCCGGGATGCCCTGGCCGTCGAACCAGTTGAAGGCGTCCGGGGAGGTTGGGCCGCTCATCAGATTGCCCAGGCGGTGGTCGGCCACCGGTTCCAGGATCGTCACTTCAAGTTCATCGTTGCGCAAGGTGTGCATGGAAGGGCCTTTATCGACGGGAGGGGAACGAGAGGTTTTCGGGTGAAGACGGGCCAGGCGTTGAAAGAGCGGACAACACGATCAGAAAAAGACCTCAATGCCGTACTGGGCGAACAAGGGATCGGCGGTAACTACTGGCAGCCGATAACACTGGGCCGTGGCGATGATGAATCGGTCGCAGGGATCGGCGTGAACGGGCGGCAGTTCCACGGCTCGTATGCAGACGGCCATGTCCAAGGGCAGCACCTGGAGGTCGTGATGGGCCACGATGGCCGCGACCCATTCGGCCGGGGGACTGGGCAAGGCCAGTTTCCCCTTCTTGTGCTTGATGCTGATCTCAAACCCGCTCATTGCCGACACGTACACCAAGGGTTCATTGTCAATACGTTGGCGCGCCCTGGCCGACAACGACCCTCCGCCCTGGGCGAGCCACAGCAACGAGCACGTGTCCAGAATCACGGAGCGCCTTCAGGCCACTCGTCCGCTCCCAGTGTCTCCGTTGGATCGTAGGCGAGGTGGATCTTCCCCATGACCGGGTGAGGTTCCAGGCGGTTGTGTTTGCGATGAGGGACCAGGTCAGCCACCGGTTTCCCATGACGACAGATCAACACGGTCTCGCCGGACTTTTCGATCTGCGCCAATAGCGCCGACAACTGGGTCTTTGCCTCGTGCACATTGACTGTTTTCATGCCTGGTCACTCCATTCTGAACCAATCGAACTTAGTTTATATGGTCCAATATGTCAATTTGCTAACAGCTCATCAGACCGATCACCAGTGCCTGGCCCCTTCTATCTGCCGCTTGGGACTTCCTCCTCAGGTATACGTCGGCGGATCTTCTCCCGCAGGACCTCCAGCTCCTGCCGCCGCTGTAGTCCCACCACCTCCAGCCCCCGACCCAGGGCGCTGTCGGCCGCAGCCGGGGCTTCGAGGGCCAGGAAGCAGAGGGCCAGCTGCCGCCAGGCCAGGGGGACCTGGGGGGCCAGGGCCACGGCCTTTTGATAATGAGCCAGGGCCTGGGACGGGCGCTCCAGTTGCATACACGCCTGGCCGGCGTTGAGGTGGGCCAGGGCAAAATCCGGGGCCCGCGCCGCCGCCTCGGCGTAGGCCCGGAGCGCCTCGGCGGGGCGCTGCTCCTGGAGGTGGATATTGCCGATGCGGTTGAGGGTGCGGGCCTCCCCCGGCGCCAGCTCCAGCACCCGCTCGAACTGGTTCAGGGCCTCGGCCAGGTACCCCTGCTCGGCGTAGAAGGTCCCCAGGTTGTAGTGGTGGACAGCCTCCTCGGGGGTGTTCAGCACCGCCTTGCGCAGCTCGCGCAGGATCTTGGCCTGCTCCTCCCCGCGCTGGCCTAGCCCCTGCAGGTGGCGGTACACCGCCAGGGCCGAGTCCGCCGCGGCGCTCTGCCCCAGCCGCCGGGCCAGGGTGGCGGCCCGGAAATGGGCCTCCTCGAAGCCCAGGTCCAGATGGCCGGCCCGCAACATGGCCTGCCGCGCCTCCTCGGCCTTGCCCTGGGCCTCCAGGGCCTTGCCCAGCGAGAAGTGCAGGGTGGCGTCCCTGGGGTCCTGTTCGAGTGCCCCTCGCAGGTGCTCTTCTGCCAGGGCCGGCTGCTGGGTGTCGAGGCACAGCTCCCCCAGCCGGCGGCGGGCCCCGGGCTGCTCCGGGTCCAGCTCCAGCGCTCTTCTCAGCTGGGCCTCGGCCCTGGGATAGTCGGCCAGCTTGGTGTACAGGCCGCCCAGGTTGGCGTAGCCCAGCGCGTACCCCGGATCGAAGCGCAGGGCGCATTCCAACTGCTCGATGGCCAGGCTGTAGCGGCCCTCGCGGGCGTAGATGGCGGCCAGGGCGGTGTACAGGGGCAGGGCGGTGGAATCCCTGGCCAGGCTCTCCCGGCAGACCCGGATGGCCTCCTCCTGCCGGCCCTGGGCCAGCAGGGCCTGGACCTGGGCCACCTCCGCCGGCTGGGCAAAGACCCGCCAGGGCAAACCCCAGCACAGCAACAGGACCCAGCTCCGTCCTTTCATCGCTCTTTAGCTCACCAGAAGAACAGGTAGCTGTTCTGCATGCCCGTCTGCCAATCGACGATCAGCCAGATCCCCCCCGAAAGGTACTGCCCCAGGATCAGGCCCAGGAAGAGGGGCCGGCTGGCGTGGTAGAGCCGCACCCCCCCATAGTGGAGGACCAGCACCTTGGCCAGCCAGGCGGTGAACATGCTCACCATCACCTGGTGGGTGCACCAGATGGCGGCGATGGGGAAGCCGAGGGGGTGGATGGGCCACCAGTGGAAACGGTGATACGTGACAGTCAGCAGCAACTGCAAGCCCGCCCCCAGTCCCGCAAATCCCAGGCTGTCCCAGCGAGTCAGGCTGTTCTTGTTGACATGGTAGGAGATGAAGTCGTAGGTGGCCCCCCCCGAGGGCCCAAAGAACCAGTAACTCAGGTTGATCCCCCCGTGCTGGTAGCCCATGATCAGCATGACCCCCACCGCGCAGCCAAGAGAGGCGGCGATGGCCAGGGCCACGGCCCCCACCAGTCGGCGGCGTCGGCCCGACACGTGGATCTCGGCCAGCTTCAGGCCGTGTATTAGGGCCGCCATCATCGAGGTGCGCATGTGGCTGGCCACCGGCAGCATCAGCCCCAGCACACCGAGGTTGGCCGGCCCCAGGGTGCTGCTGCCCACCGCAGTGATCAATACGTCGCTGGGGACCACCGGGGCCACCATGGTGGCCAGGCCCCCTTCGGCAACGATGCGAGTGATGCCCAGCATCAGCAGGAAAATCGCCCCCAGCAGGGGCGGGATGTACTGCCACTCCAGGCCCGCCACCCCCAGCCACAGTCCCATCCCCAACAGACTGGCCGCCAAAAGCAGCGCCGCCTGCCGGCTGGGGAGTACCGCCTCCCCCTCCTCCCCGCCGCCCTGCCGCACCAAGGCCCATAGCCGGCGGTAGTACCCCCGCCCGTTCCACAGGGTCAAAAGGGCAAAGGCGAGCATGGCCCCCAGGCCCTGGTAGGCCGGGTAGACCGTGGGACTGACGTTCCACCAGAGGCGCTCCCCGCTGCTGATGCCAAAGTGGGCGAAGGCGGCCTCCTCGGCGATGGTCAGCACCCCCAGAAACCAGATCGAGAAGCTAAGCCGGGTGGTCAGCAGATAGCCAAAACCCACCCCGGCGTAGTTGAGGGTCCAGGGGATGACCACCGCCCCCCCCGCCAGGTGCAGGAACCACCAGATGGGCAGGCCCTCTGGCACCGCCGGGTGGTAGTGGTGCAGGGCCCGCAGGCTGTAGAAGAACCCGGTGATACCCACCCCCGCCCAGAAGAGCCGCTTGCGGAACACCGAGGCCCATTGCCCTCCTTCGTTCTGGGGGTCTCCGATCATGGCGATGGGCACCTGGAGCAGGGGGAAGAGCAGGCGTTCGTGGACGCTCCACTGGCGGTGGACCAGGGCGGCCAGGGCCAGGACGGCGCCGAAGAAACTGCCCAAAAGCAGGGCCCAGTAGCCCAGGGGCCGGGCCCAGGCGCCCCAGGGGATGGGGCCGCCCATGCCCTCGTAGAAATCCCGGACCACACCGGGATCCTCGACCGTGAGCCAGGGTTTGACGTGGGGGAGGACGGTGTTGAGCCAGTTGTTTTCGGGAGTGGCGTAATAGCTGCCCGCGGAGATGGCCGGGATCAGCCAGCCCACCAGCCCCACGGTGGGCAGCACGCAGGCGACCATGGCCATGATGTGGATGGTGGCCAGTTCGCCTTTGCCCAGGGGCCAGGAGCGCCGGACCAGGCCGAGCAGGGGATTGACCACCAGCACCAGTAGGGCCAGGGCAAAGAGGGCCCCTCCCATGCTGTAATCGAAGTTCATGGTCGAGCCGGAAACGACCAGGTTCTCGTACGCCGCCCCGGCCCCGATGAGGGCGGCGACCAGGGTCCCGGCCACCAGGCCGCGCGCGGTGATCCCACTTTCCTTCATCGGCCGGCGGGGGGCATGGCCTCCAACGCCTGCTCGTCGATCTCGATCTGGCCCGCGTATTTATGGCGCAGGCCGGCGATGAAGCGGTCCATCTCCAGGTCGAGCACCTGTTTTTTGACCAGATCCCTGGCCTCGGCGAAGCTGGCCTGCCTGTCCGGGGTGCGGCCCACCACGCGGAAGATCGAGTACTCCCCCCCCACCTCCACAGGCCCCTGCAAGGGGCCCACCGGCGCCTCGAGGGCCAGGGACGGGAGCGGGCCGTACCCGGCCGAATCGCGGCTGAGCACCCCCAACATCCCCTCCTTCTCGCGCGCCCAGGTCCGGGCCGTGTGCGCCCTGGCCAGTTGGCCCATGTCCGCCCCGGCCAGGATCAGGGCCTTGAGGGAATCGGCGCTGGCCCGGTCCTCCACCAGGATCTCCTGCACCTGGGCGTCAGGCGGGACGCGGTACTGGCCCGGCCGCGCCTCGTAAAAGACCCGCAGCGCCGAGTCCCCAGTCGCCGCCCCGGCCCAGGCTTCCAGGTTGAAAAGCTTCTCTGCCAAAAGCTCGGCCTCCCGGGCTGCCAGCCGGCGCCGCAGGTCCGGGGCCTGGTCGTACTGCCGGCGCCGCGCCTCGGCCAGGAGCAGGTCCTCCAGCACCATCTCCTCCCCCCGCTGCCTGGCCAGGGCCGAGTCCGCCAGGGTCTGCCGCAGGCCATAGGCGCGGACCCGCTTGAGAAACGATGCTCCGCTGAGCTGGCCCCCCTCCCACCGGGCCACCACCAGGGCCGAGTCGGCAGCGGTGGCCTGGGCCCGGGCCCGTCCCAGCAGGGACTGAGCCGCCTCGGCGAACCATTCAAAATGATATGCCTCCCGCAGCCGCCCACCCAGCTCCTTGCGGGCCTCCTCCTGGCCCCGCCGCCCCAGTTCCGCGGCCAGGGTGGGCCGCAGTTCTTCCAGGGTGCGGGTGCGGCGCTCCTGCACCTCGATGAGATGGTAGCCCAAGCGGGATGGAATTGGCCGGGAACTGCGCTGGCCCGCCCCTAAGGCCCAGACCTCCTCCCGGAACTCTGCGAGCAACATTTCCCGGCGCAAAAAACCCATATCCCCGCCGCCCAGGCCGCTGAGTTTGTGCAGGGAATAGGCCTTGGCCAGTTCGGCAAAAGGCGCCCCCTCGTTGAGGTGGTCCAGCAGTTCCTGGGCCTGGGCCTGGGTCTCCACCAGGATCTGCCGGGGGCGCACCTCTTCCCCCGATCCCCACTCCCTGTAAAGGGCGGCCAGGGTCTCCTCGCTGGGGGGGGCCCGCTGATCCAGCCCTTCCCTAGCCTCGATCTCCTGCCGGAGGAGTTTTTCTTCTACTTGGGCCAGATCCGCGGCGATTTCGGGGAGCCGGTGCAAGTGGCGCGCCCGGCCCTCTGCCCGCAACAACTCCCTGGCGATGAGCAGGTCGAGGACTTGGCGGCGCGAGCCTTCCCTTGGGAAACGGGCCTCCTGAAGGGCCAGTTCCCCCGCGCTGATGGGCAGGCCGGCCACCCTGGCGATGACCGCGCCCTCACTGTCCTGGGCGAGGCCGGCCCCACACAGTGGCAGGGCCAGGAGCAGGTGAGCAAAGGCAATCGGGGAGAGGCTCAGCGCACCCCCGCCATCAGTTGCTGGGTCACCGACCCTTCCTGGGTCAGGGCGAATACCACGGTGTTGAGGGCAAACTGCAGGGCGCGGGTGGCATCGGCCTTGACCTGGTGGGTGCTCTGCTCCCCCAGGCTGCCGGCGGCGGTCTCCATATCCGGGCCGCCGTTGAGGAAAACGGCCAGCCGGTCGCCAACCTGGAGGCCCAGGTCCTTGGGCAGGGGATTGTACGAGGAGTGCTGGCTCATCTGGTTGGCCCGCACCGCCGCGTCGAAATCAAAGAAGGAATGGTAGATGGGATGGGAGGGTTCGAGGACCACGAAACGCCAGTCTCCCCCCTCATTGAGGTTCTGGCTTTTCATGGCCCGGCGGAGGATGTCAAAGATCCCGGTCTGGCGCTTGACCACCTCGTTGGACCCGCTGTCGGAGGGCAGGGTGGCGATGGCAAAGCCCCCGCCCGCCAGGTAGCGGCCCAGGTTGGCCAGTTCGGCCTGGCCGATGTCGCGGCTCAGCAGGTTGCTCAAAAGCAGCCAGGGCACTTCGAGCAGGTTGGGGTCGTCCAGGGGCAGGGCCCCCATGTAGTCGGCCTCGATGCCGGTGTATTCCTTTAGCGCCTTGATCAACACATCGAGGGGGTTGAACTTGATGTCGTAGGCCAGCGAGGCGTAGTGGAACTCGTTGGAACGATGGACGCTGTAGCCCTGGGCGACGTGCAGGAAACCCTTGATCTTGCGACGGTTGTTGGGATCCTGAACCACCATCGCTCGGTACTGCCCGGTATCCATGTCCTTGACGCTGAGCATGTCCAGTTGCATGTCCACCTGCTGCCTGGCCTCCTTCACCCCCTGCACGGCCTCAGCCCGCAGCGAGGGCTCGGGCATACCCAATCCTCCCATCCCACCCAGGGCCGCGGCCCCGCCCCGCACCGCCAGGCTGCCCTCCCGCCGCATGGCCGAGGGCATGACCTCCTCCAGTTGCAGCCGTTCCAGCACCGCGTCGGTGCGCAGGGCGGCCAGCGCCTGCATCTGGTCAACCCGTTTCTGGGTGGTCTCCTTCTTCTGCCTGTAGTAGCCCTGGGGCACCGGCACCTTGCGGAATTCGAGGTTCTTAGCCGTGGCCGTGGGCGGCTTGACGAAGAACCCCGGCGGCGGCGCCCGGTCCAGGGCCACCCGCTGAATGGCCTCCTCCACCTCGTCCTCAAAGCTCGAATAGGAGCCCAGGACCACCAGGTGGACCACCAGCGACATGCCCAGGGCGAGGGCGATGTTCCGCCGGTTGATGACGATGAGGGTTTCGATCCTCTCACTGCTCATTTTCCCCATTCCTCCGGGGCCAGAGGCCGGGCGCGGCTGCCCGAAATTCGGGCAACCGCGCGCCGTAGGCCGCTTGGCGCTATTCGGAAAGGATCTGCTTCAGGTTGCCCCAGGTGCTGCTCTCCACCGCAGTCGCAGAGACGCCGGGACCGCCGACCAAGGTCCAGCGGGCCCATTCGGTGGGATCGCCCTGGTTCTTGCCCGAGGCGAACTGGAACTGGCCGCCGAAACCTTCATCCCCGTCTGGATCGAGGGTGTGGTAGCAGTTGCCGAATTCCACCCCACTCTTGACCACGAAATCGGGGATGTACTTGTTCATCATCGCCCAACTGGCGCGGGTCTCCAAAAGCCAGCCGTCGTCAGTGAGGCTGAAGCCGCTGTTGGTGCCGAGGAAGTCTTCCGGTGCATCGCCGTAGAAGTGGACCTCCTGCCGTTCATAAAACCAGCCGTAGATGGAGTAGCGGGCCGACCCGGTGGGCATGGCCGAAAAGGCCAACAGCATAAAATTGTTCATGCCCGCGCCGAAATCGAGCTGGATAAAGAACCCGTCGCGCTCCCAGAAGCCGGCGTCCTGGGTGCCGGTCACGTCGTAGACGCTGTCGGACACCTTGAAGGCTTCGTAGAAGTATTCCTCGTCCCAGCCAGCCCACAGGCGACTGTATGAATCTAAGTCCGTGAGCCCTTCAGAAGGGTCTTCCTGAGCCGAGGTCAGCAACTGGCTCATAATCCCATCGGCGCGGACGGCCCCCGGCTCGTTCTGGACGAACCCGTAGGTCGCCCCCCACGCGGCCAGGTCGGAGGGACCCCACTCCGTGTACAGCGTGCCATCCCATTCCCCGGCGGCCATTTTCCCGTCCAAGGTGGGCTTCTTGGACATGTAGGGGATGTTGAAGCTGCCACCGAAGCCCTTGTATTCCTGGTAGGGCGCCCCATTGCCCATAATACTGGCAGCATTGGCGGCGACGGCAAAAAGCGTCAGCGCCCCGACCGTGCGGCATATCCTGTGCATCTGCGCTTACCTCCTTGGGTAAAGTGATCGTTCAAGATGAGAAACCCGCCTGTTAGAAAAAGGCCCTCACCTCCTTTCTGCCACTTGCTCGCGAACCCCCTGGGACACCGCAAAGGGGAAGCGCAAAGTGACGCGTTCCGTTGATTCGTCGTGAATACCGAAGGCCAGGATGAAGTCGTGCAGTACCAGTTCCACCCCCACCGTCTCGGGCGGCAGGGCCTCAAAGACGATTTTGCCGGCGTAGGTCTTGCCCTTGAAGACGGGCGCGTCGCGGTGGTAGATGGTCTCGCGCACCTTGCCCATCTGCTCCAGGTAGAGCCGCTGCTGGTTGCCGTTCTGTACCCCTCTGGAGAGAAAGTAGGTCTCGAAGTTCCGCCGGTTGCCCAGGGCGTCGGCCCGGTCGATGGCAAAGCTGCCCAAACTCTTGCCCTGGTCGATGAGCAGTTCGACCTTCCCGGGATCCAGCCGCACCTTAGCGAGGGTGGGGTTGACCACCGCGACCTGGAAGACAGTGAAGGCCGTGGGCCGGTACCCGCGCCGGGCGTCGAACTCCTGTAGGACATAGGGATTCTGGGGGCCGGGGATCTCGGCGCGCAGGGCCTCGTCGCTTAGGAAGCGCACCTTGATCTGGAGCCCCTCCTTGCTGTAGACCAGCGCCTCGGTGGCCGGGTCGAGGTGGTACTCGCCGGCCGCCTCCCTGGGCGCCATCTCCACGAAGTACACCGCGCTGAGGGGTGCCAGACAGGCCACCAGGGCCGCGGCCGCCAGAAAGGGCATCAGTTTGGCTAGCTGTTTTTTCACGCGCTGCTCCTCACTCACAGGTGTTTCAGACGGGCCCGGGCGAACTCCAGCACCTCCTGGTAGGTAGAATCGGCCCCGACCTGGGCGATGACCTCCCGGTAGGTCTGGGCGGCCCGCCGCACGTCGCCCACCTGCTCCAGGGCTACCCCCATGTTGCCAAGGGCGGCGTACGCGCTGTAGGTGCCCGGGAACTGCTCGGCCACGGCCCCGTACAGGCGGATGGCCTCCACGTATTCGCTTTGCTGGTACTTGACCACCGCCTCCTCGTAGAGCAGGTTGGCCCGCTGCTCCTCCAACTCCCCGACCAGGGGCTTGGCCCTGGCCGCCTCGGGGCTGTGGGGGAAAAGCGCCACCACCTGCCGATACGCCTCCTGGGCGGGCTGATAATACTTCTCGCTGTAATAAAGGTCGCCGATGGTATACTGGGCCCTTGGCGCGTGGGGACTGTCGGGGAAACGCGACACCAGTTGCCGCATCTGGCCGATCCCCTCCTCTAAGCGCTTCAGCTCGAACAGGGCCCAAGCCGCAGAGTAGTGGGCGTCGTCGGCGTACTCGTTGTTGGGATAGCGGCGCAAGAGTTCGGCCTGGGTATCATACGCCTGCTGGAACTGGAGGCTGTTGTAGAGGTTCTCACCGGCGAGGAACAAGGCTTCGGCGGCCAGGGGCGAGTCGGCGAAGCGGTCGGCCAGCCGGCGGAACCAACCGGCTGCGGCGGCGAACTCGCCGAGGATCTGGTGGGAGAGGCCGGCGTAATAACAGCCCTCCGCGGCCCGGCGGTCCTCGGAGTACTGCTCGACGTAGCGGGCAAACCCCAGCGCCGCCTCCGCGTACTCCTCCTGGAGGTACGGGGCCAGGCCAATCACAAAGGCCATCGAGGCGCTCTCCCCCGAGCGGGGAAAGCGGGCCAGGCCCCCCTGGGCGGCGGCCAGAGCCTGGGAATAGTGCTCACGCTCCAACTCCACCGAGCTGAGGATGGAATAGGCCCGCTCCTTGAGGAAATAACCCATCTCGTCGCTATCGGCAAAGGATTCCCCGATCAGTTGCCCGGCTGCGTCCACCGCCTCGTCGAAAAGCCGCTGGTCGTAGTAGATCTCCAGGAGCAACAACTGGAGGCCTACCCGCTCCTGCACCTCCGGGGTGGCCCCGATCAACTCTCGGTAGTAGCGGATGGTCTCGACCGAGCGGCCCAGCCGGCTCATGGTGGTGCCCAGGGTGCGGTAGGCAACGTTTTTCATCTTGGCCGCAAGGTCGGTCTCCAGGGTCTGGCGCAGGTCCAGGGCCGCTGCCTCGGCATGTCGGGTCCCCTCCATGCTGTTCCCGTTCCCGTCCTGCTGCCGGCTCAACTCGTAATGGGCCAGGCCCCGCAGAAATTGGCCGCTGGTGATGATCTGCGAATCGCCGGCCCCGGCGATGGCCTCGCCCAGCAGGGCAATGGCTTGGGGGTATTGCTTCTGGGAATAGGCGATCTTGCCCTTAATATAACGCAGCGAGGCCAGGGTCTCCGCATCGTCCCCCGCCAGGGCCACGGCCTCGTCCAGGGCCTCCTGGGCCTCGGCGTAGCGGCCGGCGGAGGTCAACAAATCCCCGATCTCCACCTGCACCTTCACCCAGCGGGGCGATTGGCGGCTGACCTGCCGGAAGGCGGCCAGGGCCGGGTCCACCTGCCCCATGCTCTTGTGGGCCACGCCCAGCTCGATGTAAACCTCGTCGGCAAAGGGCGCCTGGGGGTAGCTTGCCAGGAGTTGCTTATACGTGCCCACGGCCTCCTCCCCCTCACCGCCCTGATACTGGAGCCGGGCGATCTGCAAGAGCGCATTGGGGGCCGCCGGATGGGCGGGGTAGAGGTGGACCACCTCCTCGTACAGCGCCAGGGCCTCGGCGCTTTGGCCCAGCCCCTGCTGGCACAGCCCCCGGCCGAAGCGGGTGTCCGGGGCCAGGGGGCTGCCAGCCCGCCAGCTCAACAGGGAGTCGTAGTGGGCCAGGGCCGCGCCAAAGGACTCCCGGGCCGCCGGCTCCTGGTGCTGCTCCAGGGACTGGCGCCCCAACTCGCGAAAGGCTTCGGCCACCTTGAAGAGCACTTTGTCGCGGGTGAAGCCCACCTGGCGGGCCACGTCCCCGTAGCCCTTGTCGTAGACCCGGTACGCCTCAATGGCCTGGGGATAGCGTCCCGCTTCAAAATACAGGCGGGCGATCTGCAGCCGGGCGGTGGCCTGGAATTCCTTGCGGTCCACGCTCAGCACTCCCTGCTCATAGGCCCGGATGCCCTCGTCCAGCCCCCGCCGCTCCAGCACCAGCTCGGCCATGCGGGTATGGGCCTGCTCCACTAGGAACTGCTCCTGGGGATAGCGCTGAGGCACCAGGGAGTAGGCGGCGATGGCCAGGTCCACCTCCCCCTGTCCAGCATGGATGTCGCCGATCTTAAGCTGGGCCTTGGCCACTAGCTCGCGCCGGGTCTCCTCGACCACCCCGCGTAGCTTGGCCGCTTCCTTGCCCTCCTGGTCCTTTGCGGAGAGCTTGGCGAAATCGTACTTGTCCACCAGGGCCTGGTACTGGCCCACGGCCAGCTCCGGCTCTCCCAGAGCCTCGTGGGCTTCGGCGGTCTGGAAGATGGACCGGTCCACCCGCACCGCATCCCCGGAGAGCCGACGCACCCGGGCAAAAGCCTCGATGCCCTGGCGGTACTCCCCCATCTGGAAATAGGCCCAACCCAGGTCGTAAAGGGCGGCCTCCTCAAATTCGCTGCCGGGGAAACGCCGCTGCAAGGTGTCCACCTGTGCCACCACCCCGGCGTAATCCTCCCTGGCGTAGTGGACCCGCACGTTCTGGTACTGAGACATCACTCGCACCCGCTGGGGGGCCAGGGCGTCGGCGCTGATGCGGCCAAAGTGTTCCTGGGCCGAGCGCAGCGCCGCCACCGCCTCCTGTCGGCGCTGGTCGGACAGCAGGCTGTCCCCCTCCTCCCGGGCCAGGCTAGAGCGGGTGAGCAGGTCCAGTCCCACGTTGCGGAAGCTGTTGCCAACCTGGTAGGTGGCGGCCATACGAATGGGCAGTAATAGCTCGTCGATGAGCACGGTGATGCTGTCCACCCGCAAAAGGGGCTGGTTGGGGGTGTCGCTGATCTCCTTAAAGACCTTGACCCCGTTATCGTAATCCTTGGCGGCGTAGTACTTCTGCCCCAGGTCGAAACGGCTCTTGATCTCCTCGACCGTGGGGCTGAAGCGGGTCAGGGTGCTCCCCACCAGGCTCAGCACCCCGATCAGCGCCAGCAAGCCGTTCATCTGCAGTTCTCCTCAAAACCCCACGTAGAGTTCAAAGAAAAAGGTCCGCTGGCCCAGCTGCTTCTGGTCCTCGACCCGCCGGGATTCCCACTGCATGCCCGTCTCCGAGGTCATAATCCACCCCCAGTAAGACCAGTCCACCTTCACCAAAACCAGTGAGGTGCGTCGCTCGAAGCTGTTGGCCCCCTCCTCCAGGTCGGTATAGCGGAAGGGGAAGAGGGGCCATCCATCCTGGCCGGCGTGGAGCTGCACCTTGGGCGAGAGGGTGTAAAAAACCTCGACAACCGGCTCCAAAACCGAGAAGCGCGCCGGACTTCCGTACCCTCTGTCCCAGCGGAAGAGGTGCTTGAGCTTGAGATTGGTCCGCAACCTCGGCCCCAGTTCACGGCCGTAGGAGACCCGGTTGGACAGGGTCCACCGGTACAGGGTGTGGTCCGCCTGGCCGCCCCCCTCGTCGAACCGGTCTGCGTGCTGGCGATTCACCATGAGTTTGTTGCGGCCCAGCACCTCCATCCCCGGCAGGGGCTGCACCTTCGATTCCAGGTACAGGGTATTCACCGTGCTGTTGCGCATCAGCATGGGGTCCGGGTCGGGCGGGCGCATGTCCAGCAGGTTGCCGATGGTGGTCCGCTCCTGGCTCTGCACCACCAGCATGTTGACTGAGGGGTCGTCGCCCACCTTCCAGATATAGCTGGGGTCGGGGATGTGGTCCTCCACCCGCTTGAGCAGGTTCTCGATCCTGAGCTGCCCCAGGTTTTCGCGGTCCAGAACGGCGTTCAGGCGCAGGTACTTCCCCCGGCTCTCCCCGCCGCTGAAGGGGGCTTTCATGCGGTAGTGCCCCACCCCCAGGCGCCCGCCTCCTGGAAGCAGGCCGGGCAGGCCGACAAAGCCGTGCGCCCCCCGCTGGCCCCGGCGGTAGGGATAGTCCGGCTCGTCGTCGTTCTCGGTCATGTCCGGCAGGTCGTTGTTATTAAAGTCGAGGTCGTAGACAAACTCGGGCGGGTCGGCGCCAAAGGCCATGAAGGGCTCGGCCCAGTCGGGCCGGCCGTTTCCGTTGCGGTCGGTGTCGATGACGTTGTCCCCATCCTCGTCCAGGCCGGGGAAGACCCCGGCGTCGTTGATGTCGGACAGGGCACTGTCGTTGGGGTGGTCGTCAGGCCACTGGTCGTTGTCGTCGTTGTCGTCGTACAGGTCGAATTCCTGGCTCACCGGCCCCTGGGGGGAGGTGGCCACCTCGGTGGAGAAGATGGACCCGCCCCGCTTGGCGTCGTACCCACCGGAGTAGGCGGCGGGGATGGCGAAGACCTCGCCGCCCACCTGCGCCCTGAAGCGCTCGGGCAAATAGGGCAACTCCCCGCTGCCCTTTAGGAAGTAGGCCAGGTAGTCGCGCTGGTGCCGGCGGCCCTGGGGCACCGGGAACTTAAGGTCCTGAACGTTGAAAGCAACTTCCCCGCCAAGAGTATAGTCCTTGTACTGGAAGGAGAAGTCGGTGCTGGCCAACGTCTGGGCCGTGGGCACCCCGTAGTCGAAGCGCACCACCTGTAAAGACTGGTCCCCCCGCCCCCGGGCCCGGGCCACGGTGTACACCGGGTCCTTCTCAGGGAACTTGAAGTCCGTGGGGTAGCGCGGGTCGAACTTGGTGAGGAAGGCCCGCTCGAAACGGATGGCTTCTCCGGTAGCCGGCCAGGCCCCCTGGGAGGTACGGGTGCCGTCCTCGCTGACAAACTCGTGGACCTGACGGATGCCCAGCCGATAGTCCCCCCCCACCGCGGCGGCAAATTCGATCTTCACCGGCTCCAGGTTGGCCGGCAGGCTGAAGGCAAACTCCACCCGTTCGTCCCGGCCCTGGGCCTCGTAGTGGTCCCCCACCCGCCGGCCTGTCACCGCCGGGGCTAGGCGCGGGTCCAATTCCACCCCACCCACGGCCAGGGCCGGGTCCCCGGTTAGGGTGCGCTGGACGCCCCCCTCCCCAATCGCGGTGAGCAGGATGGACACCCCCTGACCCACTGCCACCACCTGCGGATCGTCGGGCAGGTCGCTGGTCAAGCGCACAAAGAGGGTCTTGGGCGGCTTCATGGGATAGGGGATATTGCCCCGGAAGATGCCCCCGGCCTTTGAGGCCGCGTCGATGAGGTGCTGGTTGACAAAGGTGGTGCCAACCTTCAGGGCCGCCCCAACGGTGCTCTGCCAGTGGCCGCCCCACAGGATCACCGGGGAACGCTCGTAGCGGGCCGGGGCGAAGAAGGAGAACCGCTTGCGCTCCGAGGCCCCCCGGCTGAAGACAAAGGTGGACTGGTTGCGCAGCCCCCTGGCGTCCAGCCGCACCCCGGCGAAGCGGCCGATGCTCATGGTTAGGGGCGAGAAGCGGGTGCGCACCGCCTCTGCCAACTGCCGCGCGTCGATGTCGGGGTTGGCGGTCAGCACCATCAGGCTATACCCGGTGCCCTTGTACGCGTCGCGCAACACCGCGTAGTTGAGGCTGATCTTGCCCCAGTACACGTCACGGGGCAGGCCGCTGAAACGGCTTAGCCCCGGCCGCCGCTCGTCCACCGCATAGGCCAGGTCCCCCACCATTAGGAAGTTGCCCATCCGGTCATAGCGGGGCACCCGGCGGCTGTGGATGGGGGGCCGGGTGTAGGTGTTGAGGCCGTATCCTTCGTAGTCAATGGCATCGCCCACATGCAGGAACTCCCGCTCCGGGTCAGAGGCGGTCAGAGGCTGACCCTGGGCCGGCGCTCCGGCCAGTGCGGCCAACAACAAGCTTATGGCGAGGCGGGTTTTCATGGCTAAAGCCCAAAGATCACATCTAGAAAGAAGGTGCTGAAGCGGTCCTGGGGCCGCTGAGCTCGCTCATCGTAGTCGGTAAGTTCCCAGCGCAAGCCCAGATTTGTCGAGACCTGGTATCCCTGATGTACCCCGGTCACCGTGGCCTGGAGCACCGAGATGTTGCTGGTATACCCCTGGGAGGGCTCGGCCCGGTCCACGTAGCGGGCCCGCAGCACCGGAACAAAGAGCCCGGCCTGCCCGTACTCCAGGCTGGTGTGCCCTGTCAGCCGGTACTTGACCTTGAGGCTGGGGGTGATCATCGACCAGGACGCCTCGGGATTCACCCGCAGGGTGTCGGCCGGGTCGTTGATCACGTAGCGGAAGTTGTAGCTGCCCGCATCCCACTTCACCAGCAGGTGTTTGGCCCTGGCCACCACGCTGATGGCCTCCAGGGGCCGCCAGTTGTATTCGGCCTTGTTGACCATGGTGAAGTTGCGCAGGGTGCCGGTCCGCTGGATCGGGTTGCCCTGAGCATCTTCCAGTTCGGTCTGGGCGTTGATCAGGTACTTCACGGTGTTGACCGTCTCCAGCCCCCGCCAGGGAGCATAGCGCAGCTCCGCAAAGGAGGTGTTGACCAAGCTCTGCCGCATCAGCAGAGGGTCGGGCGGCGGCAGGTAGGCGCTGGTGTTGAAACGCGTGAAGAGGTTGCTGTTGCTGGTCAGCACGAAGCGGTACACATCGTCGGGCACGTCGTCCTCGACCCGCTTCAGGTCGTCGGCCAGCCGCAGCGAGGCCCCGCCCAAGTGTAAATGCGCCTCGGCCCGTAGATACAGGGCCTCGCTCTGGCCGCCCCCGGCCCGTTGCCGCAACCGGTACCCGCCCCCCCCAAGCCGGTCCAGCCAGGCCGGCCGGCTGCCCAGGTCGAAGAAGAGGTGCAGGCCCCGCCGGTCGCGGCGGTAGGGGTAGTCCGGCTCGGCGTCATTCTCCTGGAAATCGGGCACACCGTTGTTGTTGAAATCGATGCCGTAGACAAAGTCGGGCGGATCGGTGTCGTAGGAGAAGAAGGGTTCGAGCCAGTCGCCGGTCCCGTTGCGGTTGAGGTCCATGTCGTAGACCCGGTCCCCGTCCATGTCCAGGCTGGGATAGACCCCCGACTCGGGTCGGCTGCCCAGGGCCTCGATCGACTCAAACTGCCCTTTGGGCACGTAGGGGAAATCGTCGATCACGTCATCGGGCCAAAAATCGTGGTCGTCGTTGTCGGCGTACAGGGGGTACTCCTGGGTGCGGGCGTCCCCGGCCACTTTCTCCCCGGCCCGGGCGTCCCCCGACACGTCGGTGAAGAAGACCGCCCCGCCCCGCCGGCTGTCGTACCAGCCCCCGTAGGTGGGATCCAGGCTGAAGACCTCGGCTCCGGCGCTGCCGGCCCGGCCCAGGGGCAGCCGTAGCTTGAGGAAGGCGGCATAGGCTTGGCGGCGCACCCGCTCCCCGCCTTTAACCGGGAAGATGAAATCCTGGGGGTTGGCGGCCACCTCCCCCTCGATGGACAGGTCCCGGGCCTCGACCTTGCCGTTGAAACCGAAGAAGGTCTGGGCCGAGGGGATGGCGTGTTCAAAGCGCACCATCCGCGCTTCTCCCCCTAAATTGCCCCTGGCCCGCACCACGGTATAGAAGGGGGCCGGGGTGTAGGGGTTGTCCTTGAAGTCGGTGTTAATCTGGTTGAGGGCCGGGGTGGAGGGCCAGGACCGGGTCTCCACCTGGCCGGTCTTGGGATTGGCGAAATCGTGCTGCTGCCGCACCCCGATCCGGTAGTCCCCCGCCACCCTGGCCGCCACCTCCACTGCCTCGGCGCCCAGTTCGGGGGGAATGGCAAAGGTGAAATCTACCACTTCGTCCGGCCCGGCAGCCTCCCAGTGGTCCGCCACCCGCCGGCCCTGCACCCGGGGCTGGAGCCCGGCGGCGAAGACCATCTCCGGCCCTGCCTGCGCCGAGCCAGTGTGGACCCGCCCGGTCTCCTTCTCCCGCACGAAGACCTGGAGGTCGTACACCGCCACTCCTTGCCGGTCGTCGGGGGAATCGTCGCTGAGGCGGACGGTGAGGGTCTTGGGCTGGCGCAGTTCAGCGTACGGCACGTCGCCCCGGAACAGGGAGCGGCGGTCCCCCTTAATATGGGACTGGGTCTGGCGCAGGAAGCTGGAGCCCAGTTCGAGGGTGCCGAACTTCCCCCGCCAGTTGGCCCCGTAGAGCAGCACCGGGCTCATGGAGATGGTGCCGCTGGTGTTGCCGTTAAAGTCGGCGAAGAAACCGCGGCCCCAGGTCCCCCCCCGCGAGAACAGAAAGGTGGCGTTGTTCCTCGCCGTGGACAGGTCCAGGCGCACCCCGCTGAAATCGGGCTGGTAAAAGATCAGGGGGCTGTAGGTAGTGATAGGCCCCCGCCCCATGAAGAAGGAAGCCCCCCGCCCCTTCCAGCCCTGCTGGGCCATGGACAGATAGCCGAAAGGGGCCAGCCCCGCCTCGTCGGCGAAGAGGTTGCTGCGGGAAGGGGTATCGAGGATCTGGGTGCCGGCGGCCATCTTGTCGTCGATGTAGCGGTCGCGAATCTCGTCCCACTGCATCAGATAGGTGCCGTGACCCACGTAGTTGCCGATACGGTTGTACACCGGCCGGGACAGGGGAAAAAGCGGGTAGCGCTCGTACCCGGAACGACTGAGGTTCTGATGGGGCTGGCTCTGGCGGATAAAGCGGTCCTCGTCCAATGGCGGGCCGGCCTGGGCCGCCCCCGCCCACAGGGTCATTAGCAGCAAGGGTAGAGCGACGCGCATGTCTTCAGAACCCCGCGAAGGATTCGACGAAAAAGCCAAAGGTATCCGCGTCCCGAAGCCGGTCCCCCAGGTCGAAGTCGGTCCGCTGCCATTGGACCCCCACACTGGTAGACACATTGTACCCCAGGTAGTCGTCGGTGAAGTTGTTGATCATCAGGGTGGTGGTGTGCTGTTTGTAGCTGCTGGACTCATCCTCCTGGTCCAGGTAGCGCATGGGCAGCCAGCTCAGGCCCGACACGCCCCACTGGAAGGAGATATTGGCCATGAATGGATAGACTGCCCTGGCGATGGGGGCGAAGAAGCGCACCGAGGTTTTGGGCTCCGCTCCGGTGCGGCCGTCCCCGGACCTGGCCACGGCCTTCACCCCCGCCCACAGGTCGCACTTGCCGGCCTTGGCGGCGTATCCGGCCCTGCCGATGGCCGTCAGGCTCTGACGCACAGCCGCCTCCTGCCCGCTCTCCCCTTCCAGGGCGAACTGCTTGTTGCTGAAGTGCAGGAGCTGGCCCTGCACCTCCAGGCCACGCCAGGGGGCCGCCTGCAAGCGCAGAAAGGCGGTGTTGACCAGGCTCTTGCGCATGGCCAGCGGGTCGGGGGGCGGCGGGGTCAGCACCGATCCGGCGTTAAGACCCGCCTCGCTGATGTCGAAGATGTAGACGTCGTCGCGGATGGTGTCGCGCACGTACTTGAGATCCTCGTCGGCCTGCACCTCCACTCCCCGGACCAGGGAGCGGTGGCTCAGGCGCAGATAGGGGCCCCGCGCCTTGCCATTGCTGGCCAACTGTCGGGCCGAGAAGTACCCCAGGGTGGCCCGCCGGACCAAAGGTAGAGGTTTGGGCAGGCCGACAAAGGCGTGAAAGCCCTGCTGGTCCCTACGGTAGGGGTAATCCGGCTCGGCGTCGTTCTCGCGGAAATCGGGCAAGCCGTTATTGTTGTAGTCGGCCCCGTATACGAAATCGGGCGGATCGCTGTCGTAGAGCAGGAAGGGCTCAGTCCAGTCGGCCACCCCGTTGCGGTTGCGGTCCGTGTCCGGGGTGTTGTCCCCGTCCTCGTCCAGCCCGGGGAATACCCCCGAATGGGCCTTGGCCCCGGAGTAGACCTGGGGCTGCAAGGGCTGGAAACGGCCTTCCTCGGCCGGCCCGTCGTCGGCCCAGTCGTCCCCGTCGTCGTTGTCGGTGGCTAGTTCAAATTCCTGGGTGAAGCCGGAGTAGATCCGGCGGGTCCCCGAGACCTCGAAGTCCCCGCCATGGTCGGTGAAGAAAACCATACCCCCGCGCCGGCTCTCGTAGCCGCCGCTGTAGTTGGGGTCCAGGCGGAAGATCTCTGCCCCCACCTCGGCGTGGCGTAGCCGCGGCCCCAGGGGCTTGATGGCCGTCAGGTACCCGGCGATGGCGTTGCGGCTGAAATGCCGGCCCGCCAGGCCCAGGGAATCGCTCTGGAACGGGAATTGGCTGCCCTGCCAGTTGTAGATCAGCTCCCCTTGGGCCAGCAGTTGGGGGGATTCGACCTTGAGATCCGCCCCCAGCAGGGTCTGGCCGGTGGGTAGGCCGTACTCGAAGGAGATGGTCCTGGGGCCTGCCTCGGCCCCTCTGCCCCTGGCACGCACCACCGTGTAGAAGGACTGGGCTTCGGTGGGTTTGAAGTCGATGGGATAGTCGGGGCGGCCGTCGAGGTTGTGGAGCCGGTTGAGGGGGCGGGCGGGCCACTGGCGCTCCTCCCAGGCCGGGGTGCGGGCTTCGGCGTTGAAGTACTGATGGGTCTGCCGCACCCCGATCCGGTAATCCCCCTCCACCTGGGCCTCGAAGCGGGCCCACTCTACGGCGGCCAGGGCCGGCAGGGTGAACGTAAAGTCCACCCCCTCCACCGGCCCCTGGGCCTCGTAGTGATCCCCTACCCGCCGCCCCTGGCTCACCACCGGTCGCAGGGCCGGCTCGTACTCCTCCCCTTCCCCCGGCTGCGGGTTGGACGTCAGCACCACCGCCGACCCCTCCGGCCGCCGGCCCTTCAGGTGCAGGTGCAGGTCGTGGACCAGGGCCGGGGAGAGATCCTCGGGCGAGTCGTCCTGCACCCGCACCACCAGGGTGGTGGGCGGCAGCATCCCCGAGGGGAGGGTACCCCGCAACAGGTGGCCCTGGGAGGAGCGCAGGTCGGCCTGGTGCTGGTTGAAGAGGGTGAGGCCCGCGGTCAGAGCCCGGCCCAGGCGCGAATACCAGCGCCCCCCATAGTGGAGGATGGGGTTGACCTCCTCGCGGGCCTGGAAGGCCGAGAAGCGCCGCTCCTGGCCGCGCGACAGGAGCAGGGTGAGCCCGTGCCGGTCGGACTGGGCGTCCAGGCGCACCCCGCCCCAGCGGGGCTGGCTCAGGGTGAGGGGGGTCAAGGTGGTGCGAATCTTGTCCCCGCTCATCACCCCCAGGTCCCAGCCACTGTAGGATTCCTGAAAGGCGATGAGGTTGTCGAACCACTGCCAGTGCTGCTGGGCGCGGACTATGGTACTGCGCTGCAGGGACGGGTCCTCGGAGCGGTTCTCCTCCCAACTGGCCAGCGGATAGCCGCGCAGCAATCGATGCCCCATACGGTCGTAGATCTCGTAGGAGCGAGTACTGACCGTATAGGTCTCGTACTGTTCCACCCCGTAGTTGAAATAACCCTGCCAGTTGCCCCGATTAAGGAAGAGCCGGTTGGGCTCGGCAAACGGGGCCCCCGGAAAACGCAGGTATCCCCTGCCCGCCGGGTTCGTTTCCTCCGCGGCGGCTAGCTGGGCCGTCTGGGCGTACTGGGGCATCTGTGCCTCACCTCGGCTACCGCACAGCAACAGGAACCCCAGCAACAGCGGGAACCAAACTTGAACCCAAGTTCGGATCCCTGAGGGTAGACCATACATGGCTTGCTCTTAGTCCGTAAAGAATAGCCCAGAAAGGAACAAGTTAGACTTGAAATCTGTGGTTGTCAACCATTTTATTGGGCTTATCGTGACATGACCCGGAAAAGTTTCGCCAGTCGGGAAGTGATTTCTTTAGATCGATGGAGGGATACTCATGAAGCGGAAAGTCCACAGCGTCAAAAAGTGGAGTTCCCCCGTTTTGGTGGACAGTTTTGGGCTTTCGGGTTAAGCCGAGAGATGATAGCTCTTTTCATAGTTGATCGGCGACAGGTAATCAAGGGCGGAGTGCCGCCGATGGGGATTATACCAGC
>VGJS01000002.1 GCA_016867395.1 Candidatus Handelsmanbacteria bacterium
AAAATGGACAGTGGATTAGTGACTACCCAGCCGCTTCAGCGATCCGGGATTGGCTCAGGTCGTGCCGCACTTGGGACGGCGTTCGGCAGCCGTGGCGTTCCAAAATCCACTGGGTGTTGTATTGCTCTTTCAAAGCCAGCAGTGTCTGTCGCAGTTCTTCGATGGTGTCAAAGGTCCGCACCCACAGCAGGGTTTCCTTGAGCAGGCGGATGAAGCGCTCGGCGCAGCCATTGCCCTGTGGCTCACGGACGAAACTGGGGGAGCGTTGCATACCGAGGAATTTGAGCTCCCGCTGGAAGTTGTCGGCCAGATAGGCCGAACCCTGATCATGGCGCACCGCCAGGCCGACGGCGACCTGCTGATGGTAGCCGCCGAAGTGCTGGCGTACGCCCTGACGAATCGGCTCCAGGGCCTCGAAGCGATTGCCCGAGGCCGAGGCATGAATCGCCACACACTCAAAGTTGCAGCGATCGACGCTGACAAAGGCCTGACTCTCTTCGCAGGTAATCGTCGTCGTGCCATCGGTGCCCCACATCAGGTCTGGCAAGGCGGTGATGATGGTGCCATCGTGGGCCATGGGGATGACCGGTGCGACCAGGCGCTTGCAGGTTGTGCTCCCGCACCTTCGAGGTGCGGATCGCGGCCCAGCGCAGCTCTGCCGAGACTTTGCGGTGACCTTCCCCATGAAAGGGCGAAGTGGCTAGCACCTGGCGAATATGCGCCACCAAGGCCCCATCGCTGCAGGGACCGTTCGGTCCGCGTCGAGCCGGCTGCCCGGCCATCGGCGGCAAGGGCCGCGCTGCAAAACGCCGTTGGGCATACACCGCCGAACGGTTGATCCCCCACACCTGGCAGCCGCGTTGCAGCCCATACATCTTGCCAAGGGAGAGCGAGCAGGCGGTGCTCATGGCTTCGATCTCCCAGCCAAAAAAGGCGGCCACTGGCCTGTCGCTGGACCTGGTGGTGCAACAGTTCATTGGCCATGGTCAACTTGACGATCTTGGCCTGCAGGTCTTTGGTCTGCTCCTCCCGCAGGTCGGCCGGACGTTGCTGTAAGGCCTGTTGCCCTCCGCACAGCAAGTCCTCCCGCCATTGGCTCAACCGCGCTGGCACCACCCCATTCTCCCATGACAGCAAATCCAAGTCCTCGCCCCGAAGAAGACGTAACACCGCCTCTGTTTTGCGCCGCGACGAAAACCGCCTACTCTCGCCATTCCTACTCTTCTTGGTCATCAGACAGATTCCTTTCGTGGGGAAAAGTAACCCCAAAAAACTGCCCAACGTAACCGTAGGGCGATCCTCCGCCGGCGTATTGCATCCCCGCGTTTTTTTGTATATATTTTCAGATAATTTAGCGGGAGCGATGGTAGTTTGTCCGCGCTTCCGCTTTTTGTATGAGTCCCGGCCAGGCCGAGCTGGCAGGAGAAGAGGATGAGCGAGGTTTATCTTTCCAGAGAGGGCTACCAAAAACTCCAGGACGAACTGCAGAACCTGAAGGGCTTGGAGCGCCCCACGGTGCGCCAGGCGCTGCAGCGGGCCCGGGAATTCGGCGATCTCTCCGAGAACGCCGAATACTCCGCGGCCAAGGAGCGGCTGCTCTTCCTCGAACAGCGGATCAGCAAACTCGAAGAGACCCTTAGCCGGGCCCGATTGCTCGAAAACGAGAACATCCCGGCCGACAAGGTCTATATCGGGGCCACGGTCGAACTTACTGACCTCAAGTCGAGGCGAAAGCTTATTTATACCCTGGTGGCTCCCGAGGAGGCCGACTTCGAGCGCGGCAAGATCTCGACGGTTTCGCCCATCGGGCGCGGGTTGCTGGGCCACGCCGAGGGCGAGGAGGTGGACATCAAGGTGCCGGCGGGCCTGTTGCAGTATAAGATCGACAAGATCTCGCGCTGACAGATCCCCGAGCCTGCGGGCTGGCGGTATAGTGCATTTGCTGACTCTCCCGGAGGCGACAAGTCTCTGGGAGTTTGTTTTTAAGGCCGATCTCATCCCCAAGCTTCCCAACGGGCGCCATGCACGACGTCAAAACCATCGAAATGAGGCTCTGGCGGGACGGGCTGGTCCTGATGGCAAAACCCCAGACCCTCCAGCAGGCGCTGCGAGAGGTGGCCGAGATGCTGGTCGGGCACTTTGCCGTCGACTTCTGCGCCATTTACCTGCTGGACCGGCGGACCGACGAGTTGGTGTTGCAGGGGCGCGGCGGGCAGGAGTCCTACCTGGCGATGACCAGGCTGCGGGTGGGACAGGGCATCACCGGCATGGCCGCCTACCAGGGTAAGCTGCTCCAGGTCGCCCACATGCAGCGCGACCCGCGGTCGGTACAACGCCAGGGAGGCGAGCGCTTTTATCAGAGCATCGTTGCCCTGGCCCTGGCCGAGGACGAGAGGTTGCTGGGGGCGCTGAATCTGCAAAGCGGCGCCGTGCGCCATTTCTCCACCGAGGAGGTCGAGATTCTTAACAAGGTGGTCCGGCCGCTGGTCACCGGGATCATCCGCACGGCGCAGGCCCTGGAGGACATGCGGCAGCGCACCAACGAGGTCCAGGCCCTAAACGAGCTGGGCCAGGCGATGAACTCCGGGTTGGGGCTCGACGAGTCCATCGAGCTGATCGCCACCAAGGCAGCCGAGGCCCTCGGCGCACAAGGCTCCATCATCCGCCTAATGGTAGAGGACGGCACCCTGGCCCAGGCCACCATGGTTGCAGTGTCAAGGGAGCGTTTCGACGCCCGGGACGAAAAACGCATCGCCGAATACGTGGCCGCTACGGGCGAGCCCATTGTCATCGACGACCTGCGCGCTATCAAACACCCCGGGACCCGTGGAGCCTCCCTGGCTTGTATCCCCTTGGTCCTGGAGGAGCGGGTGGTCGGCACCCTGACCCTTTTCGACAAGATCGCCCCGCTGGGGGCGGAGCGGCGCTTGTTCAGCATGGACGACCTCAACATGCTCTTCGCCCTCTCTAGCCAGTTGGCCGCGGAGATCGAGGACATCCGCCTCACTGGGCGCCTGCAGGAGCTGGTGCGGACCGAACAACAGCAGGCCGAGGAGTTGCGGCAGCTCTACAACCGTTCCCGCGCCCTGCTGGAATCCATCTCCGACGGCCTGCTGGCGGTGGACCGCGATGGGTTGGTGGTCGAGGCCAATACCGTAGCCCAGCGCATTTTCGGCCAGCAGCAGCGCCATCTCAAGAACTGCCCCATCGACGAGCTGGCTGAGGACAAGCCGCCCCTGCGCGAGTGGCTGCGGCGGGGTGAGCAATTCAGCCAGCGGGTCCTGACCCTGAACACCGCCACCGGAAGGGTGGCGGTGATGGCCAATCTGCAGCCCATTCTCGACGCCGGCGCCCAGGCCACCGGGGCGGTGCTGACCTTCCGGGAGATGGGGGAGGTGGGGCGGCTGGTGAACCGGGTCATCGGGGTGCAGCGCACCTTCACCTTCGACGACATCATCGGCAGCAGCCCGATCATCGAGAAGACCAAGGAACTAGCCCGGATCGCCGCCGGCACTAGTTCTAATATCCTGATCCATGGGGAAACAGGAACCGGCAAGGAGGTCTTCGCCCAGGCCGTCCACAACGCCAGCGCCTACAGTGAAGGCCCTTTCCTGGCGGTCAACTGCGCGGCCTTGCCGCGGGATCTGATCGAGAGCGAGCTGTTCGGCTACGTCGAGGGGGCCTTTACCGGGGCCAGCAAGAAGGGCCGGTTGGGCAAGTTCGAACTAGCCAGCGGCGGCACCCTTTTTCTGGACGAAATCGGCGAAATCCCCCCCGAGGTCCAGGTCAAGCTGCTACGCGTGCTCCAGGAAAAGGCCATCGTGCGGGTCGGGGGAGACCGCACCATCCCGGTGAACTGCCGCGTGATCACCGCCACCAACCGCGACCTGCACCGCGCCGTGATTGAACATAAATTCCGCCAGGACCTGCTCTACCGGCTGGACGTAATGACCATCGAGGTGCCACCGCTGCGCGAGAGGTGGGGGGATATACCCCTCTTTGTCGCCCAGTTCATCGAGAATTTCTCCCAGCGCAATGGCAAGCAGGTCAAAGGGTTGATTGACGACGTCATGGCCAGGCTCAATACCTACTCTTGGCCGGGCAATGTGCGCCAACTGGAAAACGCCATCGAACATGCGGTGGCCCTGGCCAAGGAGAATCTGGTCCAGTGGGAGGATCTGCCAGCCCACCTGCAAAGCGCCGTCGGGGGAGAGGACCCGGGACCTGAACCTCAGGACTCGTTTGCAAAGGCCCGGCACAACTATGAATTGGCCACCAAACATATGTACGCTGAAGCCCTGAGGGCCGAGGAGGGGGATATCACCAAGGCTGCAGAACTGCTTGGAATAAGCCGGGCCACCCTGTATCGACATCTGCGGCGGCACGGACTCAAGCGACAGGTATCAAGAATGATACTTATTGATCAGAAATGATTTTCCTGTTCTGAACAGACTTAACTGATTGTAGTTGATAAAGATTTTTTGCAGCGAAGGGTAGAGATGGCAAGAGGAGATAAAAGCATGTGTCGCATCGATGATACATGGTATGATTGTTAAACTTTTAGAATTTAGGTTAACATATATCATGAAAACAATATGTTAAAATAAAAGGGCAAGTTTTGACTTGGTGATGGCATGCCTTTTGCAATGTTTTCAATCATACGCGAGGTATGAGACAATGCATAATATCGAGGCAGCCAAGGGTAACATCGTAACTGGCAAATGGGAGGTGGTCTGCAAAGCCGATGGGTGCGGGCGCGAGTCCCGGACTGCGGGCTATTGTCCGCGCCATTACCAGCAGATCCGGCGGCATGGCCGGCTCACTCCCGAACGTGAATACCATCGGCGCGGCGACCGCTGCTTGTTGGAGCACTGCGAAGAGCCGCAGATCGCCAAGGGGTATTGCTTCCGGCATTATCAGCAGGTACGCCGCTACGGCCGCCTCACCCCTGATCGCGAGCGGATATATGGCCGTGTGGGCTGCCAGGTGCCCGGCTGCAAGGAGCATCACTCTTCGCGGGGCTATTGTAAACGGCACTACATGAGCGAGTACTATCTGCCCCAACTGACCCGAGGGGTCGTCCCCCTCCGGGCGGCGCCGGTCCAGGCCCAGGCTTGATGGGCTGAACGGAGAATTCGAGGATTTAAAAGGCGGCGAACCGCAGCGGTAGGGTTCGCCGCCTTTCTATTTAGATTTTATCTCTGGGTCTTGACAAAAAAAAACCAGCTATTATCTTTTGAAATCTACGGGTAGGGGGCTCTACACGGAAGCGGGAGTAGCTCAGTTGGTAGAGCGCGAGCCTTCCAAGCTCGATGTCGCGGGTTCGAACCCCGTTTCCCGCTCCAAAAAATACTCCATCCCCAAGTTGCGTCCAAATCAAAGCCGATGTAGCTCAGTTGGTAGAGCGCGTCCTTGGTAAGGACGAGGTCACCAGTTCAATCCTGGTCATCGGCTCCAGTTTTTGCCCTAATTCACCGAGCCCTTCCTCAGGTGGAACACCATGCCGCGAGAGCAGATAACCCTGGAGTGTGCGGATTGCAGCCGGCGGAATTACTCTGCCACTAAAAACCGCCGGGCCCACCCAGGACGGGTAGAGTATAAGAAGTACTGCCGCTTCTGTCGAAAACACACAGCACACAAAGAAACCCGGTAAGCTAGGTCTGTAGCTCAAGTGGTAGAGCACCGGTCTCCAAAACCGGGGGTTGCAGGTTCGAGTCCTGCCAGGCCTGCCATCTTTTGCACGGGTGCTGAGAACCGAGGGTTATGGGCCGATGTTGGAAAAGATCAAGACCTTTGCCAGTGATGTTCGCAGCGAGTTTGCCAAGATCAGTTGGCCCACGCGCGAGGAGTTGATCAACTCGACCAACGTTGTGCTGGTCTTCTCCGCTGCCTTTGCCGTGTTCATCGGGGTCTTCGATCTGTTGATCACGTTCGTCTGGGACAAGTTCCTCTTCCGTTGATCCTAAGTGCCATTGGACCTGTGGGGCCTGTAGCGGTGCCCGGGGCGGCAACCTCCAGTTTCCGGGTGTCCTTGCAGGCTCCCTGAGGTTATGAGGTATATGGCTAAGTTTTGGTACGCGTTACACACCTACTCGGGGCACGAGAACAAGGTCAAGGGATATATCGAGTCCTTGATCGAATCGGTGGCGGCCCACGGGGCGATCTCGCGGGTAGTGGTCCCGACCGAGGAGGTGGTGGAGATGAGAGGGGGCAAGAAAACTGTTTCCAAAAAGCGTTTCCTGCCCAGCTACGTACTCATCGAGATGGAGATGACCAAGGACGCCTGGCACCTGGTCACCAACATCCCCGGAGTCACCAATTTCGTCGGCCCCGCTAAGAAACCGCAGGCCCTGACCGCCGAGGAGATCGAGCAGATTCTCGGGCATATCGACCGCAAAAAATCCCCAGAGGTGGTCGATATCCCCTATGTCATCGGCGACCAGGTCAAGGTCAATGACGGCGCCTTCAAGGATTTCATCGGGACCGTTCAGGAGGTGTTACCCGAGAAGCGCCGAGTGAAGATCATGGTGAGTATTTTCGGGCGGGGTACCCCCGTGGAACTGGATGTTCTCCAGGTGGCCCTGGCAGACGCGAAAAATAACAGCTGATTGGGACGAGTGAGTTATAATGTCAAAGAAAGTGGTCGCTAGCATCAAGTTGCAGATTCCCGCCGGGGCAGCCAATCCTACCCCGCCGGTGGGTCCGGCCCTGGGCCAGCACGGCGTCAATATCATGGAGTTTTGCAAGGCTTTTAACGCAACCACCCAGGAAAAGCAGGGCCTCATAATCCCGGTGGTCATCACCGTTTACGCCGACCGGAGCTTCACCTTCATCACTAAGACCCCGCCGGCGGCGGTGCTCTTGCAGCGGGCGGCCGGTGTTCCCAAAGGGTCTAGCGTGCCTAACCGCGACAAGGTGGGCAGCGTCACCCAGGCACAGGTGCGCGAAATAGCCGAGTTGAAAATGCCCGATCTCAACGCTGCCTCAATGGAGGCGGCCATGTCCATGGTGGCGGGCACCGCCCGTAGCATGGGGTTGCGGGTCGAGGATTAGCAGGAGGCAGCCAGGGAGAGAGGCAATGGTTAGCAGAGGAAAGAAATACCAGCAGACCGCCGAGAAGATCGACAGCCGCAAGCTCTACTCCTGGGAGGGGGCGGTCAAAGTGCTGAAGGAGGCTCCCAAGCGCAACTTCGACGAAACCGTGGAACTGTCCTTTCACCTGGGGATTGACGGGCGCCAGGCCGACCAGGCGCTGCGCGGCACGGTGATGCTGCCCCACGGCACCGGCAAAACGGTGCGGATCGTGGTCATTACCCAGGGGGAACTGGTCAAGGAGGCCCAGGACGCTGGGGCAGACGAGGTGGGCAGTGGCGATCTGGTCGACCGGATTCAAAAGGGCTGGCTGGATTTCGACATGGTCATCGCCTCCCCCGACATGATGGGCCAGGTGGGTAAGTTGGGTCGCATTTTGGGGCCCCGCGGCCTGATGCCCAATCCTAAGACCGGAACCGTCACCCGCGAAGTGGGGCGGGCGGTGAGTGAAGCCAAGGCCGGACGCATTGAGTTCCGCGCCGACGCCAAATCCGGGAACAACGCCCAGGCTCCTATTGGCAAGCTGTCCTTTAGCGAAGCGTCGATCATCGAAAACGCCAAGGCTTTCACCGAGGCGATCGTCAGGGCCAAGCCGGCCTCCGCCAAGGGCCACTACATCCGCAAGCTGGTTATCTCCTCGACCATGGGGCCGGGGGTGCGCATCGATCCGGCGCTGGCCAACTAGGCGCATTAAGCGAATTCGTTTAGCACAGAGGATATTCCGCAATGCCCACCGCAGAGAAGGCAGCAAAGGTAAGCGAACTCACCCAGAAGATGGCCGGGTCCAAGGCCATTTACCTGGCGGATTTTACGGGCCTCGACGTCGCCTCGGTGACCGATCTGCGCAGCCAACTGCGCAAGGCCTCCGTCGAATACGAGGTGGTCAAGAACCGGCTGGCCAAGCGCGCGGCCCAGGAGGCCGGGGTCGCCGGTCTGGATCCGTTTTTTGTCGGACCGACGGCCATCGCTTTTGCCGGGGCCGATCCGGTGGAGCCGGCAAAGATCTTGCAGAAGTTTATCGACGCCGGCGGCAAGATCACCATCAAGAGCGGTCTGGTCGATGGCCAGGTCATTTCCGCCGACCAGTTTAAGGCACTGGCCACCCTGCCTTCGCGTGAACAGCTTCTGGCCAAGGTGGTTGGGGCGGTCCAGGGACCGCTCTACGGCCTTTCGGGGGTTCTCTCGGGCCTGTTGCGCAACCTCGTCGGCGTTGTTGCCGCCATTGAGAAGAAGCAGAGCGAAGGCGCCTGATCGACCCGAGCGCAAATTATCCTACACTTCATCCTGGAGGTTTTTTGAGCAATGAGCGAAGAAACGACTGTCAGCGCCAAGATTGCCGGGATTATCGAGGCGATCAGCGGCCTTACGGTTCTTGAGCTGGCCGAGCTGGTCAAGGCTTTAGAAACCAAGTTTGGCGTCTCGGCGGCTGCGCCGATGATGATGGTCGGGGCTGCCCCCGCCGGCGCTGCCGCCGAGGCCGCTCCGGTCAAGGACACCTTCGACGTTATCCTGACTAGCGCCGGTGAGAAGAAGATCCAGGTGATCAAGGTCGTGCGCGAGATTACCAGTCTCGGCCTCAAGGAGGCCAAGGCCCTGGTGGACGAAGCTCCTAAACCGATCAAGGAAGGGGTCTCAAAGCAGGAAGCCGACGATATCCAGGCCCGGATGGTCGAGGCCGGCGCCACCATAGAGATCAAGTAGGGTTCTGTCCCGTTTCTGATCTCTTCCGCGCCATTTGAAAGCTCATGGAAGGGCTGGTCACCTTGCTTTCCGCAGGCGGCCAGTGCTCCATGAGCTTTTGGCTTAAACCTGCAAAAAAGGAGCCCCGGGCTTGAGCAAGCTGAATGGCAGCATCGCAAGGCACTCGTTCGGCAAGATCGGCGAAGTCGTCGAGATGCCTAACCTGCTGGAAATCCAGATCGATTCCTACCGCGCGTTTCTGCAACTCGAAACGCCTCCCAGCAAGCGCCAGCGCAAGGGACTGCACCTGGTATTTGAAAGCGTTTTTCCCATCACCGACGTGCACAACATCCACTCGCTGGAGTACGTGGATTACTCCATCGGCAATCCGCGCTATTCGGTCGAGGAGTGCCGCGAGCGGGGGATGACCTTTGCCGCGCCGTTGCGGGCCACCCTGCGGCTGGTTACCCGCGACAAGGTGAGCCCCGAAAACCCGGTCAAGGACGTGGTTGAGCAGCCGGTCTTTCTCGGCGAGCTGCCGCTGATGACCGATCAGGGCACCTTCCTGATCAACGGCGCCGAACGGGTGGTGGTGAGCCAGTTGCACCGCTCTCCGGGGGTGTTTTTCGACGAGACCATGCACCCCAACGGCAAACGCCTGTTCTCGGCGCGCATCCTGCCGCTCAAGGGGCCCTGGCTCGAGTTCAGCATGGATATCAATGACGTGATGTACGTGCACATCGACCGGCGCCGCAAGCTGCCCATCACCCTGCTGCTGCGGGCCCTTGGATTTTCGCGGACCGGGGAGATCCTCGCCCTCTTCCGCGAAGACGTGGAGGTGGAGGTCGGCATCGAGTTGACCGGGCGGCATGTGGGGGGCGAGGACTTGGTCGACAAGAAGACCGGCGAAGTGATCGCCGAGGGCTACGAGACCCTCACCGCCGAGCAGGTCCAGAAGTTGATCGAAGCCAAATTCAAGAGGATTAAGGTGCTGGCCGTCCCCGAGGGCACCGATCCGGGGGTGATGGAAAACACCCTCAAGAAGGACCCCAGCGAGAGCGAGAAGGATGCGCTCTCCCGCATCTACAACCTGTTGCGCCCGGGCGACCCCCCCAACCTCGAAACGGCCCGCGGTCTGCTCGACCGGCTTTTCTTCAATCCTAAGCGCTACAACCTGGGCGACGTGGGCCGCTACCGCATCAACCGCCGGCTCGACCTGCCCATCCCCCTGTCGAGCACCATCCTCCATCTCGAGGATTTCACCGCCATCATCCGCTGCCTGCTAGGGCTGCGGGTGGGGCAGGGGCACACCGACGACATCGACCATCTGGGCAACCGCCGGGTGCGCCCGGTTGGCGAGCTTTTGGCCAACCAGTTTAGCATCGGCCTGACCCGCATGGCTCGCACGATCCGCGAGCGCATGAGTCTGCGCGACGAGGATAAGATCACGCCCCACGACCTGATCAACGCCCGCACCGTTTCCACTGTGGTGCAGGCGTTTTTCGGCAGTAGCCAGCTCTCCCAGTTCATGCAGCAGACCAACCCCCTCGACGAGTTGACCCACAAGCGCCGCCTCAGTGCCCTGGGGCCGGGCGGCCTGAGCCGCGATCGGGCTGGTTTTGAGGTGCGTGACGTCCACTACACCCATTACGGCCGTATTTGCCCCATCGAAACCCCTGAAGGGCCGAACATCGGCCTGATCTCTTCGCTGAGCACCTATGCCAGGGTCAATGCCTTTGGCTTCCTCGAAACTCCGTACCGCAAGGTGGTGAACGGCAAGAGCACCGACGAGATCGAGTACCTGACCGCAGACGAGGAAGACCGCTACGTCATCGCCCAGGCCAACGAGCCCTTGGACGCCAAGGGCAATTTCCTCAACCCGCTGGTGAAGGCGCGCAAGCGCGACGACTATCCGATGCTGGAGCCCACTGAGGTCCAGTACATGGACGTCTCACCCAAGCAATTGGTCAGCGCCGCCGCGGCCCTGATCCCCTTTTTGGAGCACGATGACGCCAACCGTGCGCTGATGGGCTCCAACATGCAGCGCCAGGCCGTGCCGCTGCTCTTCACCCAGGCCCCCTTTGTGGGCACGGGCATGGAGGGCAAGGTGGCGCGCGACTCAGGCGCGGTGATCCTGGCCCGCAACCCCGGCGAGGTGGTGCGGGTGGAGGCCGACCGAATTGTGATCAAGCGCGACAAGCGGCACAGCTCCCCGCTCTCGCCCCTCGACACCGCCGACGAGGACACCTACAAGCTCATCAAGTTCGCCCGCTCCAACCAGGACTGCTGCCTCAACCAGCGGCCCCTGGTGCAGGTGGGCGACAAGATCCGCAAGGGTCAGGTGGTGGCCGACGGCCCGGCCACCGAGCGGGGCGACCTGGCGCTGGGCATAAATGTGCTGGTCGCCTTCCTGCCCTGGAACGGCTACAACTTTGAAGACGCCATCATTATCAGTGAGCGCCTGCTCAAGCGCGAGGTCTTCACCTCGATCCACATCGAGGAGTTCGAACTACAGGTGCGCGATACCAAGCGCGGGCAGGAGGAGATCACCCGCGAGATCCCCAATATCAGCGAGCTGGTGGTGCGCAACCTCGACGAGGACGGCATCATCCGCATCGGCGCCGAGGTTGGGCCGGGCGACATCCTGGTCGGCAAGGTGACGCCCAAAGGCGAGACAGAGCTTTCCCCTGAGGAGCGCCTGCTGCGCGCCATCTTCGGCGAGAAGGCCGGCGATGTGCGCGACGCCTCCCTCAAGGCCCCCCCGGGCATGGAAGGGGTGGTCATCGACCGGGTGGTTTTCTCGCGCAAGGAGCGCAGCGAGGGCTCCCGCAAGAAGGAGAAGAAGGAGATCGAGGAGTTGCGGGCCGAGGCCAAGGAGCGGATGGACCACCTGCGCCGGGAGCGCGACAGGCAGTTGGTCGAGTTGCTCAAGGACGCCAAGCTGGGCCGCCTGCGCAGCAAGCATGACAACTCCGTGGTGGTGCGGGAAGGCACCTCGATGAGCGACCGGCTGGTCGAGCGCGTCGATTTCTCCGAACTGCTCCCGGAGGAGGCCTGGACCGACGAGGCGGACGTAAACGAACGCGTCGAGATCTTGTTGAGGTACGCCGCCGAACAGATCCAGTTGGTCGAGGAGCAGACCGAGCGCCGCATCGAGCGGATCACCCGCGGTGACGAACTGCCGCCGGGGATCATCCAAATGGTCAAGGTCTACATCGCCAAGAAGCGCAAGCTTGCAGTTGGCGACAAGATGGCGGGCCGCCACGGCAACAAGGGCGTGGTCTCCCAGATCGTGCCCGAGGAGGACATGCCTTACATGGAGGACGGCACGCCGGTGGATATCGTGCTTAATCCGCTGGGGGTGCCCTCGCGCATGAACCTGGGCCAGATCTTCGAGACGCACTTGGGGTGGGCCGCCGAGGCGCTGGGCATGCATGTGGCGACGCCGGTTTTCGACGGCGCTTCCCTCGACGAGATCAAGGGCTGGCTAGACAAGGCCGGCCTGCCCGGGGACGGCAAGACGGTGCTGCACGACGGCCGCACCGGCCGCCTCTTGGACAAGCGGGTCACCGTGGGCTACATCTACATGCTGAAACTCTCCCACCTGGTGGCCGACAAAATCCACGCCCGTTCCATCGGTCCCTACTCCCTGGTCACCCAGCAGCCGCTGGGCGGCAAGGCGCAGTTCGGCGGCCAGCGCTTCGGCGAGATGGAAGTGTGGGCCCTGGAAGCCTACGGGGCGGCCCACACCCTGCAGGAGATGCTCACCGTCAAATCGGACGACGTGGCCGGCCGCTCCAAGATCTACGAGGCCATCGTCAAAGGGGAGAACCCGCCCGAACCGGGCATCCCCGAATCGTTCAACGTGTTGGTCAAGGAATTGCAGAGCCTCTGCCTCGACGTCATCCTCGAGGACAGCAGAGTCGCCGAGACCTACTGATTTCGGAACGAACCTTCGCCCATTAAAGGGGGTCTGCAGTGATCAAGTCAAATATCTCGCGCAAACCTACGGACTTCGATTCGATTCGCATCCAGCTCGCCTCGCCCGACACCATCCGCTCCTGGTCCAACGGCGAGGTGACCAAGGCAGAAACCATCAACTACCGCTCCTTCAAGCCGGAACGGGATGGCCTCTTCTGCGAGAAGATCTTCGGTCCGGTGAAGGATTGGAACTGCCACTGCGGCAAGTACAAAGGCATCCGCTACCGCGGGGTGGTCTGCGACCGCTGCGGGGTGGAGGTCACCCAGGCCAAGGTGCGGCGCGAACGCCTGGGCCATATCGAACTGGCGGTGCCGGTGTCGCATATCTGGTACTTCAAGTCCCTGCCCTCGCGCATTGGGGCCCTGATGGATATCTCGATGCGCAATCTTGAACGTATCCTATATTATGAATCTTATGTGGTTATCGACCCCAAGAATGCGTCGGTGGAGAAGTTGGCCATTCTGACCGAGGAGGAGTTGGGGGAACTGCGAAGTCAGGGTGTCGAGTTGACTGTGGGTATGGGGGCAGCAGCCGTCAAGGAATTGCTTTCCCAGATCGACATCGAGGAGCTTTCCGCCGAGTTGCGCGCCCGGGTGCGTATGGAGACCTCCATCCAGCGCAAGCAAGAGGCTCTTAAGCGCCTGAAGGTAGTGGAGGCTTTCCGCCAGTCCGAGAACCGGCCAGAGTGGATGATCCTCGACGTCATCCCGGTCATCCCGCCGGACCTGCGGCCTCTGGTGCCCCTTGAAGGCGGTCGTTTCGCCACCTCCGACCTCAACGATCTGTACCGACGGGTCATCAACCGCAATAACCGCCTCAAAAAGCTGATCAGCATCAAGGCCCCTGAGGTTATCTTGCGCAACGAGAAACGCATGCTCCAAGAGGCTGTGGATGCCCTCTTCGACAACGGCCGGCGCTCGCGCGCCGTGCGCGGCGATGGCAACCGCTCCCTCAAGTCCCTCAGCGATCTGCTCAAGGGCAAGCAGGGGCGCTTCCGCCAAAACCTGTTAGGAAAGCGTGTTGACTATTCAGGTCGTTCGGTGATCGTCGTTGGCCCGGATCTCAAGTTGCACCAGTGCGGCCTGCCTAAGAGCATGGCCCTGGAGTTGTTTAAACCCTTCGTCATTCGCAAGCTGGAGGAGAAGGGCCTTGTCCAGACGGTCAAGAGCGCCAAGAAGCTGGTCGAGCGCGAGCGTCCTGAGGTCTGGGACATCCTGGAGGAGATCATCCAGGACCACTGCGTGATGCTCAACCGGGCGCCCACCCTCCACCGCCTGGGCATCCAGGCCTTCCAGCCCATCCTGGTCGAAGGCAAGGCCATCCGCCTGCACCCGCTGGTCTGCGCCGCCTTCAACGCCGATTTCGACGGCGACCAAATGGCCGTACACGTGCCGCTCTCCTTTGAGTCCCAGATCGAGGCGCGGCTGCTGATGTTGTCCACCCAAAATCTGTTGAAGCCGGCCGACGGCGAGCCGGTGATCATGGACAACCCCCAGGACATCGTGCTGGGCAGCTACTATTTAACCAAGGTCAAGTTCGGGGACGCCGACAAGGTCGAGCGCCGGTTCTCCAGCCGGCTGGAGGCCGAGGCGGCGTATGAGGCCGGCCGCATCACCCTGCACCAGCCCATTAAGGTGCGCGTCAAAGGCGAACTGGTCGATACCACCGTTGGGCGCCTGATCTTCAACGATGTGCTGCCGGCGGAACTGGGCTTCATCAACCAGAACATCGACAAGCGCGACATCAAGCGCATCACCGGCGACGTGCACCGCCACCTGGGCAACCGCCGCACCGCCGAGTTCGTCGATCAGCTTAAGAAGATGGGCTATCAGCACGCGACGATGGCTGGGATCACCATCTCCATCGACGACGTGGTGGTGCCCAAGGAAAAGGACAACCTGATCCAGGCGGCGCTCAAGGAGGTCGAGAAGGTTCGCGATCAGTATACCAACGGAGTAATCACCGACGGCGAGCGCTACAACAAGATCATCGACATCTGGACCCACGCCACCTCGTCGGTGTCACGGGCGGTGCAGAAAGCGCTGGAGACCGCCGAGGAAGGCTTCAACTCTGTGTACATCATGAAGGACTCGGGCGCCCGCGGCAGCGAGGACCAGATCAAGCAATTGGGCGGTATGCGCGGCCTGATGAACAAGCCGCAGAAGAAGCTGACCGGCGCGGTGGGCGAGATCATCGAGACGCCGATCATCGCCTCCTTTAAGGAAGGTTTGTCGGTGCTGGAGTATTTCATTTCCACCCATGGGGCGCGAAAGGGCCTGGCTGACACCGCCCTCAAGACCGCCGAGGCCGGCTATCTCACCCGGCGCATGGTGGACGTGGCCCAGGATGTGGTGATTAGCGAGGTGGACTGCGGCACCGGCCAGGGAATCCTGATCGGCGCCCTCAAGGATGGCGAGGAGATTGTCGAGCCGCTGGCAGACCGCATCGTCGGCCGAGTGCTGCTGGAGGATGCCTGCGACCCGGACGGGGCGGTGGTAGTCGAGGCCGGCACCCTGCTCGAAGAGGAGGACGCCAAGCGCATCGCCAACTCCGGGATCGAGATGGTCCACATCCGCTCGGTGCTAACCTGCGAATCCGAGCGGGGAGTGTGCGCCAAGTGCTACGGCCGCAACCTGGCCACCGGCAATATCGTCAACATTGGCGAGGCGGTGGGGGTGATTGCGGCCCAGAGCATCGGCGAGCCGGGAACCCAGCTTACCCTGCGCACCTTTCACATCGGCGGCACCGCCAGCCGCATCGCCGAGCAGTCGCAGATTACTGCCCGCCGCCAGGGACGCATCCAGTTCGTCAACATCCAGACCGTCGAGAATCCCGATGTGGGGCCGGTGGTCACGGTGCGCAACGGCGGCATGAATCTGTTGGACGAGCAGAATCGGGTGCGCGGCCATATCGACGTGCCGTACGGGGCCAACCTAAAGGTTAAGGACGGCGAGTCGGTGGGGGCCTCCCAGGTGCTCTACGAGTGGGACCCGTACAACAACGTCATCATCACCGACCGGGCCGGCACGGTGAAGTTCACCGACATCATCGACGGAGTGTCCATGCGCGAGGAATTCGTCGAGACCACGGGCATGAGCGCCCGGGTCATCGTCGAGCAGCGCGACCGGTCCCTCAGTCCCCAGATCGAGATAACCAGCCAGGACCGAGGCCGGCGTTCCTACATAATCCCGGTGGGCGCCCGTCTGCTGGTAACCGACGGCGCCCGTCTCCAGCCGGGCCAGATCCTGGTCAAGATTCCGCGCGAGCGCACCAAGACCCGCGACATCACCGGCGGTCTGCCCCGGGTGGCCGAGCTTTTCGAGGCGCGGCGGCCCAAGGAGCCGGCGGTGATTTCCGAAATCGACGGCACCGTGTATTTTGGCGGCCTGGTGCGCGGCAACCGGGAACTGACCGTGACCTCGGTGGACGGCGAGGAGCGCAAATACCTGGTGCCCTATGGCAAGCACCTGCGGGTGCACGAAGGGGACCACGTGGTGGCTGGTGAGCGTCTCTCCGAAGGCGCCGTGGACCCGCGCGATATCCTCCGGGTCCAGGGCATCCACAAGGTCGAGGAGTATCTGGTCAACGAGATCCAGGACGTGTACCGCCTCCAGGCGGTGGCCATCAACGACAAACACGTTGAGGTGATCGTCAGGCAGATGCTGCAGAAGGTCAAGGTGATGGACCCGGGGGACACCAACTTCCTCGAAGGGGAGGAGGTGGACAAGATCCGCTTCAACCGCGAGAACGAGAAGGTCATCAGCGAAGGCGGGGATCCGGCCACCTGCCAGCCCATCCTTCTGGGTATCACCCGGGCCTCCCTGCGCACCGACAGCTTCATTTCAGCGGCCTCCTTCCAGGAGACCACCCGGGTGCTCACCGAGGCGGCGGTGCAGGGCAAGATCGACCACCTGCGCGGCCTCAAGGAGAACGTCATCATCGGCCGCCTGATCCCGGCAGGCACCGGTACCACCCTGTACCGGGGGGTTTCCTACGCCGAGGAGGGGGGGGGGGGCGGCAGGAAATGAGTTCCGTTGGGGAGAAGTATTGACGAACCGCAAATTCGTATTTATATTTTGAGTTTACCGCTACTTTGGCCTCAACCTTCTGAACCCGGAGAGTCCGATTCTTGCCGACGATCAGCCAGTTGGTCCGCAAGGGGCGCGTCCAGTTTAAAAAGAAGACCGACGCGCCGGCCCTACAGGGGTGTCCGCAGCGACGCGGGGTATGCACCCGCGTCTTCACCTCCACCCCTAAGAAGCCCAACTCCGCCCTGCGCAAGATGGCCCGCGTTCGCTTGGTCACCGGCCAGGAGGTGACCGCCTATATACCGGGCGAGGGCAACAACCTGCAGGAGCACTCGATTGTGCTGGTCCGCGGCGGGCGCGTCAAGGACTGCCCGGGGGTGCGCTACCATATCATTCGCGGGGTGCTGGACACCAGCGGGGTTACCGAGCGCCGACAGGGTCGCTCGAAATACGGCGCCAGAAGGCCCGACAGAAAAGCGAAAAAATAGCCCAGGGGAATAATTGGACAGATGTCGCGCCGCAGACGGGTAACTAAAAGGCAGATCCTGCCCGATCCGAAGTTCAGCAACGTGCTGGCCTCCCGCTTCATGAACTGTCTGATGAAGCAGGGAAAGAAAAGCGTGGCTGAACACATCTTCTACCACGCGGTCGAACTGATCACCCAGCGCAC
Source organism: Candidatus Handelsmanbacteria bacterium (assembly GCA_016867395.1). Taxonomy (GTDB): domain Bacteria; phylum Latescibacterota; class UBA2968; order UBA8231; family UBA8231; genus SICG01. The sequence continues at coordinate 17,453 of VGJS01000002.1, forward strand.
CGGCCAGTCCGGCATCGAGGTGTTCCAGGTGGCGGTCGAGAAGGTCAAGCCGATGGTGATGGTGCGTTCTCGGCGGGTGGGCGGCGCCACTTACCAGGTGCCCCTTGAGGTTCGCCCCGAGGAGCGCACCTCCCGCTCTATTAAGTGGCTGATCCGCTTTGCCGGCGAGCGCTCTGAGCGGACCATGGCCGAGCGGCTGGCTAACGAGCTGATCGCTGCTTCCAAAGGCGAGGGTGGCGCCATCCGCCAGCGCGACGATGTCCATCGCATGGCCGAAGCAAACAAGGCTTTTGCCCACTATCGGTTCTGAGATAAATGGCACGCGAACACGACCTCAGAGTCACGCGCAACATCGGTATTGCCGCCCATATCGACGCCGGCAAGACCACCACAACCGAGCGCATCCTCTTCTACACTGGCCGCGTCCATCGCATGGGAGAAGTCCACGAGGGCAACACCACCATGGACTGGATGGAGCAGGAGCGCGAGCGCGGCATCACCATCACCTCGGCCGCCACGGCTTGCGAGTGGCGTGACCACCGGATCAACATCATCGACACTCCGGGGCATGTGGATTTTACCGCCGAAGTGGAGCGTTCCCTGCGGGTGCTGGACGGAGCCATCGGAGTGTTTTGCGCGGTGGGCGGGGTCGAGCCGCAGTCCGAGACAGTCTGGCGCCAGGCCAACCGCTACAACGTGCCGCGCATCGCCTTTGTCAACAAGATGGACCGCAACGGGGCCGATTTCTATCGGGTGCTGGACATGCTTACCGAGCGCCTCCGTAGCAACTTCGTGCCCATCCATCTGCCCATCGGCACCGGGGAGACCTTCACCGGGATCATCGACCTGATCACCATGAAGGCCGTTACCTACGAGGACGGCTCCCAGGGTTCAAAGTATTTTGAGAACGACATCCCCGCTGATCTGCTGGAGAATGCCCTCCGCTACCGTGAGAAGATGTTGGAGGCGGTGGCCGACTTCGACGACCACCTGCTGGAGAAGTTCCTCGAAGGCAAGGAGATCAGCCCCGACGAAATCCGCATCGCCCTGCGCCAGGCCGCGGTGGCGATGAAGGCAGTGCCCGTCACCTGCGGCAGCGCCTTCCGCCACAAAGGGGTCCAGCAGTTGCTCGACGCCGTGGTAGACTTCCTGCCTTCGCCTCTGGACATCGGCGAGGTCGAAGGAACCTTGCCCAACTCGGAAGAGAAGGCGGTGCGCAGGGCCGAGGATACCGAGCCCTTCGCCGGCCTTGCTTTCAAGGTGATGACCGATCCTTTCGTCGGCCGCCTGACCTTTGTGCGGGTCTATTCGGGCCAGTTACAGGCCGGGTCGTATGTATACAACGCCACCTCAGGCAGACGGGAGCGCATCTCCCGCCTGCTGGAGATGCACGCCAACAACCGCACCGAGCGGAAGGAAGTCTGGGCGGGCGATATCGTCGCGGTGGTCGGCCTCAAGAGCACCACCACCGGCGATACCCTGTGCGACGAAAAGTCTCCTATCATCCTCGAGCGCATAGAGTTCGCCAAGCCGGTGGTGCATGTGGCCATTGAGCCCAAAACCCGCGCCGATCAGGAGCAGTTGCACATCGCCCTGGCCAAACTCAGCGAGGAGGACCCTACCTTCCTGGTGAGGGTGGACGCCGAAACCGGGCAGACGGTGATGTCGGGGATGGGGGAGTTGCACCTCGAAATCCTCATCGACCGCCTCTTCCGCGAATTCAAGGTCGAGGCCAGTGTTGGCCGGCCCCAGGTGGCGTATAAAGAGGGGCTGCGCAACAAGGTCGAGGCTACCGGCCGCTTTGTGCGCCAGTCGGGCGGACGCGGCCAGTACGGCCATGTCGAGATCGAGATGGAGCCGGGCGAACCGGGAACCGGCCTGGTCTTCGAGTCCAAGATCGTCGGTGGTACCATTCCCAAGGAATACGTTAACCCGGTGCGCGATGGTATCAAGGAAGCAATGCTCAACGGGCCGGTGGCCGGGTACCCCATCGAAGACGTCAAGGTCAGCTTGGTCGATGGTTCGTACCACGACGTGGACTCGTCGGAAATGGCCTTCAAGGTGGCTGGGTCCATGGCCTTCAAGGACGGGGCGCAGAAGGCCAAGCCTTTCCTGATGGAGCCGATCATGGAACTGGAGGTGGTGGTCCCCGAGCAGTACCTGGGGGACGTGATCGGCGACCTGAACTCTCATCGGGGCGAGGTTTCGGGCATCAATCCCCGTTCGGATGCCCAGGTGATCAGCGCCTTGGTACCGCTCAGCGAGACCTTCGGTTACGCCACGCGCCTGCGGTCCCTGACCCAGGGGCGGGCGGTGTTCACCCTGCAATTCTCTAAGTACCGCGAGGTACCCAAGCAGATCACCGATGAGATCGTCGCCAAGGTCCAGGGCAAAGAAAACAAAAGATAAATCTATCTATAAGAGCAGAGAGGAATAGCTATGGCCAAGGAGAAGTTTCAGCGCAATAAGCCGCACCTCAACATCGGCACCATCGGCCACGTGGACCACGGCAAGACCACCCTCACCGCGGCCATCATGAACCGCCTGGCTAGCAAGGGCCTGGCCAAGGCCAAGGCCGTGGACGAGATCGACAACGCCCCCGAAGAGAAGGCGCGTGGGGTAACGATCAACGTTCACCACGCCGAGTACGAGACCGAAAAGCGGCACTACGCCCACGTCGATTGCCCTGGTCACGCCGACTACATTAAGAATATGATCACCGGTGCCGCGCAGATGGACGGGGCGATTCTGGTGGTGAGCGCCGCCGACGGCCCGATGATCCAGACCCGCGAGCACATCCTCCTCGCCCGGCAGGTGAACGTCCCCCGCATCGTGGTCTTCCTCAACAAGGTAGACATGGTCGATGATCCCGAATTGCTCGACTTGGTCGAACTGGAGACCCGCGAGTTGCTCTCCAGCTACAGTTTCCCCGGCGACGAGATCCCGGTCATCCGGGGCTCCGGCCTCAAGGGCCTTGAAGGAGACCAGAGCGAGATCGGCGTCCAGGCCATCGACAAGCTGATGGACGCGGTCGACGAGTACGTCCCCATGCCGCAGCGCCCAGTGGAACTGCCCTTCCTGATGCCGGTCGAGGACGTGTTTAGCATCACCGGCCGCGGCACCGTGGGCACCGGCCGCATCGAGCGCGGCCGGGTCAAGGTGGGCGAGGAACTCGAAATGGTCGGCATCAAGGAGACCCGCAAGACTACCTGCACTGGGGTAGAGATGTTCCGCAAGGAACTCGATTCGGGCGACGCTGGCGACAACGTCGGTCTGCTGTTGCGCGGTGTCGAGAAAGAAGACCTGCAGCGCGGCATGGTGCTTTGTAAGCCGGGCAGCATTACCCCGCACACCAAGTTCAAGGCCGAGGTCTACGTGCTGACGACCAAGGAGGGTGGCCGCGAAAAGCCCTTCTTCACCGGCTACCGGCCCCAGTTCTACTTCCGCACCACCGACGTGACCGGTAGCATCACCCTGCCCGAGGGCACCGAGATGGTTATGCCCGGCGACAATGTCTCCATCTCTGTTGAACTGATCCAGCCCATCGCCATCGAGCAGCAGTTGCGCTTTGCGGTTCGCGAGGGTGGTCGGACCATCGGCTCGGGTATCGTCACCGAGATCATCGAGTAGTCGAGCGCGGAGGCCGCCAGTGGCAGTCGGAAGAATACGCATACGTCTCAAGGCATACGATCACGCGGCGCTGGATCGTTCGGTGGACGAGATCGTGCAGACGGTCAAGCGCAGCGGCGCCAGGGTCGCCGGCCCGGTGCCCCTGCCCACCGACCGCACCGTCTACACGGTCCTGCGCTCACCGCATGTGGACAAGAAGTCGCGGGAGCAGTTCGAGACCCGGGTCCATAAGCGGCTCATCGATATCTACGACTCCACCCCGCAGACGGTGGACTCGCTGATGAAGCTCGATTTGCCGGCCGGTATCGGCATCGATATTAAGGTCTGATAGGGAAAACTTAGAAAAGGACGCGGTCGTGCAGGTCGATGTACTGAGTTCAGCGGGCAAGGGGGAAGGGACGGTGGAATTGCCGGCCCATCTCTTCGAGGCCAGGGTTTCCGAATACGCCCTGTACCGGGCGGTGGTGGCGTACGAGGCCAACCAGCGCCAGGGCACCGCCGCGGTGAAAACCCGCGCCGAGGTAAGTCGCACCAGCAAGAAGCACCACCGGCAGAAGGGCACCGGTCAGGCCCGCCTGGGCTCGCTCAAGTCCCCGGCGGTCAAGGGCGGAGGTGTCGCCTTCGGCCCCGTCCCGCGTTCCTATAGGACGCGGATGCCAAAGAACCTCAAGGTGCGGGCCCTGTCCTCGGCGCTGACCCTGAAAGGCAAGGACGGCATGGTGAAGGTAGTCGCCGACTTTGAGCTGTCTGCCCCCAGCACCAAGTCCTTTAAGGCTGTCATCGACGCCTGTGGTCTGGGCGGGCGGCGCCTGCTCTTTGTGACCCCCGAAAGCAACCAGGTGCTGCTCCGGTCCGGGCGCAACCTGCCCGGGGTCGAGGTGCAGCCGGTCGGCACCCTGTGCACCTACGATGTCCTGAAGGCCGACGCGGTGCTGTTCACCCGCCAGGCGGTCGGCAAGCTCCAGCGGATCTTCGCCGGCACCGACAAGGAGTAAGAGCCTCGTGAGCCAGGCCCATACCATCATCAAGCGACCCATCCTGACCGAGAAGGCCACGGCGGCCCGCGAGGGGGCCAACACCTATACCTTTCGCGTGGTCTCCAGTGCCACCAAGGTCCAGATCCGCCAGGCCGTCGAGTCGATCTTCAAGGTGCGCGTCAAGTCGGTGCGCACGGTGAGTGTGCCTTCCAGGCCCAAGCGCCAGGGAGCCGTCCAGGGCCGTCGGTCCGGGTGGAAGAAGGCGTACGTGTCGCTGCACACCGGCGAGACCATCGCCCTGATCGAGAACATTTAGCCAGAGGCCATGCCGAGCGATGCCCGTTAAGAGGTTCAATCCTACCACCCCGGTGCTGCGCTACAAGACGGTCGCTTCCTTCGCCGAGTTGAGCGACAGGGCGCCGGAAAAGTCGCTGGTGGCGCCCCTGTCCAAATCCGGCGGCCGCAATTCCCAGGGGCGCATGACCATGCGTCGGCGGGGCGGAGGCCACAAGCGCCGCTACCGGATCATCGATTTTCGCCGCGACAAGATCGGCGTTCCGGCCCGGGTGGCTTCGCTGGAGTACGATCCGAACCGCTCGGCTTTCATCGCCCTGCTCTTCTATCGCGACGGCGAAAAGCGCTACATCCTCGCTCCCAACGGGCTGAGGGTGGGCGAGGAGATCAGCGCCGGCCCCGAGGCTGCGATACAGGTGGGCAACGCCCTGCCCCTGTCCCGCATCCCCATCGGCACCACGGTCCACAACGTTGAGCTGCAGCCTGGCCGTGGCGGCCAGTTGGCCCGCAGCGCGGGGGCCGAGGCCCAGGTGGCTGGCCGCGACGAGCAGCGGGCCCAGCTCAAGCTGCCCTCGGGCGAGATCCGCGAGGTGCCGGTGCAGTGTATGGCCACTATCGGCCAGGTGGGCAACATCGATCACGGCAATGTGGTGGTCGGCAAGGCGGGCCGGTCCCGGTGGCTGGGCCGCCGTCCCAAGGTGCGCGGCGTGGTGATGAACCCTCACGACCATCCGCACGGCGGCGGCGAGGGCAAGACTTCCGGGGGGCGCCATCCGGTCACCCCGTGGGGCCAGCCGACCAAGGGCTACAAGACCCGCAAGCGCAAGAACAAGTCCAACGCTTTGATCTTGCGCCGGCGCAAGGCCAAATAGGGGGTGATCCATTCATGTCCAGATCGGTAAAAAAGGGGCCCTTCATTGATGCCAGCCTGGCCCGCAAGGTAGAGGCGTTGAACCGCGGCGGCGACAAACGCGTGGTCAAGACTTGGTCGCGCCGCTCGACTATCACCCCAGACTTTGTCGGCCATACCCTGGCGGTGCACAACGGCAACAAATTCATCCCGGTCTACATCACCGAAAACATGGTGGGCCACAAACTCGGGGAGTTCGCCCCGACGCGGACCTTTCGCGGCCACAGCGGCAAGCTGACCGAGCGCGCCAGCGCGGTCAAGCGATAGCATCGGGGTGACGAGATGGAGTCCAGAGCGATAGCCCGCAACATCGGCGTTCCTGCCACTAAGGTGCGCCAAATTATCGACCTGATCCGCGGCAAGGGTGTCGAGGAGGCGATGACCATCCTCAGCTTCTCCTCCAGGCATGTGGCCAAGGTGATCGAAAAGACCTTGCGGTCGGCCATCGCCAACGCCACCAACAGGGACGCGGAGAACCCGGTGGACCCCGATAGCCTGGTGGTTAAGAGGATCTACGCCGACGAAGGGCGGGATCTTAAGCGCATCCGGCCGCGGGCGCGCGGTTCGGCTGACCGGATTAAGAAACGCCAGAGCCACCTCACGGTGGTGGTGGGCAACTGAACGAACTGAGCGCCATTTAGCGCGCAAGCGCCTTCGTCAACTCATTTTCAGGGAGATTTTTTTTGGGCCAAAAGACTCATCCCTACGGCTTCAGACTCGGCGTGATCAAAGGGTGGCGGTCGAACTGGTTTGCCGAGAAGGACTTCGCCGAGCTGCTAAAGGAAGATCTGATGCTGCGCCGCTACATCCGGCAGCGCCTACAGCGCGCCGGGGTATCGCGCGTCAACATCGAGCGCCATCCCAAGCGGGTGACGATTGAGGTGCATACCGCCCGCCCCGGCATAGCCATCGGCCGGCGCGGCGCCGAGGTGGACAAGCTGCGGGATGAACTTAAGCAGATCACCGGCAAGGACGTGTCGCTCAACATCCAGGAGATCAAGAAGCCGGAGATCGACGCCCAACTAGTCGCCGACAACCTGGCCAGGCAACTGGAGCAGCGGGTGGCTTTCCGCCGCGCCATGAAGAAGGCGGTGGCCTCCTCGATGCGCATGGGCGCCGAGGGCATCCGCATCCTCTGCCACGGCCGCATCGGCGGTGCGGAGATGGCCCGGCGCGAGAAGTCGGAGCCCGCCGGGCGGGTGCCGCTGCATACCCTGCGCGCCGATATCGACTACGCCACCTCGACCGCCTTCACGGTGTCCGGCACCGTCGGGGTCAAGGTGTGGATCTGCCACGGCGAAGTGGTGGACGCCGCCAACGCGGCGGTGCACGCTTCCTGATTGCTGCCGAGGAAAGCTAGCTCATGTTGATGCCCAAGAAGACCAAGTGGAGGAAACAGTCCCGGGGGCGTATGCGCGGCCACACCAAGGGAGGGGATATGGTCTCCTTTGGCGAGTTCGGCCTCAAGGCCGTCGAGCCGGGCTGGGTCACCAACCGGCAGATCGAGGCGGCGCGTATCGCCATCAGTCGCGCCATGAGCCGTTCCGGAAAGATGTGGATTCGCCTCTTTCCCGACAAACCGATCACCAAGAAGCCGGCCGAGACGCGCATGGGCAAAGGCAAGGGCATCCCCGAAGGCTGGGTGGCGGTGGTCAAACCGGGCCGGGTGATGTTCGAGTTGTCCGGGGTTCCCGAGGAGATGGCCCGCGAAGCCCTGCGGCTGGCCAGCCACAAGCTGCCGATCAAAACCAAGTTCGTCGAGCGTCTGGGAGGAACATGAAAATCGCCGAGTTGCGCGAGCTGGGCGCCGAGGAGTTACGGCGCAAGGTCGATGAAATGCAGGAGGAGCGCTTTAACCTCCGTTTTCAGCAGACCCTGGGGCAGTTGACCAGCCCCATCCGCCTGCGCGTGCTCCGGCGTGACATCGCGCGCATTCACACGGTGCTGCAGGAACGCGGCGCCGGCGCTTCAACTTCAAAGACCGAGGGCGACAAGGCTTAAGCTATGAGTGAGCACGTTACGGGCCGGCGCAACGTCGAGGGCCGGGTACTGAAGGCCAACAACGAGAAGACGCGCGTCGTCGCCATTGAGCAGTTAATCTCCCACCACCTCTACGGGCGGTTCCAGAAGCGGACAGTGAAGGTGGTGGCCCACGACGAACAGAACTCCTCCAAGGTAGGGGATCTAGTGCGGTTGCAGGAGTGTCGGCCCATGAGCCGGACCAAGCGGTGGCGCCTGGTTTCCGTCCTGGAAAAGAGCAGCGAGTGAGAGAGAGCGACAGCCTGTCATGATCAGAGTATACACGATAGTCACGATGGCCGATAACGCCGGTGCCAGGCGGGCGCGTTGCATCCGGGTTCTCGGCGGCTCCAAGCGGCGGTACGCCAAGGTCGGGGATCTGATCGTGGTGGCGGTGCATGACGTGCTGCCCAACGGCCCGCTTAAGGAGGGGCAGGTTTCCCGGGCGGTGGTGGTGCGCACCAAGAAGGAATTCAGGCGGCCGGACGGGTCGTACATCCGCTTCGATGAGAACGCGGCGGTCCTGGTCGATAACAACAACGAGCCCAGGGGAACCCGCATTTTCGGGCCGGTGGCGCGCGAACTGCGCGACAAGCAGTTCATGCGCATCGTTTCCCTGGCGCCGGAAGTGGTGTGAGAGGCGGTAGATGAATATCCGCAAGGGCGATCTGGTCCAGGTGACCAGCGGCAACGACAAGGGAAAACGCGGCAAGGTATTGAGCGTTTCCCGGGAAAAGAACCGGGCCATCGTCGAGGGCATCCGCATGATGAAGCGGCACACGCGACCTACCCAGCGCGATCCGCAGGGTGGCATCGTCGAGCGCGAGGCGACCATCCACGTCTCCAACCTGATGGTCATCTGCCCCAAGACGGACAAACCGACCCGGATCGGCAAGAAGAGGATCGAGAACGGCAAATTCGTGCGGACTTCGGTGCGCAGCGGCGAAATGATCGATTCCAAGTGAGTTTGGGTGCATGTCCAGATTGAGCGAGCAATACCAGAGAGCCGTGGTCCCCGCTCTGCGCGAGCGCTTTGGGTACCACAATCCTATGGAAGTGCCGCGTCTTGAGAAGATCGTGGTCAACATGGGGGTGGGCGAGGCGGTGGCGGAGCCCAAGGTGATGGACGGGGCGGTGGCAGACCTGACCGCCATCACTGGCCAGAAACCTGCCCTGCGCCGCGCCAAGAAGGCGATCTCAAACTTCAAGCTGCGCGAGAACATCCCCGTTGGCTGCATGGTCACGCTGCGGCGCGACCGGATGTTCGAGTTCCTCGACCGCCTGGTGAACTTCGCCCTGCCCCAGGTGCGAGATTTCCGCGGCGTGCCGTTCAAGGGTTTCGACGGGCAGGGCAATTACAACATGGGCATCAAGGAGCAGATCATTTTTCCGGAGATCAACTACGACAAGGTTGATCATCTCCGGGGCATGAACATCACGTTCGTCACCACGGCGAAAACCGACGAAGAGGCCAGGGAGTTGCTGCGGCTCCTGGGGATGCCTTTCAGCAACTGATTGCGGAGAAACTGATGGCTAAAAAATGCCTGATCATCAAAGCCTCGCGCGAGCCCAAGTTCAAGGTTCGCCAGTATACGCGTTGCCAGCGCTGCGGGCGGCCCCGCGGGGTGTACCGGAAATTCGGCCTCTGCCGGATTTGTTTCCGCGACTTGGCGCTCCAGGGGGAGATCCCCGGGGTGACCAAGGCCAGCTGGTAAGGCAGGGAGAGCTTAAATATGAGCATGACTGATCCCATCGCCGACATGCTGACCCGCATCCGCAACGCCTGCCATGCCCGCCACAAGAAGGTGGATGTGCCGGCCTCAAAGGTGAAGCGGGAACTCGCCCGGATCATGGCCGAGGAGCGCTTCATCGACAACTTTGCCTATCTGGAAGACGGCAAGCAGGGGCAGCTCCGGCTTTACCTGCGCTACGACGAACGCAACCAGAGCCTGATCCAGGGGCTGCAACGCGTCAGCAAGCCCGGCCTTCGCCAGTACACCGCCAAGAACCAGATTCCCAGGGTGCTGCGGGGTCTGGGCATCGCCATCATCTCCACTTCCAGCGGCCTGATGACGGACCGGGAGGCGCGGCGGGCAGGGGTGGGTGGCGAGGTCGTCTGCAAAATCTGGTAGTCAACCGGGAGAGTATCGCGTGTCTCGCATAGGATCGCTGCCGATAGAACTGCCCACGGGCGTGGAACTGGCTGCCCAGGGGGGCGAAGTGAAGGTCAAAGGGCCCAAAGGGGAACTGCGGGTGCCCTTCAATACCAGTATGCTGGACCTGCAGGTCGAGTCGCAACTGGTGCGTATCCAGCGCCGGGCCGACGACAAAGCCTCCCGTGCTGTCCACGGGCTCACGAGGTCGCTCATCGCCAATGCGGTAACCGGGGTCACCCAGCGCTTCTCTAAGCGCTTGGACGTGTTCGGGGTCGGTTTCCGCGTTGAGGTACAGGGCCGCAAGTTGACCCTCCATATCGGGTTCTCCCATCCGGTGGTCTACGAGGCCCCCGAAGGCATTGAGTTAATCACCGAGAACGCCATCCAGGGTGCCCAGGTGCGGATCGCGGTGCACGGCATCGACAAGCAGCAGGTCGGACAGACGGCGGCGGAGATCCGCAACAAAAGGAAACCGGACCCCTACAAGGGCAAGGGTATCCGCTACGAAAACGAAGTGATCCACTGGAAAGCGGGCAAGACCGCCTCCGCATAAGCGCACGGACAGGAAAGATGGCAGACAAGAATCGCCACAAGAAGCAGGTGGTGGAGCGGCGACGCTACCGGATTCGCAAGAAGGTTAACGGCACGCAGGTGCGCCCCAGGCTGGTGGTGCATCGCAGCCTGCGCAATGTCGAGGCGCAGATTATCGATGACACGGCCGGGCATTCCCTCGTCGGGCTCTCCACGCTTTCCAAGGAGTTGCGGGGGGAGTCCAGCAACCGCACCGAGAAGGGCCGGCAGTTGGGCAAACTGCTGGCGGCCAAGGCAGCCGAGAAGGGCATCAGCCAGGTGGTTTTCGACCGGGCCGGGGCGTTGTACCACGGCGTCGTCAAGGCGGTGGCCGATGGCGCTCGCGAGGGCGGGCTGAATTTTTAGAGGAGAGGATTTTTAGGTGGCCAAGATCGATCTTGCCAGTCTTGAACTCAGCGAGGCGGTGGTCCAGAACAGCGTCCGGCGCGTGGCGCATGTGCGTAAGGGCGGACGCCGCTTCAGTTTCACCGCCATGGTCGTGGTGGGCGACCGCCGCGGCCACGTGGGCATTGGCACGGGCAAGGCGGGCGAAGTGGCCGAAGCTATCCGCAAGGGGACCGAGAACGCGAAGAAGCATCTGGTCGAAGTGCCTCTGGTGGGCGCCACCATCCCCCACGAGGTGATCGGCAAGTTCGGGGCCGCCGAGGTGCTGCTTAAGCCGGCCTCGCCGGGAACCGGGGTGATCGCCAGCGGCGGCATCCGCATCCTTCTCGAGTTGGCCGGCATCCACGACATCCTCACCAAGTCGCTGGGCTCGAACAACTCCCAGAACAGCGTTAAGGCCGCCCTCCAGGGAATCCTGCAGTTGCGTCACCCCGAAACGGTGGCCAAACTGCGGGGCGTGGAACTGGCGGCGTTGCGGGGTTGAGGATAAACCAGATGAAACTAGCCATCGTCCAACGCCGCAGCGCCATCGGCAAATCCCGGGACCAGCAGGAGACCATCCGCGCCTTGGGCATCCGGCGCCTGAACGAGCCCGTGGTGCATCTCGATTCGCCGCAGATTCGCGGCATGATCCGCAAGGTGTCGCACCTGCTGTCGGTGCGCCAGATCGAAAACTGAGCCAGGAGGCGCAAGGACCGCCATGCGTTTAGGTCAGATCAAGCAGCCCCGAGGGGCGCACCGGGACCGCAAAAGGCTGGGGCAGGGAACCGGGTCGGGCTCGGGCAAGACCTCAGGTCGCGGGCACAAGGGCCAGCGGGCCCGCTCGGGCGGAGCGCGCGGCCGCCGCACCGGCTTCGAAGGCGGCCAGATGCCCCTGCACCGCCGCATTCCCAAGATCGGGTTCACCAACCCCTTCCGGAAGACCTACCAGGTGGTCAACCTCGGCGACATCGAGGAGCGCGGCCTCGATGGGGTGGTCGGGCCGGAGGAGTTGAAGCGGGCCGGCATGATCCGGAAGGCCGATCTTCCGGTCAAGATCTTAGGGGAAGGGGAACTCAAGCGCGTCCTCACCCTGAAAGCCCACAAATTCTCGCAGTCGGCCCAGGACAAGATCGCGCAGGCCGGCGGCAAGGCCGAGGTGATCTGAGGTGCTGCAGAGTTTCCAGAACTGCTTCAAGATCCCTGATCTGCGCCGCCGGATCTTCTACGCCTGCGCGTTGCTTTTGGTCTACCGCATCGGCGGCCAGATAACCATCCCGGGAATCAATCCCCTGGTCCTCCAGGAGTTTTTCGCCGGTTCCGGGGACACCCTGTTTGGCCTCTACGACATGTTTGTGGGTGGCGCATTCACCAGGGCGACGGTTTTCGCCCTGGGGATCATGCCCTATATCAGCGCCTCGATCATCCTCCAGTTGCTGGGGGCGGTGGTCCCCTTCTTCCAGAAGTTGCAGCGCGAAGGTGAGGAGGGCCGGCGCAAGATTATGCAGTACACCCGCTACGGCACGGTGTTCCTGGCGGTCGGCCAGTCCTTTGGCGTCAGCATGTTCCTCGAAACCATCCGCGCCCCCATGTCGGGGCTGAATGCAGTGGCCGATCCGGGCTGGACCTTCCGCCTGATGACCATGTTGACCATCACCACCGGCACCATCTTCATCATGTGGCTGGGTGAACAGATCACCGAGCGGGGCATCGGTAACGGCATGTCTCTCATCATCTTCATCGGTATCGTCGCCGAGTTGCCCTATGCCATTAAGAGTGAGTGGTCTCACTACCTGATCAACCGCGGGGCGGGCAAGAACCTGATCGAGGAGTTGATCCTCATCGCCCTGATGTTCCTGGTGGTCGCATTCGTGATCCTGCTGACCCAGGGGCAGCGCAAGATCCCGGTGCAGTACGCCAAGAGGGTAGTGGGCCGCCGGGTGTACGGCGGGCAGACGACCCATATTCCGCTGCGCATCAACGCCGCCGGGGTGATACCGATCATCTTTGCCCAGTCGATCATGTTCATCCCGCAGACGGTGACCAATTTCTTTCCCGAGAGCGACTTCATGCAGACCTTGGGCGGGTTCTTCTCCACCGACTCCGTCGTCTACTGGACGCTCTACGGTCTGATGATCGTGTTTTTCGCCTATTTCTACACCGCCATCGTCATGGACCCCAACCAGGTGGCGGATACTATGAAGAAGCACGGGGGGTTCATCCCAGGGGTGCGGCCGGGCAAGAAGACCGCCCAGTTCATCGACGGCATCATGACCCGCATCACTCTGCCGGGCTCCATCGCCCTGGCCCTAGTGGCGATCTTCCCCTTCTTCATCTCCCAAGAGTTCAACGTGTCGCCGTCCTTCGCGCAGTTTTTCGGCGGCACGGGTCTGTTGATCGTCGTCGGCGTGGCCCTCGATACCTTGCAGCAGTTGGAGTCGCAGTTGCTCACCCGGCATTACGAAGGGTTCATGAAGAAAGGGCGGATCCAGGGCCGCCGCGCCGTTTAGGCGATCCGCCGCAAGGAGGTAAGCGTGAAGGTCAGAGCGTCCATTGGCAAGCGTTGCTCGGAGTGCAAGGTCATCCGCCGCCATGGGGTGTTGCGGGTGATCTGCAAGCGCAATCCACGGCACAAACAACGTCAAGGTTAGGAGGAACCCTATGGCACGTATCGCCGGAGTGGATCTCCCCCGTGATAAACGCATCGCCGTCGGGCTGACCTATATCTTTGGCATAGGCCAGTCCACGGCGAGGAAGGTTCTGGAGCAGGCCGGGGTCGATTACCATACCCGCGTCCAGGCGCTTAGCGACGAGCAGGTTTCGGCCCTGCGCGGCATCATCGAGAACCGCATCAAGGTCGAGGGCGCCCTGCGCAGCGAGGTGAGTATAAACGTCAAGCGGCTGATGGACATCGGCTGCTATCGGGGATGGCGGCATCGCCGGGGGCTGCCGGCGCGCGGCCAGCGCACCCGCACCAACTCGCGTACCCGCAAGGGGCCGCGTAAGGCGGTGGCCGGGAAGAAGAAGCCGCCTTCGCCCAAATAAGGTTTAACACTTTTCCCGAGGAAGAATCCTTTGCCACCTGAGAGAACGCGCCGGCGGCGCAAAAAAGCCAAACAAGTAGAGTCGGTGGGGATCGCCCATATCCTGTCCACGTTCAACAACACCATTGTCACCCTGACTGACCGGCAGGGCAACGTGATCTCGTGGGCCACCCCTGGGAAGATGAGCATCAAGGGGAGTCGCAAGTCCACCCCCTTCGCCGGACAGTTGGCCGCCGAAAGGGCGGCCCAGGACGCCTTTGGCATGGGCCTGCGGCGGGTGGAGGTCTGGGTGAAGGGGCCGGGCGTGGGGCGTGACTCGGCCATCCGGGCCCTGCAAAACGCCGGCCTGGAGATCTCGGCCATCCGCGACGTCACCCCCATTCCCCACAACGGCTGCCGGCCTCCCAAGCGCCGCCGGGTCTAAGAAGGAAAGAACGAGATGAGCAGATACGTGGGGCCCAACTGCCGGTTCTGCCGGCGCGAAGGGGCCAAGTTGTTTCTCAAAGGCGAGCGCTGCAACCTGGAAAAGTGCGCCTTTGAGCGCCGCAGCTACGCCCCCGGCCAGCACGGTCAGGGCATGCGCCGCAAGCAGTCCGACTACAGCGTGCAGCTGCGGGCCAAGCAGAAGCTGTCGCGGATCTACGGCCTGCGCGAGGGGCAGTTCCGCAAGTACTACCGGGAGGCCACCCGGGTTCCCGGCGTCAGCGGTGAAAACTTCCTGCGGCTGCTGGAGGGGCGTCTGGACAATATCGTCTTCCGGCTCGGCATGGCGCCCTCGCGCAAGGCGGCCCGTCAATTGGTCCGCCACAGCCACTTCACCGTCAACGGGCGCAGGGTCAATATCCCCTCGTTCCTGACCAAGCCGGGGGACGTGATCCAGGTGGGGGTGGCGAGCAAGCAACTGGAAGTCATCCAAGAGTCCATGCGGCGGTCCAGGGAGCCGCTGCCCTGGCTGGCGGTGGACAAGGTCAATCTCCAGGGCACGGTGCTGGAGAGGCCGAGCCGGGACAATATCCCGACCGTGGCGGACGAGCAGTTGGTGATCGAGTTCTACTCGCGGGTCTGAGCCCGCGCCTGACCTCCAATCCGGAATTCCAGGGAGTCGTTATGAAGCTAGACGGCCTTCAGATGCCCAGGCTGGTCGAGATCGAGAAGGACTCGTTGAGCGAGGCTTACGGGAAATTCGTGTTGCAACCGCTCGAACGGGGTTTTGGCATGACCGTGGGGCACGCCCTGCGCCGGGTTTTGCTCTCGGCCATCCAGGGCGCCGCCATCAAGCGGGTCAACATCGAAGGCGTGCAGCACGAGTTCTCGGTGGTCAAGGGGATGCGCGAGGACATGCCCGAACTCGTCCTCAACCTCAAGGAGGTGGCCCTGCGCTACCATGGCGAGGAGGATCGGGTGTTGCGGGTGGATGCCAAGGGCGCCGGCGAGCTGCTGGCCAGGCAACTGGCCGTCGATCCCAGCGTGGAGGTGATGAACCCGGACCTGCACCTGGCAACCTTGGGGTCCAACGCCGACTTCAAGATGGACTTCACCGTGGGCAAGGGCCGCGGCTACGTCTTCGCCGAGGAGAACAAAACCCCGGACCAGCCCATTGGCACCATCCCGCTCGACGCAAACTTTTCGCCGGTGCTCAAGGTCAAGTACGAGGTCGAAAACGCCCGCGTCGGCCGGCGCACCGACTACGACAAGCTCACCCTGGAGGTGTGGACCAACGGCTCGCTGAAGCCCGAGGACGCCATCGCCCAAGCCGCCCACATCCTCACCGAGCACTGTAATCTCTTCATCAACTTCGAGGACGAGCCGGCCCAGGTTGAGGAGAAACGGGTCGATGAGGAGAGTAAGCGCATCGCCCGGCTGCTGGCCACGCCGGTGGACGAGTTGGAGCTTTCGGTCCGCTCCGCCAACTGCCTGCGAGCCGCGGGGATCCTCCACCTGCGCGAGTTGGTGTCGCGCAGCGAAAGCGAGATGCTCAAATTCCGCAATTTCGGCCGCAAATCTCTCACCGAGCTGGGGGAAATCCTCCAGAAACTCGACCTTCGCTGGGGCATGGATATCTCGATTTACGAGCATATCAGCATCGAGGAAGAGGTCGCCGCGCCTGCCAGCGAGGAGTTCTGATTCACCGGGAAAGCCTGGATAATGAGACACGGCAAGAAAGTCGCCAAGTTAGGGCGCACCTACGACCATCGCAAAGCGATGATGGCCAATATCGTGGCCTCGTTCTTCGCCCACGAGGCCATCCAGACCACCGAGGCGCGGGCCAAGGAGCTGCGCCGTGAGGCGGAGCACGTGATCACCTTTGCCAAACGCGGCGACCTGCACGCCCGCCGGCAGGTGCTGCGCCTGATCCCCGACAAGAAGGTGGTCGCCAAGATCTTCGGGGAGATCGCTCCGCGCTACACCAACCGACAGGGCGGGTACACCCGCATCGTCAAGCTGGGCTACCGCCGCGGGGACGCGGCCTCGGTCTGCCTCATCGAGCTGGTCGACCGGCCGGCCGCGGAGTCGCGCCCCGCGACCAAGGCCGAAGAGGTTGAGAAGGAAAGAGCTGGGGCGGAGGAAAAGAGCTGAGCGTTCACACCACTGGAACTGGGCGGGACGAGAGCGGCTTCTCGTGCCGCTTTTTTTTTGAGGGACGCCGATGAAAAAGGGCGAACTAGTGGTGGCTGAGGTGAGGGGCCTGACGCCCCAGGGCGAGGGTCTCGCCCTGGCCGAGGGCCGGACCCTGATCGTGCCGCGGGCGGTGCCGGGGGACAGGGTTGAGGCCAGGGTGGCGGGAAAACAAAAGGGCCGCCTGCTGGCTTTTCCCGAGCGCTTCATCGCGACCGGGGCCGTGCGCCAGCAACCACCCTGCCGGCATTTTGGTCGCTGCGGCGGTTGCCGCTGGCAGGATCTGCCTTATCCCGAGCAGTTGCGCTTCAAGGAGGGGTTGGTGCAGGGGGCCCTGGCCGATCGCGGGGTAAGCGCGGCGGATTGGCTGCCCATCCTGGCCAGCCCCAGCCCCCTGTTCTACCGCAACAAGATGGAGTTCTCCTTTGCCGCCGGCCCGGATGGGGCCCTGATCCTGGGGCTGCACTTGCGAGGGAGTTTCGACCGGGTATTCGACGTGGAGGAGTGCCACCTGCAATCGGCCTTGTCCAACCAGGTGGTGGCGGCGGTGCGCCGGCACGCTGTCGGGCTGGGTATACCGGCCTATGACCTGAAGACCCACCAGGGGCAGTTGCGCTTCCTGGTGATCAGGCAGGCGGTGGGAACCGGTGAGATTTTGGTCGAACTAGTGGTGGCAAAGTATCCCAGCCCGGAGGTGGACGCCCTGGCCGCCGGGGTGCTGGCCGAACTGCCCCAGATCACCACCTTAGTGCTGACTCTGCACGCGGGCAAGGCCCAGGTGGCCGCCGGGCAGGCACAGTGGGTGGTCAAGGGTCGCGGCGGGATCGAGGAGGTTTGCGGCGGCCTGCGTTTCGCCATATCGCCGCGCTCGTTTTTCCAGACCAACCCCCGGCAGGCGGAGAACCTTTACGCCGAGGCCAGCTGGATGGGCGGGGAACTGGACGGCCTGGAGGTACTCGACCTGTACTGCGGCACCGGCAGCCTGAGTTTGCACCTGGCCCGCCAGGCGCGCGTCGTATGGGGGGTGGAGGTGGTGGTCGAGGCGGTGGAGGACGCCCGTGGCAATGCGCGGCGCAACGGCCTGAATAACTGCGAGTTTCTCGCCGGCCCAGCCGAGGAGGTACTGCCGGCCCTGTGGCGGGAGGGCCGGCGTTTCGACCGAATCTTCGTCGATCCGCCCCGGGCCGGCCTGCACCCCAAGGTGCTGAAGGCCCTGGGAGACCTCAGGGCGCCCCAGGTGGTGTACATCTCCTGCAACCCCCTCACCCTGGCCGCTGATCTGGCGGGGTTGCAGGAGGCGGGGTACTGGGTAAGGGCGGTGCGGCCGGTGGACATGTTCCCCCAGACGCCCCACTGCGAAGCAATCGCCAGCTTGGTGCTGGGGGATGTTTAGGGGGCGGGCCGCCGGGGTTCAGTTGGCGGAGGCGGGCGGGGGCGTCGGCGGGCGGGGCCGGGAGGCAAGCTCGGGCTCGGCGGCGATAATCTGGGTTTCGAGGTAGCCGTAGAGCTGGCTCAACTTGCTGTGGATGTTCCTGAGGTGCTCAAAGTCCTTGATGTTCTTGAGGTAATGCCAGGGGACGATGTCGTCCTCCTTCATCGGGATGGCCTGGGATTGGTAGGCGATCTGGAGGCCGTGCTGGAGCACCTGGTTTTTAGGTCTCACCTGCTTAAGGTGAGTCCGGACGATCTGCATCAGCACCGAGAACTTAAAGGGCACCTCGGGCTTAAACTGCTTCACCGCCTCGGGGAAATCCATCCTGGGGTAGAGGGTGAAATGGAGGATGTGCTGGCGCAACTCCGCGAAGATGTTGGGCCAGGGCCCTTGCAAAAAATCGGTGTTTTCGTCGATGTGCGGGCACTTCTCCTGGAGCACGTAGGACAGGAAGGCCGGGCTGCTTTCGATGAGTAGGCCGCCGGCGCTGTAGTTGACTACCGTCGCCTCAAGACCGCGTTCGGAGCGGATGAAACTCAGGGGCTTCACCACCTCGTTCTGGGTGCGCGCCTCGACGATTTCGAGGAGGAGCTCGTAGAACTTGCCGTCGTGGGAGAAGCGCCCGATGATCCTTTCGCCCTCGTGGAGGGAGTAGCTGCTGTCCCGGCCCTTCTTGCCGCCGGAGGCGCGTATCGGTCTTTTCAGGTAGAGCACGTCCCGCAAGGATTCCATTTCTAAAGCCAGCACGTTCACCTTACCCAGCACCACCTCGATGTCGGGTTTGAGGATCATGCCGGTGCTGCGGGGGCGGAAGATCTTGGAAATGCTGATGTAGCGCTCGTGCCGCTGCTTGTTAAGCATCAGGGTGCGAAACTCGGCGATGGCCTCGCGGGTGGAGAAGACCGGGCGACAGGATTCCTGGTTGACGTGGGGGTTGGTGGTCAGGTCCTTGAGAATCTGCACCGGCGCTTCTTGGACGGGAAAGGTCTCGCTAGTTGTCCGAACGAAGGTTTGGAAGGTGACGTGGGAGGTCAGCGGTAACCGCGTGTCGCCGTAGTTCCGCATGGTGTAGCGGAGGAACTGGCGTTTCTCTTGCTTGCGGACCGAGCTGATGGGAATCAGCTTGTAGGCGGCCTGGGCGTGGAAGTCGAGGGTCCCGACAATCTCAGGCAGCAGATGGAAGCGCCCCAGGATGCGGCAGACAATGCGGTGGGGGATGCGGCGGTGGTAGAAGTGCAGGGATACGGTCTTAGAAGACAGGTTCTGATCGGTGGAGAGCTTGAGGTTTTCGGGGGTGGTGATGTAGAAGTGAATGCCTTCGGCGTAGAGCTTGTTGTCGCGCCGGAGAAGGAAGGACTTGCCCAGATACTCGATCTTGCTACTGCCCCTGCCCTTGTGATTGTAGACCAGAGCCGCGGGCGGGCTGAATTCGATCAGGCGCTCGATCTCAAGCTTGGGATCGCAGCTTGGGTCGCTGGAATTTCTTCTGCCAAAAAAAAAATTCAACATCAGGCAGGGGCTCGGTGGTTGGGTGCTGGTGGAGGACAATGTTTAAATAAAAAATAGATCAAATTGGCTTCGGCCTGTCAAGACAAAAGAGCGGGCCGAACCACAATTAGTGCGTCTTTTCCGGGCTCTTATGCCAACAAAGGTCCAGGCTGGTGAGCGGCGATAACAAAGTCCTGCCCAGGGTGCTGGTGGTCCTGCCCGAGTCCGGGCCCACCAAGGAATTGGTCGCTTTCCTGGGCCACGGGGGATTCGACGTGATGTGGGCCAGGGAGGGGCAGAGCGGCTACGAGACCATCGACAGCGAGGTTCCCGACGGTTTGATCGCCGACCTGCGGGACAGCCGCATCGACGGCCTGCGGCTCTTGCAGGTGGCACGCCAGCGCAATCCCGAGGTCTGCGCCATCCTGGTGGGGGGGCCGGCGGAGATCGAGCTGGGGGTGGAGGCCATGCGCCAGGGGGCGTACGACTTCCAGGTCCAGCCCCTGAACCTGGCCAAGGTCCGCGCCGTGCTGGACCGGGGGATCTCCCACCAGCGCCTGGTGGGAGAGGTCACCAGCCTGCAGCGCCGGCTGGAGGAGCGCTTCCGCCTGGGGGGGATCGAGCGGCGGTCCTCGCGCTGGCAGCGCATCTACAGCCAGATCGAGCAGGTGGCCAGGTCCAAGGCCAGCGTGTTGATCACCGGCGAGACCGGGGCCGGCAAGGGCGAGGTGGCCAAGGCCATTCACCAGCAGAGCCGGCGGCGGGAGAGCCCCTTTGTCGAGATCAACTGCGGGGCCCTCCCCGAGGGCATCGTCGAGAGCGAGCTTTTCGGCCACGAGCGGGGCGCCTTCACCGGGGCGGCGGCGGCGCGCAAGGGCCGTTTCGAACTGGCGGACGGGGGCACCCTTTTCCTGGACGAGGTGGGGGATCTGTCCCTGGCCACCCAGGTCAAGCTCCTGCGGGCCATCCAGAACGGCGAGTTCGAGCGGGTTGGAGGCACCCAGACCCGCAAGGTGGACGTGCGGATCATCGCCGCCACCAACCGCAACCTGGCGGAGATGGTCGAGCAGGGGGCGTACCGGGCGGATCTGTTCTACCGCCTCCAGGTGGTGGCCATCGAGGTGCCCCCCCTGCGCGAGTGCCCCGATGACATCCCGGTGCTGGTGGACATGTTCATCCACCAGTTCGCCCACGAGAACGGGGTGCAGATCACCGGCTTGACCCCCGAGGCTCTGGACGCGCTGATGGCCTACGAGTGGCCGGGCAATGTGCGCGAGCTGAAGAACTGCATCGAAGGGATGGTGGTGATGGGGCCCCGCCAAGGGTTGCTCAAGGTGGGGGATATTCCCGGCCACCTTAGGAGGAAGCCCCCCGAGGCCGTCGGACTATTTTTTCGTCCGGGCATGACCCTGAGCGGGCTGGAGCGGGCCGCCATCGAGGAAACCCTGAAGGCGGTTAACCACGACCGCCGCCAGGCCGCCCGCCTGCTGGGCATTGGCCTTAGCACCCTCTACCGCAAGGAAAAGGAGTACGGGCTGCGGCCCTGAACCTTCAGCGCCGGCGGTTGTAGAACTCCTTAATCAGTTCGTTGAGGGTCTCCTGCGGGTGGTGCAGCACCTGGGGCCCGACGGCGAACTCGCGCTGCTCGATGAGCCGCAGGCCGTGCCCGTAGTCGGCGAGCAGCTGGCGGCACAACTCCTCGGGCGGCAGATCCCTGGCCAGCGTCAGTTGCCGCAGCGCCGCCAGGGCCGCCGGCGGGAATTCGAGCCGGATGCCGTGGGCGGCCAGGAAGCCGGCACAGAAACGGCTAAGGGAGTGGTGGAAGAGCAGTTCCCGAAGGCTGCCGGTCGGGTCCTCGACCACCTCCCGGGTCACCTTCAGACTCGGGATATCGACGGAGGGCAGCCGGCGTTCGAAGTGCAGCAGCACCTTCTCGATGACCCCGACTAGGGCGCGGGCTCCGGTTCGCTCCTCCCCGGCCCGTTGCGACAGCAGTTGCAGGGCCTCGTCGGTGAATTCCAGGGTGATGCCGTAGGCGAGGAAATCGCGCTTCTTGGCCAGGATGACGCTGCTCTTGGGGTTGCGAAGGATCTCCAGCAACTCGGTCCAGCCCAGCTCGTCAAGCACGGCGATGATCGGCAGGCGGCCGATGAACTCGGACTCGAAGCCGTACGCGACCAGGTCCTCGGCGCGCGCCTTTGAGACCAGCCGGGCGCCCTCGGCCGGCTCGGGTGGGGGCTGGGCAGAGGCGCGGAAGCCGATCTGGCCGCGGTTGAGCCGCCGGGCGATGATCTCCTCTAGGCCGGAGAAAGCGCCGCTGACCACAAAGAGAATGTGGCGGGTGTTAACCTTGCGCCGCTCGGCCTTGCCGGTGCGCTGCATCTGGAGTACCGACTCCATCTGAGAGGCGATGTCGTGGGGCGAGCGTATATCGACCTCGGTTTCCTCCATCAGCTTGAGCAGGTTCCGCTGCACCCCAGAGCGGGAGACGTCGGGTCCGTAGGTGTTGCGGGAGGTGGCGATCTTGTCGATCTCGTCGATGTAGATGATCCCGTACTGGGCGCGGCCTATATCGCCGGCGGCCTCGCGCACCAGCTCGCGCACCAGGTCCTCTACGTCGCCCCCCACGTACCCGGTCTCGCTGAACTTGGTGGCGTCGGCCTTTACGAAGGGCACCCCCAGCCGGCGGGCAATGAGCTTGATCAGGAAGGTCTTGCCCACGCCCGTGGGGCCAATCATCAGCACGTTGTTCTTGATGTTGCCCACCAGTTCCTCTTCGTCGTCGGCGGGCAGCCGGAGCCGGTTGAAGTGGGTGCAGAACTTGGTGGCGAGGATGGCCTTGGCTTCGCTCTGCCCGATCACGTACTGGTCGAGATAGGTGATGAGTTCCTCGGGCTTCAGGTCGAATTCCAGACCCTCGCGCAGGGTGCCGGGCGGGTCGGTGCCGGCGGGGCCGGCGGTCTGGACCTCGGGGGGCGGTTGGGCAGCGGCTTGGTACTGGCGGGCCAGGAATTGGCGCAGCGTATCCGGATCGAGGCCCATTTTTTCGGCGCGGATGTCCATGGGAAGGCGGGGGGAAGGGTGGCCAGGGCGCAAAGGCGATTCGCCGCTAATATACCCCGCCTCCGCCTGGGAGACAAGTCCCGCTCGGCGTCCGGGGCAGATGCGATTGACACCGACCCGAGGGAATTCTAGATTCTCCCAATCAACCGCCACCCCACAGCCGCCCTCCCCCGCCGGTGGGAATCCCCATGCGCCCACGCAACTTTGCGCTGCACCTGTTGGCCTGCTACCTGGGGCTCGCCCTGCATCTGGTGGCCTGGGCCGAATCAGCGCCCAACTCGCCGGCGGCCGAGAAGCTCTACGGCAAGGGCCTTCGCCATTACACCAGGGGTGAGTGGGGCAAGGCGCGCGACGCCTTCGTGGACCTGGTCAAGCAGCCCCCCAACCACCGTTCCGCCGGCGGCCAGCTCCTGCTGGGCCGCGCCCTATACCACCTGGGCGAGTACGAGCGGGGTCTGCAGGTGGCCCAGCGCCTTGAACAGAAATTCCCCGACAGCCCCCTGATCCCCGACGCCTGCCTGGTGGGCGGCGACTGCGGCTTTGCCCTGCAGCGTTACGCCGAAGGGGCGCTGCTCTACGGGCGGGTGCTGGCCCATCCGCAGGCGGCCCTGCCGCTGAAGGGGCAGGCGGCCGAACGCCTGGCGGGCATGTCGGGCAACGGCCTGCTGTCCAGTCAGAGCTGGCAGCGGCTCGAAGCCTTGGTCGGGGGAGGGGTGCTGCGCGAAGGGCTGGCGTACGGGGCGCTGCGTTGGTACCAGCGCCTGGGATGGGAGCCGCAGAGCCGGGCGGCGGCGAGGGCCTACCGCCGGCAGTATCCCGGCGGGATCTTCCTGCCTCTGCTCGCCGAAGCGGTACCGGCCCCGGCCAGGACCAAGGTGGTTGCCCAGGTCGCGCCGACTGCCCCGCCGCTCCCGCCGGCGAGGCCCCCGGAAGCGACCCCGCGCCTGGGTTTGCTCTTGCCCCTTTCGGGGCCCGACAACCGTTTGGGCCGGGAGTTGCTCGAAGGGGCCCGGCTGGCCAACCGCGAACAGGGGGCTCCCTTTCAGCTGGTGCCCCTGGACACGGGTTTTGACTACGGTAACCTGCCCATCGCCGAGGACCAGGAGGGCGAACTGGTGCGCACCGGGCTGGCCATCCGCGCCCTGATCGCAGACGAGAGGGTCCTGGCCGCGGTGGGCCCGGTGTTCAGCGGGCCGGCGGCGGTGGCAGCGGTGGGCGCCGAGGCGGGCGGGCTGCCTCTGCTGGTGCCCCTGGCCCAGCAGAGCGGCCTGGACTCGCTGGGGGGCCATACCTTTCAGTTGCGCTCTCCTCCCGAAGCCCAGGGCCGCGCCCTGGGGGAATACGCCGCCCTGGGGCTGGGCCTGCGCACCCTGGTGGTGCTGGCCCCCCTGACCAGTTATGGCTGGAACTTCGAGCGGGAATTCACCCGCGCCGCCCAGGCCCAGGGCAGCCGGGTGATCCACCGGGACTGGTACCTGCCAGACCTTCAGAAGGATTTCCGGCGGGAGTTCGCCGAGATCCGCCGGGTTGGGCTGGCCCTCAAACCGCCCCCCCCGGACAGCCTGGCGGGGCTGGCCCTGCCCGACACTGCGGCCGAAGGCAAGGAGGAGGTGGTGGGCACCATCGACGGGGTGGTGGTGGTGGTCGAGAGTTTCGAGGACGCCAAGACCATCGCTGCCCAGTTGCACTTTCATCAGCTGCGGACCCAACTGCTGGGCAACGACCTATGGCACGCCCCCGAGTCCCTCGCCGAGCTTTCGGAGGATGAGCGCCGGGATTTCCTGGGGTGTATGTTCGTCACCAACAGGGACGAGTCTTCGCCGGCGGCCCGGCAATTCGCCGAGGGCTTCCACCGCCAGACCGGCCAGCGGCCGGAGTACGCGGCCTCTGCCTATGACGCCGCCCGGCTGGTGATCGCCGGCTGGCAGGAAGGCCGGCGGGACCGGGAGGCCCTGCGGGGTTGGCTGTCGGGGGTGCAGGGTTTTGCCGGCGCCTCGGGCAGGATCAGCTTCGGCCGGGGCCAGCAGGCCAACGGCGAGTTGATGATGATGAAGGTCAGCCGGCGCGGGCAGATCGTGCCGGCCAGCCAGCCCGAGGAAGCGGAGGCGCCGCCGGCGGTCCCTTCGGGCGAGGGGGAAGACAAGCACTAAGCGCTTGCGCGGCGGTGGTGGTGCGGTTTATATTTGAAAGTTTTTGGATAGAAACCCTGCCCCCCGGATCGGCGAGGGCGGTGCAGAAAGGAGTCAGGCGATGCCCACCTACGAATACCAGTGCCAGAAATGCGGCACCACCTTTGAAACCTTTCAAAGCATCAAAGACGCGCCTCTTGAGAAGTGCACCAAGAAGGGCTGTAGGGGCAAGGTGCGCCGCCTGATTGGGGCCGGGGGGGGCTTGCTGTTTAAGGGGTCGGGGTTCTACATCACCGACTACCGCAGCGAGGGGTACAAGAAGGCCGCCAAGGCCGGGGAGTCGGCCGGCAGCGGCGCCAGCACCAGCAGCAGCGGCGAGAGCAAGCCCGCCGCCGCAGCGACGCCGGCGGCGAGCTGAAGGGGCCTTGGGAACCACAGGACGGGCTGGGTGGTCTCCTTTCTTTGGGATCTGGCAATTCGAGCGAAGATGAAACCGATAACAAGAATTTTTTTGGCGCTGTCCCTGCTCTGCTGGTGCTTGGCAGGCTGCAGCGAACCGACCCCGGAACAGCTCTATTCCCAGGCAGAAGCCGCCGCCGCCGACACCACCAGCCTCGACCAGGCAGTCAGAAAATTTAACGGATTCCTGGAGCGCTATTCTCAGGACAAGCTGGCGCCCAAGGCGCTGGACAAGCTGGCCCTCATCGCCCAGAAGCGGGGCGACATGAAAGGCGCCGTGGTGCTGTACGAGCGCCTGCTCAGCCAGTATCCGCAGAGCGACCAGGCGGATGAGGCGCAGTTCATGATCGCCTTCATCTGCGAAGAATTCCTCGGCGACCTGGACAAGGCGCGCCAGTCCTACCAGCGGGTCATCGACCAATACCCGAGCTCGGAGCTGGCGGTCAGCGCCCGCCACCTGCTCCCCAACGTGGGGCGCCCTCCAGAGGAGTGGGTCAAGTTCCAGGAGCAGGCCCCCCGGGCTCCGTAGGACCCGCATTTCCCCGGCTCCGAACATTGATCAAACTGAGGAGGCGTGGTCTGACGAGGGCCGCCGCTATCCTTTTCGGGCGTCCGATTCCCCTTGCCTTCCGGGCTAGCGAGCGAAGATGCGAGCTTTTGACATCCAGGCGATTAATGAAAAGGTCCAGCAGGAGAGCGCGCTGCTCGACCAGATCCTGCACCAGATGGACCGAGTGGTGGTCGGCCAGCGCTGCATGGTCGAGCGCCTGCTCATCGGGTTGCTCTGCGGCGGGCATGTGCTGCTCGAAGGGGTGCCGGGCCTGGCCAAGACCCTCACCGTCCGCACCCTGGCCCGCGTCATCCAGGGCACCTTCAAGCGCCTGCAGTTCACCCCCGACCTGTTGCCCGCCGACCTGACCGGCACCCTCATTTACAACCAGCGCTCCGGGGAGTTCATCCCCAAGAAAGGGCCGATCTTCGCCAACCTGGTGCTGGCCGACGAGATCAACCGCGCCCCGGCCAAGGTGCAAAGCGCCCTCCTGGAGGCCATGCAGGAGCGCCAGGTGACCATCGGCGATGAGACCTATCCCCTGGGCGATCCCTTTCTGGTGATGGCCACTCAAAACCCGATCGAGCAGGAGGGCACCTACCCCCTGCCCGAAGCCCAAGTGGACCGCTTCATGCTCAAGGTGAAGGTGAACTATCCCACTAAGGAGGAGGAGCGCCAGATCCTCGACCGCATGGGAGACGAACGCCCCATCGAGGTGGAGGCGGTGGCCGGCCTGGAGGAGATGCGCCGCCTGCGCGGGGCCCTGGGCATGGTCTATGTGGACGACAAGATCAAGAGCTACATCGTCGATCTGGTACACGCCACCCGCTTTCCCACAGAGGCGGGCCTGGAGTCCCTTGTGGGCCTGATCGAATACGGCGCCTCGCCCCGGGCCACCCTCTACCTGGCGCGCGCCGCCCGGGCTCACGCCCTGCTGCACCGGCGCGGCTACGTCACCCCCGAGGATGTCAAGGCGGTGGGGGCCGACGTGTTGCGCCACCGCATCGCCGTCAGCTACGAGGCCGAGGCCGAGGAGATCGATTCCGAACACATCGTCCAGCAGCTCTTCGACCACATCGAGGTGCCCTGAGCCGCCCGTGATCCCCAAGGAGATCCTCAAACAGGTCCACCGCATCGAGATCCAGACCCGCAGTCTGGTGGACACCCTCTTTGCCGGCGAGTATCACTCAGCCTTTAAGGGGCGGGGCATGGAATTTTCCGAGGTGCGCGAGTACCAGCAGGGCGACGAGGTGCGCAACATCGACTGGAACGTCACTGCCCGGGCCGGCGCCCCCTTCGTCAAGGTTTTTGAGGAGGAGCGGGAGCTGACGGTAATGTTGGCGGTGGACGCCAGCGCCTCGGGGGATTTCGGCTCGGGTCAGCGCATGAAGGGCGAGGTGGCGGTGGAGTTGTCGGCCCTTCTGGCCTTTGCCGCCATCGTCAACAACGACCGGGTGGGCCTTCTAATTTTCACCGACGAGCCCGAGGTCTTCATCCCCCCCAAGAAGGGCCGGCGGCACGTGCTGCGGGTGATCCGCGAGTTGCTCTACTTCCAGCCGCGCCGCCGGGGCACCTCCCTGCGGGCGGCCCTGGAGTACCTTGACCGGCTCTTGCACCGGCGCAGCGTGGTCTTCCTCATCTCCGACTTCCTCGACCAGGGCTACGACCGCGCCCTGCAACTGGTTGGCCGCCGCCACGACCTGGTGGCCATCGCCCTCAGTGACCCGCGCGAGCGCCAACTCCCCTCGGTGGGCCTGGTCTCCCTCTACGACGCCGAGCAGGGCCCCCAGGTGGTGGTGGACACCGGCAGCCCCGGCCTGCGGCGCTTCTACGCCGCCCGTCGGCGCGAAGAGGAGGCCAGGCGGGCGGCCCTGTTCCGCCAGCAGGGGGTAGACGCCGTCAATATCGACATCTCCCGTTCGTACATGGAACCCCTCATCCAATTCTTTCAGGCCCGCCTGCGGCGCAGCCGCTAAAGCGGGCGCAAAACCAAGGAGAAGCCCGGTGATCGAGGTACACGAACTCTCCAAGTACTACGGGGATCTAGCGGCGGTAGAGCAGATCTCCTTCCGGGCCGAGAAGGGCCAGATCCTCGGCTTTCTGGGGCCCAACGGCGCCGGCAAGACCACCACCATGCGCATGCTCACCTGCTACCTGCCCCCCACCTCGGGCTGGGCCAAGGTGGCCGGGCACGACGTGGTCGAGCAGTCGCTGGAGGCTAGGCGGCGCATCGGCTACCTGCCTGAACTACCCCCGCTCTACACCGACATGACCGTGCGGGCCTACGTGCGCTTCGTCGCCAAGATCAAGGGGGTGCCCACCCCCCAGCTCAATGGCCGCCTCGACGACACCATGGAAAAAGCCGGGGTCGCCCATGTACAGAACTCGGTGATCGGCCACCTCTCCAAGGGGTACCGTCAGCGGGTGGGGCTGGCCCAGGCCCTGGTCCACAACCCCGAGGTGCTCATCCTCGACGAGCCCACCGTGGGCTTAGATCCCAAGCAGATCATCGAGATCCGCCAGGTGATCAAGGGGCTGGGCGGGGAGCACACCATCATCCTCAGCACCCACATCCTCCCCGAGGTGAGCATGACCTGCGAGAAGATCGTCATCATCAACCAGGGGCGCATCGTCGGCGAGGGCACTCCCCAGAGCCTGATGGCTCAGTTGAAGGAGGGCGAGGTGCTGCGGGCGGCCATAGCCGGCCCTCCCGACCAGGCGCAGGCCCTTCTGCGGGGCATCGAGGGGGTGCTGGAGGTGGCCGCCGAGTCGGGCCGGGGCGGCGGGGAGGAGACCTACCTCATCACCGTCCTGCCGGGCCGCGACGTGCGCGACCTGGTGGCCCGCAAGGTGGTGGACGGCGGCCTGGGGCTGCGCGAACTGCGCGCCCTCGACATGACCCTCGAAGACATCTTCCTGAAGCTGGTTACCGAGGAGGTGAAGTCCTGATGCGGAATTTCCTGGCCATTTACACCAAAGAACTGCGCTCCTACTTTGTCTCGCCGGTGGCCTACGTCATCGCTGGGGTCTTCCTCTTTCTCTCAGGCTATCTGTTTCGCAACATTCTGATGCAGTTCAATTTCTGGTGCCTCCAGTTCGGCCAGCGGGCCCAGATGATGGGTGGCCAGATGCCCACCCTCAACCTCAACGAGATGGTGGTCTCCCAGTTCTTCTCGGTGATGGATTTTATCTGGCTGCTAGTGGTGCCCATGCTGACCATGCGGCTGATCGCCGAGGAGAAGAAGAGCGGCACCATCGAACTGCTGATGACCTCGCCCATCTCCACCCTGGAGATCCTGCTGGGCAAGTTCTTCGCATGCCTGACCCTCTACACCATGATCGTCGCCCTCACCGGGGTGTACTGCGTCATTCTTGAGATGTACGGCGACCCGGACTGGGGCCCTATCCTCTCTGCCTACTTCGGCTACCTGCTGCTGGGGGGCACCTTCATCGGAGTGGGGCTTCTGGCCTCCTCCCTCACCGAGAACCAGATCGTGGCGGTGCTGCTGGGCTTCGGCATGCTCCTCTTGCTGTGGCTGATCGACTGGTCGGCCAGCTTTGCCGGCCCCACCGCGGCCAAAATCCTCCAGTACGTCTCCATTATCGAGCACCTCAAGGATTTCCAGCGGGGGGTGATTGACACCAAGGACGTGGTGTTCTACCTGAGCTTCATCTTCCTCAGCCTCTTCATCACCAGCCGGGTGCTCGAGTCGCGCCGGTGGAGGCGTTAGGATGAAGAGGTTAAGCGCACCCCTCAGCCTGGCCGGCGCGGCCCTGGTCCTGGCCGGCGGCCTGGCCTACCTGCTAGAACCGGAGTCCCCGGCCCTGCCCCTGGCCAACCTGGGGGCGGGTGTGGCGCTGGTGGCGCTGGCCGGGGTGCTCAACCCCGAGCTCTTTCGCCAGTACGGCCGCTGGCTTAACGCCTTCTGGGGCAGCCTGATGGTGGTGGGCATCGCCGCGATGCTCAACTTCCTGGGCACCCGCTACCACGAGCGCTTTGACCTGACCGCCGGCAAGCTGCACAGCCTCTCCGACCTGACCATCGAGACCCTGAAGGGCCTGCCCGCCGAGGTCCGCGCCCTGGCCTTCATGGAGCCGGGACAGACCGAGGCCCTGGAGGGCCTGCTCAAGGAGTACGCCGCCCAGACCGGCCAGTTCAGCTACGAGTTTGTCGATGCCGATCGCGACCCGGATCGGGCCAGGGAGTATGGGGTGCGCTCCTACAACACCCTGGTGCTGGAGAGCGGGGAGCGCCAGCAGCAGCTTACCGAACTGACCGAGAAGGAGCTGACCAGCGCCCTGCTCAAGCTGGTGCGAAACCGCCGGGACAAAGTCTACCTGAGCGTGGGCCACGGCGAGGGGGGCACGGCCCAGGGCGAGCAGGGCTACAGCCTGCTCAAACAGCGGCTGGAGGAGTTCAACTACGAGGTGGAGGACTCCCTCTTCCTGGCCCGCGAGGGGAGGGTGCCCTCCGACTGCAAACTACTGGTAGTGCTCTCGCCCAAGACCGCCTTCCTCGCCAACGAGGCCGAGGCCCTGAGCCAGTACCTTAAGGGCGGGGGGGCGGCCCTGGTGCTGCTGGACCCGCCCTATAGGACGGGGCTGGAGGCGGTGCTGGGTAATTGGGGGGTGGAGGTGGGCAACGATTTCGTCATCGACACCAGCGGCCTGGGCAGCCTCTTCGGCCTGGACTATACCAGCCCGGTGGCGGTGGAATACGGCCAGCACCCCGTCACCCGCAAGCACCAGGGGCTGATGACCTTCTACGAACTGAGCCGCTCCCTGCGCCTGGCCCAGCGGCCCGGGCTGAACGGGGTAGAGTTGGTCAAGACCAGCGAGCAGGGCTGGGCCGAGACCGACCTGGGGGTGCTCCAGGCCGGGGGCACCCGCACGGTGAAACTGGACGAGGGGATGGACCGGGCCGGCCCCCTGGCCCTGGCCCTGGCCGTGGACGCCGGCCAGGGGGGCGGCCGGCTGGTGGTCTTCGGCGACGCCGACTTCGCCAGCAACCGCTTCTTCGATTTACAGGGCAACGGCGATTTGGCCCTCAACGCCATCAGTTGGCTGGCCGAGGACGAGAGCCTGATTTCCATCCGGCCCCGTGAGCCGGGCTACAGCCCCATCGCCCTGACGGAGGGGCAGTCGGACTTTGTCTTCTGGCTGACGGTGGTGCTCTACCCCCTGGCGGTGGCGGTGGCCGGGGTGCTGGTGGTCTCGCGCAAGGGCCGCTGGAACCTGGCTGAGCTGAGCGCCGCCGGCCTGGGGGTGGTGCTCTCGCTGGGGGTGGTGGGGCTGGTCAACTTCATCGGCGACCGCTACCACGTCCGCTTCGACCTGAGCGCCGACCAACTCTTCACCCTTTCTGAGGACACCCACCGCCTGTTAGACCGGGTGGAGGAGCAGGACCGCTACGTGGCGGTCAAGACCTTCATGGCCAAGACCGAGGGGGTGCGCTTCCAGGAGGTGATGGACCAGTACAAGTACGCCTCCAAGCGCTTCGACTACGAGGTGCTCGACCCGCAGAAACACACCCTGGAGGTCAAGCAGCAGGGGGTGCGGGAGCGGGGGACCTCGGTGGTGGAGGTCAGCGGCGAGGGCAAGGTGCGCAGCGAGAAGATCACCGCCCAGAGCGAGGAGGCCCTTAGCAACGCCATTCAGCGGGCGCTCAAAGCCGAGGAGCGCAAGGTCTATTTCACCGCCGGCCACGGGGAAGGGCAGTTGGCCCAGGTCGATGGCAAGGGCTTCAGCATGCTGGGGGGCCGGCTCAAGGAGATGAACTTCCAGGTGGAGGAGGGCCTGAGCCTGGCGGGCGGCGCGCCCGAGGACGCCACCCTGGTGGCGGTGGTGGGGCCCAAGCAGCCCTTGGCGCCGGGGGAGGTCCAAGCCCTGCGCGCCCACTTCAGCAAGGGGCGCGGCGCCCTCTTCTTGCTGGACCCAGGGCCGCCCACCGGCCTGGAGGGCCTGCTCGCTGAGTACGGGGTGAAGCTGGGCCAGGACTTCGTCGTCGATCTGAGTGGCATCGGCCAGATGCTGGGGGCCGACGTCTCGGTGCCGGTGGTGGTGCAGTACGGCGAACACCCCATCACTGCCCGCCTCGCCCAGGGGGCCATGAGCTTCTACCCCCTGACCCGCTCGGTGGGCCTGAGCGGCCGGCCCGGCCCGGACCAGACACCCCTGGTCTTCACCCACCGCAGCAGTTGGGGCGAGTCGGACCTGGGGCCCATCACCGGGGCTGGCGGCGGCCAGGTGGAGTTCGACCCGGCCCGGGATCTGCAGGGCCCCCTGTCCCTGGGGGTGGCGGTGAAGGCCGAGGCCGACAGCGGCGCCCACCCCGAGGAGAAGACCCGGCTGGTGGTCTTTGGCGATTCGGACTTTGCCACCAACCAGTACTTTGGCCAGCAGGCCAACGGCGAGTTGCTGGCCAGCAGCTTCGCCTGGCTGGGCGAGGGGGAGGACCGGCTGGAGATCACCGCCAAGGAGCCTCCTTTCAACCCCATCAACCTGATCGGCAACCAGGGGACGGTGGTGTTGTGGGTCTCGGTCTTCATCCTGCCCTTTGCGGTGGCCCTTTCCGGGGTGCTGATGATGCTGCGCCGGGGGTACCAGACCTACGCGACGGGGTTTGTCACCTGGCTGATGTACAACTACATCGGCGCGGGGGTTTTCTATTTTGTGCAGGCGGTCATCGGCCTGAGCGAGGCCAGCGCCCCGCGCGGCCAGGGCTACCTGCTCCTGGCCCTGCTCTGCGGGGCGGCCAGCTACGGCCTCTTCCGGCGGCTGACCCTGGCCTGGGTGCTGGCCTTGGGGCTGGCGGTGGCCAATGCGGGGGTGGGCTTTGTGGCCATCCCCATTGACACCTTGCAGTTGCTTTGCGCCGCCCTGTGGGTGGCCAATGCCTGCGTGCTGGTGTGGATCAAGAAAGCCTTTGGCGCCGAGCGGGAGGGATAGGCGATGCGCCTGAAGACCAATCTGATCATCGGAATCATCTTTTCGGTCCTGGCGGCCTTTGTCTACTTCTACGAGATCAGGGGCGGCGAGGAGCGCAAGGCCGAGGCGGACAAGGCCAAGGAACTGGCCGATTTCGCCGAAAGCGAGGTGCGACGCCTCACCATCGACCGCATCGACACCCTGATCGTCCTCGAAAAGGTGCAGGACCGCTGGTGGCTCAAGGCGCCGGTGGAATGCGAGGCCGACCAGGAGGCAGTGGACCGCTACCTGCGCAACCTGCGCGAGTGCGAGCGGGACAAGGTGGTCGAGGAGGCCGACAAGGTCCGGGATGATCCCGGGCTGGCCCAGAAGTACCGCCTGCATGCCCCCCGCCTCAAGGTGGCGGTGGAGACGGCCTCGGGGAGCATCGACACCATCTGGTGGGGAGCCGACAGCCCCACAGAGCGCTTCGTGTACGTGCAGCAGCGGGGCGACAACCCCGAGATCTTCACCGTGCAGGCCTGGCGGTACGACAACCTCGCCAAGGGGCTCTTCGACCTGCGGGACCGCCGGGTGCTGGCCTTTGAGCCGGCGGCCGTGCGGGAGCTGCGTTTGAACCGCCCGCAGGAGCGGGTGGCCCTGGCCCTGGCCGAGGGCTGGCGGCTTTTGGCCCCGGCCCCGGCCCCGGCCGACGAGCAGGCAGTGAAGGACCTGCTCGACCGCCTGCACCAGGCCCGGATCGAGTCCATCGCCGCCGAATCCGCCCCTCCTTCCCAGTACGGGCTGGACGCGCCCAGCGTGGAAGTCTCGCTGCTTTTGGGGGACGAGCGGGCCGAGAAGCGCCTGCGGGTGGGCGCGCCGGCCCCGGGCGGGGAGTACTACGCCCAGGACCTCAGCCGGCCGGCGGTGTTCACCCTCGATTCGACCCTGGTCAGGGAACTGGGCCAGCCGGCCGCGGCCCTGCGCAACCGCAAACCGCTGGTGTTCGCCGCCGACCAGGTGGATCACATCGAACTGCAAGGCCCCGGCCAGATGTTGGCTGCGGTCGTGGACACCGCGGGGACCTGGTCCCTGGAGGCTCCCCAGCGCGGCCCGGCCAAGTCGTGGAAGTTCAGCAACCTGCTCAGCCAGTTGGCGGGGGTGGAGGTGGAGGAATTCGCCGGGCCGGCGCCGGCGGGGCAGTACGGGCTCGACCACCCGCGGCTGCGGGTGGTGTTGAGGGCAGGCAGCCAGACGGTGCTGGAGGTGAAACTGGGCGAGCGGGGCGGCCAGGTGTACCTGAGCCGCAGCGGCGACCCGGAGGTCTACCGGGTGGCCCCCTCGCTGCTCAAGGACCTGGACCTCCAACTGGGGGACGTGGTCCAGTCCCCAGCGACGGAAGCGCCGCCGGCGGGGCAGTGATGGGCTGGTGGGCGCTGCTCTGGCTGGCCGGGGCGCTGCCCGCGCTGGCGGCCCCCGCGGCGGAGGCCCGCCTCGACACGGCGCAGGTACGGGTGGGGGACCCTCTGCACCTGGAACTGCGGCTGCGCTACCCGCAGGGCGCCCGGCCCCTGCTGCCCCCAGTCCCCGCCTTACTTGGGGATTTCACGGTCCGCCCCGAAGCCCCTTTGCCTCCCGTTGCTGAGGGCGGCGAGGTGGCGGAGGTCCACCGCTACGAACTGCGGATCTACCGGCCCGGAACCCATCGCCTGCCCTCACTGGAGATCGCCCTGGTCCAGACCGGCGGCGATACCCTGAAACTGGCCACTGCCCCCCTAACAGTGGAAGTGCTCCGGGTGCGCCCGGAGGGGGACAAGGAA
Organism: Candidatus Handelsmanbacteria bacterium; assembly: GCA_016867395.1. Taxonomy (GTDB): domain Bacteria; phylum Latescibacterota; class UBA2968; order UBA8231; family UBA8231; genus SICG01. The sequence goes on from VGJS01000002.1 coordinate 51,900, forward strand.
CTGCGTGACATCAAGGGACCAGTGGATTTGGGCAGCGGCCTGCCGGCTTGGGCCTGGGGACTGATCGGGGCCTTGGCCGCCCTGGCGGCGGCCGGCGGCTTGTACTGGTGGCTGCGCCGCCGCCAGCGCCCGGCGATCCCGCCTCCCCCTCCTCCGCCCAAGGATTACCTGGCCGAGTTCAGCCGCATCGCCGGGATGGGGCTCTTGGAGGTGGGCGGGACCAAGGTCTATTACTCCCTCCTGGCCGAGACCCTGCGCCGCTTCCTGGAGGACCGGATGGGCATCGAGGCTATGGAGCGGACCACTGTCGAGATCGCCGCCTCGCTGCGGGCCAGCGGCTGCGAGGCCGGACTGGCAACCCAGATCGAATCCTTCCTCGGCGCCGCGGACCTGGTCAAGTTTGCCCGCTTTACCCCCGGCCCGGAGGAGGCCCGCCAGGCCCCCGAGGAGGGCAAGGCCATCGTGCGGCGGGGCCTGACCCTGGCCGCCGAGGCCGAAGCCGCCCGCCGGGCCCAGGAGAGCGCCCCGGCGAGCGCCTGCTAAGGGGGAGATGGCCCATTTGCGTTTTGCCGACCCCGAGTGGCTGCTCCTGCTCCTGCTTTTGCCTCTGCTGCTCTACCGCTACCTGGCGCAGTTGCGCCGGCCCGGCGGGGGCCTGCGCTTCTCCGACGTGGGGGTGCTGGCCGCGGCCGGCCCCACCCTGTGGACCCGCCTGCGCCACTGCCTCATCGCCTTCCGGCTCTTGGGGCTGGCCTGTCTGATCGTGGCCCTGGCCAGGCCCCAGGCCGGCCGGGAGCGCCGCGAGCTGTCGGCCGAGGGTGTGGACATCCTGCTCACCCTCGACGTATCCTCCAGCATGGAGGCCAGGGATCTGGGCTCCCGCAACCGTCTGGAGATCGCCAAGGAAGTGGTGGCCGAGTTCATCCGCGGGCGCCAGAGCGACCGGCTGGGGCTGGTGATCTTTGCCGGGGAGAGTTTCACCCAGTGCCCCCTCACCCTGGACTACGACATCCTCCTCAGCTTTGTCCAGAGCATCCAGATCGCCGACGACTCCTGGGACGGCACGGCCATCGGCATGGCCCTGGCCAACGCCTGCAACCGGCTGCGCGATTCCCAGGCCAAGAGCAAGGTGGTGGTGTTGCTCACCGATGGGGTGAACAACGCCGGTGAGGTGGAGCCCCTGACCGCTGCGGACGCGGCCGCCGCGGTGGGTATCCGGGTCTATACCATCGGGGTGGGTAGCAACCAGGCCACTCTGGCCTCGCCCCGGCTCTTTGGCCGGGCCCAGGGGGCCGAGTTCGACGAGGCCGCTCTGCAGGAGGTGGCCCGCCGCACTGGCGGGCGCTACTTCCGCGCCACCAGCCGCGAGAAGCTCCAGGAGATCTACCGCGAGATCGCCGAGTTGGAGACCAGTCCGATCAAGGACCAGGTGCGGGTGGATTACGCCGATCGCTACGCCTATCTCCTGTGGCCCGGCCTGCTGCTCTTCCTGCTGGAACTGGCCCTGGCCAACACCCGCTTCCGCCGCATACCCTAAGAGGAGCCTCCTGTGCGTTTTGCCGCCCATGACCTCTTCTGGCTCTTGCTGCTCCTGCCCCTGCTGGCCCTCTTTCTGGCCTGGGCGGGGCACCGCCGGCGCCGGGCCCTGGCCCGCTTCGCCCACCAGGCCATGCTGCCTCGGCTGATGGAGGGCGGGGGTGCGGCCAGGCGCTACGGGCGGCCCCTGTTGCTTTTGGCCGGGACCCTCTTCCTCATCCTGGCCCTGACCGGCCCCCAGTGGGGGGCCCGCACCGAGATCGGCAAGCGCCGTGGGGTGGATGTGATGGTGGCCCTGGACGTGTCGCGCAGTATGCTAGCTTCTGATGTCAAGCCCAGCCGGCTCGAAAGGGCCAAGCACCAGGTTGCCGAACTGCTCGACCAGCTTGACGGCGACCGGGTGGGCCTGGTGGTCTTCGCCGGTCACGCCTTTGTCCAGTGCCCCCTAACTGTCGATTACGGGGCCTTGCAGCTGTTCCTCGATCTGGCCGACACCCAGGTCGCACCGGTGCAGGGCACGGCCCTGGGTGACGCCATCGGCCTGGCCGCCCGCAGCCTGCCCGAGGGCGAGGTCCACGGCCAGGCCATCATCCTTTTTACCGACGGGGAGAACCACCTGGGGGATGCGGTGGGAGCCGCCAGGGAGGCGGCGGGCGGGGGCGTCAGGATCTTCGCCGTGGGGGTGGGCACTCCGGCGGGGGAGCTAATCCCCGATCTCAAGGGGTACCACCGCGACGAGGAGGGGAACTACGTCAAGAGTCGTCTCGACGAGCGGACCTTGCAGCAAGTGGCCCAGGCCGGCGAGGGGGCTTACTTCCAGAGCACCCTGGGGGGCGGCGAGGTGGGGCGGCTGCGCGAGTACCTGGGCCAGATGGACCAGGGCGAGTTCGGGGCGGCGCGTTTCACCCGCTACGAGGAGCGTTTCCAGTGGTGCCTGCTTCCGGCGTTCCTGTGTTTCCTGGCCGAGGCCCTGTGGCCCGAGGGCCGGCGGCGGCCGGGCCAATGGCGGGGGAGGTTCGCATGAAGGGGTTGGGTGTTTGGCTCCTGGCCTTGCTCTGGCTGGGGGCGGCCGGGGCGGCTCCCATCGACGAGGGGGCCGCCGACAAGAGCGCCAGGGCCAAAAAATTTTACGAGGAGGGCCATTTCGAGGAGGCCCTGCAACTCTACCGCCAGGCCCAGGTCGAGGCCCCGGAGGAGAAGTCCCTCAACTACAACGCCGGCAGCGCGCTGTTCAAGACCGGCGACTACGCCGGGGCCGCCGCCGAGTTCGACGCGGCGACGGCGGGGGGGGACGAGGGGCTGAAGGCCCGCGCATTCTACAATCTGGGCAACGCCCATTTCCAGCAGCAACAGTACCAGCAGGCCGTCGATGCGTATAGGCAGGCCCTCGAACACGACTGGCAGGACCAGGAGGCCAAGGCCAATCTCGAGCTGGCCCTGGCCAAGCAGCAGGAGCAGCAACAGCAGCAGTCCCAGCAGGGCCAAGAGCAGGACCGGCAATCGCAGCAGGGGCAGCAGCAGGGGCAGCAACAGAGGCCGCAACAGAGGCCGCAACAGGACCAACAGCAGCAACCGCAACCACAGCAGGGCCAGCAACAAGAGCAGCAACGAGGACAGGAGCAGGATCAGCAACAACAACAGCAGCCCCAGGGGCAGGGGAGGAACCAGCGCACCGGCCAGCGCAACCGCATGGACCGCGAGGAGGCCGAGCAGTTGCTGGACGCGATGCGGGACCGCGAGAAACAGGCCCAGCAGCGCCGGCAGCGCGGGACCCAGGCGTACCGGGGCAAGGATTGGTGAGATGAAGACCGCACTGTGGCTGGGGCTCTTGCTGGCCGCCGCCGCGCAGGCGGCGCAGATCCGCTTCGAGGCGAACGCCAACCGTGCCCGGGTGGGTCAGGGCGAGGCCATTCTCTTCACCCTCAGCATCATCTCCGACGAGAACCTCGCCCAGGTGCCGGCCCCCGAGCTGGACCTGAGCGAGTTCTACGTCGAGGGGCCCTCCATCAGCACCCGGGTGGAGATGGTCAACTTCCGCACCACCTTCACCCGCGAGCTGAGCTATTCCCTCACCGCCCGGCGGGCCGGCAAGCTGCGCCTGGGGCCGGCCCGCATCGAAATCGGCGGCCAGACCTATCAAACCCGGGCCATCGAGGTGGAGGTGGTGGCCGGCGCGGCCCGCCAGCAGGGGGCGCCCACAGGGGCCGGGTCGGAGGGCCTGGAGGACAACCTCTTTGTCCGCGTCCGGGCCGACCGCCAGAAGGTCTACGTGGGGCAGCAGGTGGTGCTGGAGTACCAGCTCTGCTATCGCTACCCCATCACCAGTGTGGGGTTCCGGGAGTTGCCCGACTACGCCGGTTTCTGGGCCAAGGAGCTGTACGTGGCCCAACAGCTCAGCCCCAAGGTGGAAGCCATCGGCGGGGTGGATTTCCAGGTGGCTCCCCTGCGCTTGATGGCCATCTACCCCACTAGCGACGGGCTACACCAGGTGGCCCCCCTGGCCATCTCCTGCAAGCTGGTTTCCCAGCGAGGCAGGACCAGCATGTGGGATTTCCTCGACGACCCCTTCGGGGGCCGTGGGCAGTCGGTGGTGGTGGCCTCCGAGCCGCTGCGCATCGAGGTGCTGCCCCTGCCCCAGGCAGGCCGCCCGCCCCAGTTCAGCGGCGCGGTGGGCCGCTACACCCTCCAGGCCAGGGCCCAGCCCCTGGTGGTGGCTGCCGGCGATCCGGTGACCCTGGTGGTGGAGGTCAGCGGCGAAGGGAATATCAATGCCATCGAGGCCCCCTCTCTGGGCAGCCTGCCCGGTTTCACCGTGTACGAGCCCAAGTCCGAATCCAAGGAGAGGGTGGAGAAGACCGGGTACGGAGGCACCCGCCGCTTCGAATACATCCTGATCCCCCAGGGGGGCGGGGTCCAGGAGCTTCCCCCGGTCAGCTTTGCCTTCTTTGACCCCGCCCAGCGCCAGTACCGCACCCTGCAATCGGCGCCCATCCGCCTGGAGGTGCAGGGTGGCCTTGCCCCGGACCTGGCCGGGGGAACCGGGCAGGCGGCGCTGGCGGCGGGCCAGGAACTCCAGCCCCTCCAGCCCGACCTCCAGGCTTTTTCCGCGCCCCTGCAACTGCACCGCAGCGCCCTGTTCTGGGGAGTGCAGGTGGCCCTGCCCCTGGCCGGCCTGGGACTGCTGCTCCACCGCCGCCGGCGCCAGCGCCGCGAGGGCGATCCTTCCCTGGTGCGGCGGCGGCGGGCCCGGGGCGAGGCCGGAAACCGGCTGCGCCTGGCCGCCCAGCTTCTGGCCCAGGGCGACAGCCCGACCTTCCATGCCGAGATCCAGCGGGCCCTGTTGGCCCTCCTGGCCGACCGGCTCGAAAGGCCCGCCGCCGGGCTCACCAGCCAGGTCCGCGCCCAACTGCTGGCCGAGCGGGGGGTGCCCGCGGCCCTGGTGGCGCAGGTCGAGGAGTTGCTGGCCACCTGCGACTTTGCCCGCTTTGCCCCCGCCGCTCACCCGGCTGAGCAGATGGCCCAGGTCCAGGTCAGGGCCGCCGAACTGCTGGCCGCCCTGGAGCAGCAGGGATGAGCCGCTGGCTGTTGCTGCTCGTCTGCTGGCTGGGGGGGCCGGCCTGGGCCCAGACCGACCTGGTGGGGGCCTTTAACAGGGGCAACGAGTACTACCGCCAGGGGCAGTACCCCCAGGCCCGCGACCAATACCTGGAGGTGGTGGCCGCCGGGGTGCAGGACCCTCGGGCGTACTACAACCTGGGCAACGCCTGTTTCAAGGCCGGCCGGTTGGGGGAGGCGGTGCTCTGGTACAAGCGGGCCCAGCGCCTGGCCCCCCGCGATTCTGAGGTCCGCGCCAACCTGCGCCTGGCCGAGGCCCTGCGCTTCGACCAGACCAGCCCGCGCGGCGGGGCGGGGCAGTGGCTGGAGGAGTTATACCTCTTTCCCACCCTTGACGAGTTGTGCCTGGCCTTCAGCCTCTTCTTTCTCGCCGCCTGCGGCCTGGGCGGCTGGCGCCTGTGGCGGGGGGCCTGGGCGGGAGGATGGCAGCTGGCCGCGCTGATCGGCTGCGCGGCGGTGGCGGTGGCGGCGGGTGGTTATCTGGGCGCCAGGGTCTACGGCGAGACCCGGCCCCAGGTGGTGGTGCTGGCCGCCGAACTCAACGCCCGCAGCGGCCCAGGGCCGGAACAGCCGGCGGTGTTCGCCGTCCGCGAAGGGGCCTGCCTGGAGCTGGCACGCCGCGAGGGTGACTGGGTGCTGGTGCGTCTGCCCGGCGGCCTGGGCGGGTGGTTGCCTGCCCAGAGCGTGGAGGCACTTTAGGCCTGAGGGGCTGCTTGTCGGGGGCGGGACTTGTGCCTATAATTGGGTCATGGGCCCCTGACCCGCCCGTCGTACCTTCCCCCTGCCTGCCTCCTCTGCATTGTTCCCTGGAGCACCTGGATTGAGATACCTGCTTACCGGCGGCGGGACCGGCGGCCATGTATACCCGGCCCTGGCCATCGCCGACGAAATTCGGTTGGCCCAGCCGGAGGCCGATTTTCTCTACGTCGGGGCACGAGACCGGCTGGAGGCCCGGGTGGTGCCGGGCCGGGGTTATCCGCTGCGCTTTGTGCACGCCCGGCCCTTCCCACGTTCGCACTCGCCCTGGGCCCTGCTAGTCTTTGGGCTGGTCCTGAGCGTGGGCCTGCTCAAAGCCCTGTTCATCCTGCTGCGCTTCCGGCCCCACTTGATCATCGCCACCGGCGGCTACGTCAGCGCCCCCATCGTGCTGGCCGCCGGCCTGCTGGGCAAGGTGGGGCTCTCCCGCGCCAAGACCTTCCTCTACGAACCCAATGCCTTTCCGGGGCTGCTCAACCAACTGGGCGGGCGGCTGGCCCACCGCATCGGGGTGGCCTTTGAGCAGGCGGGGCGCTGGTTCGACATGCGGCGGGTGGCGGTGGTGGGCTACCCGGTGCGGCGCGAGGTGCTGGAGGCCCGGCGCGAGGAGGGCCGGCGGCGCCTGGGTATCCCCGAGGGGGCCCGGGTGGTGCTGGCCTTTGGCGGCTCGGGGGGCTCGCGGGCGATCAACGAGGCCCTGGTCGAGGCCCTGCCCCGCTGGCGGGGGGAACCCGACCTGCTGGTGCTGCACATCACTGGCCGCTACGAGGGGGGGGATTACCGGGCGGTGGCCGATACCCAGCGGCAACTGGAGGCCCAGGGGATCACCGGCGACACCTCGGCTTGGTACCGCCGCTTCGACTACATGGAGAACATCCAGGACGCCTACGCCGCTGCGGATCTGGTCATCTGCCGGGGGGGCGCGGGCACCCTAACCGAGGTCTGCGCCTGTGGGCTGCCGGCCCTGATCGTGCCCCTGGTCACCGCCGCAGAGGACCACCAGGCCCTCAACGCCCGCGAGCTGGAGAGGGCGGGGGCGGCCCAGGTGTTCTACCAGGAGGCGTTCTGGGCAGAGGGGCAGGTGATGTCGCGCCTGGACGGGCAGCGCCTGGCCGGCCGGGTGCTAGAGCTTGTGGCCGCCCCCCAACTGCGCCGCCAGATGGGGGCGGCGGCCCGCGCCTGTGTGCGCCGCGACAGCCTGGAACTCATCCTGCGCGAGATCGAGGGCCTGGCCGTGGGGAAGAGGCCGCCCCCGCTGAACCTGGAATTCCCCGAGCGCCATCAGGGCCCGCCGGCCGACCCCAACGCCCTGCTGCGGCAGGTGCAGCAGCAGTTGCGCGAGGTGGGGGGGGTGCCGCGCCTGGCCGCCGCGGAACTCGCGTACCTGCGCTACCAGGCCGACAGGCTGCTGGCCTCGGAGGAGTGGTACGAGATTCCGTTGGGGCGGCGCAACGCAGGGGTTAAGCTGGCCGGACATCTGCAATACCGCCAGCGCCTGCCCCTGCTCCTGGCCATGCTGGGGGATCGCCGCCGGGTCAACTGGCTGCGGCGCTGCTGCGGGGGGGATTTCCGCCATGTGGGCATCCTGCGCCGCAACATCGTCGAGCAGGGCCTCCGCCTCTTGCGGGTGAGCGAGCCGGCGGTGGAGGAGTCCCTGCTCTGCGCCCTGCGCGAGGACCCCTACTTTGAGGTGCGGGCCGCCGCCGCCCAGGTCCTGGGCGAGCTTTTCCCCGCCGGCGAGCGGCTCGAAGACGCCCTGGTCGCGGCGCTAGATGACCCCCGGGCCGGGGTGGTGGTGCAGGCCCTGCGGGCGCTGGGCAGCGCCGCGGTGCGGCCCCAGATCCTGTCACGGCTGGAGCCTTTTTACCTGCATGCCAACTGGCAGTTCCGCCAGGAGGTGGTGGGGGCTTTGCGGCGCCTGCTCCAGCGCCGGGTGATCGATCCGGCGGCGCTGGGGCAGCGGGTGGAGCAGATCCTGGCGATGTCGCCCTACTTCAAACCCGAGTTTCCCCTGAAGGAAAACCTGCGGCAGCTGGTGGCCGAACTCAACCAGCAGCTCCAGGAGTGGCAGCAGCCCAGCAACCAGGCCGGCCAGCAGTGAGGAGGGCGCGTGATCTATTACCTGGGTAACTACCTTTTCGACCACTTCGAAGAACTGTCCTTCCTGCGGCTGCTAAACTCGATCAGCTTCCGTGCCATCGCCGGGGCCATCACCGCCCTGCTCTTCACCATCGCCTTCGGCGGCCGGCTCATCCTGCGCTTCTACCGCCGCGGCCAGCGCGATGTGGTGCGTAGCTACGCCCAGTGCCCCACCGGCGAACACCAGACCAAGACCTACGGGGGCGGGCTGATCATCGCCGCGGTGCTCCTGGCCGCCGTGCTGTGGTGCAAGCTCTACAATCCCTTTGCCCTGTGGTGCCTGGGCGGCTTTGTCTGGTTCGCCGGGCTGGGGGCGGTGGACGACCACCTGAAGGTGCGCCACGGCAGCAGCGACCGGGGGCTGTCCGAGCGGGCCAAGCTGATCCTCCAGTTCGCCTACGGGCTGGTCTTTGGGGTTTTCTACGTGCTCGAAGCCGCCTCGCCCCTGCCGGCAGGGGTGGCCACCCAGCTCTACCTGCCCTTCCTCAAGGCGCCAGTGTTGGATCTTTCCTGGGGGTATGTGCCTTTTGCCATTTTCACCGTGATCGCCATCTCCAACTCGGTCAATCTGGCCGACGGCCTCGACGGGCTGGCCGTGGTGCCGGTGGCCTTTGTGGTGGCGGTTTTCGGGATCTTTGCCTACGTGTGCAGCAATATCCGCATCGCCGAGTTCCTCATCTACCCCTTCCTGCCGGGGGCTGGCGAGGTGGCGGTGATCTGCTCCATTGTCTTTGGCGCCTGCCTGGGATTCCTGTGGTTCAATTCCTATCCGGCCAACGTGATCATGGGGGACACCGGCTCCATGGCCCTGGGCGGCCTTTTGGGCACGGTGGCGGTGCTGATCAAGCAGGAGTTCCTGTTTCTGATCGTGGGGGGGGTCTTCGTGGGGGAGGCGTTTTCGGTGCTGGTGCAAGAGAAGATCGGCATCAAGTGGCTGGGCCGGCGCTTTTTCTACCGCTCGCCAGTACACCACCATTTCCAGGCCCAGGGTCTGGCCATACCAAGATCGTCACCCGCTTCTGGATCGTGGCCGGCATCCTGGCCCTGTGCGGGCTGGCGACGCTGAAGATCCGCTAGGAGTTGACCAGGGTGAGGCCGTAGAGGAAGAGCGTGATGAGCACCAGCAGGGCGAGCCCGGCGATCCACATCGGGATGCCGTGCTCGCCGCCGAAGACCTCTTTTATGTAGCGGCGGTACTGCTGGCTGAGGATGAGGTAGCAGGAGGCCACGGCGATGAGGATGGCCGCCGTCATCAGCGGGGCGTGTTGGCCCCGCAGCGGGGTGAATTGGACCAGCGATAATCCGTAGGACAGGACGTTGATGAGCAGGCCGTACTCGCGGGCCAGCACGCTGTAGACGATGATGCCCAGGCTGAGGCTCGCGATTACCACCGCGCTGAGCGAGTCGAGGAAGGGCAAGGCCAGCATCGGCACCAGCACCAGGCCCAGTAGCAGGTGCAGCCACATGCCCCCGTAGGCGTAGAAGAAGGGCGGCCGCTCCAGCGAGATAGCGCCGAAAAGATATGGGGCGAAACCGGTGCGCGCAGGGACCATCTGACCTCGGAGTGGACGGGAAGGAGTCGGGAGGGGGTGACCAAAAGTACGCCCGCCCCACCGCCGCTGTCAAGCTGAACCGGCTCAGGCCACCTTGGCCAGCCCCGGAGTGGCGGCGGCCCCGAAATCGCGGGTAACACCCTTGCGGATGGCCTGTCTTTCGAGGTAGGAGACCAGGCGGAAACAGCCCTCGTGGGGGGCGGTGAAGGCCAGCGAGATACCGTATACCGGCCCCTGCGGGGTCTGGCGGGTCTCCACGTGGACGATGTGCGTATTCACCGCGGCAAAGCTGTGGCGAATCCGCTCGCAGGTGTTGCGGAACAGCTCGCGGAAGAGGGCGGTGCTGGTCAGGGTGGGGCCATTGCGGGTGAGGTGGCGGCGGGCAGCCGCCTCGACGAACTCCTGGGGCAGGGCCATTTCGAGGGCGAGCTGGCTGGCGGCGGGCCGCCGCCACAGGAAGAGCTGGGCCCCCCCGCCGCTGAGATTGGCCAGCACTCCGGGCGCGGCGGCTTTCTTTTCTTCCTCTAGCCACGTGGCTTCGGCCCGCAGACAGGCGGCGATGCGGAAGGCCGAGCGGGCGGGGGGCCGGGGCGGGGCCTGGGCCTCTATGGGGCGGGGTGGCTTGACCAGCAAGACCGGCAGCCGGCCCTGAAGCCGGTTGTAGCCGATGACCTCGCTGGCGAAATGGCATTTGGCGGTGTCGAGGCTATGGAGGGTCACCAGGGTGCCGCGCCGGGGCTGGTAGTGGGCCGGGGCGTCGATGCACAGGGAGCCGTCCGCCCCCAGGTCCTGGAGCCGGCCGTGGTACGGGGGACCGGTGGCTTCGGTGCCTTCAAAGGACAACAGGAACCGGGTCCCGAGCCGCAGGGGGTCGGGCAGGTCGGGGGTGCGGCGGCCAGGCTTCATCGCAGATCCTCCTCGTTAGTGCTCCCCAGCAATCCCAAAGACTCGCATTCTACAGATCGGCAGAAACGGAAAAATAAGTAGTGCTATTTGATATTATATGGTATATTTATCTTTAACAGTATCTGAGGCCCGATGAAGCCTGAGGCGGGAATGGACCGCTCGGTCTCGGAGTTAAGGGGGGTGGGGGCCCGCCGGGCCGCGGTCTTGGGGGAGGCGGGTATCCACACCATCCGGGACCTGCTCTATCACCTTCCCCGGCGCTACCTGGACCGCAGCCTCATCCTGCCCATCGCCCAGATCCCCCCCGGCCAGGAGGTGACCCTGATCGGGCAGGTGCGGCACAAGCGCTTCATCCCGGGGGCGCGGCCCCGTTTCGTGCTCGTCGTCGAGGACGGCACCGAGGAGATTGCCTGCGTATGGTTCCACGGCGCCCGCTACCTGCAACGCCACTTTGAGGAGGGGGATACCCTGGCCCTCAGCGGCAGGGTGGAGCATTTCCAAGGCCGGCCGCAACTGACACACCCCGAATGCGAGTTTGTCGCCAACGCCGGCGAACCGGAACTACTACACACCGGGGGGATCATCCCCCTCTACACCACCAGCGCCGACATGAAGGAGAAGGGGCTGCGCAGCCGGGGTTTCCGCCGGCTGGTCCGCGCCGCCCTGGAGGAGTGCGCCGCCGGGTTGCCCGACCCCCTCTCCGCCGCGGCGCGGCAGCGGCTGGAACTGGCCGAACTGGGCGGAAGCCTGCGCCAGGTGCATTTCCCCCGCACCTGGGAGGAGATGGTCCAGGCCCGCCGCCGCCTGGCCTTTGACGAGTGTTACGCCCTCCAGACCCGCCTGGCCCACCGCCGCCTGGCCCGCCGGCAGGGAAAGGCCCCGCCCCTGCCCCCCAGCCGCCGCCTGGTCCCTGCCCTGCTGGAGGGCCTGCCCTTTGCGTTGACCGGGGCCCAGCGCCGGGTAGCCGGGGAGATCGCCGCGGACCTGGAGCAGGCCCTGCCCATGTGCCGGCTGCTCCAGGGGGACGTAGGTTCGGGTAAGACCCTGGTGGCCCTCCTGGCCATGCTCCAAGCCGTGGAGGCCGGGTTTCAGGCCGCGCTGATGGCCCCCACCGAGATCCTGGCCGAACAACACGCCGCCACCCTGGCCGCCCTGGCCCGCCCCCTGGGGGTGGAGGTGCAGTTGCTGGTGGGCGGGATGCCGGCGGCCCAACGGTGCACCGCGCTGGCCGCCATCGCCTCGGGGGCGGCCCCGCTGGTGGTAGGCACCCATGCCCTCATCCAGGGTGGGGTGGAGTTCGCAGGGATGGGGCTGGCGGTGGTGGACGAGCAGCACCGCTTCGGGGTGGCCCAGCGCGAGGAGTTGCAGCGCAAAGGGCCGGGGGTCCACCTGCTGGTGATGACCGCCACTCCCATCCCCCGCACCCTGGCCCTGGCCCTGTACGGCGACCTGGAAACCTCGGCGCTGGACGAGCTGCCCCCCGGCCGCCAGCCGGTGCGCACGGCCCTGCGCGGGCCGGAGCGGCGGCCCCAGATCCGCGAATTCGCCGCCGACCAGATCCGCCAAGGTCGGCAGGTCTACATCGTCTACCCGCTGGTGGAGGAATCGGAAAGGCTGGCGGTCATTTCGGCCAGCGAGGGTTTGGCAGAACTGAAGGAGGGGCCCCTCAGGGGTTTCTCCCTGGGGCTCTTGCACGGGCAACTGCGCCCTGAGGAGAAAAACCGGGTGGCCCGGGCCTTCAAGGCCGGGGAAATCCAGGCCCTGGTCTGCACCACGGTGGTGGAGGTGGGGGTGGACGTGCCCAACGCCACGGTGATGATCGTCGAGCACGCCGAGCGTTTCGGCCTGGCCCAGTTGCACCAGTTGCGCGGGCGGGTGGGGCGGGGGGCCCAGCAGTCCTATTGCATCCTGATCGCAGGCAGCCAGACCGCCGGGGAGGCCGAGCGCCTCGAAGTTTTGTGCCAGACCCAGGACGGCTTCGAGATCGCCCGCCGCGACCTGGAACTGCGGGGGCCGGGGGAGGTGTTGGGCCTGCGCCAGGCCGGGCTTTCCGAATTGACGGTGGCCGACCTGGCCGGCGACGCGGCCCTGATGCTGCGGGCCAGGGAGGAGGCTTTCCAGTGCGCGGGGCTCTCCTGATGGGTTTGGGAGCAAAAGGTTTTGACATTTGGAGGGCGCCCTTTTACCTTACTAACCACCCCCGTTCCAACGGCAAAAATACACCCCACAGTCCCCTGGTCCCGAACCGTTTCACTTTGCGGATTCACATGCCCTCGACCATCCGGTCCCGCCCTAGTGCCTGGGTCTGGCTGGCCGCCGGCGCCTGGCTTTCGGCCTGCGCCGTGCCGCCCAAACACACCCTGGAGCTCGCCAACCGCGATATCGTCTACGCCGAAGAGGAGGGCGCGGCCCATTACGCCCCCGACCTCCTCGGGGCCGCCAAGGATTCCCTCGACGCCTCCTACCGCAAGATCCGCAGCGAACAGGGGGAGTGGTTCGAGCCGATGCGGGACTACACCCCGGCCTTTTCCGCGGCCCTGGCCGCCTCGCACCAGGCTCAGGCCGCCCTTACCGCGGCCCTCGAAGCCCGCAAGGCGCGCCGGGAGAAACTGGAGGCCGAGTTTCAGGCCCTCAGCGCCAACCTGAAGGACGCCTTCCAGAGCACCCGGGGCCTCCCCTCGCGGCGGGGGGAGAATCGGCGCCTCACCAAGGCCGAGATCACCCTGCATGTGGCCGAGGATCAGTTGCGCAAGGACTACCTGGACCCGGCCGAACAAAAGCTTTTGGAGGCGGCACAGACCATTAACAGCGTGCGCGAAAAGACCGGCAGCTACATCGCCAAGTACTTGCAGGGCAACGGGGACCGCTGGAGCAAGTGGGCGCGGGAGACGGTGGAGGTCTCGGCGCGCCAGAACAGCTACGCGGTCATTGTGGACAAGAGCAACCACACCTGTTATCTCTACTATGACGGCCGGCTCAAGAAGCGCTACGAGGCGGACCTGGGAGCCAACTGGATGGCCCAGAAGAGCATGTCGGGGGACAAGGTGACCCCCGAAGGCAAGTACCGCATCATCGGCAAGCGGCAGCGGCCCGACGGGCACAAGGCCCTGGACCTGAACTACCCCAACGCCGAGGACCTGCGGCGCATCGCCGAGGACAAGCGGCGGGGCCGCATCCGCAAAGGGGCCAATCCCGGCTACGCCATCCAGATCCACTCGGGCGGGGGCAGGGGGCAGGATTGGACCGCCGGCTGCGTGGCCCTGGCCAACCCGGACATGGACGAACTCTTCCGCACCGTGGGAGTGAACACCCCGGTGACCATCGTCGGGGCCTGGGATAACAAGGCGGTGGCCGAATCGCGGTTCTGAGCCGAGGGGATGGAGTGTGGCGGGCAGGAGATCGTTCTCCTGCCCGTTTTTTTTAGCGGGAGGCCAGCCAGAGGGCGAGGAAGATCATCAGGTACGCGCCCAGGCTGCGGGTCAGCAGCCAGCCCCAATTGCCCAGGCGCAGAGCCGCCCAGGCCACCACCGCCCCGTGCAGCAGGAAACCCACCCCCAGGTACAGAGTGGCCCTGGCCAGGAGTTGCTGCATGCGCGGCTGCTGGGCCAGTTGCTGCACCTGGGCTGGCAGGGCCGGGCCGTAGCGGGCCATGGCCGTCACCAGCAGGGGCTTGCCCAGGCCCCAGGTGATCAACAGGGCCAGGGCGGTGAAGGCGCTGAGGACCACCGGCTTGCACTTGATGAAGAGGGCGTTGTTGTAGCGCAGGGCCAGCCCGCCGAAGATGAGGATGAGCAGGGTGGAGGCGATGGAGAACTCGTCGATCTCGCCGAAGTAGGCGTATTCCCAGACCAGTTCCAGGCCGGCCACCCCCAGGGCCCAGAGCACCGCCCGCCGGGTGTTGCCGAAACTGTCCACCACCACAAAGACCAAGAGCGGCACCAGGTCCAGCAGCAGCAGGGACCAGTTCATCTACAGGCCCACCCCAAACTCGGCTCGGAACTCGCGCCAGACCTCGGCCGGCACCTCGGCGGTGGCGGCCTGGTACACCTCCTCCACCTGTTGCCGGGAGCAGGGCCCGGACATGGCGATGCCCTCGATGGGGGCGGCCAGGACGTACTGGAGGGCCAGGTGGCGGATATCCACCCCCCGCTGGCGGCACCAGACCCACATGGCGTGGGCTATGGGCTCGGCCTGCCGGTCCGGTTCGGGGCCGGCCAGGCGGCCCATGCCCAGGGCGCTGGCCAGGATGATGCCCACGCCTTTGTCGCGCGCCAGGGGCAGGGTGGTGGCGGCCACCGACTGGTCGAGCAGGGTATAGTCCAGATAGCTGAGCACGATCTCGATCTGGCCGGTCTCGATGGCCCGGCGGTGGAACTGGTGCTGGCGCACCCCCACGCCGAGGTGGCCGATGAGGCCCTCGTCCTTCATCTTGAGCAACTCGTCGAGGGCGGCGCCGGGGGCCAGGGGGATCTCGATGTCGGGCGGGTCGTGGATGAGCACCGCGTCGAGATAGTCGGTCTTGAGCAGTCGCAGGCTGTTCTCCACGCTCCAGCGGGTGGTTGCGGCGGAGAAATCGTGGCGCTTCTCTGGGTGGGTGCCGGTCTTGGTCTGAAGATAGATCCGCTCCCGCCAGCCCCCCTCCAGGGCCAGGCCCACCCGCCTTTCGCTCTCGCTGTACAGGGGCGAGGTGTCCAGATAGTCCAGGCCCAGTTCGATGGCGCGGCGGATGCCCTCCACGGCCTCCGCGTCGCTGACGTTGGCGCTACCGAAAAAGGCGCAGCCCAAGCCCAGGGCCCTGGGGGTCATGCCGGTTTTTCCCAGCCGGCGGCGTTGGAGTTCTGCCATTCCTGCTTCCTTTCTGGCGACGGGTTTTGTAGTATTATAGCCACAATCGCGGCAAAAAAAAATGGGAGGGAGGATGACCATAGGGGGCGCGGTGATCGCCGCCCTGTCCGGGGCCCTGCTGGGGCTGGGGGGGTTCACCTTCTACTACGGGCAGGGGCTCTCGTATTTTAGCCGCGACCCGGCGGCCTGCGTCAACTGCCACATCATGCAGCCGCAGTTCGACTCGTGGCAGAAGGCCAGCCACCACACCGCCGCCACCTGCGCCGACTGCCACCTGCCCCATGATTTCCTCCCCAAGTGGCTGTCAAAGGCCGAGAACGGCTTCTGGCATTCCCAGGGGTTCACCCTCCAGGACTTCCACGAGCCGATCTTCATCCGCCAGCGCAACCAGCGGGTGCTGCACGACAACTGCCTCAACTGCCATGGGCCCCTGGTCCACGAACTGCTGGCGGGGGCGACCACCGACGCCGACGCGATCAGCTGCGTCCATTGCCACCGCTCCGCCGGCCACGGCGAGGCCGTAGGCCTGGGCAAGTACGAGCCCCTTTCTTCCCGCAAAGAACCCTAACCAACAGGTGAGAGGATGAACCGCAAGACCCTCCTCGGGTACGGCGCCGTGGTGGTGGTGGTGTCGGGCCTCAGCGCCCTGGTCACCGGCCTGCTGATGAACATCTACGAGCGCAAGAGTGAGGCCAAGAACCCCTACGTCCACCTGGTGGAGGTGAGCGAAGACGACACCGACCCGGCCAAGTGGGGGGTCAACTGGCCCAAGCAATACGAGTCCTACCAGTTGACCGCCCTGGCCACCCGCACCCGCTTCGGTGGGCACGGGGGCAGCGAGGCCCTGCCGGAGCAGAAGATCGAGCGCGACCCCTGGCTCAAACGCATCTTCCTGGGGTACGCCTTTTCCATTGACTACCGCGACCGCCGCGGCCACGCCTACATGCTCTCTGACCAGGAGGAGACCAAGCGGCTGAGCAAGCCCCAGACCGGCTCCTGCCTGCACTGCCATGCCTCGGTCATGCCCCTCTACCGCGAGCTGGGGGGCGGAGACGCGATGGCGGGGTTCAAGGCGAGCTATCAGCTCTCCTACCAGGAGATGAACGCCAGATTGCACGCCAGCGGCCACGCCCATCCGGTCTCCTGCGTGGACTGTCACAGCGCCGAGACGATGAAATTGCGGGTGACCCGCCCCGGCTTCGTCAAGGCCATCCAGGCCTTGGCCGCCTCCGAGGCCCCCCTGCCGCACCTGCCCTCCATCGAGCGCTGGCGCGCCACCAACCGCCAGGCCCCCTACGACCCCAACGCCCTGGCCTCGCGCACGGAGATGCGCTCCTTTGTCTGCGGCCAGTGCCACGTCGAGTATTACTGCTCCAGCGCCATGCCCCTGGAGTTCCCCTGGAGCAAGGGCCTGCGCGCCGAGGATCTGGAGGCTCACTGGAACGGGGTGGTCCTGCCCAAGGGCGGCCGCTTCTTCGACTTCAAACACAGCGAGAGCGGAGCCGAGATCCTCAAGGTCCAGCACCCCGAGTTCGAGCTGTGGTCCCAGGGCATCCACGCGCGCTCCGGGGTGGCCTGCGCCGACTGCCACATGCCCTACCAGCGGGATGGGGCCACCAAGGTCTCGGATCACTGGGTGCGCAGCCCCCTGCTCAACGTCAACCGCGCCTGCCAGACCTGCCACCACAGCGAGGAGCAGGAGATCCTCGCCCGGGTGGAGGTCATCCAGACCCGCAACTTCAACCTGCTCCAACGCGCCGGCCAGGCCCTGGTGGACCAACTCGACGCCATCCAGGCCGCCAGAGCCGCCGGGGCCGGGGACGAGCAGTTGCAGCCAACCCGCGAACTCCAACGCCAGGCCCAGTGGCGGTTGGACTTTGTCGCCGCCGAGAACTCCATGGGCTTCCACGCCCCCCAGGAGGCGGCCCGGTTGCTGGGCGAGGCGGTGGACCTGGCCCGCCAGGGGCAGGTGGCGGCCCTCAAGGCCAAAGAGGCCGGGCGCTGAGACCTATTCCCTTCACCGGAGACAGAGGATGAAATACCTGGGCACCTGGCTGGCGGCCCTCTTGTGCCTGTGGGGCTGCACCCCGGCCCCGCGTCCCCCGGTAGGCAAGGCCCCGGCCGGGGTCACCCCGCTGATGGACCAGCGACTGCCGGTGGACCCCCAGGTGAAACTGGGCCGGCTGGACAATGGCCTCTCCTATCTGATCCGCGCCAACCAGCGCCCCGAAAACCGCGCCGAGCTGCGACTGGTGGTCAAGGCCGGCTCGGTGTTGGAGGAGGAGGGGCAGCGGGGCTTGGCGCACGTGGTCGAGCACCTGGCCTTCAACGGCACCCGGCATTTCGCCAAGCAGGAGCTGGTGGACTATCTCGAATCGGTGGGCATGCGCTTTGGCCCGGATCTCAACGCCTACACCGGCTTCGACGAGACCGTGTACCTGCTCCAGGTGCCCACCGACAGCGCCGGGGTGATGGAGACCGCCTTCCAGATCCTGCAGGACTGGGCCGGGGGGATCAGCTTCGACCCCGGGGAGGTGGACATGGAGCGGGGGGTCGTGGTCGAGGAGTGGCGGGGCAGCCGGGGCGCCGAGGCGCGACTCTTGGATCTGCAGTTGCCGGTGATCCTCAAGGGCTCGCGCTACGCCAGCCGCCTGCCCATCGGCGAGAAGGCGGTGCTGGACACCTTTGGGCGGGAGGACCTGCTGCGCTTCTACCAACAATGGTACCGGCCCGAGCAGATGGCCCTGGTGGCGGTGGGGGACTTCGACCCGGCGCAGGTGGAGGAACTGGTCCGGGCCTATCTGGGCAATGTTCCGGCTTCACCCTCGCTGGAGGCGCGGCCCTGCTTTCCGGTCCCCGACCACGCAGAGCCCCTCTTCTCCATCAACGCCGACCCCGAGGCCACGGGTTCGAGCGTGGCTCTCTACTTCAAGAAGGATGTGGACGCGCACCAGACTGTAGGGGGCTACCGCCAGTACCTGGTCGAGGCCTTGTACGCGGGCATGCTCAACCGCCGGCTCTACGAGCTGAGCGTGGCCGAAAGCCCACCCTTCCTCTCGGCCTACGCAGGCATGGACCTGCTGGTGCGGACCAAGGAGTGCCACTTCCTGGGCGCGGTGGTGGCCGACGGGGGGGTGGAGCGCGGGCTGGAGGCCCTGCTCAGCGAGTGCCGGCGGGTGCAGCGCCACGGCTTCACCGCCACCGAACTGGAGCGCGAGAAGAAGGAGTTGCTGCGGGGGATCGAGCAGAGCTACCGGGAGCGCGACAAACACGAGTCCGGGGATTTTGCCGACGAGTACCTGCGCTACTTCACTGAGGAGGAGCCCATCCCAGGCATCGTCTACGAGTACGGCCTGTACCAGACCTTCCTGCCCCAGATCGGCCTGGCGGAGGTGGAGGGGCTGGCCAGGCACTGGGAGGGGAACCACAACCTGGTGGTGGTGGTGAGCCTGCCCGAAAAGGAGGGGGTCAAGGCCCCCACCGAGGCGCAACTCAAAGCGGTCTTCGACCAGGTCAAAAAGAAGGAGATCACGCCCTACCGGGACCTGTTGGCCGGCCTCACCCTGCTGGAGTCGGCCCCGTCCCCGGCCCCCATCCTCTCCACCCGCGAAATCCCCGAGCTGGGGCTGACGGCCTGGCAGTTGGGCAACGGGGTGGGGGTGGTGCTTAAGCCCACGGACTTCAAGAACGACGAGGTGCTCTTCAGCGCCTATAGCCCGGGGGGCCATTCTTTGGTGGCCGACTCCGAGTACGTGGCCGGGGTGACCGCCGACGCGGTGGTCAAGGAAGGGGGGGTGGGCCGTTTCAGCCAGGTGGAATTGCAGAAGCTGCTGGCCGGCAAGGTGGCGGAGGTCTCTCCCTGGATCGGGGGTCTGGAGGAGGGGCTGTCGGGCCGGGCCTCCCCCGAGGACCTGGAGACCCTGTTCCAACTCATCTACCTGTACATGACCCAGCCCCGCCAGGACTCCACCGCCTTTATCGCGTACCAGGGCTGGCTGCGGGGCATGCTCCAGAACCGCAGCGCCAGCCCCGAAAGTGCCTTCCGCGACTCCCTCCAGGTGACCCTGGCCCAGCACCACCTGCGCTCCCGGCCCTGGTCCGAGGCTTTGGTGGAGGAGATGGACCTGGACCGCTCCCTGCGCATCTACCGCGACCGCTTCGCCGACGCCGGAGATTTCACCTTCTTCCTGGTGGGCAACTTTAGCCTCGACGAGGTGCGGCCCCTGGCGCAGCGGTACCTGGGCGGGTTGCCGGCCCAGGGGCGGCGGGAGTTGTGGCGGGACCTGGGGGTGGAGCCTCCTGCGGGGGTGGTGGTGCAGGAAGTGTATAAGGGCCTCGAACCCAAGAGCCTCACCCAACTGGTCTTCACCGGCCCCCTGGCCTGGGAACGCCAGAAGCTCTACGGCCTGCACGCCCTGGCCGCGGTGCTCGAAATCCGTCTGCGCGAGGTGCTGCGCGAAGACCTGGGCGGCACCTACCGGGTCAGCGTCAACGCCTCGGCCTCCCACTACCCCCGCGAGCAGTATTACCTGGCCGTGGGGTTTGGCTGCGACCCGGCGCGGGTGGAGGAGTTGACCGGGGTGGTCTTCGCCGAGTTGGAGGCGCTCGTGCAGCAGGGCCCGGACCCGCGGCAGGTGGAGAAGGTGCGCCAGATGCAGCGCCGCCAGCGCCAGGTAGATCTGGAGGAAAACAGCTTTTGGCTCGAAGCCGTAGAATCGGCCTATGTCCACGGCACTGACCCGCGCCAGATCCTTGAATACGAGGCCCTGGTCGAGGGCCTGACCCCGGCTGCGGTGCAGGACATGGCCCGCCACTGCCTCAACCGCGAGCGGTACGTGCAGGTATCCCTGTTTCCCGAGGGGATGAAGAGATAGTAAAAATATTAAAAATAATTATTTATACACATGAATACCCACTGCCATTCCCACTTTTGACAGCTGCACATTGGTTTAGTATGATTCCCTTTGCACAGCGTGGCTGCCAACCTTGGGCAGGACCCTGCCCGGGCCTGTTCCTCCCCAGGCGGTGCGCCATGGGCACAGGCAGTAAAGGCAGGGTCCGCTCCGGTACACCGGGCGCCCCTGCTGGGGAACTGAGCGCGGGGATCAACCGGGTGCGGCGGGCCTGTGGCCCCATCCCGATGGCCGATTTCGCCGACCGGCCCGAGATCCTCCAGGCCGCCCGCCAGGTGAACCGGGTGGACTGGAGAAGGATGCGGGGCGAGGCGGGGGCCGCTGCCTGGTAGCAGGCCCTCTCCCAGTACGAGGCCCGCTGGTTGCAGGAACTGGGCGAGGGCCGCGCCAACCGGGCGGACTGAGCATGGACAACCCCGCCCTCGCCGCCCACCGCCTCCAGCGCCATGGACTGAGCCAGCCGGCTGCTGGCGAGGCCGCGTAGGTGGGCCTGATCCGCCGCCTCCAGCCAGTAGCGCCAATCCACTTCTCGCGGCCCGGCTCGCTCCCGCGTTTGCTACACCGCGCCGCCTTTGACGAGGGGCCCTGGCCGACCGCTGGCGGACCGGCCGCCTGTTGGTGAAGGGCCGCTTCTGGGACGGGAATATCGGCTATGTGCTGGCCGAGGACCTGGGCCTGTAGGGGGCGGCCTTCCGCTGGCCCCTGCCGCACCTTTCCGCCCTGTACGAGCGCATCTTCCAGACCTTTTAAGTACGAGGGGCCCCTCTCGCCCAGGCAACTGGCCGCGGAGAGCGGAGTGCGGCACAAGCAACTGATGCCGGCCCTGCACCGCCTGCAAGAGGCGTTCCGGGTCTGCGAGGATCAGCAGGACGACGACTGGAAGCGGCCCCTTCGGTCTTTTCGCCGCGGAATGGCCGGGGGTGGACCTGGAGGCCCTGCTCTGGCAGGAGGCCGCCGCCGAGGGAGTGATGCGCCTACTGCATTCCCAGGTCCTCCTCAGCACCGCCCAGATCTGCGACTGGTCCGGGTGGCCGGCCCGCATGGCCGGGCTCCCGGCGCAACTGGAGGGGGCCGGCCGGGTGGAAAGGGCAGGGGAGGGATGGAGGCGGCCTGAGGACCGGGAGTTGCCCTTCTGCGAGCCGGAACAGAGCGCACAAGGCCGACCCGCTGGTGAAATCCCAACAGCGCCAGTTCAAGGCCCTCTTTCCCGGCGAGGTGCTCCAGTATCTGGTGATCGACGGCGAGTTCCGGGGCGCAGTGTGCTGGCACTGTGCGCATCGGGCCCCACGACTTGGAGGACATCGCCCTCCGCCTGGCCCACCGCCAGATCGCTGCCCGCAAGCAGGAGGTCCTCGCCGCGGTGGCCGCCCATTACCCCCCCCACCCTCAGATCTGGGGGCACACCGGCAAGGCCCTCAAGCCCTGATACTGCCGAGGTCGGGGCCCTCCAGTACCGGGAAGGCATTCTCCTCCGGCAACCCCCTTCGCCACTCGTCGAGGTACAGGCCGATCCTCTCCAGGGGGATGGGCCTGAAACCCAGCTCCAGGGCCGGCGCATCCTCCCGCAGCCGGAAATCCAGTCCGGACGCATCCACAAACCCAGGGTCCTCGTCCACGATATTGCGCTGCACGGCCACCCAGTCGGGTCTGGCGTGCCAGTGGATCACCAGCCATTCGCCCCCCAGGTTGATGTTGCGGAGCACCAGGTTGCCCTCCGGGGGCACCCCTGTGCCTTCGGCCAGGTAGGGGTCGAGTTGTTTCAGGTCCGGGTAGCGCAGGCTGTAGGGCGGCTGGTGGTGGAGCATGGCCTCCAGCCGTTCCCTCATCGTCTTGTTGACCATGTCCTGCCACACCGGCCGGGGGTCCAGGCCCCGGCCGTCGATCATCACCGCGGGCTGGCACCCGACGAAGACATTGTTCTCGACGCGGTTGTTGCGGCCTCCGCCCACAAAGGCGGCCCGGGTGCACTGGTAGAAGACATTGCCGTAAACCAGGGCGCCAGAGGCGCAGTCGTCGAGGTACACGGCCATGGAGCCCATGCCGTACCCATGGGTGTGGTGGAAGAGGTTGTGGCGGACTACCACCCCGCGCTCGGTCCAGTCGCGGCCCATGTAGACGGCCCCCACGTCCCCGGTCTCCTGGCAGACGTGGTGGATGTGGTTGAACTCGATGTGGTGCTCGTTGCCGCCGAGCAGGATGGCGCAGTGGGGGCCGTCGTGGATCAGGTTGTGGGAGACGCGGTGGCCCACCCCGCTTAGCAGCACCCCCGGCTGGTAGCAGCGCGACCACTCCCCCAGGTGGTGGATGTGGCAGTTGAGCACCCGGTGCCCGCCCGGCTCCAGCGTCCGCCGGTCCCCCCCGCTCAGCCGGATGCCGCCGTCGCCGAGACTGTACAGGTCGCAACTCTGCACCGTGTGGTCGCGCCCTTCATCGATCAGCGCGCCCCAGTTGCCCAGATGGCGCAGGGTGCAGCCGGCCACAGCGACGCACTCTCCCCCTTCGACGTGCAGGCCGCTGCCCCGGCCATACTCCAGGCCCAGTCCCTCAAAGCGCAGGTGGGAGGCGCCCCGCAGGTGGATGAGGGGCTCGGCCAGCAGGGAGAGGGCGGTTTCGCCGCAGTCCAGGGGGGCGGGGGGCCAGAAGAAGAGCGCGCCCTGCTCGCGGTCCACGTAGTACTCACCGGGCTGGTCCAGCTCCTCCAGCACGTTGAGGAAATAGAAGCGCTGCCCGGCCTTGATTCCGTAGATGCCGTGGGGGGGGCGGGTGCGGACCAGGCCGGTGGCCGGGTCGAAGGATTCCAACTGCTCGTAGGTGTTGGCCCAGTCCCAGGCCCAGTACCCGTGCAGCCAGACCTCGCGCTGGTGCTGCCAGCGGGCGGGGCGGTCCCCCTCGAAGTAGAAGCCCTCCTCGATGATCCCCAACTCGCCCCCATGCCCATCCCCCTCCCCGTGAAAGGCCGCCGCTCCCTTGATGCGGGCGAAATCCCCGTCGGGCCAGCGGGCGAGCTCCATTCGCCGGCCGGCAAAGAAGAGTTCGGGGTGGGATGGGGTGGTGGGGCGGCCGAAACCGCGGGAGGCGAGTCCCGGCAGGAGGCCCAGTTCGCCCAGGTCGCACTGGAGCACCTGGCCCCTGGCATGGGGGGCCAGGCGCCGGAGGGTGCCTGGGTCCTGCACTGGACCAAAGTCAGACAAGAGCACACCGCCCAGGAGGCGTGGCCGCTCGCCGGGCCAGGCCCGGTACACCACCGGCCCCGCGGCGGTACCGCTGTCCAGGGCTTCGAGCGCGAAGGCCCGGGTGCGGTGGTATATCCCGCCGCGCAGGTACACGGTGGCCCCCTCGGGGCGGGGGGTCTGGCGCAGGCGGTCGCGGGCCGCTTCGAGGGTGGCCAGGGGGCCGTCGCTGCCGGCGGCATTGGGTTCGGGGAGGGTTCCGGACCAGGTATCGGAACCATGGGGGGCGACGTAGAGCACCGGGGACATGGAGCACCTCCTGAGGGGGCGTTACCTTGAATCTAGGCAAAAAATCCTTTAGCTTCCCCCCCATGAGCACATGCGGTGCCTTTCTGCTCCTCCTCGCCGCCGCCGCCCTGGCCCAGGAGCCCTACGGCCTGGAGCAGCGGGTGCCCAATACCTCCTTCCGCGTCCGCAGCGCTGGCTATGCCCTGGCCGATCTGGACCTGCGCCGGGTCTTTGCCGGCTCCACCTTCACCCGGCCGGTGTACCTCACCCATGCCGGCGACGGCAGCGGCCGGGTCTTTGTGCTCGAACAGCCCGGGGTAGTCCGCGTGCTGGGCGAGGGGCTGGACCGGGTCTTCCTCGATCTGAGCGCAGTGGTCAACGACGGGCCCAACGAGGCCGGACTCCTGGGCCTGGCCTTCCACCCGCGCTATCCAGAGAACGGGCGCTTTTTCGTGTACTACACCTACGGCAACCTCATCTCCCGCTTCTCGGAGTTCAGGGTCTCGGCCGACCCCGACCGGGCCGATCCCTCCAGTGAGCGGGTTTTCCTGGAGGTGCGGCAGCCGGCGGGCAACCACAATGGCGGTCAACTGGCCTTTGGCCCGGACGGGTACCTGTACATCGGCCTGGGGGATGGAGGCGGGGCCGACGACCAGTACCGCAACGGCCAGGATCGCCAGACCGTCCTTGGGGACATCCTGCGCCTCGACGTGGACCGCACCCAGGGAGACCTGGGATATGCCATCCCTCCGGACAATCCCTTTGTGGGCAACGCGCAGAACTGGCGCGAGGAGATCTGGGCCTGGGGCCTGCGCAATCCCTGGCGCTTCAGCTTCGACCGGCTCACCGGGGAGTTGTGGGCCGGGGATGTGGGCCAGAACCGCTGGGAGGAGGTGGACCTCATCGAGCGGGGCGGGAACTACGGCTGGAACATCATGGAGGGGGGCCACTGCTTCAGCCCGGCAGCCAACTGCGACACCACCGGCCTGGCGCTGCCCCTCGCCGAGTACAGCCACCGCGAGGGCCGCTCCATCAGCGGGGGGTACGTGTACCGGGGCCCCCGCCTCATCGCCTTGCAGGGGGTGTACCTGTACGGAGATTTCGTTTCGCGCCAGATCTGGGGTCTGCGCCGCGTCCCCGGTGAGGAGGCCCAGCCCCGGCTCGTGGCCCAGAGCCCCTCGCCCATCTCCAGTTTCGGCGAGGATGAGGAAGGGGAGGTCTACCTCATCGGTCTGGACGGCCGGCTCTTCGTCTTTGAGGAACGCGATCCCGCCCGCCCGCTGGGCCAGGTCCCGGAACTGCTCTCCCAGTCGGGAGTCTTCAGCGAGATGAAAACCCAGACCCCCGCGCCGGGGCTGATCCCCTACGGGGTCAACGCCGAGCTGTGGTCGGACGGGGCGCACAAGACCCGGCTGCTGGCCCTGCCCGACACGGCGCGGATCGGGTTCTCGGCAGTGGGGGATTGGGATTTTCCCCCCGGGACGGTGCTGGTCAAGAGCTTCTACCTCGACCTGGAGCGGGGAAACCCGCAAAGCCGGCGCATCGTCGAGACCCGCTTCCTGGTCAAACAGGACGAGGGGGAGGCGTGGGACGGCTTCAGCTACCAGTGGAACGAGGAGGGCAGCGACGCGGCCCTCCTGCCCGGCAGCGCCACCCACTCCTTCACTATCGTCGACCCGGCGGCCCCCGGCGGCAGCTACCTCCACGAGCACTACTTCCCCAGCCGCGCCGAGTGCGGGACCTGCCACACCCAGGCCTCCGGCCAGGTTTTGGGGGTGCGGACTGCCCAGCTCAACGGCCAGTACGACTACGGCGAGGTGAGCGACAACCAGTTGCGCGCCCTCAACCACATCGGGGTTTTCGACCGCGACATCGGGCAGGTGCAGGAGGACTGGCCGCGCCTGGCCCAGCCCTATTCCGCCGTGGCGCCGCTGGAGGGGAGGGCCCGGGCCTACCTCGACGCCAATTGTAGCCACTGCCACCGGCCCGGCGGCACGGGGCGGGGCGGCCTGGACCTGCGGGCCGGGGTGCCCCTGATTGCCACCGGCCTGGTCGCGGCTCCGCCCGAAGACGGGGAGTTGGGGGTGAGGGGGGCGCAGTTGCTGGCGCCGGGCTTCCCCGATTCCTCGGTGCTCTACCTGCGCCTGAAGGACCTGGACCGCTTTCGCATGCCGCCCTTGGCCAGCAACCGGGTGGACCAGGAGGGCGCCGGGCTGATCGGCCAATGGATCGCGGCCCTGGGCCAACCCACGGCGGTGGGGGCGGAGGGAAAGGCGCTGCCAGCGTCGGCGGTCCTGCGGCAGAACTACCCCAACCCCTTCAACAGCGGCACTCTGATCCGCTACGCCCTGCCCGCCCCGGTACAGGTGCGGCTGGAGGTCTTCGATCTGCTGGGGCAGCGGGTGGCGCTGCTGGCCCAGGGCTGGGCGGCGGCAGGGGAGCACGAGGTGGTCTTTGCGGCGACCGGGCTGGCCGGCGGAGTGTACCTGTGCCGGCTCTCCGGCGAAGGCTGGGCCTGGACCCGCAAGTTGGTCTTGAGCAAATAATCGTTCCGGCAACTACCCCAACCAAGGAGGAGTAAATGAGAGTACCCATCGCGCTGTCGGCCCTGGCCCTCTCCCTGAGCCTGGCTCCGGCCTGCGCCGCCGAGCAGGTCCCGGCCCCGCAGGCAGAGGTAGGCAAGCCTGCCCCGGCCTTCGTGCTGAAGGACACCGCGGGCGTGGAGCGCAGCCTGGCGGAGTTCAAAGACAAATGGGTGGTGCTCGAATGGGTCAACTTCGGCTGTCCTTTCGTCAAGAAGCACTACGGGGCTGGCAATATGCAGGGACTCCAGGCCGAGTACACCGCCAAGGGGGTGGTGTGGCTGTCGATCTGCTCCTCGGCGCCGGGAAAACAGGGCTATTACGAGGGCGAGGAGTTGAGGAAGGAGATCGCCGAGCGCAAGGTGGCGGCAACCCACTACCTGCTCGACCCCCAGGGTGGGGCGGGCAAGGCCTACGGAGCCAAGACCACGCCCCACATGTACGTGATCGACCCGGCCGGGTCCCTGGTCTACGTCGGCGGCATCGACGACATCCCCAGCGCCGACCCCGACGACCTGCCCAAGGCCAAAAACTGGGTGCGGCTCGCCCTCGACGCGGCGCTGGCCGGCAAGCCGGTGGAGACCTCCACCACCCCGCCCTACGGCTGCTCGGTGAAGTACGCCGAGAACTAGCCCAAGCTGATGGCCGCTCCTCTCCGCATCCACCCCCGGAACCCGAAGCTCTTCGAGTTCCGGGGCAAACCCCGGGTCCTGGTCTGCGCCACCGAGCACTACGGGGCGGTGCTCAACCGGGCCTTCCGCTTTGAGGTGTACCTCGCGGAGGCGGCCCTGCGGCGCCAGACCCTGACCCGGCTCTTCACCCTTTTCCGCGAATTGCAGTCGGCCAACAATCCGTACTCCTCCTGCAAGCCGGAGACCCCCGACTACCTGGCCCCCTTCCTTCGCACCGGCCCGGAAAAAGCGCTGGACGGGGAGCCCAAGTACGACCTCGACCAGTGGAACCCCGGGTTCTTCGAGCGCCTGCACCGCTTCCTCTCCCTCAGTTCGGAGTACGGGATCGGGGTGGAGGTGGTGCTCTTGAGCAACACCTACGGGGAAAATATCTGGGCCCTCAACCCGCTCAATCCCCAGAACAACGTCAACGGCCTGGAGGCGATGCACTGGCCCGAGTACATGACGCAGCGCCACGAGCAGCTCTTCGCCTACCAGTGCGCCCATGTCCGCAAGATCGTCGAGGAGACCTGCAGCTACGACCACGTCCTCTACGAGATCTGCAACGAGCCGGGCGGCAAGGCGCCCACCGGCCGCCCGGACAACCCCGCCCCCGAGGAGGTGGACCAGTGGCAGGCGGCCCTGGCCGGTCTGGTCCGCCAGGTGGAGGAGGAGAGGGGAACCCGGCACCTGATCGCCGGCCAGCAGGCTTTTACCTGGACACCCTTCTTTCAGCCGGCCGACCAGACCTTCGCCGGCGAGTCTCCCTTTGAGGTGGTCAACATCCACCCCCTGCCCAACACCTCGGTGCGGGGCCAGAGCTACGACCTGGGCGCCTTCATGTCCAAGCAGCTCCGGCTGCGCCAACTGCGCGACTACTGCCTGGCCGCCTACCCCCTGGCCAAGCCCCTCAACCTAGACGAGGACAACGCCGCCACCCAGTATCGCGACCCGTCGGGCTGGACCCTCCACCGCAAGCGGGCCTGGATGGCGCTGATGTGCGGGGCTCACTACGACTGCATCGACTTCTCCCTGCTGCCCGGCCGCGAGGCCGGCACTCCCGAGTCGCAGCGCCACCTGCGCGCCTGGATGGGGCACCTGTCGGAGTTTGTCCACTCCCTGGACCTGGTGGCCGCCAAGCCGCTGGAGGGATTCCTCAAGCAGCAACCGCCCCACACCGTGGAGGCGGTTTTAGGGGTGCCGGGCCAGGACTACTGCGTGTACCTGGCCGACGGGCGCGAGGTGGAGGAGATCGGGGCGGGCCGGCCCATCGAGGGGCGGCTGATGTTCGACCTGCCGATGGGCTGGTACCGGACCGCCTGCTATTCGCCGGCCACCGGGCTCTATTCGCCCTGGCACTACCTGCGGGGGGGGAGCATGATCCGACTGGGGGTGCCGGACTTCGAGCAGGACCTGGTGCTGCGCATCCTGCGGGACGCGGGGCCTTAGGGCCTGTCTGAAAACCCATTCTGGCGCCGCCCGGCTGCAAGCGGCGCGTTCGGCGTTGCCCTCATTCGGCGTATCTGCGGATCAATACGCCTGCTTCGGGCGCCTTGCCCGCGCCGCTTTCGCTCGGGCTTGGGCCTAAGAGCGACTTTTCAGACAGGCCCTAGCCGAGCAGGCGCCTGAGCCGGCGCAGCAGGCGGCCGGCCGGGCCACGGGCGGGGGGAAAGCGGAAGACCAGCACCGGGGTCCCGGCGAGTTCGGAGATCTTGTGCGCCCTCGGGCCGACGGCGGCGAGGGCCTCCTGGTAACGGCGGGCCCACTCGGCGCTGTGGGTGAAGAAGACCTTGTTGCCGCCGATGGCCACCGGGAAGAGGCGCTCCGGGTGGTCTGCCAGGAAGCGCTGAGCGCCTTCGGCGACGCCCGGCCACTGCTCGTTGTAGAAGTCGTCCAGGATGAGGATGCCCCCCTCGGCCAGGGCGCTGCTGGCGGTGCGCAGGTCCCCATAGGTCAGGTCGGCGGTGTGGCCCCCGTCGACCGAGAAGAGCCGCGCCCCGCCGCCCAGCACCTCCCGCACCTGCCCTCCGTCCAGTTCCGCCGAATTCGCCTTGACGAGTTGGATGCGTCCCAGGTCGCAGCCGTGGGCCTTCAGATTGGCCTCAAGCCTGGCGTAGTCCCCCCGCCCCGAGGCGTCGAGATTCTGGTCCTGGTCCTCGAAAAGGTCCCAGGCCGCGCTCAACTCGTCCGGCCCGCTGAGCAGATGTAACAGGATGAAGAGCCGGCCGTGGTGCACCCCGATCTCCCCGATGCCCCCCCGCACCCCCAAAGCGCGCTGCAGCCCGGCCAGGGAGATCAGCAGCTCCATGGCGCCGGGCCAGAGCCAGCCTTCCACCTGCAGGTGGCCCTTGGTCTGGTACCGCGTCAGGGCGTCCATTCAGGGTTCCTACGGATGGGAGGGGGGCGGCGGCTGGGATCCATGGCAGCTATGAAAGGCCGCCGCCGGCCCGGTGTCAAGGTGGCCGCGAGGATTGACACCGGGGTGCAAAGCCGCTTCTTTCTGCCCGGGCAGAAAAGGAGGCAGTGATGAGCAGCGCCGCGGTGGGCGGGGAGGTGATCACGGTCCTGGGGACGATCCGCCCGGAGGAGATGGGGCTGACCTACACCCACGAGCACCTGATCCTCGACGCCATGGACCACTACCCCAGCTACGAGTACGTCATCGACGACGAGGACCTGGTCGCCCGCGAGGTAGAGGAGTTCACCAGCCGGGGGGGGCGGACCATCTGCGACGTGACCCTGGACGAGATCGGGCGCAACCCGGCGGCCCTGGTCCGCCTGGCCAAACGCGCCGGCATCAACATCCTCATGGGGTGCGGCTGGTACCGCGAGTTCGGCTACCCCAGGATCGTCGCCGAGCGCACCAGCCGCGAGCTGGCCGACCTCCTCGTCCGCGAGATCGAGGTGGGTGTGGGGGATACCGGGGTGCGGGCCGGGTTTATCGGGGAGATCGGCACGGGCCGGCACTTCGTCAAGCCGGCGGAGGAGCGGGTCTTCCGCGCCGCGGCCCTGGCCCAAGCCCGGACCGGGGTGGCCATCACCACCCACACCACCCGCTGGGGCACCCTGGCCCTGGAACAGATCGCCATGTTGCGCGAGTTTGGCGCCGATCTGAGCCGGGTCATCATCGGCCATCTGGGCGACCGCATCGGCGTCCATCACCTCCTGCCCCTGGCCGAGCAGGGAGTCTACATCGAGGTGGACAATATCGGCTACCTCGACTACCAGCCCGAATGGGTGCGGGCCGACAACGTGGCGGCTCTGGTGAAGGAGGGTTTTGGCGCCCGGGTGCTGCTCTCCGAGGATATCTGCTCCCTGCGCCACCTCAAATACGCCGGCGGCAAGGGTTACGGGTACCTGCTCGAGGTCTTCGTGCCCCTGCTGCGGGAGCGCGGCCTCACCGACGAGCAACTCCAGCAACTCCTGGTCGCCAACCCGGCACGGGTCTTTGCGCGGCGCTGTGCCCAACCCGAAGGCGGCAAACCATGAAGATCACTCGCAGCGAAGTATTCGTCCTGGGCGACCCCGAGCCGCAGGGCAAGGTGGACGCCTCGCGGGTCCACGGCCTGGCCTTCGTGCGGCTGCACACCGACGAAGGATTGACCGGTATCTCGGAGATCTTCACCGTGCCGCCGGGGGTGGCGCGGGCGGTGCTGGATGGCCCCGAGTCGCTCTATGGCCGGCAACTGGTAGGGGAGGAGGTCACCCACCCGGAGCGGCTGTGGACCAAGCTCTACAACAGCATGCTGCATGGCAACCGGCGGGGCTGGGCCATCATCTGTCTGGGGGCGGTGGATGTGGCCCTGTGGGATCTGTACGGGAAGCGGCTCAAGCAGCCGGTGTACCAGTTGCTGGGTGGGGCGGAGCGGGCCCAGCACCAGATCTGGCGCCCCGGCGATGGGCAGGAGGTGGTGCCGTACTGCACCATCATCTCGGACCAGTGGGATCGGCAGAGTGTGCTGCGGCAGCAGGTGGAGCGGGTGGTGCGCCTGCGGGAGCTGGGATACCGGGCCTTCAAGGTCGAGCCCATGTACCAGGACCCGGACACCATCGTCGAACTGGCGCGGCTGACCCGCCAGGCCGTGGGCCGGGAGGTGACCCTGGCCGTGGACGTGGGATATCTGTGGAACGACGTGGCCATCGCCCTGGCCACCATCGAGCGGCTGGTCGAACACGAGATCCTCTTCTTCGAGACCCCCTTCCCGGTGGACTCCATGGAGGCGTACGCCAAACTGGCCGCCCGTTCGCCCATTCCTTTGGCCGCCGGCGAGCACACGGTGAGCCGCTGGGAGTTCCTCGACCTGATGGACCGGGGCGGGGTGCAGGTGGCCCAGCCCTACATGACCACCTGTGGCGGGCTGACCGAGGCCAAGCGCATCGTCGACTTGGCCCAGCCGCGCGGGGCCTTGGTCTGCCCGGGCAACTGGTCCACCCATCTGCTGGGCGCTGCGTCAGTGCACCTGGCCGCGTACTCGCCCATCACCCCGGTCTTCGAGATGGCCCCCACCGAGGTCTACTGGTCGCCCCTGCGCCGGGCCCTGCAGGAACTCTTCTTCCCGGTCAAGGACGGGGCAGTGGCCCTGCCCGAGCGTCCCGGCATCGGCCTCGAGCTGCCGGCCGAGCTGGTGGAGCACTTCGTGATCGGCCCGGAGAAAGGCTGGCGCTACCATGAAGACCAGGATTGAGTGGAAAGCGGGCCTCGCCCGCCGAATCATCACTCCGCAGACCCCGGTATGGCTGGCCGGGTACGGCACCCGCCGCGCCCCGGAGGGCATACTGCACGAGCTGTGGCTCAAGGTGCTGGCCCTGGAGGACGAGGGCGGCAAGCGGCTGGTGCTGGCCACCTGCGACCACATGGGCATGTCCAAGACCATCTACGAGCGGCTGTACGAGAAGGTGCGGCAGCGCTTTGGACTGGAGCGGGCCGAGTTCATGCTCGCCTTCTCCCACAACCACTGCGGTCCCATCCTCGAGGACGACCTGGTGGACTACTATCCCCTCGACGAGGAGCAGCGCCGGCTGGTGGCCGAGTACTCGGTGTGGTTCGAGGACCAGACCGTGGTGGCGGTGGGAGAGGCGCTGGCGGACCTGCGGCCGGCCCGCCTGGAGCGCGGGGAGGGGCATTGCACCTTTGCGGTGAACCGCCGCGAGAATCCCGAGGCCCAGGTGCAGCAGCTGATCGCCGAGGGGAAACCCTTCAAGGGCGCGGTGGACCACTACGTGCCGGTGCTGGCGATCCGGGGCGAGGGGGAGGAATTGCGCGGGCTGTTGTTCGGCTACGCCTGCCACCCCACCACCCTCAACTTCACCTACTGGTGCGGGGACTATCCAGGCTTTGCCCAGCAAGACCTGGAAGCGCGCTTTCTGGGGACCACGGCGATGTTCTTCAACACCTGCGGGGCAGACCAGAACCCTCTGCCGCGCCGGCAGGTGATTCGCTGCCAGAAGTACGGGCGGATGCTGGCCAGGGCGGTGGAGGAGGTGCTGGAGGGACCCATGCAGCCCCTGGGCGGGGGGGCACGGGCGGCCTTTGAGTTCGTGGACCTGGATTACGACGAGCTGGTGACCCGCGAAACCCTCAAACCCGTGGCCGAGGGCCAGAGTGCCGTGCACGCCCGCTGGGCCAGGCGCCTGCTGGGGCTGCTTGAGGCGGGCGTGGAATTCCCCACCTCGTACCCGTACCCGGTGCAAGCCTGGAAGCTGGGCGGGGAACTGCTCTTCATCGCCCTGGGCGCCGAGGCCGTGGTCGATTACTCCCTGCGCTTCCGGGGCGAGTACGGAAAACGGGCGTGGATCTGCGGGTACGCCAATGACATGGCCGCGTACATCCCCTCGCGCCGGGTGTGGGAGGAGGGCGGGTACGAGGGCGGACCGCACCTCGACGAGTACGGGAGGCCGGCCTGGCGCTGGGCCGGCGACGTGGAGGAACGCATCGCCCTCACCGTGCACCGGGTGGTGCAGCGAGCAGGAGGCTGAGATGCAATACCGCGAAGGCTTCGACGAAGGACCCGGTGGCTGGTACGGCTGGATCAGCAACGCGGCCGGCCCCAAACCCCTGGAGATCCGCGACAGCTGCGCCCTGAGCCGCAGCCCCTGGTGGATCGACTACAACCACGCCCCGCCCGGGGCAGGGTACCTCAACCTGCTCTATATCCTCAACACCGGCGGCCGGCCCGGCGAACACCAGCGCGAGGTGGAGGGGGAGAACCGTTTCACCAAAGGCGGGTACCCCACCAACTTCAGCGAGGCCCGGTTTTCGCTGCGCCTCAGAGGGGAGTTGGCGGCCAAAGGGGCGCAGCTGGTGCTGCTCTGCCAGGCGGTACACCAGGGCATCTGCTCGGGCTGGCTTCTCACCGGCAAGCCCTTCGGGGTAACCCCCGAATGGACCGAGCAGACCGTGACCCTGGAACCGGATCCGGCGCAGTGGACCTGCCTGGGCTCGCGCCACGACCGGGCCGACTTTTATGGTGTCCTCCCGCTGGAGCGGGTGCTGGGGGACGTCAACACCGACATCCTGCTGGTGCTGCACCCCCTCGAGGTGGTGCCGATGGGCCCGCTGGCCGGGGATCCGCACCGGTTGCGGCCCGAGCGCGATTATCCGGTGTGGCGGGGTCGGCTGCCGGAAGGGTACGTGCTGCTGGATGAGGTGCGCATCGACTTCGCCCACCCAAGGTAAAGGCCCCGACCCACCGCAGAGGGCCAGGGCCTCGCCGGTGGAGCAGGGGCGGGCCTGCGCCAGCTTGGGTACCGGGGGGGGGTGGGGCTCAGGGTCGGGCGTAGCCGGCGTCCTGCTTGTCGCCCACGGTGGAGGGGAATTGGGCCGCGGCGCCGGGATGGGGGTGTGATACGCCCCACAACGGGTTCCTTCTTTCTCAGACTTGGATCACCGAGACGGGGAGACACAATGCACCCAGAATCAGGACTGCGCAGCGCCGGCTGGTTCGCGCGGCAGGACATGGCAGGATTCGTGGCGCGGGGCTGGCTCAAGAACCAGGGGCACCCGGACCAGATGTTCAACGGCCGGCCGGTGATCGGCATCGCCAATACTTGGTCCGATCTCAACCCCTGCAACGCCAGTCTGCGCATCCTGGCCGAACAGGTGAAACGCGGGGTGTACGAAGCGGGCGGTTTGCCGCTCGAATTCCCGGTGCTCTCGCTGGGCGAGACCCTGATGAAGCCCACCACCATGCTCTACCGCAACCTGGCCAGCATGGAGGTGGAGGAGACCCTGCGGGCCAACCCGCTCGACGGGGTGGTGCTGCTTACGGGCTGCGACAAGACCACCCCGGCCTGCCTGATGGGGGCCTGCAGCGTGGACCTGCCCACCCTGGTGCTGACCAGCGGCCCAATGCTCAACGGCAAGTTCCGCGGCCGCGACATCGGCTCGGGCACCGATGTGTACCGCTTCACCGCCGAGTTGCGGGCCGGCACCATGAGCCAGACCGAGTACCTGGAGGCCGAGGGGGCCATCTCGCGCAGCGAGGGTCACTGCATGACCATGGGCACGGCCTCGACCATGGCCTGTATGGTGGAGGCGCTGGGTCTGACCCTGCCCAGCGGGGCGGCGGTGCCGGCTGCCGACTCCCGCCGCCGCCGGCTGGGCCATCTGGCCGGCAACCGCATCGTCGCCATGGTGCGCGAGGACCTGCGTCTCTCCCGGATTCTCACCCGCAGGGCCTTCGAGAACGCCATCAAGGTCAACGCCGCCATCGGCGGGTCCACCAATTTCGTCGTGCACCTCTTGGCCATCGCCGGGCGCATCGGGGTGCCCCTGTCTCTGGAGGACTTCGACCGGCTGGGCAGCCACCTGCCCCTGCTGGCCAACCTCATGCCCTCGGGGCAGTACCTGATGGAGGACTTCTTCTACGCCGGCGGGCTGCCGGCGCTGATCGCCGAACTGGGGGAGGAGCTGGACCAGGGCGCGCTGACGGTGACCGGCCGGACCTTGGCCGAGAACAACGCCGGGGCCCAGTGTTACAACCGCGAGGTGATCGCCAGCAGGGACCAGCCGATCAAACGAGCGGCCGGCATCGCGGTGCTGCGCGGCAACCTCTGTCCGGACGGGGCGATCATCAAACCTTCGGCCGCCTCGCCCCACCTGATGAAACACCGGGGCCGCGCCGTGGTCTTCGCCGACATCGAGGACTACCACGCCCGCCTCGATGACCCCGGGTTGGATGTCGATGAATCCTGTGTCCTGGTGCTCAAGGGCATCGGGCCGCGCGGTTTCCCCGGCATGCCCGAGGCCGGCAAGCTCAACCTGCCCAGAAAGCTGCTCGAAAAGGGGGTGCGGGACATGGTCTGCATCTCAGACGGGCGCATGAGCGGCACCGCGTACGGCACCATCGTGCTGCATGTGGCCCCCGAGGCGGCGGTGGGCGGACCTTTGGCCCTGGTGCAGGATGGGGATTTCATCGAACTGGACGTGGCGGCCCGCCGCCTGCATCTGGACCTGCCCGAGGCAGAACTGGCGCGCCGACGCCAGACCTGGGAGCCGCCGGCCCCCCGCCAGGAGCGCGGCTACGCCCGCCTCTACACCGACCACGTGCTGCAGGCCGACCGGGGCGCCGACCTCGACTTTCTGGTGGGCGGTTCCGGATCGCAGGTGTACCGCGAATACCGCTGAGGAAACCATGACGGCCGACCAGTTTCATCGCAGCCATCCCATCTGCGACCTGCTGGGAATCAACCTCACCCATCCGCGTTTTCTGCTCGACCACATCGACCTGGGCCAGCGCCAGCACACCACCTGCCGGGGCGACTTCGTCAAACTGAAGGAGTGGGGTCTGTCGGTGGTGATGTGCAAAGGGGGGCCGGCCCAGTATGACGGCAACTTCGCCGGCCTCTGGAAGAGTCAGCCCGAATGGCGCGAGGGCCGGCCCGACCCGGAGCCGATGTTCCTGTCCGGGTCCATCAAGAGCCCCACCCAGCTGGTGCTGGCGGTACTGGACCGCTTCCTGGGCGACGTCGAGGCCCACCCCGACAAGGTGCTGCTGGTGCACAGGGCCGCCGATCTGGACCGGGCGCGGGCCCAAGACAAACTGGCGCTGCTGATGGGGGCCAACCGGAGCGACTGGTTCGGCGACAGTCCGGGGGTGCTGCGCATGTTCGCCCGGTTGGGGTTGCGGATGATCACCCTGGGGCAGAGCGGCCGGGAGTTGGGCTACGACGCCAGCGACGAGGTACGCTCGGGCGGCCGGATGACGACGCTGGGTTTGCGGATGATCCGGGAGATGAACCGCGCCGGCATCCTCATCGACCTGGCCCACACCAACGAGGTCTGCGCTCTCGACATCATCGAAAATTCGGCCAGCCCGGTGATCGACTCCCACTCCAATCCGCAGGTTTTGGAGCCGTCGCCGCGCAACACCAGCGACGCGGTGATGAAGGCCCTCGCCGCGCGCGGCGGCCTGCTGGGCATCATGCCGCCCATCAGCCGGCCCGCCGGGGAGCAGCCCTACCAGGGCGTGCCGGCCGACCAGCTGGCCAGGACCATCGGCTACCTCCGCTACGCCGTGGACCTGATGGGGGTGGAGGGAGTGGGCATCGGCACCCACTTCAACAGCGCCGTGTTCCCCTACCTCACCGAGGGGTTGCTGGACGCCGGGTTCAGCGAGGCGGATGCGGCGCTCATCCTGGGCGGCAACTACCTGCGCCTGCTGCGCCAGGTCCTTCCCGCCTGATGCCGCCTTGAACCGCCCGCTCACCGACGCCGAGAAGCTGCGGCGCCTGCCCTGGGAAACCGCCCGCATCACCCTGACCCGGGTGTACAACGCCCTGATCCTGGGGCCGCCCTTCCCGCTTTTCCTCGCGGCCCTGGGTCTGGCCAAGAGCCGCATCGGCGCCCTGACCGCGGTGCTCTACCTGGTGGCCCCGCTCTCCCTCTTCGTGGCCCCGGCCGTCGCCCGTTTCGGCTTCAAACGCACCTTCCTGCTCTTCTACGGGGTGCGCAAGGTCTTCGCCGCGCTGTTGTTGGCCACCCCCTGGGTGGCGGGCCGCTACGGCCTGGACGCGGCGTACGGGTTCGTCGCGGCCAATGTGCTGGCCTACGCGCTGTGCCGGGCCATTGCCGAGACGGGGATCGGCCCCTGGTACCAGGAGCTGGTGCCCGACCAGGTGCGCGGCAAGTTCGAGGCGATCACCAACACCGTGGGCATGGTGTGCCTGCTGGGAGCCAACACCTGGGCGGGGTACATGCTGGCCGGCAACGCGCCCGTCGAAGAGTATCTCGCGGTCATGGCCGTGGGATTGGTTTTTGCCATCCCCTCGGTGCTCTGCGCCCTGCCCCTGCCCGGGGGCGCACCGGTGGCCCAGGCCCAGGGAGGGAGGGCCCATTTCCGGCATCTGGGTGCCGCCCTACGCGATCCCAACTTCCTGCGTTACCTGGCCGGCACCGGGTTGGCGGCCCTGGCCACCACCGGCTGGGGCACCTTCGTGCCCCTCTACCTCAAGGAGGAAGGCGGCCTCGATACCGGCACGGTGGTGCTGCTGGGCAACGCCACCCTGGTGGGCACCCTGGTCTCCAATTACATGTGGGGATGGGCGGCAGACCGGTTCGGCAGCAAACCCGTCCTGCTCGCGGGCCTGGCCGCCACCGCGCTCCTGCCCTTGGGCTGGATGCTGATGCCGCACGGCAGCGAGACCTGGGCTCTGGCCCTGGCCGCATATGCCGGGGTGAGTGCCGGCTGGGGGTTGGGGGCAAACCGCATCCTTTTCTCGGCAGTGATGCCGCCCGAGAGGCGGGTCGATTACTGGGCCATCTACTATTCCTGGAGCGGGATCAGCAGCGGGGCCAGTCCCCTGGCCGCCGGCTGGGGCATGGACCTGGTGCAGGGCTGGCAGCTGCCGGCCTATCCCTGTTTTTTCGGGGGCAGCCTGCTGCTGGTGGTCCTGAGCCTGGCCTGTTTCGCCGGCCTGCGCGACCCCGGTTCCCGCTCGCTGCGCCGCTGGCTGGGTGAACGCCTGCGCCACAGGACAACCTGAGGAGGACGACGCGATGGGGGCATGGCACTGCGTGCTGGAACTCGACGAAACGCGCCGGCCCGTGGCGGGCAGCCCCGAAGCCCTGGCCACCGCCATCGGACGCGGTGCCGATCTGCGTATCGGCACCTGTTTCCGGCACAACGAGCACATCGACACCACCTCGGCCAATCGCGAATGGGTCGAGGAGGTGGCCGAGTTCGGCGTCACCTGCCTGCTGGACCAGCGCTGGGTTGCCGGCTTCATGACCCTGCGCCAGCCCGTGGCCCTGCCCGACGCCTTCGGCCCCCGGCCCTCGATGTCCTTCTTCCTCTACAACCAGGACGGCAGCCAGGCCATCGCCCGGCCCCACCTCGACGGGACGCCCTTGGCCGGGCCCCGAGGCCCTTCGCCTGTGCCCGACCACGCCGACATGCCGCGGTACCACCAGTTCGATCACTGGGACGGCGGCACCAACGCTCCCAGCCAGAATTTCGTCTACGATTTCGGGCGTTACCGCTTCTTCGTCCGCGACGAGTGGCAGGAGGTCTGCGCCACCGCCGCCGACGGCGCGGTCCTCTCCGGTTCGGTGGCCGCCCTGGCTGCGGCCTTTGCTGCCGGCGCCCAGATCAAGGTGGGGGTGAGCGGCATCGGCAGCGACCTGGGCGAGGGGCCGGAGCATGAGGTCCTGGTGCCGACCCATTCGGGGTACTACTACACCGAGCAACAGCTCTTCATCGCCGCCACCCAGCCATTGGTGCGGGTGGCCCCGGCGATCCCGCTGCGCTACGGCAGCGGCAACTGGGACTGCGGCTGGCTGCTGGTGCGCACCGACGGTCTGGTGAAGGGCCTGATCTGCGACCCCTATACCCTCGTTTTCCGCCGGCCCGAGTGGCGCTGTGCCCTGCGGTGGTTCGTCCGCTAGCCTGGGTCTTGGCAGGGCCGGGGGCACCGCATTATCTTGACGACCCCCATGGCAGCGGTTCACCGCCATGGGCCGAAAGGGACGAGGCATGATGCAGTTCGCGGTCCGGGCTCACCAGCATTCCCCCCAACCCTCCCGCGGGCGGTTGTCGGCGGGGTGGGCGCCGGGAAAGGGGTGGTAGGTGGACTGGTGTCGTCGGCATTCCCTCTGGCTCGTCTGCGGCCTGGCGCTGGCCCTGCGCGTGGCGTACCTGGGGGAGATCAGTCAAAGCCCGCTCTTTCGCCACCCGGTGGTGGACGCTGAAACCTACACCCGGCAGGCCAGCGCCCTGGCCGCCGGCAACTGGCTGGGCCGCGGCGAAGGGCCATTCTGGCAACCGCCGCTGTACCCCTATTTCCTCGGGGTGATCAAGGGCCTGTTCCCCGAGACCTTCTGGTACGCCGCCCGGCTAACCCAGGGGATATTGGGAGCCCTCAGCTGCGGCCTGGTGGTCTGGCTGGGGCGCCGCCTTTTCAGTCCGGGGATAGGGGTGGCGGCCGGCCTGGCCGCCGCGGTCTATGGTCCGCTGATCTTCTACGATGCCGAGCTGCTCCCCGCGACCCTGGCCACCACCCTCAACCTGCTGGCGCTGGCGCTGCTGGTGCGGGGCGGCAATGGCTGGCACTGGCTGTTGAGCGGCGCGGTCCTCGGCCTGGCCAGCCTGGCCATCGCCCAGAGCCTGGTGGTCGCTGCCCTGGCCGCAGCTTGGCTGGGCTGGCGGGGGTGGCAGGCAGGACGGGCGACGGCGCTGCGGCGCGCCGGCTTCCTGGCCGCCGGGGTGGTGCTGGTGCTGGCGCCGGTCAGCCTGCGCAACTACGTGGTGGGGGGGGACACGGTGCTGATCTCCTACAACGGCGGCGTCAACTTTTACCTGGGCAACAATCCGGACTACGAGCGCACGGTGAATGTGCGTCCGGGCTGGGAGTGGGACGACCTGGTGGCCATGCCCTTTGCCGCCGGGGTGTCGCGGCCCTCGGAAAAGGCGGCGTTCTTCTACCAGCAGGCGTGGGCATACATCAGCAGCCAGCCCCTCGACTACCTGGGGCTCCTGTTGCACAAGGCGCGCACCTTCTGGCAGGGAGACGAGCTTGGCCGCAACCAGGACGTCTACTACTGGCGCCATTACTCGGTGTTGCTGAGCGGCCTGCTGTGGAAATACGGCCTGGCCTTCCCCTTTGGCTTGGTCGGTCCTCTGGCGCTCCTGGGAATGGGGCTGGCGTGGCGCCGGGGGCATTCGCAGCTGCCCCTGCTCTACGTGGCCGCCCATCTCGCCGTGGTCGTGGCCTTTTTCGTCGCCGACCGCTACCGCCTGCCCCTGGTGCCGGTGCTCCTGCTCTTTGCCGCGGAGGGCGCCTGGTGGCTGTGGCAGAGCCGCCGCCTGGCCCAGGGCAGGTGGGGCATGGCCGGGGTGGCCCTCCTGCTGGGTTGGTGCAACTGGGGCCTGCCGCCCATGCAGATGGCGGGGGACGCGGCCATCCACTACAACCTGGGCAAGGCCTACGCCGAGGAACGGCGGGTGCCCGAGGCGGTGGAGGCCTACACCCGGGCGGTGCGCCTGGACTCGACCTATTGGCAGGCCTGGGTCAACCTGGGTTCGATGACGGCAGTGGCCGGCCGGATGGAAGAGGCGGCGGGGATCTTCGAACGGGTGACCCGGGCCCGGCCCGGGCAGCTCGAGGTCTGGATGAACCTGGCCCACGCCCGCCGGGCCCTGCAGCAGGGGCCGGCCGCGCGCGCGGCCTACGATGCGGCGCTCCGGCTGCCCTCCCCCCACCGGCCCCAGATCTACCTGGAGCTGATGGGTTTTCATCTGCAGGCCGGCGAATTCGCCCAGGCCACCGAGGTGATGGCGCAGGCGCAACGGGACTACCCCCAGGATGTGGCGCGCATCCGCCAGGCCTACGAGCAGATGCAGGCGCGGGTGCTGGGAGGGAAATGAAGGGTTCGGTGCGGGTGCGGAGATTGCAGCAGGGGCCACGGTCGGGGACGGCCGCATGAGGGGGTTGGGTTCCAGATCCCCCTTCACCTGGAAGGGCGTCCTGGTCGGGGCGGCGTTTTCGTTTCTGATCGGCGTGGGGGCGCCCTACGGCGAGATCATGCTGCAGGGCTCGTACATGGCCCTCAACAGCTCCTCCCCGGCGGCAATCTTCTCCTTCCTCCTGATCACCCTCTTCCTCAACGTGCTGCTGGCCCTGGTCCGCCGGCAGTTCGCCCTGAGCAAAGCCGACCTGGTGCTGGTCTACGTCATGTTACTGATGGCGGTGACCGTACCCACCCAATCCTTCGTCAGCTACCTGATACCCGTCATCGGCGGACTGGTCTACTACGCTTCTGCCGAGAACAACTGGGGCGAGATCTTCGTGCCCTACGTGGAGCCCTGGCTGGCGCCCCTGGATTTCAAGCTGGTCAAGGACCTGCACGAGGGGCTGCCACCCGGAGAAAGCATTCCCTGGGGGGGATGGGCCGAGATCCTGGGGGCCTGGTACGTGCTCTTCATCATCCTCAGTTTCATGATGATCTGCATGGCCACCATCCTGCACCGGCAGTGGTCGGCCAACGAGCGTTTGGCCTATCCGATGGTGCAGTTGCCCCTGCGTATGATCGAGGAGGAGGAAGGGCCGCTGCGGGTCCTGGGGCCTTTCTTCCGCAGCAAGGTGATGTGGATGGGTTTTGCCGTGCCCTTCGGCTTGTTCTCGATGACCGGTCTGCACCACTACTTCGTCTTTGTGCCCGCGGTGCCCTTTTTCATCGATATGGTGTGGTGGTTCAACAACTCGGTGTGGGAGATCTTCGCCCTCAGCTACGCCTGGGTGGGTTTCTTCTATCTGGTCAATCTGGATATCACCTTCAGCATCTGGTTCTTCCACCTGTTCACCAAGGTGGAGGAAGGGGTCTTCAACCTGATCGGCTTTTCCAGCACCGAGCAGTTGAGCCTCTACTCCTTTTCCCAGACCGCCGATCTGACCCACCAGTCGGTGGGGGCCTGCCTGGTCTTTGTGGGCTTCACCCTGTGGATGGCGCGGGGCCACCTGAAGGATGTGTGGCGCAAGGCCTGGAGCAGCGCTCCGGGGGTGGACGATGCCGGCGAGCTGATCCCCTATCGGGTGGCGGTGATCGGTTTTCTGGTCAGCTTGCTCTTGGTGGGGTTCTGGCTCTGGCTGTCCGGCATCCCGCTGCTGATCCTGCCCATTTTCCTGGTCGCCTGCCTGGTTTTCTACATCCTGGTGACCCGGGCGGTGACCACGGCCGGGGTGGCCACGGCCCGCGCCCCGGAAGTGGCGGCCTTTTTCGTGATCTCCGGCTGGGGCACCTCGCTGATCGGCGCCAAGGGGTTGGTGGCCATGACCTTCACCTATGTGTGGCAGTCGGAGATGCGGCTCTTCCCGTTGATCGGTGCGGCCAACAGCCTCAAGCTGGCCGAGAGTGTCCCTGGGCCCAAGCGCCGGCTC
The DNA here is from genome assembly GCA_016867395.1 of Candidatus Handelsmanbacteria bacterium. GTDB lineage: Bacteria > Latescibacterota > UBA2968 > UBA8231 > UBA8231 > SICG01. The sequence goes on from VGJS01000002.1 coordinate 94,246, forward strand.
TTCTGGGCCATGTGGCTGGCCCTGTTGTGCAGCCTGGCGGGAGCCACCTGGATCGTGCTGACCCTCTGCTACCGCGAAGGGGGCATCAACCTCCACCCCTTTTTCATGACCGGCCAGGCGGTGCGCACCTTCACTGACATGGCCCGCCCCCTGCTCAATCCCACGGCGCCGGATCTGCGCGGCTGGGTCTTCACCGGCATCGGCGGGGTGATCGACGGCCTGCTCCTGTGGGGCCAGCACCGCTTCCATTGGTGGCCCCTGCACCCTCTGGGCTTCGTCATCAGCGTGGGCTGGCTGACCAGCCAGATCTGGTTTTCGTGTTTCGTCTCCTGGCTGCTCAAGCTGCTCATCCTCAAATACGGGGGCATCAAACTCTACGCCGGAGCCAAGCCCTTCTTCCTGGGCATGATCCTGGGGGAGGCCACCGCCGGCGGGGTCTGGCTGATCATCGACTGGCTCAACGGCGAGACCGGGAACATGATCACCGTCATGTGAGGGGAAGGCGCCGGCTCAGGGCTGGCGCACCACGAGGAACTGGTCGGCCGCCACCTCGCCCACCTGTTGCACCTGGCCGTCCGGCCAACGCACCTCCACCCTGGCCCTGGTATTCGCCCCCAGGCCGAAGTGCAGGCGGGGGTCGTGGCTGGCCAGGTAGCTGCCCCCGGAGTGGCGTTCCCGCACCTGTCGCACCCCCCCCGCCTCCACCGTCACCCGGGCGCCCAGGGCGTCGCGGCTCGCCTGGCCGACCAGCGCCACCGAAAGCCAGTGGGCCTGGTTGCCCCCCTCGTTGCGCAAGAGGCGGGGGGGGCCGGCCTCGGTGGTGACCAGCAGGTCCTGGTCGCCATCGTTGTCGTAGTCGGCCAGGGCGGCGGCCCGCCCGACGTTGGGGGCCGCAAAGCTGTCTCCGGAGATCGCCGAGACATCGGCGAAGCGCAGCTTCCCCTCGTTGCGCAGAAGCTGGTTTGTCTGGGCGTAGGAAAGGGAGGAGTCTACCTCGGCGATCTTGTCCATGACGTGGCCGTTGGCGACAAAGAAATCCAGATCCATGTCGTGGTCGAAGTCCAGGAAGCTGACGCCGAAGCCCAAGGACATGTACGAGAGCTCGGCCAGGCCGGCGCGCGGGGTGATGTCGTCGAGCCGGCCCTGGCCGTTGTTGTGGTAGAGGGTATTGGTCTCGCGGGAGAAATTGGTGACGATCAGGTCCAGGTTGCCGTCGTTGTCGACGTCGCCGGCGTCCACGCCCATGCCCGCTTCGGCCCGGCCGTCCCGGTTGTACCGCCCCCCGGCCTGCAGGCCGTTCTCGACGAAACGGCCGCCGCGGTTCTCGTAGAGGAAGTTCATCGTCCCGTCGTTGGCCACGTAGATATCGGTGTCCCCGTCCTGATCGTAGTCGGTAAAGGCCACGCCCAGGCCGCGCCCCTTGAGGGTGATGCCGGCCTCCTGGCTGACATCGGTGAACGCGCCACCGCGGCCCTCGTTGCGGTAGAGCACGCTGTTGACCGGCTCGTAGGAGGTGGGCTCGCAGTAGGAGCGGATGCGGCCCTGCTTACAGACCACATTGTTGGCCAGGGAGAAGTCGACGTAGTTGACCACGAATAGATCCAGATCGCCGTCCTGGTCGTGGTCGAGGAAACCGGTGCTGACCCCCCAGCGGGAATCGTCCACGCCCAGTCGGGCCCCCACCTCGGCGAAGCGGTCCCCGTCGTTGCGGTACATGGCATTGGGCCCGAAGCACGAGAGGTAGAGATCCTGGTCGCCGTCCTCGTCGTAGTCGGCGGCGGCGCAGCCCATGCCGTACCCCGAATGGCCCAGGCCGGTGGCGGCGGTCTGGTCGGAGAAGGTGCCGTCGCGGCGGTTGGCATAGAGCCGGCTGGTCGGCAGCGGGTCGGGGCGTTCGCCCGACAGGTAGGTGCCGTTGGCGAGGAATAGGTCCAGCCAGCCGTCGCCGTCGTGGTCGAAGAAGGCCCCGCCCGGGCCAAAGGTCTCGACGTAATAGTACTCCCCCTGGGCGCCATTATAGTGCACGAAATCCAGGCCAGCGGGCACCGTGACTTCGGTGAACTGCACCGGCGAAGGTGGGGTTGAGGCCTGGTTGCAGGCAAGGAGAAGGAGGAGGAGAAGGAGAGGCATGCTCACATCCGGGCCAGCAGGGCGGCGATGAGCAGCGCCCAGGAGAACCAGCCCAAGAGCCCCTGCAGCAGGGCGAGCCCCTGCATCCTTCCGGCCGGGCGCCAGGCGGGCGTGCCCACGCGCAGGTAGGTCTGCAGGCTGAACCGCAGGCTCCGGGCCAGGGTAAAGACCCCATCGCCCTGCTGCGGGCGGAAACCGTGGCGGCCAAAGCGGTACAGCAACGCGAAACCGACCACCAGCAGCGCCGAATACAGGAGGAACTGGCCCAGGCTGCTGCCATACCTCGTCGTCAGGCGCCAGCCAAGCAGGAAGTACCGCTCGGGGCTGGCCCACGGCAGGTGCTGCCGCCGGAACTCGAGGCCGGCGGCCCTGCAGGCCAAGGCGTCTTCGGTGAACCCTTGTTCGCGGAGCTGCTGCTGCAGCAAAGCGTAAACCGGGGTCATCCCCTGCAGGTCAGCCGAGTCCGGGTCGGCCAGCCGTGGAGACAGTTCCTCCCAGAGGAAGGTCAGGCGGTCGGCCCGGGCGCCCTGGAGGAGCACCCGGGGACTGGCGGTGGAGTCGGCCAGGCTGTCGGCGGGGGGCTGTTCGGCCGGCTGGCGCCAGCTGATGAGCGGGGCACGGCTGTGGCGCAGATCGAGGTCCCCGTCGAAACGGGCTGCCAGCTCGAGATTACCGCCGGACTGGCTGCCGCCGAAGTCGGCCAGGCGTTTGAAGTGGCTGCCGCCGAAATCGGCGCCAAGGGCAAAACGGGTTCCGTCGAAACGCGCTGGATGCACGAAGGTGATGCGGCGAAAGGAAGCCTGGCCGGCGAACTGGGCTTCGCGGAACGAGGCTTCGCTGCCGAAGCGGGACCCATCGAAGGTGGTCGGCCCGCCGAAGGTGGCGTTCCAGAACATGCTGCGCCCCTTGAAGCGGGCGCCGGCAAAGGAGGCGCCCTCCCGCCAGCGGGCGTTCTTGAAGGAAACCTGAGCTTCGAAGTAGACGTCGGTAAAACCCGCCGGCCCGCCGAAAGCGGTGGTCTCGAAGAAGGCGCCCTCCTCGAAGCGGCAACGGGCCAGCGACAGGCTGGGACCATCGAAGGTGGCGCCGATGAAGGAGGCGCCGGCGTAGAAGTGGCAGTTCTCCAGTTGGGTGGGACCGCTGAACACGGCCTGGTTGGCGCTCAAGGGCCCCCGCCATTCCGAGGCTTCGAGGTACAGGCCGTTGGCGAAACGGGTGCCCAGCAGCGACAGGCCCTGGCCGAAGCTCAGGTTCCGACCGCGCACGGGGCTGCGGAATTCCACTCCGTCCAGCACCACCCTTTCGAGGAAGAGCACGTCCTCCAGTTCGAGGACCGCCACGACCTGTGTCAGCCCGGCGAGGCGGGCATCGAGGGGGCCCGTGAAGGCCGTGTGCTGGTACCGGATGGGGGCGGTGCCGGCTTGGCGCAGCTGGGAAAGAAGCTGCGCCGCGGGAACCCGCGAATACGGGCGGCCGGCGATGGTGGTGTCCGGAGCGGGCGGCGCGGCGGCTCCGGGGCCGGGCCACCCCAACGCGAACAGCAGGGCAAGGGCGAGGGTGAGGGACATCATTCCTTTTTCTCGTTGAGACGGCGCGCCGTTTCGCGGTGGGCCCGGCTTTGTTCGGCCTTGCCGAGCTTGGCGTACGCGTCGCTCAAATACAGGTGGGCGCGCGGATTGGCGGGATCGGCGGCCACCGCCTCCTCGTAGATGGTGGCCGCCTGGAGATGCTGGCCGAGGTGCATATGGGCCACCCCCAGGTTCAGGCAGGCGTCGGCAAATCCGGGCCGCAGGCGCAGCGCGCGGGCGAAATGGACCAAGGCGGCCTGGTAGTCCTGGGTGCGGGCGGCCAGCAGGCCCAGGCCGTAGGCGGCCTCGGCCAAGCCGGTATCCGCCCGCGCCGCCTGTTCCAGCGCCTGCCGCGCCTGCCCGTTCTGCCCCTGCTTGAGCCGCACCAGCCCCAGACGCGTGAGGCTGACGGCATCGGCCGAATCCAGGGCCACGGCGTCGTTGAGCGCAGTCGCCGCTTCCTCGAGCCTGCCCATCAGATACAGGGTGACCCCGAGGCCAGCATGGGCGTTGCGCAGCTTCGGGTTCAGTTCCAAGGCGGCGCGGTACTCCAGGACGGCCGAGGCGTACTCACCGCGCAGGGCGTGGTTGAGGGCGAGGTTGTACCGCGCCGTGGCCGGACCGATGGCCACGGTCTGGCCGCCCGGAGCCGTGCGTTCCGAGCCGATGCCGCGGTCGTACTGGCGAAGGATCTCGGAACGCTGCAGCGCCTGCTCCCCCTCGATCCGGCGGCCGAGGCGAAGGTAGGTGCTGGCCAGGTTGAGCTGGACCTGCGGGGAGGCGGGATTGAGCCTGGCGGCCCGTTCGAAGGCGGCGAGGGCGGTGTCCAGTTGGTTGTTCTCGCGGTAGAGCAGGGCGAGGTGGAACTGGGCTTCCGCATCCTGCGGAGCCAGCCGGGCAGCGGCGCCCATCTCCGCCAGGGCCAGGGTGTCTTCGCCGCGCCGGCGGTAGAGCAGGCCCAGTTTCTTGTGGGCCGCCGCCAGGGTCGAGTCGGAGGCGAGGGCGGCCCGGTAATACCGCTCGGCCAGCGCGGTGCTGTCGCGGTAGCCGTGCACCATGCCCAGGTTGTAGAGCGTCTGGGCGCGATTGGGTTCCAGCGCCAGCGCCTGGTTGAAGGAGGCGATGGCCGAATCGGTTTCGGTGTAGCGGGCCTGGGCGAAGGCCCGGGCCAGGAGTGCGGCCCCCTGTAGGTCGTAGAGTTCGGCGCTGGGCGGGCCGGTGTGCAGCGCCCTGGCCGCCTGGGCACCCGCTTGCTCGTACTGGCCGATCTCAAGGTGGGCCCGGGCCAGCAGCGCACCGGTCCTGCCGTCCAGCGGCTGCGCCGCCAACAGGGCGATGGCCTCGGGGTAACGGGCCTCGGCCAGCAACTGGCGGGCCTGCTCCACCGCCGGCGGGGGCGGGGCAGGAGCGGGAGCTGGCGGCGACTGCGCGCTGCAGCCGCCCAGGCTCATGACCAGGACCAGGCCCAGGAGGATCATCGGTGCATTCGGCTTGCCGGAATGGGGGAGCCTCGCGTAAATTGGCCTGCAATAATAATACGCCAACAACGAGATGCCAACAGCAAGAGGGAGCAGCAGGGTGCCGCGATTCTGGGTGGGTGTTGCACTGGGGCTGGCGGTTTGGGACCCGGCCTGGGCCGCGCCCCGGTTCACCGACCAGGCCGCCGCTTCAGGGTTGACCGGGCGCAATGTCTCGGGCAGCACCCAGCGCTACATCGTCGAAGGCATGATGGGCGGGGTGGCCTTTTTCGACTACGATGGGGATGACGACCCGGACCTGTACCTCACCAACGGTTCCCGGTTCGAGGGGTTTGCCAGGGGCGAGGAACCCCTCGACTACCTCTACCGCAACGACGGTGGCCGCTTCGCCGAGGTGGCCGCAGCGGCCGGCATCAGCGACACCGCCTGGTCCATGGGGTGTGCCGTGGCCGATATCGACAACGACCGCGACCTCGACCTGTACGTCACCAAATTCGGCCGCAACACCCTGTACCGCAATGACGGTGGCCGCTTCACCGACCGCACCGCGGCGGCGGGCGTCGGCGACCCTCGCTGGGGCACGGGCTGCACCTTTGGCGACTACGACCGCGATGGCGACGTCGACCTGTACGTGGCCAATTACGTCGACTTCTCGCGGGACTACCAATCCACCATCCCCTGCCTGTGGAAAAACATCCCGGTTTACTGCGGGCCGTTGGGCCTGCGGCCCGCCCCGGACGTATTGTACCGCAACGAAGGGGATGGCACCTTCGCCGAGGTCAGCCGCCAGGCCGGGGTCGCCGGGGAGCCCTATTTCGGCATGGCGGCCGTTTTCGCCGACCTCGACGTCGACGGCTGGCCGGACCTGTTCGTGGCCAACGACTCGACGCCCAACAACCTGTTCCGCAACGAGGGGAGTGGCCGCTTCAGCGACACGGCGGTGATGGCGGGGGTGGCCTACAGCGGCGAAGGGGTGCGGCAGGGGTGTATGGGGGCAGCGGTGGAGGATTACGACAACGACGGCCTGCCCGATATCCTGGTCACCAACTTCGCCGACGAGCACAACACCCTCTACCGCAACGAAGGAGGGGGGTTTTTCGCCGATGTTTCCTTCAGCTCCCTGGTCGGGACCGTCGGCATCCGGGAGGTGGCCTGGGGGGCGGTGTTCCTCGACGCCGACAACGACGGCGACCGCGACCTCTACGTCGCCAACGGCCACACCTACCCCCAGGCGGACCTGCCGCAGGTCAATTCCAGCTACGCCCAACCGAACTGGTTCTTCCTCAACCAGGGCAAGGGGCGTTTCGCCGAGGCCAGCGACGCCGCCGGCACCGGCCTGGCAGTGCGGGCCGTCAGCCGCGGGGTGGCGGCCGCCGACTACGACCGCGACGGGGACGTGGACCTGGCGGTGCTGAACCTGAACGACCCTCCCAACCTGCTGCGCAACGAGGGGACCGGGGCCGGCAATTATCTAGAAGTCCAGCTCGAGGGCACCCGCAGCAACCGGGCCGCCATCGGCGCCCGGCTGGTGCTGTCTGTGGACGGCCGCCGCCAGCACGCCCAGATCCAGAGCGGCTCGAGTTACCTGTGCCACCACGACCTCACCGTGCACTTTGGCCTGGGCCCGGCCGCCATGGCCGACTCCCTCGAACTGAGCTGGCCCAGCGGCACCCGGCAGGTGCTGCGCCAGGTGGCGGCAAACCAGTTGCTGAAGGTGCGCGAGCCGGACTAAAGTCAGGATTTGGCGGCCGCGGCCGGCTCGGCAACCGGCAACTGGCGCAGTGCGGCCTCGTCCACCTCGACCCGGTACTTGTCGCGCAGGCTGCGCACGTACTCCACATAGGCGCGTTTGGCCTTGTCGACCTTGACATAGGCCAGGGCCCGGCGCCGCGATTCGGCGTCGTAGGGGGCCTTTTCCCGCACCTTGTCGGTCACCTTGAACACCGAATACCCCTCCCGCACCCGCACCGGGCCGCCAACCTCACCCGGTTCCAGTCGCTGGGCGGCGGCGTTGATACCCTGAAAAAACACCTCGGTGAAGACGTTCAGGCGGATCTGCCCCTGGTGGTGGATGGCGCCTTCCCGCTGGGTGTGTTTGAGCGCCAGCGCGGTCGCATCCTCCCCCTCCTCGAGGCGCCGTTTCAGCTGCTGGGCCAGCGAGTCCGAAGCGACGAGGATCTCGGTGACGAGGATGGTCTCCGGAGCGGTGAATTTCTCGGGGTTGGCATCGTAGAAGGCCCGGGCCTCTTCCTCGCTGGCGCTGACATGGCTGTCCACCTCGCGCTGCCGCAACACCTTCAGGCTGAGTTCCTCCCGTTTGCGCGCCAGACCTGCCACCAGGGTGCTGTCGCGGTCCAGCTGCAGCCGCATCGCCTCTGTTTCGAAAAGATGCGCCGGGATGGTGACGGTTTTCAGGAACTGATCCACGGCCGCGACAGTGGCCAGTTGGCGGGGCGAGAAGTGTGCCTCCTGGGCGGTGCTCAGCAGGTCGCCCACGGTGATCTGGCCCCCCTGGAAGGTGACCAGGGGCAGCGCGGCTTCGGGGGCGCTGAACTGGGGCAGTACCTCGCCGCTTTGTTGGCAACGCTGGCTGAAGAGCGTCAGCTGCGCCTCCTGGGTCTGGGGGGCGTACGCCTGCGTCAGGGAGTCGAGAACGAGGCGGATGCGTTCCATGCGCTTGGCCCGCATCAGTTCCTCGCGGAGCAGGGCCTCGGAGGCGGCGAGGGGGGCGGGCATCTCGTCGAGGATCTTAAAAACGGCGAAGTGCGTGCGCCGGTTGTACTGGACCGGCACCGGAGCCGAGATCTCGCCCACCTTCAGGTGCGCCACCCCCTCGGCGACGGCGGGGGTCATCTGGTCGCGCAGTTTGTAGCCACCGCTGTCGCCCCCGCGTTCGCCGGTCTCTTTGTGCTCGGAGTGGGTGGCGGCCAACTGGTGGAAGTCGGCCCCCTTCTTGAGCAGGGCCACGATGCGTTCGGCGTCCTCCTTGGTGGGCAGCATGATGCCGCTGAAACGCAGGGCGCGATCCCGGTGGGTTTCGCGGTAGCGGCGCTCGAGTTCCTCGCTGCTGACGCTGAGGTGGTCATTGATCTGCCGGCGTTGGTACAGATCCATGAGGCCACCGCGTCTGGCCGTCTCCAGTTGGTCGACAAAGGCGGGATCCTCCTCGATCCGCGTTTGCTTCGCTTCCTGGGCCAGGAGCCGCATGTCGATCAGGCTTTCGAGCAGCCGACGCCGAACCTCGAACGGGGAGTCGCCCTGTCTGAGGCCCTCGGGCATCCGCTCCATAAACTGCTGCAGCTGGCTAGCCCGCACCTCCTCGGTGCCGGCCCTGCCAAGGACCGGGTCCTGGGGACTGCCCCCGCAGGCCGCAAGAACCGCAAAAAGGGGAGCGAGCAACAGGAATCGCATTTTCATCGTTCTCATCCTCCGTGTATACGCATTCACAAATTTATCGTGGCGAGGGGATTTGGTCCACGGTCAGGAACTGATCTGCCGCCAAATCGCGGAGTTCGGTGTGGCCGCCATCGGGCCAGCGGATGGCGAGGGTGTCGATCCGGGCGCAGGGCCCCAGGCCAAAATGCAGGCGGCCGTCGCTGGCAGCCAGGTAGCTGCCGCCGGTCTTCACCTGGCGGGTCTGGACCTGGCCGCCGCAGCGCAGTTCGACCCAGGCGCCGGTGGCGTCGCGGGGGGCACGGGCCCGCAGCTTGAGGTTGAGCCAGTGCGAGCCAGGTTGCAGGTCGTTGCGAAATAGCCGGGCCTGGCCGCCGGTGCTGGTGATGAGTAAGTCGAGGTCGCCGTCGTTGTCGTAATCGCCGCTGGCCAGACCCCTGCCGACCAGGGGCAACGCAAAGGCTGGGCCGCTGGTGGCAGAGACATCAGTGAAGAAGGCGTCACGGTTTTCGTACAACTGGCTGGTCTGGGCATGGCTCAGATCGGGTTCGAGCAGGGCGATGCGGTCCTGGACGTGCCCGTTGGCCACCACCAGGTCGAGGTCGCCGTCGTTGTCGGCCTCGAAGAAGAGCGTGCCGAACCCCAGGGGCAGGAAACTGGGCTGGGTCAGGCCGGCGCCATCGGTGGCATCGCTGTAGCGCCAGGGGCCCTCGTTGCGGTAGAGCCGGTTGCTCTCCCGGGAGAAATTGGTGACCACCAGATCAAGGTCGCCGTCGCCGTCGTAGTCGGCGCAGTCAGTGCCCATCCCGGCTTCGGCCTGCCCGGCCGGACCCAAGGCCACCCCCGCCTCGGTGCCGATCTCGGAGAAGCTACGGCCTCCCTCGTTGCGATAGAGGAAATTGCGCATGCCGTCGTTGGCGACGAAAAGATCGTCGTCCCCGTCGCGGTCAAAATCGCCCGCCACCGCGCCCAGGCCCTTGCCGAACAGGTTGAAAAGGCCGGCCGGCCGCGTCAAGTCGACGAAGGTGCCGTCTCCCTCGTTGCGGTACAGGGTGTTGGGCGCCCCGTTATAGTGGAGCGGGCTGCAGTAACTGCGCCAGGAGCGGGGGATCTTAAGCAGGCGGCTGCCGGGTGAGGACACGGTGCCGCCGCACACCCGGTTGGCGGCCGGGGTGAAATCGAGGTAGTTGGGCACGAAGAGGTCAAGGTCGCCGTCGCGGTCGAAGTCGAAGAAGAGCGGGCTGGTGCTCCAGCGCGGGTCGCCGACGCCAGCGGCGGCGGTGACGTCGGCGAAGCGGCCGGTGCCGTCGTTGCGGTACAGGGTGTTGGGGCCGTAGTTGGCTACGTAGAGGTCCGGGTCCCCGTCGTTGTCGAAATCTCCAGTGGTGCAGCCCATGCCGTAACCGGGGTCGCCGGTTCCGGCCCGGTCACTCTGGTCGGCGAAGCGTCCATCACCCTCGTTGTGGTAAAACCGGTCGCCGTGGTCGGCGCCAGGTGGCGGGCGCACCAGAGCCGAGGCGGGGTCCACCTCGCCGCCGAATCGCAAGGGCGGCAGGCCGCCCTCGCTGACCCAGTACGCGTCCGCGTCCTCCCGCACCAGGTTGCCGGGGGGGGGGTAATACGGGTCCTCGGACAGGGCGAAGCCATCGACTAAAAAGATATCGAGCAGGCCGTCCCCGTCGACGTCGAGGAAGGCACCCCCGGCCCCCATGGTCTCAATGAGTAGGTAAGCGCCATTGGCGCCGCTCTGGTGTTGGAAATCCACCCCGGAGGCCTGTGCCACTTCGGCAAAGGACGTTCCGGCAGGGCGCTTGGCTGGTTGGGAGCAACCGGCCAGGCTCAGCAACAGGCCAGCGGCGAAGAGAAGATTGGGATACAACAGGCGGGGCTTTCGCGTCGGAAAAATCCTTGCCGAGGGAAGTGCGATATCTTACCTTGACGGTTAGGAGTTTTTAAAACAATTCTACAAACAATCGGCGCAAAGGCAAGCCGCTCGCGCCTTGGCCAACCGTGAATCAATGGCGAATAAAGGGAAAAGCGGGTTCTGGTATACCTTCGCAGCCACACTTTTCATCACCGCCTCGGGAAGCGCCGAGATCATCGTCATCGGCGGTGAGGGACGCCGCTGGGACAGCGGCGGTGGCGGCGTCCCCGCCACGGTGATCCGGACAGCGCGCGCGGTGGAGCGCACCAACGCCCCGGGCGGGGTCATCGACTATCAGCCGCCGGGGTACCCCAACTGGATCTTCCCGCAGCGCGCCGATACCACCCGCAACATCGCCGTGGGTTCCGACTCGCCCGAGCGGGGCGGGGGCATCACCTCGCCCAACACCCAGCGTATCCGCACCGACCTGCCCTCCATCATCGACGATGACGGCGACACCGCCCTGGATCTGCGGGCCGCCGCCGGCGGCCAGAGCGCCCGGGCGCTCGGCATCCTCATCGATCTGGATCTGGGTGCCCGTTTCGGGGTCAACCGGTTCAGGTTCTTCCCGCGCAACGCCGACCCGGCGTACCCGGCGCCGAATTTCCCCTTCCAGAACGATTTCATGCGGGGTTTCGAGATCTTCGTCAACGACGGCACGGCGGAAACACAGCGCGAGGGGATTCCGATCCTCCAGACGGTCGCGCTGGCGAACCAGAACACCGATGCCGTGGTCGATGTCCTCGTGCCCCCCCAGTATGTGCGCTATCTCCGGCTGAAGTCGCTGACCGCTGCTGGTTTCGAGATCGCCGAGCTGCAGGTGTACGGCACGGGGTACGTGCCGGAGGCGCGTTACGTCTCGAACATCTTCGACTTTGGCGATCTGGCGCTGCTGGGCAGGCTGCGCTGGGTAGGCGGCAGCCAGGGCGACCCCAACCGTTCGGCGATCCAGATCCGCACCCGCACTGGCCTCGATGCGCAGCCCGTCGAGTTCAACAAGGTCCGGCCTGGCGAGCGGATCTTCCGCCAGGGGGGCGGCGCCGGTGCCAGCACCCAGGGGTCCACGACCGCGGGCCTGCAGGTGCCCTGGCGGCGCGCCGAGGACGTCGGTGACGCCGGCCTCAGCCAGCTCATCGCCGAGGTGCTCGACAACGACGAGGTCGATGTGCGCGAGGCCTTCGAGCGCTTCAGGGGTCTCAGCGTCGACGAGCGCAATCTCATCACCCTCGACCAGGCCGACTACGGCAAGCTGCGGAATGAGGACAAGGGCGACATCCGCGACGATTTGACCAATTGGAGCGGCTGGTCGCCGCCCTACGCCACCGCGTCCGGGCAGGTGGCGCCCGAGGCGATCGGCGACGGGGCCCTCGGGGTGCAGATCGCCTCTTCGGAGCCAAGGCGTTATTTCCAGTTCACCGCCGATTTCTCCAGTGAGGATTTCGAGGCTGCCGCGGGTCTGGGGGCCCTGGCCTTCGAGGTGCTCACCCCGCCCTTTGCCACGGAGCTGGTCGGTGAGATCCTCCCGCGGCAGACGGCGGTGGGGGCCAGGACGCACTTCACCTACGCGGTGCGCAACCAGTCGCGGCCGGGCAGGGACCGGGGTTTCGACCAGCTGGTCATCGATACCCCGCTGCGGGCCGAAAGTGTCGGCCGGATCCGGATCGTCCGGCCCGACGGCCAAGTCGCGGAAGCGGACTTCACCGGGCAGAGCCTGGTGTCCTTTCCCCTGGTCGACGGCGGGTTTGCCATCCGCGAGGCCGGCGAACGGCATCTCCTGATCAGTTTCCCCATGATCGCGGAGAGCGCCAGTCTGCTGACGGTGGAGTTCGCCAGCGGCGTGCTCCAGTACGGCACCACCTTTGCCGCGCGGGCCCGCAACAGCGAGTCGGGTTCCGACATCGGGCAGGAGGTGGTGGCCGGCAACGCTGCGGACCTGGGCACCGCGGGGCAGGAGGACCCCGACGTCCAGCCTCTTGGTTCCCGGATCGTCGGCAATCTGTCGGTGCAGGTGCCGATCGCCCGCGACCTCCTGCTCAATGTGGTCGCCGAACCGCCGGTCTTCACCCCGAACGGCGACGGGGTCAACGACCAGGGGGCCATCCGCTACGATATCACCAATATCGCCCGTCCCGCTCCGGTGGAGATCCTGATCCGGGATCTGAGCGGGCGTCTGGTGCGGCGCCTCTATGCGGCGGCCGACCTGAGCGGCCGCTATGCCCAGGGGTGGGACGGCCGCGACGATGCCGGGGGGCTGGTGCCCCCGGGAAGTTATCTCTACTCGGTGGAATTACGGGCGGGCACTGGCACCCAACGGCAACTCGGGGTGGTGGGGGTGGTGTACTGACATGGCAGCGAAAATGGGAGGAAACGGCTTGAGAAACCTGGTGAAGTTCGGCGTGACTCTCGGGTTGCTCGGCACCCTGATCGGCAGCTCCTCGTTCGGCCAGGACTACGGCGTGCGCCTGGGCCAGCGCCGCGGCGGCAGTGTGAGTTTCGAGCCGCGGGGGCCGGGGGTGATGTTCGGGGCGCTGGACCCGGCGATTAAGAAGTGGTATGTGCCGCAGGAGCTTTTCAACGAGTACCACTGGCGGCAGTGGGAATACTCCAACTACGCCCGGCAGGCCTACGCCCGCTACGTGAGCACCACCCTCGAAGGGGATCATTTTTACGACTTCTACGGCAACTTCATCGGCCGGGGCTGGCTGGTCTACGACTGGCGGCAGAGCCAGCCCCAGCAGTTGGGGAACAGCATCTTCCAGAACGCGCGCTTCAACAGCTGGTTCAGCTCCGTGACCATCGGCGGTGATTCGCAGGGGCAGTACCACTACGCCATCACCGTGGGCAATCAGCTGCGCACCACCCTGACCCCGTTGACCTTCTCCAAGCCCACCTTCAACGGGATTCAGATCGATTTCATGTCCGACAAGTACGCGGCCACGGTGCTGGCGGCGAGGGTGAGCGATCCGATCATCGGCGAGACCCGCGAGGCCGAGACCCGGACCAACGTCACCAGCCTCTTTGGGGGTCGGGTCACCTCGCAACTGGGGGATTTCATCGAGGTGGGCGCCACCCTGGTGGACAGCCGCAACGCCAACACTACCCTCGACCTTTTCAGCGGCGACATGGTGGCCGGCAGCCTGACCGCCGGCCAGAGCACCACCCCGCTGACCGCCATCGCCATCGTGCTCAGCGACGACACCCCCGCCGACGGCGAAGGCGGGGCCGCGCTCTTCAGCCACGAGGTGCGGATCGTCAGCCGCAACTTCGAAACCGGTGCCGAGCGCACCTACAACCTCCAGGAGGTGGTGCGGCCCGGATCGGAGTGGCCGGTGATCTTCGGCGGTTTCCGCCGCAGTGGGTTCCTCGCTGCCGATGGCGCCGAGCGCATCGTCCTCAACTACGACTTCAACGACCCGGCCTACATCGGCCCCGACCCCACCTCCATCATCGACGTGCAATTCGATTACGTGCTGGCCAACGACTACCGGGTGGACCTGTGGTCCGACCGCCAGACCGGCCGGCGGCCCTCGCCATCCCCGCCGCTGAGCGCCGAGACCATCGACGCCTCCAGGCCGGCCCTGCTGACCCTGCGCCGCGCCGATGGCAACGTCAAGGACATCTCCAATCTGCAGCGGGTGCGCTTCAACTACGGCCTGCCCACCGCCAATCTGGTGGGCGGCTTCACCATCGAGGGCACCAAGGTCGGCGGTTTCGATTTCTACGGGGAGTGGGACCGCAACCGGCGTTATTCCCAGTATCCCAATGCCGCCCTCTTCACCGCCGGCAAGAAACACCGTATCTCCGCCGAGCAGGGCGACGCCTGGCACTTCAACCTGTCGCGCCAGTGGCACCCGTGGTTCCTCTACGGCGAGTCCTACCGCATCGACCCGTCGTACTCCACCACCTCGTACCTGGTCGATGCCAACGGCGATGTGCGCTACGACGACAGCCAGCGCCACCTCTACGAGTTCGTCGAAGACAACGACGACCAGGACCGCTTCCCGGATTGGAGCCGCTTCGGCACGGTCAATGACCGGCTGATCTTCCCCGGGCTCGACGAGAACAACGACTTCATCAACGACTTCAATCAGAACGACAACGCCACGGTCAGCAGTTCGGTGCCCGATTACGAGGAACCCTTCCTCCGCTACCAGGTGGATCGGCCCGAGTTCCTCTTCGGCATCGACATGAACAACAACAACTGGATCGATCGTTTCGAGGATGACGACCTGCCGGATTTCCCCTACAAACCCGATCGCCGCGGTTACAATGCCTTCGCCGGGGTGAACGCGACGCCGGAACTGCGGGTCACCGCCGGACGCACCAGCGAAAAGATGATCTCCACCGAAAGGCGGAATCGCACCAATTACCTGATGGTCACCCTCGATCAGGACTATGCCGGGTTGGGCCGCCTGCGGGTCTACAACCTGCTGAAACGCGCCGAGGACACCATCCCCGACGACCGCCGCGAACTGACCGCCTTCGTCGATGGGCCGCCCATCCAGCCCGTGGTCGCGGATCTGTTGCCCGCTCAGGACACCTGGGTGAACACGGCGTGGCTGGGTTTCGACTACACCGGGACCAAGAACCTGAACGTCGTCAACAAATTCAAGTACGAGTTCTATGCCCAGCAGGCCGACGATCCGCGCGACCGCGAGGGGCGGCGGCTCGAGGACCGGACCAGCTTCTTGGGCCTGATCAACAAGGTCGACTACCTCCGCCGCTTTGGTCGCGTCCAGGTGCAGCCAAAGTTCAAGAGCGAGTACCTCCGCCAGACGCCCTTGCTGGTGCAGGAGGACAAACGCCGCCACTGGATGGGCGTTGGGCAGCTGGTGGCCCAGTTGCCGGCGCTCAAGCACACCCTGTTCCAGGCAGGCGTCGAGGCGCTGTGGTTCCGGGACCTGGTGCGGGACGAGGAGGCACTGGTCGCTGCCGGCCTGGCCGGGGAAACCGGCGACCGGCGCGCCACCACCGTGGCCCTGCAGCTGTCGAATACCTCCGACTACCAGGGTTACCGCCTGACCACCCAGTTGGGGTTGCGTTTCAGCCGCTTGCGGACCGAGATGGTGCGCGAAGGGTCGCAGCCGGGAAAGTTTGAGAAGATCTCCGAGGGCAGCAACGAGACCATAAGCTTCATCACCGTCTACGCTGGTGTGCAGTGATGCAAAGGGTACTGCTGCTGGCGCTTCTCATCGGGCTGGGGGTTGCCAACTCCGCCTGGAGCCAGCCCGACTACGGCAATCGCCTGGGACACCGGGTGGGCGACCGGTCCCTCTTTTCGGCGGTGGGCACTGCCGTCCAGATCGGCAGCCTCGATCCCACCGTGCAGCGCTGGTACCTGCCGCAGGAACTCTTCCAGGAATACGGCCGGCGGCAGTGGCGTTACACCAACTACGCGAAGGAGTATTTCCGCCGGTACCTGGAACGGTCCCAGGAGGGCTCCTATTTCTACGATTTCTACGGCGATCTGGTCACCCGCGGCTGGCTCATCTACAACTGGCGCCAGACCCAGCCGCTGGCCTTTGAAAGCAGCGCCATCACCAAGGATTCCCGCTATGCCAGCTGGTTCGACCGGCTGATCCTGTCTTCGGACGCCAGCGGCGACTACAGCTACACCATCATGGTGGGGGACGAGATCAACTCCACCCTCACCCCGATGACCTTCCGCAAGGCGGGCTTCAACGGCATCGCCACCAGCCTGGCGACTTCCCGTCTGCGCGCCACCACGCTCTTTTCCCGGCTCACGCTGCCAATCATCAACATCGACGCCGACATTCCCACGGTGGCGGTCGAGAACGCCACCAACCTGAGCGCCGCCCGTGTCGAGGCCGACGTCGCCGGCCACCTGACCCTCGGTTTGACGGCGGTCAACGCCCACAACGCCAATGGCTCGCGCGAGAGTTTCCGCGACAATCCCTTCAAGGGGCTGTTGACCTCGGGGCAACTCGACCGGCGCCTCAACCACCTGGTGGTCCGCCTCAGCGACGATTCACCCGAGGACGAGGAGGGCGGGGCGGTGCTCTTCAGCGAGGAAGTGGAGATCACCACCTCGCTCCGCCGGCAGGTGGCCGTCGGCGACAGCATCCAGACGGTGCTGCGCGATACGCTGATCACCGGCAGCAGCATCGGGTTCAGGGGGGTGCGCGAGGGTGGCAAACTCCGGCGCGGCTTCCTCACCGCCAATGGCGCCGAGAGCATCAACCTCAAATACATCCTGGCCCCCGCGACCGGGGAAGGGGAGGAAGGGTCCCTTCGCCTGCTCCTGCAGCAGGGGTTGGGGCTCACCCTGGCCGAGGCCGAGGACGCCGTCACGGCCGTCAAGAACGTGCGTTTCCGGCTGGTGCTGGCCAACGACTACCGGGTGGAGGTGGCCTCCGACCGCCAGACCAATGCCGTGGGGCAGCCGCAGTTTCTGGTCATGAGCCGGGCGCCGGGAAACATCAAGAACAACCTCAACCAGCGCGAGGTCGTCTTCGACTACGGCCTGCCCACCGCCAACCAGATCTACGGGGTGACGGCCGAGATCCGGGATTTCAATGGCTTCGATTTCTACGGCGAGTTCAACGTCAATACCCAGTACCGCAAGTACCCCACCTCGAGCAGCACCAAACACCGCAGTATCGCCGGGATCGCCGGCGACCGGCATGCGGTGGGCTGGATGGCCAATGTCTCCCGGCGCGCGGGGCCCTGGCGTTTCTTTGCCGAAGGCTTCGGCATGGACGACGGCTATACGACCAGCATCCTGCCCGTCGATGGCCGCGGGGTGGTCGACTACTCCCCCGAAGCCAGGAGCAAACTCTATGATCTGGTCGACGACAACGATGACAACGACCGCCATCCGGACCAAAAGCGCATCTTCCAGGGAAGCCTGATTCCGATCCCCGGGCAGGATTTCAAGATCCGGCCCGAAGGCGTGGCCGATCCGGCGGTTTTCCCCGGGTACGACGAGAACGGCGATTTCATCTCCGACTTCAACCAGAACAGCAACGGGGACCGCGAGAATTTCTTCCCGGACTACGAAGAGCCTTTTTTGCGCTACGGCAGCGACCGCCCCGAATTCCTCTTCGGCATCGACCTGAACAACAATGGCCGGGTCGATCGCTTCGAGAACGATGACCTGCCGGACTATCCCTACAAGAAGGACCACTGGGGGCACAACATCTATGCCAGCGTTGCCGTGGTCCCCGAACTCGATCTCACCCTGGGGCGTCTGGACCAGGAATTGCGCACGGCGCGCCGCGGCAACCGGACCTGGTACGGCATGGCCGCCTACGAGCGGGACCGGCCCGAGTGGGGGCGGGTGCGGCTGTTCGGGATGACGCGCCTGGCAGAGGACACCATCGCCGACGATCTGTCGCAATGGATCATCCCGGAACCGGAATTCGGTCAGCCCGGGGATACGAGCGGCCGTAACCAGCCGGTGGCCGACCCCCTGGCGGCGGAAAACACCTGGATCCATTCCCTCAGCGGCGACTGGGAATACCACGGCTCGCGGCAGTGGGCCACGCGACACCGGGTCAAGTGGGAGACCTGGCGGCAGCGCGAGGCGGCGGTCGAGTACCAGCTCGATGCCTTGGGCGAGGTGGTGCGCGATGCCGAGGGCAAGGCGCTGGTGGCCTTCGATCCGCTGGGGCCGGAAGCCCGCAACGGGCGCGAGGTATCGGGATTCGTCGGCCTGATCGACAAGGCCGAGTACGTCTTCCGCTGGCAGCAACTGAGCTTCCTGCCGCGGGCAAAAAGCGAGTGGCTGAGCCAGACCCCCTTCAGCCGGACCCAGGCCAAACGGCGGTCCTGGGACGCGATCCTCACCTTGCTGGTTCAGTTCAGTCCCTTTCCCCACTCCCAGGTCCAGGTAGGATTCGAGCGGCGGCAGTACTTCGAGCTGCTGGCCGAGGAGAACGAGCTGCCGGTCGGTCGGCCCACCGGGGACTTCCGCGGTTCCGTGCTGGCTTGCCAACTCACCAACACCAGACCCTACCTCGGTTACAGCCTCACCACCCAGTTGGGCATCCGCTACGACCGGCGCTCGCTGGAGGTCGCTGGCGCAGAACGCGATACCCGCACCTCTGGGATGGCCTTCCTCTCCGTTTTCGCCGGGTTATAGGAGCGGCGAGTGAGCGGGGTTGCCCCAGCCCCGGGGTGGATCATCAATCGGCCGGCCGACCTGTGTTTCTTCATTGGCACCCCCTTGGCCTGCCTCTTCGTCCTGCTGCTCGCCTCGCAGCATTTCGCCTCCGCCGACATCGCCCTGTTCGTGCTGGCGTTCTTCGCCGTCGGCCACCACCTTCCCGGCCTGATGCGCGCCTACGGGGAGCAGGAGCTTTTTGCCCGGTACCGGGCCCGTTTCCTCGTCACCCCGATCCTGGTTGCCCTGCTGGTGGGGTGGAGTGTCTTCAACGGCCATCTGGGGTTTTTTATCTTCCTCGCCCTGTGGGACCTGTGGCATTTCTTCATGCAGCATTTCGGTTTCATGCGTATCTACGAGATGAAATGGCGCCGACCCTCGCGCCACAGCGCGCGCCTCGATTGGCTGTTGAGCGCGGCCTGGCTCGGCTACGTGGTCGTCGCCAGCCCCCACTATCTGATCAACTTCCTCGAGCGCTGCCACCGCTACGGCTTCGGCCTGTACACCTGGATTGAACCCGAATGGGTGGTACATTTCGGCAGCGCCGTCGGGTATTTCGCCCTCGCCATCACCTTCGTCTATGCCGCCAATGTGGTGCGAGAACGGCGGCAGGGACTGCCGGTCGTCTGGCCCAAACTGGCGATCACCGCCATCACCGTTGGCACCTCGTACTTCGCCTACATCGTCCTGCAGGATATCCTCCTGGGCTACGCGATCATCGCCATGGCCCACGACATCCAGTACTACGCCATCGTCTGGATCTACAACAACGGGGTCCTGAAGCGCTCAGAAGCGCTGGGGTCCTCGTTTTTCCGCTATCTGTTCCGCGACGGCCGTTTCCGCATCGTCCTGATCTACGTGGGGCTGATCCTGGCCTATGGCGGGGTGGAGGTGGTGGCCCGGTCCACCCAGAACTACCTCGTCTACGACCTGGTGAAGGTATTGATCGCCACCTCCGCTTTCCTCCATTACTATTACGATGGTTTCATGTGGAAGGTGCGAAAGAAGGAGATCCGGCAGAATCTGGCCGCGGGGGTCGAGGGCACCGGAGAGGCCCCCTGGCGGTCGCGGTGGCAGGCCTGGCTGGAACTGCGGCAACAACGTTGGTCGGCTTTCCCCTACCTGTTCGAAACCGGGAAACAACTGGTCTACTTTGGGGTGCCCATCGTCTTCCTGGCCTGGACCGATGTCTCCTATTCCCAAACCGAGGTGGCCACGCGGGAATACCTGGTTCGTCTGGCCCCCTCGCTGGCCACTGCCCAGGACGGGTTGGGGGTCGCCTACACCCGTGCCGGCCGCCTCGAGGAGGCCATCGCTGCCCACCAGCGGGCCATCGCCATCGCCCCGGAGTGGGCGCCGGCCCATACCCACCTGGGCATCGCCCTCTCGGGCAAAGGGCAAAGGGACGAGGCCATCCGCCAGCATCTGGAGGCGATCCGGCTGGACCCGCGCCTGGCCCAGGCCCGCTACAATCTCGGTGTCGAATACTTCCAGGCCGGCCAGACAGAAAACGCCCGGGCCGCCTTCGCCGCGGCCATCGACCTGGATCCCTCGTACGCCCATGCCCACCAGGCGCTGGGGCAGGTGTACCTGCGCCTGGGAAGGCAGCGGGAGGCCGCCGCCGCCGCCGCGAAGGCGGCAGAGCTGCAGCAATCCTCCCGGCGGCGAGGGATGGGACAGAGCGCCATGCCGTGGGCCACGGGGACACCGCTAGGGGAGCATTAATTCTTTCTTGACAACACCTACCCTCTCGTTTAAATTAAAGGCCGTGGATTTCTCAGTACAGTTGTATCCCAATCCCAATACCTATCAACGGAGGAAGGCATGAAAAAGGCAGTACTGTTCGCCGCCGCTTCGGTGTTCTGCTTCAGCAACGTGGCCATGGCACACGTTCCCGAAGGGCAGGTGTTCGCCGCCTGGCAGTGGCCCAGTTCCCATCTTCCCAGCCTGGACGGCGATATTTCCGAATGGAATGTCATTCCGTCCGAATACTTTATCGACATCTTCCAGACCTCGGTCGCCGAGGGTGACGTGGGCCGCGAAATCGATACGTCGAACCTGAACTTCCGCTTTGCCATGGGCTGGAACAACGAACTCGACCGCATTTACTACGTCTACGACCGCTTCGACAACGTGTGGGACCGCGATGCGGGCGGTTTTGGCTGCTGCGGCCAGGACGACAGCATCGAGATCGGCATCGATGCCGACCACAGCGGCGACTTCTTCTGGGCTTTCGAGGGCACCGATGAGGAGTTGAAGCGCAACCGCGGCCGTCAGGCCCAGACCAGCCATTACCGTTGGCCCGCCCTGGCTCCCTTCGGGTGGTCGTGGTTCTGGATGAGCAGCGCCGATTGGTTCGACAAAGAGCCCTACCAGTGCTGCGCCACCTCCTTTACCCTGAACGGCACCCATGGCGGCGAAAGCACCTTCCAGGCCGAGTGGTACACCGTGGCTTGGGACGACTTCAACTACCAGGGCCCGGAAGTGAGCGTGCGCCACGACTTCGTCGAGGGCGAGATCATCGGTGCCGGCTTGCAGGTGGTCGACAACGACAACGGTCCCTCCGAGGATGACCCCCGCACCGCCAAATGGGTGCTGGGCGGCCAGTCCGATATCTTCGGCAACGCCAGCTCCTTCAGTGACTTCATCCTGCTGCCGGTCGATGCGGATCGCTTGCCGACCGCGGTGGAGAACGACAGCTGGGGCAATATCAAGGCCTCCTTCGCCCAGTGAGGTTTTGAACGGTTTTCCCGTCGATTGATGGTGAGGAGGGCAGATCGCGGTTGATCTGCCCTCCTTTTTTATATTTCCTGTGGTGCAGTGCCGCCTCTGGGAGGTGCCACGGTGTCCAAGACATTTTCGGCAGCGGCCTGGGTGTTGGGGGGGCTCCTCGCCTGGAACAGCCCCGCCACCGGCCTGACCATCTACCGCATCGGCGGAGCCGAGGCCCCGGCGCCACAGCTCGATACCCCATATGATTTTGTCCAGCTCCCCTGGGCGGAGGTGAACCCTGCCCGCTACGGCAGCACCGAACAGGTCGTGGTCACCGATGCCTCCATCGCCCCGCAACAGCTGGACCCCGACACCAACCTGGCTCCGCTGCTCAAGCAGCAGGGCGGCCAGGTGCTTTCCCTGACCTGGATCGGCTGGAATCCCGCTTTTGGCCGGGATCTGGATCTTTTCGACGGGGACGCCAATACCGCGTTCCTGGGGGATGGGAACTGGGGTGGCGACTACGGGGTGATCAAGAACAAATCCATCGTCTTCGACCTGGGTGGTCGCTACCTCATCGACCGCGTCGTTTTTTACCCGCGCCAGCGTTTTGCCGCCGACCGCTTCATCGAACACTTCCTGGTCGGCATGAACGACGGCGATCCGCTCAAGGACGGCACCCGGGTGCACAACTTCGGTGGCCGGGGCGGCGCCTTCGATTTCGATATCGCCTACGAAGGCATCGAGAATACCGCGGCCCGGGTCGAACTGGCCATGCCGCGGAACCCGCTGCGTTACCTGCTCTTCGAGGCGCCGGAGAACACCCGCGGGATCTGGGAGGTCGCGGAGTTTGAGATCTACGGCACCGGGTACGTGCCGGCCGCAAGTTACGTCTCGAACGTGATCGACCTGGGCAGTGCGGCCAGCCTGGGCAAGCTGTCCTGGCAGGGGCGCCAGGACCCGGGCGCGCAGGTCAGCTTGAGCATGCGTAGCGGGGAGGATGAAGAGCCCAATACCTACTGGCGTTATACCTTCAGGGGGGATGAGCGCAGTCGTTTCGACGCCCAGGGCAAACCACTCACCCTGGCCAGCTATGGCAAACTCGAGTCAGCCGAAAAGGCCGGCGTCACCCACGACACCGAACGCTGGGATTTCTGGTCCTCGGCGTACGATTTTGTGGCAGGAACCGGGGCGATGGCGGCTACTGAGCCGCGGCGGTACGTGCAGTTCCGCGCCGATTTTTCCGCCACCGAGGAGGCCGGCGGCGCCCTGGACTACCTCGAGTTCGCCGTCTCCATCCCTCCAGTCGCCACCGAGGCCCTGGCTGAGATCGTGCCGGTGGCAGCGGAGGCCGGTGCCCCGACAGCCTTCACCTACAAACTGCGCCCCCGCCTCCGGCGCGAGGACCTGGGTTTCGACAGCATCGAGATCGATACCCCGGCGCGTCCCCTGGGGGTGCAGGCCGTGCGCTTGAGCGGGGTCCCGGTGGCGTTCAGCGTCACTCGCCTGGACGACCGCGGTCTGGGGGTGCGGTTCGAACGCGTCAGCCCCCAGCAGACCGGCGAACTGCTTGAGGTCGACTTCCGGGCCGAGGTGTTCCGCTACGGCACCACCTTCCCCGGCCGGGTCTTCGATAGCCAGCATCCCAATGAAGTCCACCAGCCCATCACCCCCGGGGATGCCGATGGCCTGGTGGACAGCAATACCCTCACGGTGGCGCTCCGCGATGTGGCAGTACGCACCATCGGGGCGCTGCGGGTGGTGCCGGCGGCGTTTTCGCCCAACGGGGACGGCGCCAATGACCGGGTCGAGTTGCAGGCTGACCTGCTCAACCTGGGCCAGGCGGTCCCGGTGCGCCTGGCGGTATTCGAACTGAGCGGCCGGCGGGTCCGGTTGGTGGCGGGCGGGACCCAGGCCAGCGGCCGGTTAAGGCTCAGCTGGGATGGCCGGAACGAGCGCGGCGAGCCGGTACCGCCGGGTATCTACGTGTTGCGGCTGGAGGTAGAGGCCGACCGGGGCCAGGCGGTGGCCCAGTCCGTGGTGTCGGTGGTCTACTGAGTGGCGCGGGAGAGGAGATAACGATGAAGAGTATCCTGTGGCTCTGGTGTTGCTGCTGCTGGGCTGTCCAGGCGGGGGCACTGACCATCTACCGCATCGGCGGCGAGGACCTGCCCCCGCCCGACCCCGGGGTGCAACACCAGTTCGTGCAGCTTTCCTGGAACGACGTGGCCGAAAAGGACTACGGCGAGGCCCGCTTGCTCACCGTGACACCGGAGGCCATCGCACCGTTGCAGCTCGATCCGACGGTAAACCTTACTCCCACCCTCATCGACAGGGGCGGGCAGTTCTACGTGCTCGAATGGACCGGCTGGGAGCCGAAGGTGCAGGACAACCTGCTGCTTTTCGATGGTGACCCGGAAACCGCCTACCTGGGCGACGGCCATTTCGCCGTACACGGCCCTGCCGAGAAGAATATGTTCTTCGAGTTCGGCGGGCCTTTTCCCATCCGCCGGGTGCGTTTTTTCCCCCGGCAGCAGTTCACCGACGAGCGTTTTCTCGAGCGTTTCCGCATCGGCGTCAACGACGGTGATCCCCTCAAGGACGGCTTGCGCGGGTTCCGCACCGGCGGCAACTATGGGGCCTCGGTGCTGGACTTCGATATCGCCTACGACGTGCGCGAGAACACCCGGGCGCTCATCGATGTGGAATTGCCGCCCGAGCCGGTGCAGCGGCTCTTTTTCCAGGCCCCGGAAAACACCCGCGGCATCTGGGAAATAGCCGAGTTCGAGATCTACGGCGAGGGCTACGTGCCGGCCGCCGGTTATATCTCCAACATCATCGACCTGGGCGATCTCGCCAGTCTGGGGTCGCTAACCTGGGGCGGGCGGCAGGATGCCGGGGCACGGGTGGAACTGAGCATGCGCAGCGGCGACGACGACGAACCCAGCACTTACTGGCGCTACACCTTCCGCGGCGACGAACGGACCCGCTTCGATGCCAAGGGACGGCCGTTGAACCTGACCACGTACACGGCTCTGGAGAAAGGCGAGAAGGCGGGGATCACCCACGACACCGAGAACTGGGACTTCTGGTCGCCCGCGTATGATTTTGCTGCCTTCCAGGGGGCGATGGCGGCGTCCCGACCCCGGCGCTACGTGCAGCTGAAAGCCGATTTCCTCTCAAATGACCATGCCGGCGGCCAGGTGGATTACCTGCAGTTCTCGGTGTCCATCCCACCTTTGGCCACCGAGGTGCTCGCCGAGATCGGTCCGCAGGTGGCGCCGGCAGGCGCGCCCACGGCCTTCACCTACCGCCTGAAGCCCAGTCTCAATGCCGGCGACCTGGGGTTCGACACCATCGAGATCGATACGCCGGCCCGGCCCGTTGGTGTCGACGCGGTGCGGGTGGGCGGGCAGCCCGTTGCCTTCACGGTGGTGCGGCTCGACGACCGCGGCTTGGCGGTGCGCCTGCCGCCCATCGACCTGCAGGCCACCGAGGAACTGGTGGAGGTGGATTTCCGCGCCGAGGTGTACGAGTTCGGCACCATCTTTTCGGGCCGGGTCGCCAACAGCGCGCGGCCACAGGAGGTAGCGCAGGGGTTGACCCCGGGAGACGCCGATGAGCTGACCGAGGGGGCCGCTTTGCGGGTGGACCTGGAGACCATCGACGGCCGGGCCATCCAGGGTCTCCGCCTGATCCCGACGGTCTTTACCCCCAACGGCGATGGGGCCAACGACCAGGTGTGGGTCGAGTACGACCTGCTCAATCTCGCGGCCGGTGTGCCGGTGCGGCTGGAGGTCTTTGACCTGTCCGGCCGGTTACGGGCCAAGGTTTTCGCCCAGGCGCAGGGCAGCGGCCACTCGCGCCACGCCTGGGACGGCACCGACGGCGAGGGGCACCTGCTCGAACCCGGCCTGTATGTGGTGCGGTTGACCGTGGAGGCCGATCGTGGCTCGGCGACCAGCCAGGCGCTGGTCGCGCTGGCTTACTGAGGAGCGCCACATGGCGATGGCAAGCCGGTGCCCCCTGGTCCTGGTCCTGCTGGTGGTGGCGGGCGCCTCGGCCCAGCCGCGGGGTTACCGCCTCACCAGCGACCAGGTCCTGGTGGCGGGCCGCACTCACTGGGAAAACTGGTCCTTCGCCGAAGGCACGGTGGAACTGGCTGCCGATGGCAGTGTGCGTCCGCATCTGGTCCGGCGGCAGACCAACGCCTCGCTGGACATCCTGGAATTCCTCCGCCGGCACCCCCCCAAGTCGATAGGGGGCAAGAAACCCGCTGAGCTGACCCTGCTCGACGCGGTACAGGCCGGCTCGAACCGCCAGGGGGTGACGGCCCTGCTCGATGGCGACCTGCGCACCTACTGGGAGCCCGATCCACCAACCCCCGGGATCGATCTGGCCTCGCAGTGGTGGTTCAATCTCGACCTCGGCCGCTTCGTCTTCATCCGCAAGATCGTGCTGCGCTTCGTCGACGAGGATCTGGGAGATCCCTTCCTGCTTTTCGATCTCCTGGTTTCGGACGGCTTGAAGCCGGGCAATGTCCTGGCCTCGACCAGCCCCCAGTACACCACGGTGCTCCGCACCCTCAAGCGCAACAAGACCCAGCGGGTCTTTGAGGTCGAACTCGGGGCCGCGGCACAACTGGCCGGCCGGAGCGGGGCCCGCGACGCGAGTGATGGGGGAGGGTCGGTGGCGGTGGGCGCCGGCAACGAACTGGGCAGCCTCGGGGCCCGTTTCGTGCAGCTGGTGGTCAATGGCAGCGATTTCGCACGGGGCCGCGAGGTCAGCGAGGCGGTTTACCAGGAGCTGGGGCCCCAGGAACGCGGCGCCGTGGAATACCACAAACGGCTGAGCGAGGGCCGCGAGGTGGTGGTCAGGCCCGAGGTGTACGAGCAGCTCGAGCCGGCCCGACGGGGGGCAGTGCGTTATTTCCGCCGCGAACTGCCCCGTCTGGCGGAACTGGAGGTTTGGGCCGAGGGGGACGAACTGGTCAATGGCACCATCGAGCGGGGCGGATACATCTCCTCGACCCAGGTCGTGAACGGCGCCAGTTTCGTCGACGGCGATATCGACAGCTACGCCAGCATGAACCAGGAGATCGGGGGCACGATCCAGGAGGAGCGGGAGATCTTCCTCGATCTGGGCTCCTTCTACTGGATCGACGGCCATCGCCTGGCCTACAACCCCACCAATTACCACTCCTGGCGCTTCGCCAACTATCGCCTCGATTTCTCGGATGGCTCCCTCGCCCCCAACGGCACCCTCAAATGGAAAGAGGTGGTGAACCGCGAGCAGTCGCTCGCCAAGGTGGTGGGCGAGGGCAACGATTTCGCGCTGGTGAAGGCGCGGTTCTTCCGCATGCGTTATACCCCCCTCCTTACCACCTTTCCCTCCCAACTTGGGGTGATCGCCGAGCTGCAGCTCTACGGGCAGGGGTACCAGCCCGAGGTAGTTCTCGAATCGGACCTCATCCGGCTGGGCGGCAGCCGCAATCTGCTCGACATCAGTTGGGAGGACGAAACCCCGCCAGGGACCCGGGTCTGGCTGCAGACCCGTACCGGCAACGAACTGGGGCAGGTGCTGCACTATTTCAAAAAGGACGGCACCGAGGTCAGCGAGGAGCAGTACGGCAAGCTCCTGTCCCTCTTCAAGGGCGAGGTGGTGGCCGAAGAAGTGGCCGGCAACGACTGGAGCGACTGGAGCGCTCTCTACGAGGTCGCCGCGGGCAGCCTGATCACCTCGCCCTCGCCGCGGGAGTACCTCAAGATTCGCGCCACGCTGTCCTCTTCCTCGCCCGAGATCCACGCCGCCTTGCGCGGCATCACCCTCAACTTTGCCGGTCCGGTGGCGCAGAGCCTCGTCGGTGAGGTGTCGCCCCTGCAGGTGGCGGACCTGGGCCGTGAGACGCGGTTCTCGCTGTACGTGCGGCCCCGCTTCGCGGCCGGCGATCCCGGCTTCGACGGCCTGTTGCTCAAGGCGCCAACGGGGATGTCCCTGCGGTACGCCGGTTTGTACCTCGGGACCGAAAGCGAACTGGCCCGTGGCGAGGAGGGGCCCCAGGCACAGGCCCTGGCCGGGGTGGAGGCGGAGCCCACCAGCGCCGACAGCCTCCAGATCGCCTTCCCGCTGGTGCAGCCGCCGGCCAAGGACCAGGTGCTGCGCCTCGATTTCTACACTACCCTCTATGCCACCGGAGCGGTGCTCGAGGCCTCGCTGCAGAACGGCCGCAACGGCGGTGGCCAATGGCAGCGGGTCGATCCAGGAAACGCCGCCGCGGCGGTGCCCGGCAACTCGACCACCCTGGTGGGCATCGCCCGGCACAAGGAGGTGATCGCCGATCTGAAACTGATCCCGGCGCTCTTCACCCCCAACGGCGACGGCATCAACGACGAGTTGCGGGTGGAGTTCTCGGTGGTGCTGCTGGGCGACCAGAGCCCGGTGCGGATCGAGGTGCGCGACCTGGGCGGACGCCTGGTGCGGCGCCTGGGGGGGGCGCTATCGGCTGGCGGCGGGACGGGCCGGAATGCGGTGGCCTGGGACGGGCAGGATAAAGACGGGGCGCTGGTGCCTCCGGGACTGTACGCGGTCCGGTTGTGGCTGGAAGCCGACACCGAGGGAGCCGGGCTGTCGCGCCCGCAGTTGCTGCGCCTGGTGTCGCTGGCATACTAAAAACAAGGTGGGGTGCGGAGATGATCACAAGAGCAACACTGGCAGTGCTGATCCTGGCCGGCGTCGCGGCGCTGGCTCAGGATCGCGGCTACCGGATCAGCGGCAACCAGGTGGTCGTGGACGCCCGGGAGCACTGGCGGAACTGGAGTTATCCCCCCGGCACGCTGGAACTCACCGCGCCGGGTGAGGTGCGGGCACGGCGATGGCGGCGCCAGGTCAACGCGGTCACCGACATCGTCGACTACCTGCGCCTCAACCCGCCGGTGGCGTTGGCGGACCGGAAACCGGAGGAGATCACCGTCGCCGACGCGGTGCAGGCTGGCTCGCGGGTCGAGCGGGTGCCGGCGCTATTCGACGGCGACCCCAGCACCTACTGGGAGCCCGTACCGCTGGAGCCGGGCATGGACCTGGCGAGCCAATGGTGGCTGGTGGTGGACCTGGGCCGAGTGGTGTTCGCCGACCGCATCGTGCTGCGTTTCGTCGAGGAGGAGCTGGGCGATCCCTTCCTGCTTTTCGATGTGCTGGTTTCCGACGGCACGCGGCCGGCGCGGGTGCGCGGGGCCGCCAACCCGGAGTACCGCACGGTGCTGCAGACCCTGCAGCGCAACAAGACCCAACGCACCTTCGAGATCGACCTCAGCGCGCTCGATCCGAGCATCGGCGGGGAGGGACTGCGCTTTGTGCAGGTAGTGGTCACCGGCAGCGATGCCGAACACGGCCGCGAGGTGGACCTGGCAGCCTATGAGGGCTTGCCGGCGGCCGAACGCGGGGCGGTGGAATACTACAAGCGGCTCGGGGCGGGGCAGGAGGTGGCGGTCCGGCCCGAGGTGTTCGCTCAGCTCGACGAGCAGCGCCGGGGAGCCGTGCGCTACTTCCGCCGCGAACGGCCGCGCCTGGCCGAGCTGGAGGTGTGGAGCGAGGGGGACGAGCTGCTGGCCGGCACCTTCGAGCGCCGGGGCAGCGTCGCCCTCCCCGGCGGCGAGGACGTCAACCTGCGCAGTTTCGTCGACGGCGACCTGGTCACCGACTCCAACCTGATCATCGGCAAGGTGGTGCAGGTGGCCGACCCCGAGCGCAGCCTGATCTTTGACCTGGGGTCCACCTTCTGGGTGGACACCCAGCGCATGGCCTACGGGCGCGGGTTGTACCGCGGCAGCATGGCCGATTACCGCCTCGACTTCTCCGACGGGACCCAGGCTGCCGACGGCAGCATCAAATGGACCAGGGTGGTGGACCGCCGGCAGGCACAGCAGAGCGGGGTCCGGTTCGACGGCAACTCCTTCGCCCCCATCCAAGCCCGCTTCTTCCGCCTCCAGTACACCCTCTCGGCCGGCGGCCACCAGACCGCCAACCTGGCCGAGATCCAGCTCTATGGCCGCGGTTACCAGCCCCGGGTCGAACTGGAGTCGGATCTAATCCGGCTGGGCGCCAGCCGCAACCTGTTGCGCCTCGACTGGGACGCCCAGACCCCGCCCGGAACCCAGGTCCAGATCCAGACCAGGACCGGGGATGACCTCCAGGAGGAACTCCACTATTTCAAAAAGGACGGCACCGAGGTCAGCGCCGAACAGTACAAGAAATTGTTATCCATCTTCAAGGGGGAGATCGTTGCCCGGGAGGTGGAGGGCAGCGGCTGGAGCGACTGGTCCGAGGCCTATACCGATCCTGCCGGCAGCCCGGTGACCTCGCCCTCGCCGCGCGAATTCCTGAAGATCCGGGCCGTCCTGGTATCCGCTGATCCGGAGGTCAGGGCCACCCTGCGCCGGGTACGCCTGCATTTTGCCGATCCAGTGGCCCAGGCGCTGGTGGGGGAGATCGATCCAGTGCAGACCCCGCAACTGGCGCGGCCCCAGCCCTTCTCACTGTACCTCAAGCCGGTCTTCGCCTCGGCGGATCTGGGTTTCGACCAGCTCCTGCTGCGGGTGCCTGCGGATATGGCGCTCGCGCTGGAAGGCTTCTACGCCGGCAAGGAGGCCGATTTCGCCGAACCCCAACTCGATCGACTCCGGCTGGCCGGGGTGCAGCAGCTGCCCACCGGCGCCGACTCGCTCCTGCTCTCCTTCCCGGCGCTCGGTCCCCGCTCGGGCGTCGAGTTGTTGCGGCTGGACTTCCGCAGCGCCCTCTTCGCCACCGGCGCCGTGGTGGAGGCAGCCCTGCAGCAGGCCGGTGCCGGCGCCGGGCAGTGGCAGCGGGTCGACGCCGGCGACGCCTATGCCCGGGTCGAGAGCAATTCGCTGACCCTGCTCGGGGTGGTGGAGCACAAACAACTGATCGACCAGGTCGAGGTCCGCTCCCCCGTATTCACCCCCAATGGCGACGGGATCAACGACGCGGTGGAGTTCGGGTTTTCGGTGGTGTTGTTGGGGGACAACAGCCCGGTGGTGGTCGCCATCCACGACCTGGCCGGGAATCTGGTGCGGCGTCTGGAGAGCGTGGGCAATACCACCGGCACGGGTCACCGTCGGATCGCCTGGGACGGGCGCGATCACCAGGGCCGGCTGCTGCCGCCGGGGACCTACCTGGCCCGGCTGGCCCTGGAGGCCGATACCCGCGGCGCGAAGGTATCCCGCAGCAGTGTGGTGCGGCGGGTGGCGCTGATCTACTGAAATGGAGGGGCCAATGCGGTGTGTGCAGGTGTTGTTGGCGACGTGGCTGCTGGCCGGCCAGGTGTTGGCCCAGGGACACCAACTCCTCGGCGATCAGGTGGTGGTGGGCAGCCGGCACTGGCCCCAGTGGGAATTTGCCCCTGGTACCGTCGATTTCACTGCACAGGGAGGGGTGCGGGCCCACCGGCTGCGCAAAGACATCAACGCCACCGGGGATATCCTCGACCATCTGCGCCGGTACCCCCCCAGCGCGCTGGAGAAGAAGAAACCCGAGGAGCTGACCCTGCTGGACGCGGTCCAGGCCGGCTCCAACCGCCAGGGGGCCGCCCTGGCGCTGGACGGTGACCCGGCCACCTACTGGGAGCCCGCCCCGCCGGGGGAAGGCGTGGACCTGGCCACCCAGTGGTGGTTCGTGGTGGACCTGGGCAGATTCGTTTTCGCCCGCCGGATCGTCCTGCGTTTCGCCGACGAGCAGCTCGGCGACCCCTTCCTGCTCTTCGATGTGCTGGTCTCGGACGGGACCAAACCGGCGCGGGTGGCCGGGGCCGCCAATCCCGAATACAAGACCGTGCTGCGCATGTTGCAGCCCAACAAGAGCCAGCGGGTGTTCACCATCGACCTGCAGGGGCTCGACCGCGAGGTGCCCGGCGAGGGGATCCGCTTCGTGCAGGTGGTGGTTACCGGCAGCGACGGCGTCCGGGGCCGCGAGGTATCGGAAGCCGAGTACCTTAGCCTGGCCCCGGGTGAGCAGGGCGCGGTGGAGTACGCCAAACGCCTCGCCGACGGCGGCGAGATCCAGGTGGACCAGGATCTCTACGAGGAACTGCCAGCCGAACGACGGGGCAGCATCCGCTTCTACCGCCGGGAACGGCCGCGCCTGGGCGAGCTGGAGGTCTGGACCGAGGGGGACGAGATCCTCGGCGGCACCCTGGCGCGGGGTGGCTCGGCCAGCGCTCCCCTGCAGACCCTGAGTCTGGGGGGGTTCATCGACGGCGACCTGGAGAGTTTCTCGCGGCCTTTCGTCGGGGTGGTGTCGCTTGGCGCCGATAACGACCGCGAGGTGTTCTTCGACCTGGGTTCCTCCTACTGGATCGACAGCCAGCGCCTGGTCTATGGCCCCTTCCGGACCACCTTCGGGGATTATCACCTCGAGTTTTCCGACGGGGCTCGCGCTGCCGACGGCAGCCTCCGGTGGGACCGGTCCGTCGAGCGCAAACAGGTGGTGCGGGGCGGCGTCCACTTCGAAGGCAGCGATTTCGCGCCGGTGCAGGCGCAATTCTTCCGCCTGCGCTGGACCCTCTATGCCACCGGCACCGGCAGCGGCGGTGGCGGGGCGGCCATCGACCTGAGCGAGATCCAGCTCTACGGGGAGGGGGTGCAACCCCGGGTGGTGCTCGAGTCGGACCTGATCCGGCTGGGGGGCAGCCGCAACCTGCTCGCCGTCCACTGGGATGCCCTGACCCCTCCTGGCACCCAGGTCTTGATCCAGACCCGCACCGGCGACGAACTGGGGCAGGTCCAGCACTACTTCAAGAAAGATGGCACCGAGGTCAGCGAAGCCGAGTACAAGAAACTCCTGGCGATCTTCAAGGGCGAGGTGGTTGCCGAGGAGGTGCCGGGCAACGACTGGAGCGAATGGAGCGAGCCCTATCTCGACGCGGCCGGCAGCCCCATCACCTCACCTTCGCCCCGCGAATACCTCAAGGTGCGGGTAACCCTGCTGTCCAGCGATCCCGAACTCAGCGCCGAAGTGCGGGGCCTGGGCCTCAGTTTCGCCGATCCCGTCGCGCAGAGCCTGGTGGGGGAGATCACTCCGGTGCGGGTGGATACCCTGGGCCGGCAGCAGCAGTTCTCCCTCTACGTACGGCCACGGTTTGCTGGCAGCGACCCGGGTTTCGACCACCTGCTCCTGGTAGCGCCGCCCGACATGCGACTCGAACTCGCAGGGCTGTACCGCGGGGCGCAGCAGCCGCTCGACCCGGTGGCGGGGGTGGAGCAATTGCCCACGGCCAGCGACAGCCTGCTCCTGCGCTTCCCCCTCCTCGGTCCCGGCGCCGGTTCCGAGCTGATCCGGCTCGATTTCCGCACCGCCCTCTTCGCCGCCGGCGCCGTGCTGAACGCGGCGCTGCAGCGGGGGGGCAAGGGCGGGGATACCTGGCAGGGATCGATTCCGGGCGACGCCGTGGCCGATCTCCCGGGGAACAGCACCACCCTGGTGGGGGCCTTCGGCGGTTCGGCGCTCATCGACGAGGTGCAGGCGGTCCCGCCCCTGTTCACACCCAATGGCGACGGGGTCAATGACGAGGTGCAGTTCCGCTTTCGCGTCGTGCGGGTGGGCGACGGCAGCCCGGTCCTGGTGCATATCCACGACCTGGGCGGCCGGCTGGTGCGGTCGCTGACCGAGCAGCGGGCCTTCAGCACGGGGGCCTACGCCATCGCCTGGGATGGCCGCGACGACGAGGGGCGGCTCCTGCCGCCGGGGGTCTACTGCGCCCGGTTGAGCGTCGACACCGAGGTGCGGGGCGCCCGCATCGGTCGCACCCAGGTGCTCAGCGTGGTGTCGCTGGCCTACTGAGGGGACAGCATAGCGGAGGACGGGTTTGCGACGAGGAGTCAGCCTGCGGGCACTGGCAGTTGGCGGGTGCCTGTGCCTGGTGATCGGCGCTGTCTTCCCCTACGCCTTGCTGGCCATGAACACGGCCGGCATGTCCTCGGACTACATCACCGCCGGGGCGGTTTTCCTCTTCTTTCTGCTCACCGGGGGCCTCAACCCCTTGGCCAAGGCCCTGCGCCCCTCCTGGGGGTTGAGGCAGGGCGAGCTGGTGGCGGTATACGTGATGCTGCTCATCGCCTCGGCCATCCCCAGCTGGGGGTTCACCGCCAACCTGATCCCCATGCTGCCGGCGGTTTTCTACTACGCCACCCCGGAGAACAACTGGGCCGAGTTGCTGCATCCCTTTATCCGGCCCTGGCTGGTGCCCCAGGATCCCGAGGCGATCAAGTATTTTTTTGAGGGACTGCCGGCCGACACCCCCATCCCCTGGGGCGCCTGGGCCCAGCCCCTGGCCGCCTGGTGTTCCTTCATCGTCGCGATCCACCTGATGATGATCGCGCTGATGGTGCTGGTCCGCCGGCAGTGGGTGGACCACGAGCGCCTGCTCTTTCCCCTGGTGCAACTGCCCATGGACCTGGCCCAGGAAGGGCCGCCGGGGACCCGCATCGGGCCGCTGCTCCGGAATCCGCTGCTGTGGGTCGGTTTCGCGGTGGCCTTCCTCGCCCTCAGTACCCGCGGCCTCAACCACTACTTCCCCTTCATCCCGCCGCTGCAGTTCAGCCCCTACCTGTCCCTCTTCCACAACGCGATGGTGCTGCACCTCTTCGTCAGCTTCACCGTGATCGGCCTGGCCTATTTCCTCAGCCTCGACGTGGCCATGAGCGTCTGGCTCTTCCACCTCCTGACCCAGGCCCAGCTGACCGCCGAGAACGCGCTGGGGTACGCCCTGCCGGGCCGCCAGGATCTGTTCATGGAAGGATCGACCAGCGTTTCGTACCAGGGGATGGGCGCGATGCTGGCCCTGGTCGCTTTCGGCATGTGGAGCGCCCGCTCCCACCTGCGCCAGGTCGGCCGGCGGGTCCTGGGGCGGCCGGGGGGCGCCGACGATAACGACGAGTTGCTGTCCTACAGGGGGGCGGTGGCGGTCCTCGCCGGCGCCACGACCTATGCCGCCGGCTGGTTGTGGCTGGCCGGGTTGCCCCTGGGGGGGGTGCTGCTCTTCCTGGCGGTGGCCTTCACCCTTTTCCTGGGGCTGGCGCGTATCGTCGCCGAGGGGGGCCTGGGTTTTGCGCGGGCGCAGATGACGGCGCAACCCTTCGTGATCAGCGCCCTGGGTACCAACTACCTCACCCCGGCGGGCCTGGCGACCATGGGTTTCACCTACAGCTGGGCGGGGGACATGCGGACGATGGTGATGGCCTCGGCGATCAACGGCATGAAGATCGCCGACGCCGGCGGGGTGCGGGGCCGGCCTTTGTTCTGGGCCATGCTGCTGGCCATCGGGGTCACCCTGGCCAGTTCAGTGGCCGCGCTGATCTGGATGGGGTACACCTACGGCGGGATCAACCTGCACTGGTGGTTCTACAACCTGCTGGGCCAACTGGTCCACAACGACGCGGCCTACAAGGTGGCCAACCCGCTCAACCCGGTGGCGGACTTCGCCGTGGTCGGGCCGCGTTTCGGCTTTGCGGCCATCGGTGCCGCCGCGATGGCCTTGCTCATGTGGGCGCGGCAGCGTTTCCTGTGGTGGCCGGTCCACTACCTGGGTTTCCCCATCGGCGCCACCTACATGATCAGTTCCACCTGGTTCAGCATCCTGATCGGCTGGGCGTTCAAGGCCCTGGTGCTCAAGTACGGCGGGGTGGGTTGGTACCGGCGGCTGCGGCCGCTTTTCCTGGGGTTGATCCTGGGGCAGATCACCTGTTCCGGTTTCTGGACCCTGGTGGATTTCCTCACCGGCGAGAGTGGCAACATCATCTACGTGGGCATGCAGATCTAGCCTGTAGCCCCGCAACCAGGCTCCCGCCATTTCCCAGATGGAAGGCCCGAACATGACCGGCGCGTTGCGCTTTTTCCTGCTCCTGCTCCTGACGTGTCGTCCGCCCGCCTTCGCCCAGCCTGCGGAGTATCCGCCCGGCACCCTCCAGCTGACCCCCAGGCGCGACCTGGGCCTGGCGCCGGTGGAGGTGGTGGTGCGGACAAGTTTCGGGGACTGGTCCCAGAAGGGATGACCCTGAACCTGCCGCCCGGATTCTCGGCCAAGGTGTACGCCGCCTCCGGATTGCGCGGGCCGCGGTTGATGGCCTGGAGCCCCGAGGGGGTGCTGCATGTGGCCAACATGAAGGCCGGCGAGGCCACGGAGTTCGGCGCCGCCCCCGACCGCAGCAGCGGCCAGATCGTGGCCCTGCCGGACCGGGACCGCGACGGCGTCGCCGACACGGCGCTGGTGGTGGCCGACGGCCTGTGGTGGGCCAACAGCCTGGCCTTCCACCAGGGAGGGCTGTACGTGGCCGACACCGACCAGGTGCTGCGTTTCAGCGACCAGGACGGAGATGGGCGCTACGAAGGGCGGCAGCGGGTGGCGGGTCTGCCGCGGGAAGCGGATAGACGCGAACACCACGTCACCCGCACCCTGGTTTTCGACGAGACCACCGGCAAGTTCTACGTGTCTGTGGGGTCCACCTGCGATCTGTGCCGCGAGACCGATCCCGAGCGGGCGGCCATCCTCGAGTTCAACGGCGACGGCAGCGGCCGCAAGGTTTTTGCCCGGGGATTGCACAACGCCGTGGGCCTCGCCATCCACCCCGTCACCAACCAGTTGTGGGCTGTCAACAACGGGCACGACCGCCAGGGGGCCTCGCTGCCGCCGGAGTGGATCGACATCGTCCGCGACGGGGGGTTTTTCGGCTGGCCCCTGGCCTATGGCTACCAGGTCTGGGTGGATTTCGGCATCCGCGAGTACCAGGACGCCATCTTCCCGCTCACCCGCCAGAACACCCTTGATGTCGAGTCCATGCGGCCGCCTTTGGCCCTGGCCGGGGCCCACCTGGCCCCCATGGCGATACACTTCTACACCCAGGACGCCTTTCTCCCCGAGTACCGCCATGCCGCCTTTGTCGACTTCCGGGGCGGACACAGCTCGGACGAGCCCGGGTAAAAGGTGATAGCGCTTTTCGCCGCGCCCGACGGCAGCAACGCCGAACTGGCCGACTTCCTCACCGGTTTTGCGGCCGAAGGCAAGGTCTGGGCCAAACCAGTGGGGCTGACCTCGGACGCGCAGGGCAACCTCTACGTCAGCAGCGACTGGATCAACCACTTCGTCCTCAAGATCACCCTGGGGCAGCTCCAGGGCACCTGGCAACACCAGTTCCCGGACACCGCCTTCGTCGGCCAGCCCCTGCGGCTGGCTGCCCGGGTGCGGCTCACCCGGCACAGGTGGCAGGGGGGGAGGCGCCCCAGGTCAACGCCGACCTCAGCGCCCTGGGTGGGCCGGCGGCCCTGCCCCTGCGCGCCACGGGCGAGGGCGAGTACCAACTCGAAGCAGAGCTGCCACAGGCGCGGGCGGCCGGTCGCCAACGTATCACGGTCACCATCACCCAGCAGACGGGGGCCGACCTGCTGCAGACCCGGCTCAGCCATTGGGTGGCGGTGCTGCCAGGCGAGGACCTGGCCCTGGCCGGGGAGGATCTGGCGGGGGGGTGGCAGCTGAGCGGGACAGGAGGTGCGGATGTGCGCCTGGCCCCGACCGAGGGGGTGGGGGGCGGCCTGGCCATCGGCGCCTAGTCAAGGCGACCAATGCCCTGCGCGGCTGGAACATCGATCTCGAACCCAGCGCACCCCAGGAGCAGGTAGGGTACCGCGCCCTGCGCTTCGCCTTCCTTCCGCAACAGGTGGTGGCGCCGGCGCGCGGAGCGCTGTTCTCCGTATCCCTGCGGCCGGGCAAGACCGTCAACCTGCTCAAGGAGGGGCTGGTGGACCTGGGGCGACCCGAGTGGCAGGTAGTGGAGGTCCCGCTGGAGCGGTTCCCGTTGCAGGAGGCCGTGCAGGCCCTCCGTTTCGCCGGCAACCTCGAGGGCGGGTTCCTGCTCGACGAGGTGGGCCTGGTGGCCGCAGTGGAACGGCCGCCCACGGTGGTGGCGGCGACGGCCGGGGGGAGTGTGCCGCGCGCCGCGCTGCTTCACCCCAACCACCGCAATCCCTTCAATGCCGGCACCTTGATCGATTTCGAGCTGTCCCAGCCCGGCGAGGCCGAACTGGCGATCTTCAATCTTTCGGGGCAGCGGGTGGCGTCGCTGGCCGCGGGGCCGCGGGCGCCAGGGCGTCATCTGGTCCCCTGGGACGGACGGGACGCCGCCGGACGGCAGCTGGCCAGCGGGGTCTATCTCTGCCAGTTGCGCACCGGGGGCGAGGACCAGGTGCGCCGGTTGCTCCTGCTGCGTTAGGCCCCACCCGGCTGCGAGGCAGCGGGTCCCACCCGCCCTCGCCGCCGGTCCAGCTCAGCCGGGCGATATAGATCCCGCTAGCCAGATCGCGGCCTGCAGGGCCCCTGCCGTCCCAGACCGCAGCATAGCTGCCGGACGGCAGATCCTCGTCGTACAGCACCGCCACGCGCTGACCCAGGCTGTCATACACTTCCAGTCGCGTGCGGCCTGCAACGGGCAGTTCGAACGCCAGCTCGGTCCCCCCGTTGAAAGGATTGGGATGGTTGCTCAGCCGCGCGGCGTGCGGCAGGATAGCTGCCACGGTCTGGTCGAGCACGGCCGTAACCATGTCGGGCATGACTAGTTCGATGCCGGCGTTTTGGCCGAGGTTGCGGCCGTACTGGCGGTCGATCGGGTTGTTCCAGTGCTCGTGGACCCCCAGGCCCGCGCCCGGCGGAATCCCAGGAGGGACGCGTACATCCCGGCTAGCCACAGCACAAAGCCCGAGGCCAGGGGAAAGGCCGCCCGCTGGCAGGGGTACGCGGCGCGGCTGGGTTTGGGGATCACGCGGAGCAGGAACCAGATCAGGGAGGGGAGGCCACACAGGGGCAGAAACCAGGTGGAGCAGCGCAGGCGCAGCCGCGGAGACCAGGCAGCCATGGGAGTGCTCCTTTCCCGAAAGGAGCACTCCCCTCATAAACGCAAATTCCGTGCCCAGGGCGGCCTACAGGCAAGAGCTTGTTTTTAATCGACCGGTCGCCGGGAAAAGGCCGGCCGGGGTGGGGCGTGGCCCAGGACAAAGGGGCGGCGTTGTCCCACTGGCGAAGCGGCGTTCACCTGGCAAAGAGCCCCGGCTCCACCGGCATGAGCTGGAAATCGACCAGGTACTGGCCCATGCAGTACATCTCGATCTTCTTCGACAAACTCCAGAAGGCGTCGAACTCGGTGTCGCTGCTGTCGGCGTCGAGGAAGGCCCAGCTCAGGCCGATGATGGCGCCTTCGCGCAGATCGTGCACCCGGCTGCTGTCCGGGCCGGCCGGGTGCAGGTCGTCGAAGGGGGTGAGGTAGCACTCGTAGAAGCTGGTGCCGCTGGACTGGTCCTCCCCGGCGTACTGCCAGCCCACCCCCGAGTACGCGGCACTCTCGGTCCAGATGGCCTTGCCCCACAGCCAGTGCCAGTACTCGCCGTTGAGGGGCGGCATGTAGAGGTGGTAGTTCTGGGTGAAGGCGCTGCGCTGCCGCATCTCCACCGCCATGTCCTCCTTGGAGAAGTTGACCACGGGCTCCCCGCCGTGGTCGGCGTCGATGACGATCTCCCAGATGTCGGCACCGTGCACGTACGCCCCGGCAGTGCGGCTGTACAGGGTGTTGAGGGAATCGACCTTTTCGCGGCGGAATCGGTGCACGTCGTCGTACACCTCGGCCATGAAGTACAGGCGGTTGAGCCGGTCGTTCCACCCCACCAGCACCTGCTTGATGTCCAGGTTCTTCGGGTCGTGTTCGCTGCCCAGACCGCGGTAGACCTCCTCATGGTGGTGCTGCCCCAGGGCGTACTGGGGGGGCACCAGGGCCCAGTCCTCGGCCCGGCCGTCCATCTTGGGGGTGTGGCCGTCGGGGAACTGGAAGACCTGGTAGGTCACCCCGGCGGGGAAATGGGCCCAAGCCGGCAGGGCCAGGGCCAGGAGCGCGGCGAGGGGGAATTTCATGGGGATTCCTTCAGATGTAATAGAAGGTGTAGACCAGTTCGGCGCCGCCCAGGCCCAGGCAGCTGCCCAGGATGAGGCCGATGAAGAAGGGGCGGATCTGCCGGTAGAGCACGATGCCCCCGTAGCGCAGGGCCACGGTCTTGATCAGCCAGGCCAGGAACATGCCGAACCAGTCGCCGGTGACGGTGTTGGTCAGGGCCACGGCCAGGCCCGCCGGGTGCAGGGGCCAGCCGGCCAGGTGGTGGTTGGCAAAGGAGAGCAGAGCGGCAAGGCCGGCGCCGAGGAACAGGAACACGGTGGCCAGGAACTGGGGCGGGTGGGGGTTATTGATAGTGTTGACCACCCAGCCCCAGTGGTAGTTGGGGGACATGACGTAGTACCAGACGAAGCCGTGGATCAGCCCCTTGCGGTAGCCGATCCAGATGTAGCAGAGGATGGTGGTGGCCAGGCTGACGATCACCGCGGCGGTGAGGAAGAGGAGCAGCTTGCGGCCGCTGATCTTGAGGCGCGCGTCCTCGCAGACCTTGAAGGCGTGGGCCAGGGTGCCCATGAGGAAGAGCTGGATGTCGGCCGACCAGACAAAGCTCAGGCCCATGGCGCTCAGGCCGCTGGCCCCAAAGGGGGCGGTGCCCAGGTTGTTGGTGAAGAGGGGCGGGATGGAGTAGGCGGCCCGCAGCCGGCCGATGCCGGTCTGGGCCAGGAGCCGGGCCGTGCCGAAGAAGACCAGCAGCGCCACCAAGAGGAAGAGCAGGGTCCAGCCCAGTTGCAGGCCAGTGGCCCAGAGGAAGCCGGCCATGTAGAGCAGCCCGGCCAGACCCAGGAGTGCTGAGAGCCGGGGGGAGATCAGGTTGCCGTGGTCTTGCTGCTGGGGGCCGGCGATGAGGCGCCACTGCCGGCGCAGGAAATCGCGCGACAGCCACAGGGAGGAGAGCACCAGGAAGAGCAGGGCGCCGATCTGCTGGTTGGCCAAAAGCACCGAACCGGCCCCGTGCGGCTGGGTGGGCAGGGGCAGCCCGATGCCGGCGTACCCCAGCAGGGCCTCTTCCAGCGAGACCAGCAGGTGCAAGAACCAGACGGAGAAGAGAATGTTGAGGTTGACCAGAAAGCTCAGGCCCACAGTCAAAAGATCGGTGTACACGGTGTAGGTGAGGTTGATCTGGCGGATGTAGATGTTGGTGGCGGGGATACCCAGGTGCCCGAGGGCCTCGAAGTCGAAGATCCGGTCAAGCATGTTGAGGGTGGGCATGCTCCAGGAAAGCAGGAAGCCGGCCCACAGGAGCTTGCTGCGCAGGAAGCTGTGGGCCGGCTGGTCGAAGCTTTCCACCATCAGGCCGGGGACCACGGCCAGGGGGTAGACCAGGCGCTCCTCGCGCGACCACTGGTGGTGCACCAGGGCGATGCAGGCCAGGCTGACCAGGAAAAAGGCGAACATGAACAGCCCCCACAGGAGCAGCGGGGTGGTCCACAACCCCCAGGGAATGGGCTGGTCGGCGCCGATGCCCTCGAAAAGGCCGCGGATGGCCTGCAGGTCCCGCGGGGCCGCCCATTCGGGGATGTGGTCCCACAGCAGGTTGCGCCAGTTGTTCTCGGGGGTGGCGTAGTAGAAGACCCCGGCGATGAGGGGGATGAAGTACCCGCCAAAACCCATGGTGGGGATGACGGTAGCCACCATCAGGGAGGCATAGATCAGGGCGAAGGAGGCGGGGGAGAGGGGCAGCCAGCGCCGCAGCAGCAGGCCCAGCAGGGCCACCCAGAAGAGCAGAAAGACCACCCCGACGGTGTTGAAGTGGTCGGCAAAGCCCGAATAGTGGTCCAGGAGCACGTAGCCGCGCACGCCGACGAAATTGAGGAAGGCGCACAGGAAGAGGGCCAGGAGCAGGACCGAGAAGGAACGGAACAAGAAACCTCGGCGGTATGGAGAAGTAACACCAGATGGCGCAGAGTGGAAAGATAGCTTAATTTCCATCGTCTTTCAAGCGGAGATCAGGAGGGAAACCATGCTGAACCAGGCGCAGATAGCCCAGTTCCACCGCGAGGGATTTCTCAACGGCGGCCCCGTACTCAGCGAGGAGGAGGTCGGCGAGCTGCGGGACAGCCTCGAAGCCATCATGGCCAAAGGCCCGGGGGGCTTTGGCCCCGGTGAGCCCCGGCCGGTGCTCTTCCGCGACCTGAGCGGGGGCGGGCCGGAGGGCAAACCCGGCCCCACCCCGGTCTGGCAGATCGTTAATATCTGGGAGGCCGCCCCCACTTTCGAGCGGCTCCTCTACCACCCGGCCATCACCAAAGGGATCAGCCAGCTCACCGGCCACCTGGACCTGCAGGTCTGGCACGACCAGATCCAGTACAAGCCGGCCGACCAGGGCGGCACCACCCGCTGGCATCAGGACGCGCCCCTGTGGCCCATCATTCGCCCCATGACCCCGGTCTCGGCCTGGATCCCCTTCGACGACGCCGACGAGGAGAACGGCTGCATGTGGATGGTGCCGGGCAGCCACAACTGGGGCAACCAGATCGAGTACCTGCGCACCCAGGGGCACCTCACCCAGCGGGAGGAGTTCGGCAGCCTGGAAGGATTTGCGCCTCCCGCCGGCGCGGAAATCGCGGTCGTGGAGGCCCGGCCCTGGCCGGTGAAGAAAGGCGAGGTCTCCTTCCACCACTCCCTCACCTGGCACGGCTCGCCGGCCAACCGCTCGCCCCGGCCGCGGCGGGCCATCGCCATCCACTATATGACCGGCGAGGCCCGGTACGACGCCAAGGGCGAGCACCCGATGAAGCAGTTCGTGACCCTGAAGGACGGGGCACCCATGGCCCAGGCAGGTCCCCATTTCCCCCAGGTCTTCCAGCAGGGCCAGCCCGGGGGTTTGCCGGGGCATTTGCGGAACTGAGGGGCGCGATGGGCAGGCACCTTAAACTCGAACTGCGCACCCAGGTCCTGGGCCAGGATGCACAGGGGCGCAATACCTGGCAGGTGGTGGAGACCCCGGCGGTCTGGCTGGCGGCGGAAACCGCCCTGCTCCTGTGCGACGTGTGGGACCAACACTGGAGCCGGGGGGCCAACGAGCGGCTGGCGACCCTGCTGCCGCGCATGGACCAGGTGGTGCGGGCCGCACGCGATATGGGGGTGCGCATCGTCCACGCCCCCTCGGACACGATGACGTTTTACGAGGGACAGCCTGCCCGGTTGCGGGCGCAGTCGGCAAAGGCGGTGGAGCCGCCCCCAGACAGCGAACGCGAAGATCCGCCCCTGCCGGTGGACGCCTCGGACAGCGGCACCGACACCGGGGAGCCCACCTGGCATCAGGCGTGGAGCCGGCAGCATCCGGCCATCCACATCGACCAGGAGCGGGACATCGTCTCGGACCAGGGCCGCCAGGTGTACAGGTTTCTGCGCGGGGAGGGCCGGGGCCGGCTGCTGATCATGGGGGTCCACACCAACATGTGCGTGCTCCACCGCAGCTTTGCCATCAAGCAGATGGTGAAGTGGGGGGTGGAGGTGGCGCTGATCCGCGACCTGACCGACACCATGTACAACCCGGGCCGCGCCCCCTACGTCAGCCACGAGGAGGGCACCCGCCTGGTGGTGGGGTACATCGAGAAGTTCTGGTGCGCCACGGTCCACAGCGAGGACTTGTTGCAGCGCGGTGGCTGAGGGTCCGGACGCCGCTCCACCTGCACCTGTGGGCTTCTGGACGGCCCTGCGCTTCTGGTTCAAAATCGGGTTCATCAGTTTCGGCG
This sequence comes from Candidatus Handelsmanbacteria bacterium, assembly GCA_016867395.1. Classification (GTDB taxonomy): domain Bacteria; phylum Latescibacterota; class UBA2968; order UBA8231; family UBA8231; genus SICG01. Next base: position 137,267 of record VGJS01000002.1, read on the forward strand.
GGCCGGCCGGCCAGATCGCCCTCATGCACAAGGAACTGGTCGAGGGCCGGCGCTGGATCAGTGAGGGCCGCTTCCTGCACGCCCTCAATTACTGCATGGTGCTTCCCGGACCCGAGGCCCAGCAACTGGCCACCTACATGGGCTGGCTCCTGCACCGCAGCGCCGGGGGCATCGTTGCCGGCGCTCTCTTTGTGCTGCCCTCCCTCCTTATCCTCATCCTCCTCTCCTGGGTTTATATCGCCTTTGGGGACCAGCCTCTGGTGGCCGGGCTCTTCTATGGGATCAAGCCGGCGGTGACGGCCATCGTCGCCCAGGCGGGCCACCGCATTGGCTCGCGGGCCCTGCGCCATCCAGTCCAGTGGGCCCTGGCCCTGGTCGCCCTGGGGGCCATCTCCCTGGGGCAGGTGCCTTTCCCGGCCATTGTCGCGGGGGCGGCGCTGATCGGCTACTTGGGCGGGCGCTGGGCTCCGGAGCAGTTCCGGGGCGAGGGCGGGCACCAGGGGGCGCACCACTCCTACGGGCCGGCGCTGATCGACGACCACACCCCGCGGCCCCTGCACGCCGCTTTCCGCTGGGGTCGGCTGCTGCGGGTAGGGGTGGTGGGCGCGTGTCTGTGGGCCGGGCCGATGCTCCTGCTGGTGTGGCGCTGGGGCTACGAGGGTACCCTGGCCCAGATGGGCCGGTTCTTCACGAAGGCGGCGTTGCTGACCTTTGGCGGGGCGTACGCGGTGCTGCCCTACGTGTATCAGGGCGCGGTGGCGCATTTCGGCTGGCTGAGCCCGGTGCAGATGATCGACGGCCTGGCCCTGGGCGAGACCACCCCCGGCCCGCTGATCATGGTGGTGGCCTTTGTCGGTTTTGTGGGCGGTTACGGGCAGGCCCTCTTCGGCCAGGAGCAACTCTTTCTGGCCGGGGCTCTGGCCGCCGGGGTGGCGACCTGGTTCACCTTTCTGCCCTCCTTCCTCTTCATCCTCGCCGGCGGGCCCCTAATCGAATCGACCCACGGGGACCTAAAGTTCAGCGCCCCGCTGGGGGCCATCACCGCCGCGGCGGTGGGGGTGATCCTCAACCTTGCCCTCTTCTTCGCCTACCACGTGCTCTGGCCAGCGGGCTTCGCCGGGACATTGGACTGGAAGGCGCTCCTCCTCGCGCTGGGGGCGGCCCTGGCCCTCTTCGGCTTCAAAAGGCCGGTGACCCAGGTCCTCCTCGCCTGTGCCCTGGCCGGCCTGGCGCTGCGGCTCCTGGTCCCATGAAGGAGGGCCAGATACAGGCCGGTCTGCTCTACGCGGCGACCACGGTCCTCCTGTGGGGATCCTTGCCCATCCTGCTCAAGAACCTGCTCGGCATCCTCGACCCCTATACCCTGACCTGGTGCCGGCTGACCGTCACCGCCGGGGCGCTCTGTCTGTTGCAGCGGGGAGGGCAGGGGCAGGTGGCCTGGCGCCAGGTGGGGCTCCGCACCTGGGGGTGGCTGCTGGCCGGGATGGTCTCGCTCACCGCCAACTACGTCTTCTACCTGCTGGCCCTCGACCACCTGGCCCCGGCCGCGGCCCAGGTGTTGACCCAGCTCTCGCCGGTCTTCCTGCTGGTGGGCGGGATGCTGGTCTTTGGGGAGCGTTTCCACCCCCGGCAGTGGGCCGGTTTCGGGCTCCTGCTGGCGGGCCTGGCGCTCTTCTTCAACAACCGCTACCCCGAACTCCTCTCCGGGGACAGCGCCCTGTCCCTGGGCCTGCCCCTGTCCGCCGGCTGCGCTCTCTCGTGGGCAACCTATGCCCTAATCCAGAAGCAGTTGCAGCGCCGGTTGCCGACCAACTTCGTGCTGCTGGTCTGTTTTGCCGGAGGAGCCCTGGGGTTGTTGCCCCTGAGTCAACTGGGGGAGTTGGCGGGCCTGGACGGGACCGGGCTGCTGATCCTGGGGCTGACCATCCTGATGACCCTGGTATCGTATTTGAGCTTTGCCGCCACCCTGGGGCGCTTGGAGGCCTCGCGCTTCAGCGTGGTGATGGCTCTGACCCCGCTGATCACCGTGGCCGGCTCGCTGAGCTGGGCCCGGCTCTTCCCGCAGTTGTTCGCCCTCGAGCCCCTCAACACCCTCAGTCTGGTGGGGGCGGTGATGGTGGTTACCGGCTCGGCACTGGGGGCTTTGGGCGCTGGGCGGCGCTAAGGAATGGCTGGAGGTGCTGACGAATCTGAGAGCAGAGCAGGAACCGGGGAAGGGCTTCCTGGCAGTGCTCTACCCGCGCAAGAACGCAGAGGCGAAGCCGCAGTACGAGACCATTGTCGGCGGGGCGGGGGTGAAGGTGACGTCCCCGCGGGGCACGGACTGGGTGTTCCTGGGGGCGGAGTCGGTGCAATGGGAGGGGGAGGGCCTGCGTTTCGAGGGGCGGGCCGGGGGGACCAATGGACGGTGGTCTTTGCCGAACCGGGCCAGGTCACTGTGGCCGGCAAAGAGGTGGTGGCCGAGGGGCCCATTGAAGAGCGGGTGGAATCCAGATCTTACCATCGACCGCAGAGGCGGACTATCTAGATAGAGAGGACAAAAGGAGGAAGCTGACCAATGAGCCTGCACACCCCCTTTTCCCCCGAACAGAGCGCCGAGATCCTCGGCCGCTTCTACCGCGACGGCTACGCTTTCATCCCTGGTGTCCTGGGGGATGATGAATGCGCCGGTTTGCGGGAGAGGGCGGACCGCGCTTTCGCGGCCCACCCGGTGGGCCAGTCGGACCTGCGCTACGGTGACATCGTCATGGTGCGGCTCTTCGAGCTGGATCGGATGTTCCGGGACCTGCTGGTGCGGGAGCCGATCATCGGTCTGTGCGACGCGGTACTGGGCCCCCAGTGCCACCTCTTCGCCCAGAACCTGGTGCGCAACGGCCAGGGCCAGGCCATCGACCGTTTCCACGTGGACGACGAGGTGGAGTTCCCCCTGCCCGAGGGGATCCCCCGCCACGACGCGCGCCTGCAATTGCCAGTCTTCCGCCTGACCGTGCAGATCCTGCTCACCGATGTGGAAGCCCAGGAGTACGGCCCCACCCAATTTGTGCCGGGCTCGCATTACTCGGGGCGCACGCCCGACGATCCAGTCAATCCCACCTTTGAGGGCAGAGGACCGGTCTTGGTACTGGGTCGGGCCGGCGATATCTACCTGCACAATGGCCAGTGCTGGCACCGGGGTGCCCCCAACACCTCGACGCGGGTGCGCTATCTGCTACAGCACGCCATGGGCCGGCGCTGGGTGGCCCAGCGCTTCTATCCCTTCCTCAACTACCGCATGCCCGACCACGTGCTCGCCGGTGCGGACGAGCGGCTGCTGCGGGTCTTGGGCAAGCACCCCAAGGGGCCTTATGGATAAACACCGCGCAAGACGACTGCGGCCCGGCCGCTGGGCAGTATGGGCGGCCCTCGGGGCTGGCCCAGCTCCCCTCGGAAGGCTGGGGATACGGAGGAATCTTCACCAAGACCCTCTCGGTGAAGGAACTCTCGGTCCAGGTGCTGGCCGCGGTGGACCAGGGGCAGGTGATCGTCCATGTCTGGCCAAAAGTCGAGTTTCGGGAGGAGATCCCCAGCTCGTTTGCCTGGGTCATTCCAGTGCCGACCCGTCCTAGGGTGAAGCCGTGCAACGGCGAGCTTTTCGAATATGGACTCAGCATGACCGAGCCATCGTACTGATTTAAAGAGGAGCGCGGTGTGGTGCCGAGTCCGCGCTACCCTGCCTACACGGAAATCGAGGTGTTCAAACTGTTGCACCAGTACATGCCCATTCCCGAGGTCGTCCGGTGCGCACCTTGGGTGTGGAGCTGGCGGGGGCCGGGGTGGTGCGCTGGGACGGACTGGACGAAAGCGGACACCAGGCTGCCAGCGGGGTCTTTCTCTTCGCCCTCGAACCGGGTGCTGCGCGGATTACCCGCAAACTGGCGCTGCTGAGCTGAGGATCAGCCGGGGACTCGTTTTGCAGAGCTGCTGTGGGCCGGCTATGAAGGCGCCTGTTTTCGTTCTGCCTGGATCTTGAAAATATCCCACCCCCTTATTTTCGCTGCCGAAAATATCCTCCGCTTGCTTGACTGCTCGCCAATCTAATGATACCTTTCCTCCAAAAAGTATCATTAAAATAGCAACCGCATAGTTAAGTATCATTAGATGCAACCCGGAAATTTCACAGAAGATAAATGGGGAGCACTCGCCCGGATTCCCGCAGGGAGCTCCGGGTACTGGGCCTTTGAGCCGCATCCACTGCCGCCTGACCTGGAACTCGCGTGGGAGTTGGTCAACAAACTCTCCGAGGCAGATAGGGCACTGAGCGAACTGGCCGGCAGGGCGCGAAATCTGCCCAATCCTCATCTGTTGATCGGTCACTTTATCCGGCGCGAAGCCGTGCTCTCCAGCCGGATTGAAGGCACCCAGGCGTCCCTTTCGGACCTGCTCTTCTTTGAGGCAGCAGGGCCGATTCCCACAGATCGCCCCGCCTCTGCGGACGTGCGCGAGGTGGCCAACTATGTCCGCGCCCTGGAACAAGGTCTGAAGCGCTTGCAGGAACTGCCCCTCAGCCTGCGATTGTTGCGCGAGATGCACGCCGAGTTGATGGAAGGGGTACGCGGCGAGCACCTGACGCCTGGGGAGTTCCGCCGCTCGCAGAACTGGATCGGTCCGCCTGGCTGTACCCTGCTGGGGGCCACCTATGTGCCGCCCCCGCCGGAAGAGATGATGGCAGCCTTGGGAGAGTTGGAAAAGTACCTGCACGCCCAGTCCGTGCTGCCACCGCTGGTGCGTCTGGCTTTGGTTCATTATCAATTCGAGGCTATCCATCCCTTTCTGGGCGGCAACGGGCGGATCGGACGTCTGCTCATAGTGCTGTTGTTGTGCCATGAGGGTTTGCTCGCCCAGCCCCTGCTCTACCTGAGCGCATATTTTGAGCAGCATCGGCAGGAGTATTACCGTCTCCTGCTGGAGGTGAGTCAGAAAGGCAGGTGGCTGTCGTGGATCGAGTTCTTCCTGGCAGGGGTGGCAGAGCAGGCGCGCGACGCGCTCTGGCGGACGGAGGCACTGTTGCGACTCTGGCAGGAGTACCACCAGCGCCTTTCCACCGCTCGCTCCTCGGCGCTTTTGTTGCGTTTGGTGGATGAACTGTTTGAATATCCGGTGCTCACCGTGCCGCGAGTCGCCGGGCGCTTGGGGATCACCCAGCGGGCCGCGAGCCTGAACATCCAGAAGTTGGTCGGCGCCGGCCTGTTGGAGGAGGTGACCGGGCGGGCCCGCTACCGGTACTTCGCCGCCCAGGCAATCATCGAGCTGACGGAAATGCAGAGGGTGGAGTGATGACCGACGACCTGACCTTCCTCCCGCCCCACGAATCCGCCTGGGCGCCGGGTTTCCACGCGTACAGCCGCTGCCTGAGTGCCAAACCCGGCGAATGGGTGGACCTGCACCTGAGCGGCGAAGGCCCGGTGGGGATCGAGGTGCTGCGCCTGAGCGGGGACAAGGTGGCCCAGGGCGCGGTGATCGCCTCGCTGCCGCCGGTGGAGGCAAAGCCGCAGCCCATCCACCGGGGCAGCTATGTGTACGTGGAGCGGGGCCTGGAAAGGGCGGCGGCGCTGAGTGCTGAGGTGTGGTGCCGGCCCCTGGGTGAGGCGCCGCAGCGCGGGCTTTTCCATCAGCGGGGTTTTGGGTTGTGGCTGGAAGGGGAGAGGCTCTGTTTCGATGTGGGCGGGCATAGGGTCAGTGGCGGTGCAGTCAGCCTCAAGGAATGGCACCACGCGGTGGGTGTCTGGGAGACGGCGGGATTGCGCCTGTACCTCGATGGGCAACTGGTGGGAGAGGGTGAGGGGCCGGCGGCGTTCGCGGGCGGCGGCCCGCTGCGCCTGGGGGCCCTGGCCGACGAGGAGGGCCGGACCTGCGCCCTTTTCACCGGGGATCTGTGCGGCCCGACACTCTACGAGTATGCGCACAACTCGGAGGTGATCGGGGCCCATTTCCAGGCAAAGGACACCGAACCCGCCGGCCCCTGCGCTGGCCACTGGAAATTCGACCACCATCGGGGTCTGCCCTGCCGCGATGTCTCCGTAAACGGCCGGCACGGCAAACCAGTCAACTACCCCATCCGCATGGTGCCGGGTCCCCGCTGCATCGGGGACAGCGACTGGCACAACTACGACCCGGCCTCTGATCCAAACTTCGGGCACGCCCTCCGCCTGATGGGGGATGCCCTGGTGGACTGCCGCTGGCCGGTGGCGGCGCAGTGGCAGGTGCCCGCCGAGGCGCAGAGTGGCCAGTATGCGATCCGACTGCGAGATCAAGCCGGCCAGGTGCGGCACGTGTATTTTGTCGTCCGGCCCCGCCATCCCCGCGCGCGCCTGATGTGCCTGAGCACCACCAATACCCGCATTGCCTACAATTTCCGGCCTTTCGACAACCTGGAGTACGACTACGGGGCGTACCATCCGCACCCGCGCTATCCCATCCTGGGCCAGCTGCACGGGGTGGGTAGGCCGGCCACCGGGGAGTTGTGGGAGCGGACCACGGTGGAGTTCGAGTTGCCCTTCTACACCTGGCTCGACAAACACGGCATCCCCTACGATCTGTTCAGCGAGTGGGATCTGGAGGCGGACCCCTCACTGCTGGACCGCTACCCGGTAGTGGCTTTTGCCGGCCACAGCGAGTACTGGACCGCCGACCACTACCAGCGCCTCCAGCGCTTCGTCGAACGGGGGGGACATATCCTCTCCCTCTCGGGCAACACCGCGTACTGGCGGGTGAGCCTCGACATGGCCAACCGGGTGATGGAGGTGCGCAAACACGCCCGGCTGCCGGCCGCGGGCATCACCTTCGACCCGATGGTGGACGCCAGCCACCACCACCAGCTCGACGGGTTGCCCGGGGCCACCATGCGCGAGGCCGGCTTTCCCGAGTGGGGCCTGCTGGGCGGGATGAGCAACGGCTGGACCACGCCCCCTCTCGACGGGCCCCGGGCCGGGTACCAGGTGCTGGCCCCGCAGCACTGGGTCTTCAACGCGCCGCGCCAGGTGGGGGCCGGCTTTCCCTTTGCCGACCAGGCCGCCGGGTACGAGACCGACCTGAGCCTGCAAACCCTGCTGGAGCGCTGCGGCCAGCCCGCCCTGGCCCGCTACCCGGACCGCAGCGGCCGGCCCGAGCCGCTCTCTGCCCCGATTCCAGGTTGGGCGGTGCTGGCCCGGGCCCTCTTGCCCGGCTCCACGGTGCTCGACTTCGACAACCGGCAGTACATCGGAGAGATGGCCAGCGAGATGCTCTTGCGGGAAGTAGGGGGAGAAGGGTTGATCTTCGCCGCCGGCAGCGTGCTTTCCTCCCATGTCCTGGGACAGAACGAGGGTTTCAGCCGGATGCTCTTCAACATCATGGAGCGGATGGGGCTGGAGGTCCCCGCCTGAGCATGCTCTACTTCGACTGCAACGCCAGGATCGGCCAGCGGCCCCAAAAGCACAAACGCACCCGCTGGTCCACTGCCCAATGGCTGGAGGACCTGGACCTGGCCGAGATCGCCGGCTCCCTGGTCAGCCACATGGTTGCCCACTCCTACGACCCGCAGTACGGCAATGCCCGCTTAGGTGCGGAGATCAAAAAAGCCCCTGGCCGGCTCTTCCCGGTTTGGAGCGTCCTGCCCCTGGGCCAGCCCGATTGGTACGGCACCGGCGAGGAGATGCTCGGGGCGATGGAGGAGGCCGGGGTGCGGGCCGTGCGGGTGGTGCCGGGCAATTATTCGCTGCACGAGCAGGTGATGGGGGAGACCTTCGCGGTGCTACAGGAGGCGCAGATCCTCACCCTCATCGACCCTGGCTGGGTGGGTGGCCAGGAATATTTTACCGTCTTTCACGAATTGCTGCGCCGCTACCCGCGCCTGGCAGTGCTGCTGACCGACGCGGTATGGCCGCACCAGCGCCATGTCCACCGGCTGATGCAGGTGCACCCCAATCTCCATTTGGAGTTTTCCGGGTACCAGATCAACCGCGGGTTGGAGGTGTACGCGGCCCAGTTCGGGGACGAGCGCCTGCTCTTTGGCACCGGGGGCACGGAGAAGTCGCCGGGGGCGGCCCGCACCTTTGTGGATTACGCCCAGCTCCCCGAGGAAAGCAAGCAGCGCATCGCCGGCGAGAACCTGCGCCGGCTGCTCGGGGGGCAGGGGCCGACCCAGGAAGCCCCGGCCCGCCGGCCCGGGGACGTGTGTGTGGCTGACGCCAGGGCGGGCAAACCGCAGTCGGTTTTCGTCTTCGACGCCCATGCCCACGTGCTGCACGAGGGGGGACAGGCGGCGGGGGGGAATTATATCATGTACCAGGGCGACGCCGAGGGCATGTTGGCGGTGAACCGCTGGTGCGGGATAGACCGCATCGCCATGATGAGCTGGCACGGGCCGGTGTGCACCGACGCCGAGGATGGCAACGAGATCGTCTGGCGGGCCGGGCAGCGCTTCGGGGAGGAGATCCTGGGGGCGGCGGTGATCGACCCCACCCACATGAGCCGCGAGGCGATGGAGGCGGAGATCAAACTGCGCCACGGCGAGCAGGGTTTTGTCGGCCTCAAGCCGTACGTGCGCATGAACCTCTCCTACGAGGACGAGGGCTTTCTCCCGTGGTGGGAGTTTGGGAACGCGCACCAACTCTACGCCCTTTTGCACCTGGCCCCGCACACCGGGGGGGTGCCGGCGGTGGGCCGGCTGGCCGAGCGTTTCCCCCAGATGAGCTGGGTCATCGCCCATGCGGGGGGCAGCTACGATTTTGCCGAAGAGGTGGCCGCCTGCATCCGCCAGCATCCTAACGTCTACGCCGAGCTGACCCTGACCCCGGTGTGCAATCACATCGTCGAGTACCTGGTGGAGGCCACCGACGACGAGCACGTGCTCTTCGGCACGGACGCGCCCATGCGCGACCCCCGGCCGCAGCTGGGCTGGGTGGTGTGGGCAGACCTGCCCCTATCGAGCAAGAAGAAGATCCTGGGAGAGAACTTCCGCCGCATTATCGAACGCGCCCGTTTGCCCCGAGGAGGCAGAGGATGAAGATCGAAGCGCTGGTGTCCCCGGAAATGTTCGTGGCGCTGGACGGGGTGACCCATCTGTGCACCGGGGGGGAATCTCCCTGGCTCAAGGCCCACGGGGAGGTGTATGCCGAGTTTGCCCGGCTCAAGAGTGGGGGGGACGAGGGGAGGCGGGCCATCTACGCCCGGGGCGAGGCCTGCCGCGAGAAGATGGGGCGGCTGTGGGGGGTGCCGGCCAAGCGGGTGTCCTTTGCCCCCTCGGCGGCCGAGGGCATGAGCTGGCTGGCCCGGGGGCTGGCCTGGGAGGAGGGGGACAACGTAGTGACCACCAACCTCGAATTCCCCTCGGTGGCGTACGCCTGGCGGAATCTGCGCGCAATGGGGGTGGAGGTGCGGATGGTGCCCCACGCGGACTGGGAGGTGGACGAGGAGGATTTGCTGGCCGCGGTGGACGGGCGGACCCGGGTGCTGGCGGTGAGCCAGGTGAGTTTCTACACCGGCCAGAACCTCGACATCACCCGGCTGTCCGAAGGGTTGAAGGGCAAGGATACCCTGCTTGCAGTCGATGCCACCCACGCCTCGGGGGTGGTGGAGGTGGGGGCCGGCCTGGCCGACCTGTGCGTCAGCAGCGCGTACAAGTGGATGCTGGCCACCCACGGGGTGGCGCCCCTGTACCTGAGCGAGCGGGCCGAGGAACTGGTCGAGGACAGCGCCTTTGGCTGGCACAACCTGGCGGTGTGGCCGGCCCAGGGCGCCGAGCGGCATCCGGAGGTGGCGCTCAAGGCCATGCCCGAGAAGCTGGAGCCGGGTAATCCGGCGATGGTGGTGGTGATGTTCCTGGACCGGGCTTTGGAGGTGTTGCTCGACATAGGCCTGGAGCGGATCGAGGAGCACGCCCGGAACCTCTCCGAGTACATCGACGCCGGCCTACAAAGGGCCGGGCACACGGTCATCTCCCCCTCGCGCCGGGCCGCCCGCTCGGGCAACACCTGTTTCCTGGCCGAAGATGCGAAAGGGCTGCAACAGGCCCTGGCTAAACAGCGGGTGCAGGTCTGGGGGGAGTTCGGGCGGGTGCGGGTCTCGGGGCACCTGTACAACGGTAGCGGGGACGTGGAGCGCCTGCTGGATGCCCTGGCGCAGGTCTGAGGCGTTGCTGCTGGCCCTGGCCGCGCTGGCGGGGGCCGGGCTTTTCCTCTGGCAGGAGCACCGGCTGGCCGGCCGCTGGGGCTTTCCCCTCGACGACGCCTGGATTCACCTGCAATTCGCCCGCAACCTGGCCGCGGGGCAGGGCTTCTCCTTCAACCCGGGGGAGGTGGTCTCGGCCTCCACGGCGCCCCTCTGGACCCTGCTCCTGGCCCCGCTCTTCTGGCTGCCCTGGGAAGTGGTGTGGAGCGCCAAGGTCCTGGGGGTGGGGCTCTTGTGGCTGGCCGGTCTTTTGACCCTGCGCCTGGGCCTGAGCCTGGGGCTGGAGCGGGGTTGGGCCCTGGCCGGGGGGTTGGTGGTGGTCCTCACCCCGCGCCTGGTCTGGGGCAGCCTCTCGGGCATGGAGGTGTTGCTCTACGCGGCCCTGGGCCTGTACGGCTGCTGCCGGCACCTCGAAACCCTGGAGCGGGCGGCCTGCTACCGGGGCACCGCGGCCCTGGCCCTGGCGGCCCTGGCCCGGCCCGAATGCCTGCTGCTCTTCCCCCTGGTCCTGCTCGACCGCCGGCGCCTGGGGCATCCCCTCCCCTGGAAACACCTGCTCCTGTACGCGGGCCTGCTGGCGCCCTTTGTCACCTTCAACCTCTACACCCTGGGCAAGCCCCTGCCCAACACCTTCTACGCCAAGGTGGGCCCATACGGCCTGACCGGGGCCCTGGCGGCCGGCGACTGGGTGCGGGTGGCCAAGGTCGCCCTCTATTACCCCCTGCTCCAGGCCCAAGAACTGGCGTTCTTCTGCGCCGAGAACAACTTGGTGCTGGCCTGCCTGGCCCCGCTGGGTTTTTTGTACCTGTTGCGGCAGCGGCGGGGATCGTGGTGGGTCTTGCTGGCGGTGCTCAGCTTTCCGCTCTTCAAGGGTCTGCTGGCGCCTTTCAAGGGGGCGCTCTTCCAGCACGGGCGGTACGCGGCGCACCTGATCCCCCTGGTCGTGCTGGTGGGCCTGTTGGGCCTGCGCTGGGCCTGGCAGTTGCTGGCCGAGGGCCGCGATTTCGCCCGCTGGCGGCGGCTGCGGCGCTGGGCCGGGCCGGCGGTGTGGGGCGCGGTGTTTTTGCACCTTTTGGTGAACCTGCCCGCCTATGCCCTGACCTATGGCTGGAACGTGACCAATATCGAGGACATGCACGTGCGCATGGGCAGATGGCTGGCCGGGCACACCCCGCCGGGGGCCCTGATCGCCAGCCACGACGTGGGGGCCATCGCCTTTTTCTCCGGCCGCCGGGTGCTGGACACCACCGGCCTGGTGACCCCCCGGGCCCTGGCCTATCTGCCGGCGGGAGGGCCGGCCGACGGGGGGGTGCGGCGCCTCTTGGAGGCGGAGAAACCCGCGCTGCTGGTGATGCTGCCCAACTGGTACCCACACCTGGCCCAGGAGCGGGGATTCCTGCACCCGGTGTACGAGATCCAGATCGAGCACAACACGATCTGCGCCGGGGATAAAATGGCGGTATACGAGCTGCGGCAATAGACATTTAATTATAATATTATCAATATGATATCGTGGGTTGCGGATAATTTTATCGCAGCCTTTTTTTTTGTTGACATCTGCACGCTTGTTTAGTATCCTAATGTATAGATATGACAGTAGGTACTTAAAGAGCAAACGAAACTCATCTCGCGGAGGGAGCACACATGGCACTGCGCAAATCCTGGTGGCGGGAACTGGCCGAAAACGGGCTGCTCCACGGCATCGCGGCGGGGATGGTGGGCGCATTCTACGGGCTGGCGCGGCTGACCCACCTGATGGGGCCGCCGCTGCTGGCCGGCATCCTGATCATCAGCAGTCTCCACTTCATCGACCATCTGGCCTGAATGGGGAGGAAGCCATGAACAAGATCGACCGGGAACGCATCGAACGCGCCGCGCGGATCTACGCCAGCAACCGGGACGCCGGCCAGGCCCTGGGCCTCGCCCCGGGAAGCTTCGGCCGGCTCTGCCGCCGCTTCGGCATCTCCACCCCGCAGAGCCGCCGGCGCGAACACCACCTGCAACGGCGGGGCTTCTTCGCCGATCCGGGGGAATGAACCCCGCAACGCCCGCTGACAGCGGCAACGTCGCGCGGCTGTAACGGGGGCGCCACCCGCCCCCACTATCTTGGGGGCAGGCGCCGTCCCCCCGGCGCCTGCGGCAATCCCCTCATCTTGCAGAAAGGAACAAGCCATGTCGAGGAACAGCGTCAACAAAGTGATCCTGCTGGGCAACCTCGGGGCCGACCCCGAAACCCGCTTTACCCCCACGGGCTCCCAGGTGGTGACGGTCAGGTTAGCCACCAACGACACGTGGACCGACAAGAACGGGGAGCGGCGGGAGCGCACTGAATGGCACCGGCTGGTGCTCTGGCGCGGGCTGGCCGAGGTCGCCGGCCAGTACCTGCGCCGGGGCAGCAAGGTCTACGTGGAGGGCAAGCTCCAGACCCGCAGTTGGGAGGACGTCAAAGGCCAGCGCCACTATATGACCGAGGTGGTGGTCAGCGACCTCCAGATGCTGGACGCGCCCAACGGCCCGGGCGAGATGGATCTGGCCTATGCCCGCCTGGAGCCCAAGTCCGCAGGCGGCGAGACGGTCGAGGAAGTGGCCGCCGAACTGCCCTTCTGATCCGGGGCGGGAGATAGGCGCAACCACACCTTTCAGCGGGGCCTGTCCCATCGGCGACACCGACGTGAACAACCTGCCGGTCAAACACCTGAGGCGGGCCATCGGGTATTACACCCAGGTCCTGGGGTTTGTGGTGGTGAGCCGAACCCCGAACCGGCGCCTACGCGGCTTTTCCAGGAGACTGGTGAGATGGATGGTCGTGTCTGGTTTGCTTTGCCCGCCCGCTGGTTGGTGCGCCTGGTATCGCCCTTGAGCGTTGGGGCCTGCCACGCGGCGGGGCAGTGGCCCCCACGGCGGCACCGGAGGTCCCTCGGGCCAGGCCCATCCCGGCACCATGCAGATCATCGAGCGGGTTTCGGCCCGCTACCGGGACCAACTGGGACTCAGCGCCCTGCCTTTCGCCGGCGAATTCCAGCGGCGTTACTGAAGTCTGGCCCGGGCGCCCAGGAGGCGGTTTGAGGTGCGGCGTCTCTGCCCTACCTTCCTGGGGAACCCCTTTGCCACCGATTGTTCCCCGCAACAAGGACAGGTGAGATGGAGCACCCCCGGCGCGCGCGTCGAATGGCTGGAAGCGGCCAAAGCCTGCGGCATGGTCCTGGTTTTCTACGGGCACTTCGTCGAATGGGTCTACGACCTGGGCAACCAGGAGGCCCTGGCCCAGCAGAAACTGATCTACGCCTTCCACATGCCCCTCTTCGTGGTGCTGGCCGGCTTCCTGGCCCGCTCCGCGCCCGAATTGCCCGGATTTGACGCATTCCTGAAACGGCAGGCTGCCTCGCGGCTCCTGCCGGTGGTGTTCTTCTCGTTACTGCTGATGCCCTTCTCCGCCCTATTTGACAGCGGCGGCTGGGAGCCCGAGCACCTCAAGGCCGAGTACGTCGATGACTGGCCCGATCTGGGGCGGCGGCTGAGTCCCCCGGCTGAAGGGGAACAGCCGGCGGCGCAGCGGCGGTTGTGGGAGGGACTGCCCGCCCCGGCCCAGGCCCTGTTTACCCGCGTGGCTGCCGGCGACAGCCTCGACCCGGCCGGCCGCGAGGCGGGGATGGGGGCCCTGAACGAGGTGCTGGGGCCCCCGAACTCTTTGCGGGGGCCGATCTGGCCGGGATCAATCTTTCTGGCCCGCAGCAGGAGCGGCTCGCCGCCGAGCCAGCGATGGGCCGCAAGATCGCGGTGCTCGTTGAATTGGGGCTGGGTTACCTGACCCTGGGCCAGTCGGCCACCACCCTGTCGGGCGGCGAGGCGCAGCGGATCAAGATCGCCGCGGAGTTGAGCAAGCTCCAGCGGGCAAAACACAGGTTGTACATCTTAGATGAACCCACCACCGGCCTGCACCTGGCCGACGTGCAGAAGCTGCTGGAGTGTCTGAGCCAACTGGTGGACGCCGGGCACACGGTGATCCTAATCGAGCACCACCTCGACGTGATCAAGACCGCCGACCACGTCATCGACCTAGGTTCCGAGGGCGGGCACGCCGGCGGTGAGGTGGTGGTGGCCGGCACCTCCGAGCAGGTGGCTGCCTGCCGGGCCTCGCACACCGGCCGCTTTCTCAAGGCGCGCCTGGCGGGCCAGGGGAAGGCCTGCCAATGGAAACCCTTTGACCCGGAGGAGAGCGATGCAGATTGGAGCCGTGGAGTTCTAGTACGGGGTGGGGGACATGGAGCGGGCCCTGGGGGTTTACCGCGACACCCTAGGCCTGGCTGTAGCCGCCAACTACGAGCGAGGGCCAGTGGATCGAGTTCGAGATCGGGGCGGCGACCCTGGCGCTGATCGGCCCGCCCCACGGCACCCCCTCCCGCCCCGGCATGCAGGGAGGCGGGGCGGTGGCCCTGGCCGTGGCGGACGTACAGGCCAGCCTGGAGGAAGTCAAGGCCAAGGGGGTGCCGGTGGTGTCCGGCCCCCACGACACCCCGGTCTGCCACATGGTGATGATCGCCGACCCGGACGGCAACGGCATCTGCCTGCACCAGCGCAAGGACGGCACGGCCGGCTGAACAAGAGGAGTCACCCCGAAACCCGCTCGGCCACCGCGCAGGAGGCCGGGGTCCCGTCGGCTTCCACAAAGACCCGGCTATACTCTTCCTTGGTCAGGGCGCGGGTATGGACGCCGCGGTACTGGAACTGGAGGGCGCGCCGGCGCCGGGGGCTCCGGTTGGGCGGAGTCTGGTGCGGCAGCATCCCGGAAAAGAACATTCCCCCCCCGGCTTTGAGTTCAACCGGCACGCACTGGTCCAGGTCCAGCCGCCCTGCCGCGATCTGGCAGTCGATGCCGTGTACGTGTCTGAAGGCCCCGGCCCGGTGCCCGCCGGGGATGGCGTACATGCAGCCGTTCTCGGCGGTGGCGTCGTCGAGGGCGATCCAGGCGGTGGCCACCAGTTCCAAGGGCGCGTACACGAAGTAGGCGTTGTCCTGGTGCCAGGGCTTTTCCGAGCCGATGAAGGGCGGCTTGGAGAGGGCCATCTCCCCGAACAGTAGCGCCTGCTGCCCCAGCAGCGCCTCGATCACCCCTTTGATCCTGGGGTGCTGGACCAGCGCGGTGAAGAAGGGGTGCTCGCGGTGGTAGCCGTGTAACTTGCGCACCTTCAACTCAGCCTGGGCCGGGTCCAGGGCCAGGGGGTCAACCCCCGACTCAAAATGGACGAAGCAGGGGCTGCCGGGCGGCTGGATGCGCGGCCCGGAATAGTTTTGGGTGGCGTTAGCACCAGAGGAGATGACCTCAGCCTTTCCCTGGTGGGCCGCCTCGATGAGGCCCAAGGTCAGTTCGCTCAGGGCAGCCGCGGCTGCCTCAACCTCGGCTGGGTCGAGCACGCCTTCAAAGGCCAGGTACCCCTGCTCCTGGAACTGGGCCAGGTGGGCTGTGGTGATGGTCTCCAATACCGGTGCCTGCCGTTCCATTGTCTGCATGGCGCCTCCTCTCAAATCCGGAACAGGTGATCCTCGATGGGCAGGGCGATCTAACGGCCGCTGGTGGCAGAGCGCAGGCCCGCCTCCATGATCTCCTGGGCGGCCCGGCCCAGGTCGGGGCTGCACAGGCCCTGGGGGTGCTTGCCTATGTGAATGCAGCGGGCAAAGTACTCCAAGGGATCGCGCTCCCCCCGGTGCAGGTCGTCGAGGGGCACGCGCTTCAGGCAACTCCACACATGGTCGTGGGCCAGGCCCAGGACCGCGACGCGCAATCTCTTGCGTGTAGCCACCAGTCTTCCATCCTGGGAATGCACCCAGAAAAAATAAAAAAAGCCGGGTGGTGCGCCCACCGCCCGGCCAGGTCCTGCCCCACCCCGGTCATTTGTTGGGCTGCGGGGTGACGCGCAGGTAGGGTTTGATCCTCTTGTAACCCTTGGGGAATTTCTGGTCCGCGTCGGCGTCCGAGACCGCGGGGGCGATGATGCAGTCCTCCCCGTCCTTCCAGTTGGCCGGGGTAGCCACGCTGTACTTGGCGGTGAGCTGGAGCGAGTCGATCACCCGCAGCAACTCGTCGAAGTTGCGGCCGGTGGAGGCCGGGTAGGTCAGAGTCAGTTTGACCTTCTTGTCCGGGCCGATGACGAAGACCGAGCGCACCGTCAAGTTGTTGATGGCGTTGGGGTGGATCATGTCGTAGAGGGTGGCCACCTTCTTTTCGGGATCGGCGATGAGAGGGAAGTTGACGGTGGTCTGCTGGGTCTCGTTGATGTCCTTGATCCAGCCCTGGTGGGAGTCCACCGGGTCGACGCTCAGGCCGATGACCTTGACCTTCCGCTGGTCGAACTGGGGCTTGAGCTTGGCTACCGTGCCCAGCTCGGTGGTGCAGACCGGAGTGAAGTCGGCGGGGTGGGAGAAGAGCACGGCCCACTGGTCACCGATCCACTGGTGGAAGTTGATCTGGCCCTCGGTGGTCTGGGCGGTGAAATCCGGCGCTTCGTCGCCGAGGCGGATGGCCATTGGGTACCTCCTTGGGGTTGGTGGGATGATCGGGATGTCCTTAACCTATGCGACAAAGAAACAGTGTCAACCTGTATTCGATAGGAGAGCGCAATGAGGGGAAAAGCGAGTTGGTGTCTAGGGCTGGCAGGGCTGGTGTTGCTGGCCGGCGGGGCTCCGGCCTGGGGCTGGTGGGCGGGGGGCCACGCCCTGATCACCAGGGCCGCGGTGCAGGCCTTGCCGGCGGAGGTGCCGAAGTTCTTCCGCCAGGGTGCCGAGGAGGCGGCCCTGCTGTCGCCGGAACCAGACGCGGAGCGCAACCCGGCCCTGGTCCACCTGCGCGCCGCTAGCCGGGGCGAGCATTTCCTCGACCTGGAGCTGTTGGGGGGAAGGCCCCTGCCGGCGCACCGCTACGAGTTTCTCAAGCTCTGCGCCGAGGCGGGCCAGGACCCCGCCCAGGTGGGGACCGCCCCGTACGCCATCGCCGAGTGGACCGAACGCCTGGCCCTGGCCTTTGCCCAGCACCGCCGCTGGCCCGAAAATGCCTTGGTGCAGGCCCAGTGCCTGGTCGCCGCCGGCCACCTGGCCCATTACGCTGGGGATCTATGCCAGCCTCTGCACGCTACCATCCACTTCGACGGGCGGGCCCTGGAAGGGGGCAGGTCCCCGCGCAGCGGCATCCACGAGAAGGTGGATGCCCTGCCCGAGAAGCTGCAACTGGAGCCCGCGGCCCTGGCCTATGGTTTGACCCCGGCGGCCACCGACAGCCTGATGCCGGCGGTCCTGGCCCAGTTGCAGGCTAGCAACGCGCTGGTGGATTCGGTTTACGCGCTGGAGGGGGAGTTGGACAAGCTGGACTCGCCCAGGGTGCGGGCCTTTGCCGAGGAGCGGACCAGGGCCGCGGCGCTTTTCACCGCTTCCTTGTACCTGCGGGCCTGGGAGATGTCGGCGAAGGTCCAGCTGCCCGACTGGCTCAAACGCTGAGGACAAAACCCCCATCCCGCCCAAAGAGGGACGGGTCCACGTCGAAACCCGCCCCAGGGGTGTCGGGGACCTGGAGTATCCCCTCGCGCAGTTCCCAGCCCTCCGCGATTAGGCCGGGCATCCGGGCGGGGGCGGCTTCGAGCAGGGCGTAGTTGGGGATGGAGGCGGCGAAGTGGGCGTGGTGGAAGCGCTCGATATAGCTGCCCCAGCAGTGGGGCGCACACCGGGCCGGCCCCTTTTCGAGGCGGGCGGCAGTGGCCCGCCACCAGCTGAGGCCCTCAAAGCGGAAATCGTGCTGCACCACGTCGATCAAACCCTCCTCCACCAGAGAAAAGAAGTAGGGCGGTGGCGCGAACTCCCCGTCGGCCACCAGTGTGGCATAGCCCCGCTCTTTGATGAAGTGCTTCAGGGCCTGGTTCAGGGGGGGGTCCTCGGCAAAGGGCTCTCGAACCAGTAGATCCCCGCCCCGGCGCAGCCCTCCAGCAATTCGAGGGCGCTGTTAAGGGTATTGCCCATGTTGGCGTCGATGAGCACCTTGGCTTGGGGACCGGCGGCCTGGCGCACGGCCTCTACCACCAGGATGTCCCGGGCCAGGCCCTGGGCCGGGGGCATCCAGCGGGCGCCCCGGCCCACCTTGACCTTGAAGTTGCGGTACCCGTGCTTCTGGCCGCTCTGGACCTCCTCTGCAAAGATCTGGCGGGTCCGGGCCTCGTCGGCGTTCAGGTCGTCGATGTAGATCGACCCGTCGTAGGTCTCCACCTCGCGGCTGCCGCGCGCCCCCAGGAGGCGGTACAGGGGCAGGCCCAGCAGCCGGGCCGCCAGGTCCCACAGGGGCAGGTCCACGGGCCGGCCCTCCTCCAGCGCCCCCTCGGGGAGCCGGAACAACTCGCCCAGAGTGCGCCCTAACAGCCCTTGGGCCTGGCCCCGGTCCAGGCGGGCCCAGCCGATGCACCAGCCGCCCCCGGAGGTGTGGAGGCGGACCACCGGATCGTGCAATTCCGGGCCGTGGGTGGGGATGCGGGCGTTGTAGCCGATGCTGCGGGGGCGGCGGCCCTGCAACACGGTCTGCGCGATGCGGACAATGCGCTCGCGGTAGATCTCCTCCATGCTCATCTCTCCGTATCCTGCTCACTATCCTTCCAATGCGCTTCTGCCTCCCTCCAGGCCCGGACCAGCTCGGCGCG
This sequence comes from Candidatus Handelsmanbacteria bacterium, assembly GCA_016867395.1. GTDB lineage: Bacteria > Latescibacterota > UBA2968 > UBA8231 > UBA8231 > SICG01. The sequence goes on from VGJS01000002.1 coordinate 156,121, forward strand.
GCAGCGGGCGGGCTCCTCGAAGAAGGGGAAGTGGGCGGACTCCTCAAACCACACCAGGCGCTTGAAAGGGGCTTCGAGCCGCTGGAAGTAGGCTGCCGCCAGGGGTGCGGGGGTGGTATAGTCGCGCCGGCCCAAAAAGAAAAAGACCGGGATCTCCAGCCGGGTCAGGGCCAGGTCGAGGGGACCCTCCACGGCGTCGTACTGCATCCGGGCGGCCACCTCCTGGGCCCCGCGTTTGACATTGAAGACATCGGCCAGGCTGTACTCCGGGGCCCGCGTCCCGGTCCAAAGCAAAGGCCAGAAGCTTTGGGAACCGTATAACTCGGCGCCGTAGCGGAAGAGGTCATCCTCCCGGATATCGGGGGGGATCAGTTCCAAGCGCCGCAGCAGGGAGGTGTCGTCGTGGGCGGCAACCCCGCGCAGGAAGGCGGCCTGGGCCTGACGATTGGCCGCCGCGTCCCCGGCCAACTGCCCCATCCCCACGTAAGCGGCGTAGTATTCGGGGTGTTCGGCAGCGGCCAGCATTCCCAGGTAGGTGCCCCAGGAATGGCCCACCAGGAAGATCCGCTCCTGGTCGAAGCGCTCCCGCAGGTGGCGGGTAAGCGCGTAGGTGTCCGCCAGGGTCTGCCGCACGCTCAACTCCCCCGCCAATCCCGCCTCGTAGGACTTGCCGGCCCCGCGCCGGTCCCAGTGGACCACCACAAAATTCTCTTCGAGGGGGCGCTGCCAGGCGTGGGCCAGGTACATGGCCGGCATGCCCGGTCCCCCGTGCAGGAAGAGCAACACGGGTTTTCGCTGGTCGCCGCCCCGGATCAGCACTCACTGGCGGGCGCCGTTGAGGTCCACCTCCTCCAGCGAGGCGACACTGTGGGTTCCAGGGATGGGCGGGGTCTGGCCGCGGCTCCACGTGAGATACAGGGCGCCGGCGCCGAGGGCGAGGAGCAGGAAGGCGAAAAGGCCGGCCAGGGTGTAGCGGATAGGGCGCTACATAGGATGAAATGGATAAGAAAAAGGGGAGGGTTGGTAAAGTGCAGGGGGACTGCACATGGACCACCGCTTAACACTGTTAAGGCCCCAGGGTAGGGTTCAGGGAGGAGCTAGACCCTTTCCGGGAGGTGACTATGCAACCCTGGTACACCCGTGCGCTCAGGGCCAATGATCCGGCGCTGCGGGCCGAGGTGGCGCAGGCGGTGTTGGAACAGCGAGGCCCTCGACCCCAGGACCGCGTGGGCTGCGTGATCGAGTTCTGGCGCGACCGGCAACGCCTGTGTGGGGTGGTTCGGCCGGCCCCTTATGGCCGGCGGGTCCTGTGGGTGCCCGACCAGGAAGGCAGGGAGGGCTGGGTGCGCGGGCGCAAGGTGGTGGATGTCTCGGCGGTAAAACTGGCGGAAAGGACGCGGCAGGATAAGGTGCAGCACCTGCGCCGGATCGACGGCCAGCGGGAGGCGCTCAAAGCGCAGATCGACGTGTCCACCTTGTGGGAGATCGCCTCCGAGTCCGGGCAGGAGGCGTGAACCCTCGACGAGTTGGCGGCCCTCTACTTTGCAGAGCAGCCGGGCCGCGACGGCCGGGCTGCCCTGGCCCGGTCCCTGGAGGAGGGGCGGTGGTTCAGCCGGCGGGAGAGCGGGTTCTCGGCGCTGGCCGGCGGTATTGGGGGCTGAAGTACCTGGAGGGGCTGGTAGGGCAGCAGGTAGAGGAGTCCTCGAAAGGCTCTCGGCCGGGTACCTGATCGAGTTGGGGGGTTGCCAGGTGCGCACCTTTCTGCCGGGGGGCCGGCAGCGGCACGGGGAACCGGGGGAGAGGCTGTGGGTGGAGATTGTCCAGGTCTCGGCGCGGCGCGATCCCCTGCTCTTGCGCCAGGTCTAGTTCGCGTACCCCAGATTGGGCCCCAGCCAGCGCTCGGCTTCGGCCAGGGTCCACCCTTTGCGGCCGGCGTAGTCCTCCACCTGGTCGCGGCCCAGCCTTCCCACAGAAAAGTAGCGGGCCTGGGGGTGGTCGAAGTACAGGCCGCTGACCGAGGCCGCCGGGTGCATGGCGCAGGTCTTAGTGAGGTGGAGGGCGGTGCGCTTTTCCACTTCCAGCAATTCAAAGAGCAGGCGTTTCTCCGTGTGGTCCGGGCAGGCCGGGTACCCGGGGGCGGGGCGGATGCCGCGGTAGCCCTCGCGGATCAGGTCTGCTTTGGGCAGGTCCTCGCCGGGGGCGTACCACTGCCGGCGGGCGGTTTCGTGCAGCTTTTCGGCAAAGGCTTCGGCTAGGCGGTCGGCCAGGGCCTTGAGCAGGATGGCGCGGTAATCGTCGTGGGCACGCTCGAAGCGGGCGACGTGCTCCTCGATGCCCAGGCCGGCGGTGAGGGCGAATCCCCCCACATGATCCTCCAGGCCGCGTTGCGCCGGGGCAACAAAATCGGCCAGGGCCAGGTACTCCCCCTCCCTTTTCTGGGCTTGCTGGCGCAGGGTGTGGAAGCGCAGGCGCTCGGTCCGCCGCGTTGGCTCGGCGTACACGGCGATGTCGTCGCCCGCGGCACTGGCGGGGAAAAAGCCGTACACCGCCTCGGCCCGCAGCCATTGCTCGCCGAGCAGTTGCTCCAGCATGGCCTGGGCGTCGGCAAAAAGCCGCTGTGCCTCCTGGCCCACCACCGGGTCCTGGAGGATACGCGGGTAGGAGCCGCGCAACTCCCAGACGTGGAAGAAAGGGGACCAGTCGATGTAGGGGACCAGCTCGGTTAGGGAAAAGCTGGGCAGGTGGCGCACCCCGAGGAACTGGGGGACGGGCGGGGTTTCCCAATCCAGCGCCGGCGCGGCGGACCGGGCTTCGGCCAGGGGGAGCAGGGGTTTGTCCCCGCGACCCCCGGCAAATGCCTCGCGTTGCCGCTCCTGCTCCGCGGCATTGGCCTCGATCAGCTCGGCGCGGGTCTGCGGGTTGAGCAGATGCCCCACCACCACCGGGGCCCGCGAGGCATCCAGCACGTGCAGGGTGGGGTGGGTGTAGGCCGGGGCGATCTTGACGGCGGTGTGTTTCCGGCTGGTGGTGGCCCCGCCGATGAGCAGGGGAATGGCAAAGCCCTGGCGCTCCATCTCCCTGGCCACATGCACCATCTCCTCCAGGGAGGGGGTGATCAGGCCGCTCAGGCCGATGAGGTCGGCCCCCTCTGCCCTGGCCGTGGCGAGGATCTTCTCGGCCGGCGCCATCACCCCCAGGTCGATGACCTCGTAGTTGTTGCAGCGCAGCACCACCCCGACGATGTTCTTGCCGATGTCGTGGACGTCCCCCTTGACCGTGGCCATGACGATCTTGCCCCGGCTGCCGCGTCCCTGGGCCCCGGACTCCATCAAAGGTTCGAGGAAGGCCACCGCCGACTTCATCACCCGGGCGCTCTTGACCACCTGGGGCAGGAACATCTTGCCGGACCCGAACAACTCACCCACCACGTTCATGCCGGCCATCAGCGGGCCCTCGATCAGCGAGAGGGGCGCCGGGTAGGTCTCCAGGGCCTGGCGCAGGTCCTCCTCCAGGTGCTCCACCACGCCGTTGAGCAGGGCGTGCTGTAGCCGCTCCTCGACCGTGCCGGATCGCCAGGCAGCGGCTTCCGGCGCCAGGTCGCCGGCGGCTTCGACGGTGTCGGCGAACTGCACCAGCCGCTCGGTAGCGTCGGGCCGGCGGTTGAAGAGCACGTCCTCCACCCGCTCCAGAAGGTCGGGGGGGATCTCCTCGTACAGGGCCAATTGCCCGGCGTTGACGATGCCCATGTCCAGGCCGGCGCGGATGGCGTGATAAAGAAATGAGGCGTGCATGGCCCGGCGCACAGGCTCATTGCCGCGGAAGGCGAAGGAGAGGTTGCTGATCCCGCCGCTGGTCTTGACGCGGGGGAAACGCGCTTTGATCTGCTGCACCGCCTCGATGAAGGAGAGGGCGTAGTCGTTGTGCTCCTCCATGCCGGTGGCCACGGCCAGCACATTGGGGTCGAAGACGATGTCGGACCAGTCCATGCCTACTTCTTCGGTGAGCAGGCGGCAGGCCCGAGCGCAGATCTCCACCCGGCGCTCGACGCTGGTGGCCTGACCCTCCTCGTCGAAGGCCATCACCACCACCGCGGCCCCGTAGCGCCGCACCGCCCGGGCTTGGCGCAGGAAGCTCTCCTCCCCTTCCTTGAGGCTGATGGAGTTGACGATGGCCTTGCCCTGCGCGCATTTGAGCCCGGCCTCGATCACCCCAAAGTCGGAGCTGTCGATCATGAGGGGGATGCGGGCGATGTCCGGCTCAGCGGCCATGCGGTTGAGGAAGGCGGTCATGGCCGCCTTCGAGTCGAGCAGGCCCTCGTCCATATTGACGTCGAGGATATTGGCCCCGCCCTCCACCTGCTGGCGGGCCACCTCCACGGCGGCCTCGTAATCCCCCTTGCGGATCAGGCGGGCAAAGCGCTGCGAGCCGGTGATATTGGTGCGCTCGCCGATGAGGATGAAGTTGGCATCCGGGCGGAGGGTCAGAGGCTCCAGGCCGCTGTAGCGCGACAGGGTGCGGTGGGGGGGCGGGACGCGGGGCTCCCGCCCCTCGATGGCCCGGCCGATGGCGTGGACGTGCTCGGGGGTGGTGCCGCAGCAGCCCCCGGCGATATTGAGCCAGCCCATCCCGGCGAACTCGCCCAGGACGGCGGCCACCTGTTCGGGGGTCTCGTCGAAGCCGCCGAATTCATTGGGCAGGCCGGCGTTGGGATAACAACTGGTGCAGACCGGGGCCAGGCCGGCCAATTCTTCCACATAGGGCCGCATGGCCTCGGGGCCCAGGGCGCAGTTGATCCCGGCGCTGAGCAGATCGGCGCGTTCGACGGAGTTCCAGAAGGCTTCGAGGGTCTGGCCGGAGAGGATGCGGCCGCTCTGGTCGGCAAAGGTGGCCGAAACCATCAGGGGCAGCCGCTGGCCGCGCTCCTCGCAGTGCTGGGCCACCGCCCACAGGCAGGCTTTGAGGGTGAGGGTGTCGAAGGTGGTCTCGGCGAGCAACAGATCGGCCCCGCCCTCCAGCAGGCCCTTGATCTGGAGGTAGTAGCCTCGGGCGATCTGGTCGAAGGTGTGGGTGCGGAAGCCGGGGTCCTCCACCTTTGGGGAGAGGGAGAGGGAGACCCTGGTGGGGCCGATGGAGCCGGCGACGAAACGGGGGCGACGCGGGTCCCGGGCGGTGTACTCGTCGGCGGCCCGGCGGGCCAGTTGCGCCGCGGTGCGGTTGAGCTCCTCGACGCAGTTCTGGAGCTGATAATCCTCCAAAGAGACAGGGGTGGCGTTGAAGGTGTTGGTCTCGATGAGGTCGGCCCCGGCGTCGAGGAAGGCGCGGTGGATGCCCTCGATGAGGGAGGGCTGGGTCAGGCAGAGCAGGTCGCTGCAGCCGCGCAGGTCCACCGGGTGGCCGGCGAAGCGTGTGCCGCGGAAGTCGATCTCCTGCAGGCCGTGGGCCTGGATCATGGTGCCCATGGCCCCGTCGAGGAGGAGGATGCGTTCGGAGAGCAGGGCGCGCAGTTGTTGTCCGGCGGGAGTGGTTTGCATGACTTTTAAGCTAAGGGGAAGGGGTATAAATGTCAATATCCAGATTTATTGATATAGTATAGCGGTCGTCACGGGTGGAAATCTGCGGGGTTTTTCAGAAAACTGAGAGCGGCGGGCGGGACGAGGGGGTGGCTGACGAATGGGCAAAGTCTTGCAGAACAACAGCATCGCGCCGGCCCCCGGGCCTGGCACGAGGATTGCAAAAAGGGAGGGTGATGGCTTCATTCACCCATCCAAGGAGGAATTCAGCTAGGAGGGTTTTCGCTATCCTGGGCCTGGCGGCCCTGGCCTTCGGGGCCGGTTGCGCCGAAAGGGAGAGCGCCGCGCCCACCGCCCTGGAACCAGCGGGCAAGTTGGTCGTCTCCAAAGGCAAGGCCGGCGGCCACAAAGGCCGGCCCCGACAGCCGGAGCGCCCCGGCGCCGGGCTGCTGAAGATGGATCAGTTGCGCTTCGATCAGCCCCTGGCGGTAGAACGCAACAGCGACAAGGTGCATCTGCAACTGGAGGAGATCCAGGATTCGCGCTGCCCCGATGGGGTCGCCTGCATCTGGGAGGGCGAGGCCGAGGCCACCATCCTGGCCTGGGACGACGACGAGAAGATGCAGCACCGCTTCACCCTCACCCTGGGCGATCCCAAGGAAAGCCGGGGGCGCACCGGCAAACACACCATCGTGTTGTTCAACGTCAACCCCTATCCGCGCGCCGGGCAGCCCACGGCCCGCGAGGACTACGCGGTGGTGCTGGGGATAGTCGCCACGGCCGAGGAAGGGGAGATCATCACCTACTAACCAGCACTTGCAGTGTTTGACGCAACACTGCCGGTGCATGGGGCCCCGGAGAAGGCGCTCCGGGGCCTTGCTGTTTTTAGGGCCGGGTCCGTTCTTTGACGGCGAATCCCCCTCTACAGAAAGGAATGGAAGATGGCCAAACTCAAGGTAGGGATCATTGGGGTGGGCGGCATCGCCGGCACCCACGTCCCCGGCTGGCAGGCCTCCGAACACGCCGAGCTGGTGGCCGGCAGCGATATCCGGCCCGACGCGCTCAAAGCCTGGGGAGAGAAAAACGGGGTGAAGAAGCTGGTCGCAAAGCCCGAGGACCTCTTCGGCGACCGGGATATCGACATCATCGACATCTGCACCCCCAACCGCTACCATGCCCCCCTGGCCATTGCCGCGCTCAAGGCCGGCAAACACGTCCTCTGCGAGAAGCCCCTGGCCCCCACCCCCAAGGAGGTGCGGCAGATGATCGCCGCCCGCGACAAGGCCACGAAGACCCTGATGACTGCCCAGCACTTCCGCTTTCAGGGCAGCGCCAAGGCCCTCAAGGACGAGCTGGACGCCGGGGCCCTGGGCCAGATCTACCATGCCCGCAGTTGGATGCTCAGGCGGGGCGGAGCACCGGTGGGGCCGGGTTTCATCCTCAAGAAGCACAGCGGCGGCGGGCCCTGCATCGACATCGGGGTGCATATCCTCGACCTGACCCTGTGGATGATGGGCAATCCGCAGCCGGTGGCGGTGAGCGGGGTGGCCAAAGCGCCCCTGGCCCACCTGCCCGGCGCCTTCAGTCAGTGGGGGCGCAAACCCATACCTAAAGAGTTCGACGTGGAGGACTTCGCCGCGGCCATGGTGCGCTTCGACACCGGGGCCACCCTCATCATCGAGGTGAGCTGGCTTTTGCACCACGACGTGCAGGGCGAGGACATGCAGATGTGGCTCTACGGCACCAAGGGCGGCTCGCACTGGCCCCGCTGCGAGATCTACGAGGCCAACAACAAGACCCGCCAATATTACAACCGCAGCCTCAAGATCATGCACCAGACCCTGGAGCCCCACGCCCAGGAGTGCGTGGAATTTGCGCAGGCCGTGGCCGAGGGGCGGCCCTCGCCGGTGCCGGCCGAGCAGTCCTTGCAGGTGATCCAGATCCTCGACGGGATCTACCGCAGCCAGGACGCCGGCAAGGAAGTGCGGGTCTGATGCGCATCCTGGTCGTGGGTGGCGCCGGGTACATCGGCAGCCACACCGCGAAGGAGTTGCGGCGGGCCGGGCACCAGCCGGTGGTTTTCGACAACTTCTCCGCCGGGCACCGGCAGGCCGTGGCAGGGTGCGAGGTCTTTGTCGGTAACCTGGCCGACAAAGAGGCCATCCGGCGCTGCCTGGAACAATGGCGGCCCGAGGCGGTGGTTCATTTTGCCGCCAGCATCTTTGTGGGCGAGTTGGTGAGTGGCCCGGCCAAGTACTACCGCGACAATGCGGTGGGCAGTCTCAATCTCATCGAGACAATGGTGGAGGAGGAGGTGAAAGGGATCGTCTTCTCCTCCACCTGCGCCGTATAGGGGGAGCCCCGCTTCCTGCCCCTCACCGAGGACCATCCCCTGGCCCCGGCCAATCCGTACGGGCATTCCAAGCGCTTCGTCGAGCAGATGCTGGCCGACTTCCGCCATGCGTACGGGCTGCGCTCGGTGTGCCTGCGCTACTTCAACGCCGCCGGCGCGCCGAGGTGGTCCAACTGGCCGAGGGCCATCACCCCGAGACTCACCTGATTCCCCTGGTGCTGCGCGGGGCGCTGGGCAGCGAGCCACTCAAGGTCTTCGGGGGCGACTACGACACCCCCGACGGCACCTGCACCCGCGACTACATCCACGTGCAGGACCTGGCCCGGGCGCATGTGCGGGCAGTGGAGCGGCTGGGGAAGGGGTGGGCTGGCGAGCCCTTGAACCTCGGCTGCGGGCGGGAGTACTCGGTGTTAGAGGTGATCCGGGCGGCGGAGCGGGTCACGAGCCTGTCCATCCCCTACCAGGTGCAGCCGCGCCGGCCGGGCGACGTGCCCCGCCTTGTGGCGGACAATCACCGCGCCGAAGCGGCGCTGGGCTGGCGGCCCGAGTGGACCGACCTGGAGAAGATGGTGGGCAGTGCCTGGAAATGGATGCTGGCGCATCCGCAGGGATACCAGGGCTTGTGGTCTGCGATCGCGTCGGTGAGTGACCCATTCCGGGCTTCCCAAGGCGCGGACTGGCCGTTGCGAAGGGTTAGCGCTTCTTGTACTGCTTCTCGTAGTAGGCGCGGAATTCCCAGCTCTCCTTGATCTTGCGCCACCAGGGCTCATTGGCCCGGTACCAGTCCACGGTCTGGGCCAAGGCGGTTTTCAGGTCGCAGCGGGGCTGCCAGCCCAGGGCGCGGAGCTTGGAACAATCGAGGGCGTAGCGCAGGTCGTGGCCGGGGCGGTCCTTGACGTACTCGATGAGGCTGTGGGGCTTGCCCAAGAGGTCGAGGATCTGCTTGGTGAGTTCCTCGCCGTCGGCGTCGTTGTCGGCCCCCACGTTGTAGACCTCGCCGGGTTGGCCCTGGTGCAGTACCAGGTCCAGGGCCTCGCAGTGGTCGCTGACAAAGAGGTGGTCGCGCACCGCGGTGCCCTTGCCGTACACCGGCAGGGGGAGGTTGTCGATGGCGTTGGTGACAAAGAGGGGCACCCGTTTCTCGGGGTACTGGCAGGGGCCGATATTGTTGGAGGCCCGGGTGATCAGCACCGGCATGCCGTAGGTGACGAAGAAGGAGCGGGCCATCAGGTCGCCGGCGGTCTTGCTGACCGAGTAGGGGTTGCGCGGGGCCAGGGGCGAGACTTCGGTCCAGGGGGCTTCGCCGGGGGCGAGGGAGCCGTAGACCTCGTCTGTGCTGACCTGTAAGAAGCGTTTGATCTGGTGGCGGCGGGCGGCGTCGAGCAGGGTGTAGGCCCCCAGGGCATTGGCCTGCATGAACTCCTGGGCCCCCATGATGCTGCGGTCCACGTGGCTTTCGGCGGCGAAGTTGACCACCAGGTCCACGCCTTTCATCAGGTGATCAACCAACTCGGGGTTGGCGATGTCGCCGCGCACAAAGGTGTGACGGGGGTTGTCGGCGATGGCCTGGAGGTTGTCGAGGTTGCCGGCGTAGGTGAGCTTGTCGAGGTTGAGGACGCGGTACTCGGGGTGCTTGGCGAGGATGTGCAACACGAAGTTGCTGCCGATGAAGCCGGCCCCGCCGGTAATCACGATGGTCTGCATTTTTGTTTGGCTCCGGTTGTTTGGCGGCGGGGGGCGACCCGCTTCGACCTTTCTCAAGGCGCGGACTTGCCACCCTGCTCGCTCATCGCTCCGCTCTCCCTTCCTCCCCTCCCGCGTCCTTCCCACCCCAACCTCTCCCCGAGAAAGGTCTTCGGGGCCGCCCCCCGCCGCTAGTGGCCCAGACGTGACAGTAGGGGGTTGGCCATTGTTTCGACCAGCTGCGTCCCGTCGAGGACCAGGTCGGCGAAGGCGCGGGTGGGGAGGAGGTGTTGTTCGCACATGGGACGCACCTGGTGGTGGTACTGTTCCAGGATGGACTCGCGGCTGCGGCCGCGCTCGACGGTGTCGCGGGCCAGGCGGCGATCCAGGCACAGGGCGTCGGGGGCCTCCACAAAGATACGGGTGTGGCAGAGGCGGCGCACCTCCTCCCAGTACAGGGCGTAGAGCCCTTCGGCGATGATCCAGGGGGCCGGCTCCACCCGCTGGGGCATGGGGGCGCGCACGTGCTCGGGGAAGAGGTACACCGGTTTGTCCACGGCCCGGCCCTGGGTCAATACTTCGAGGTTGCCCAGCAGCAGGGGCAGGTCGAGGGCCGCGGGCTCGTCGAAGTTGAAGCGGTGGCGCTCCTCCAGGGGAAGCTGGGCCAGGTCGCGGTAGTAGGAATCGAGGGAGAGCAGGAGCGAGCCGCCGGGCAGGTGCGCGGAAAGATAGCGGGCCAGGGCGGTCTTGCCGGCGCAGGAGGGGCCGGCGATGGCGAGCAGGCGGGGGGTTATCGGCGTTTGCGGGTTGCCAGCCAGGATATCAACTCGCCGGCGCTCCTGGTGTTGAGCACCTCGGCGGGTCGCAGCCCGGCCTTGCGGGCCAGGATCGCGCCCAACTCGTCGTAGGCAAACTGGTCCAGGTGGTGGGCGTCGGTGTTGAGGGCAATGGGCACCCCCTGGTCGGCGGCCTGCCGCAGGTAGCGCCAGTCCAAATCCAGGCGGTAGGGATTGGCGTTGAGTTCGATGGCGACCTGGTTGGCGGCGGCGGTCTCGATCAGGGCCTCCACGTCGAGTGCGTACGCCTCCCGCTCCAGGAGCAGCCGGCCGGTGGCGTGGCCCAGGATGGCGGCGCAGGGGTGGGTGAGGGCGCGGCAGAGGCGCCGGGTCATCTCCTCGCGTTCCAGGTTGAAGCGCGAGTGCACCGAGACCACCACCAGATCCAGGGACTCTAGCACCGCGTCCTCGTAGTCCAGGGCCCCGTCGGCCAGGATGTCGGACTCGATCCCGGCGAGGATGCGGAAGGGGGCGAGTTTTTCGTTGAGTTGGTCGATCTCCTCCCGCTGCCGGCGCAGGTCCTCAATCTGCAAACCCCGCGCGTACGCGGCCGAGCGGCTGTGGTCGCAGATCCCCAGGTAGGTGTACCCCAGCGCCATTGCCGCCTTCGCCATCTCCTCCAGGGTGTGGTGGCCGTCGCTGTAGGTGGTGTGGACGTGTAACGCCCCCCGCAGGTCGGACCGCTGCACCAGTTGGGGCAAGGTGCCTGCGGCGGCGGCCTCCACCTCGCCGCGCCCCTCGCGCAGTTCGGGGGGGATGTACTGGAGGTCGAGGGCGGCGTACAGGGTTTCCTCGTCGGGGCAGGGGATCGGTTCGGAGCCGCGATAGAGCCCGTCGGCTACAAGGCGCAGACCCCCCTCCCCGGCGCGGGCGGCCAGTGATTCCAGATGGGCCGGGTTGCCGGTGTGGTGGAGCAGGGTCACACCCCAAGAGGGTGCCTCGGCCAGATGCAGCCGCACCGGCAGGTTTCCGTCCAGCAGGATCTGATCGGGGGCCGGGGCGCTGCGGGCGAGGGGATGGTGGCACAGGGCCTGGCGCAGGGTCTCGGGGTCCGGGGTACAGGCCACCAGTTCCACCCCTTCGACCACCTCCAGTCCGCGGCGCAGGCTGCCGGCCAGTTCCAGGCGGCTGGTAAGGGGCGACAGGTCGGCGCAGAGGGTACGGGCGGCCAGCAAAGCGGTGTCGAGGTGGAAGAAGCCCAGGTATTTTTTTAACTGCTCCAGGGCGCGGAGGATGTTTTCCTGGCTCTTGGCGCCAAAGCCGCTGAGTTGGGCCAGCCTTCCGTCCCGGCAGGAGGCTTCCAGACCTTCGAGGGTGTCGAGGCCCAGTTGCAGGTGGATGGCTCGCACCTTCTTGGGCCCCAGTCCCTGGACGCGGAGCATCTGGATGAGGCCGGGGGGCAGGGAGGCTTTGAGGGCTGCTAGCTCCGGGGAGGCGCCGGTTTCGAGGAAGGCGGCGATGAGGCCCGCCACCCCTGGGCCGATGCCTTTCACCGATTGCAGCCGGCCTTGGGTAGCCAACTCGGCCAGGGATTGGTCGGTCACCTCGATGGCGCGGGCGGCGCTGCCATAGGCGCGGATGCGGAAGGGGTCGCCCCCGCTCAGTTCGAGGAGCAGGCCCAGCTCGGCGAGCAGGTCGGCGACAGGCTGGTTGAGGGGATGGGGCATCAGCGCAGGGAGGCGAGCAGTTCGAGCATGGCGCGGACCAGGCGGGGGTTGCCGGCCACCAGGCCGCCCTCGATGCGGGGGTCCGGCTGGTTGTAGCGGCGGACCTGGCCCTCCAGGTCGAGCATCTGGCCCCCGGCCTCGCGCACCAGGAGATCCCCGGCGCACACGTCCCACTCGCTCTTGGGCTGCACGCTGACATTGAAGTCACCGTCCAGTCCGGCGGCGACTACCGCCAGCTTGTAGGCCACGCTGCCCACGGGTTTCACCTCCTTGAGGTGGGGCCGCAGGGGCTCGATCTCGCCGCGCTTGGTCTCGCTGCGGCTGACGATGAGGGTGGCCTGGTCCAGGCTGGGCGCCTCGCTGCAGAAGATTCGCTTGCCGTTGAGGAAGGCGCCCCCGCCCCGGATGGCGGCGAAGAGCTGGCCGGCCGGCGGGTTGTAGATCACCCCCACCACGGGCTCGCCCTGCTCCACCAGGGCCACGGAGACCGCGTATTCGGGGATGCCCGCCACAAACTCGCGGGTGCCGTCGATAGGGTCGATGATCCACAGGCGCTCAGCCCCCAGCCGCTGGGGGGTGTCGGCGGTTTCCTCGGAGAGCCAGCCGCACTCGGGAAAGGCGCCCAGCAGCTGCTCCTTGAGGAAGGTGTTGGCGGCCAGGTCGGCGTCGGTGACCGGGTCGCGCCGCTCCTTGTACTCGACCTGGTACTTGCCTCCGAAGAATTCGAGGGTGAGGTCCCCGGCCCGGTGGGCGGCGGCGATGGCGTGGTCCAGCTCGCGTCTCATAGGCGCGGGAAAATAAGGGGCTGGTAGAGAGAGGGCAAGCAAAAAAAACCCCCACTTCCATGTGGGGTGGTGGCACCGACGTCCCTGTCTGCGGGAGTGAGAAGAGCGGGCGCTATCTACACTCATTTCCCTTTATCGGCCAAAACAGGCTCTTCTCTACTTTTTCCCGGCTTGACAGGCCGGGGCAGCGCCTATTATTACTATTGTTATCAGCGAAAGGAAGGTATATGAAGGTATTGATCGCGGCGGGCGCCCTGCTGCTCCTGCCTCTGGCCTTGCGGGCTGCCGAGCCCATGGATGCCGATACCCTGCGCGCCGGCTTGCAGCGGCTGCACCACCAGGGATGGTGGGGGGAGTTGGAGTTGGAAGGCGGGGAGACCCGCGAGGTGCAGGTGGAAGGGCTGGCCGGGGACACGGTGGCGGTGCGCGAATTGCGCGGCCCGCTGCTGGAGCATCACACCTCCTACACCCTGGCCCAGATCCGCTCCCTGCGCGAGCTGGGCGCCCAGCGCATCCCGCTGCGGCGGGCAGCCTACACCCCCGCCAAATCCTCCTCCCTGGGCCTGGGCCTGGAACTGCTGGTACCTGGAGCTGGGTACTTCTACGCCGACCAGCCCCGGCAGGGGTTGATCCTCCTGGGCCTGGCCGGGGCGGTGGTGGGCACGGGATTGGCGACGGGCAGGTCTGGGGCGGCCGGCTGGGTGCCCCTGGCGGCCTGGATCAAGGTGGCCTCGCTGGTCAACCTGCACGCCGAGTTGCGGGGGATCAATACCCTGGCCGCGGAAAACCGCCAGGCCGGCCTGGCGCCGGGGTTGGAGTTGCGCTGGACCTTCTGAGCTTCCTGGGGAAGTGGGTGGGCCTGTCCGCAGACGCGGGCAGGCCCTTTTTGTTTTAACGTGTTGGGGTCTGGCTGAAGGAGAAGAGGTCGGCGAAGAGGAAGAAGTCGGCGAAGGTGGTCTGGCCGTCGCGGTCCAGGTCGTAGACCGGGTCCCAGCCGGGCTGGTCGGCGGCCAGGCCCATGTGCTCGGCAAAGAGGAAGAAGTCCTCGAGGGTCACCTTGCCGCTGCCGTCGAAGTCCCCCGGCCCGGGGGCGCCGGGGGTGGTGGAGGAGCGAATGGCCACCTGCACGGTGTCGGCGCCGGCGGCGCCCTGGGCGTCGGTGGCGCGAAAGACGATGCGGGTCTGGCCCTCGTACCCGGCGGCCGGCAGCAGGGTGGCCTGGCGCAGGGCGTTGTTGATGCTGACCGGGATCTCAGGGGCCGGCACCGCGGACCAGAGCAGGGCAGCCAGTGGCTCGTCGTCCTCGGCAAAGGTATCGAGGGCCAGTTGTACCGGCACACCAGCCTCCAGGGAGAGTTCGGGGAAATCGAGGCGCGGCGGCGGGTTGAGCACCTGCACTACGGCGGTGTCGAGGGCGCGGTGTCCGGCGCTGTCGGCCGCCTGGAGGACAAAGGAAGCCGGCCCCTTTGAGCCGGCCTCGGCGCTGAGGGTCAGCATCCTTGCGGCCGGATCGAGGGCGGCGCGCAGGCGCTGGGTGCCCAGCAGGCTCCACTGGACCTGGGCGGCGGGCAGGGCCTGACCGGCCCAGGCGTCGAGGGCTAGGCGCAGGGTGTCGCCGGCGAAGAAGGCGGTGTCGGGCAGGGGGCGCATTAGCTGGGGGGGCGGCATGACCCGCAGGGTCAGGGAGGTGGTGTCGGCCAGGCCGCCCGGATCGACCAGGCGCAGGCGCAGGACCTCGGTGAAGGCGGCCGGCGGTGGGGCGGCCCGCAGCACCAGCACTCCCCCTGTGGCGCTGGCCTGGACCCGGCGGGCCCCCAGCACGGTCCACTGGAGGGCAGCGAGGGAGTCGTCCGGGTCGGCGGCAAAGGAGCGCAGGTCCCAGCGCAGGGTGTCGCCGGCGGTGAGCCCGGTGTCGGGGAGGGTGGCCAGGGTGGGGGCGCGGTTGACGCGGGTGAGGAGCAGGTGCAGGGTATCGGCGGCAACCCCCCCGGCCGGATCGGTGGCGGTGAAGACCAGGGTGTCGGGCCCGTAATAGTCCGGGTCCGGTTGCACGGTGGCCACTCCGGCGGTGCTGACCGAGGCGGTGGTGTGGGCGCCGGGGGTGGCGCTCCAGGCTAGGCGGGTCAGGGCGTGGTCGCGGTCGGCGGCGTAGCGCTTGAGGTCGAGGGAGAGGGTGGTCCCCTGGCGCAGGGTGGTGTCGGGCAGGTTGAGGTGGGGCAGGTCGTTGACCTGGGCCACGGCCACTGTCAGGGTGTCGCGGGCCAGGGCAAAGGCGCGGTCGTTGACCCGGAGGATCAGGCGGTAGAGGCCGGCGCTGTCTGGCGGAGCCTTGAGCACCAGCCGGCCCGCGGCAAAGGAGTAAAATAGGGGCTGGCCGGGGGTGAAGACCCAGTCCAGGGTGGCGAAGTCGTCGTCCGGGTCGCGGGCGTAGGCGCGCAGGTCCAGGCTCAGGCTATCGTCCTCGGCAAAGGCCAGGGTGTCGGGCAGGGAGAGGCGCGGGGCGTCGTTGACCGGGGTCACCTCCACGGGGTTGGTGTCGCTGGCCTGCAGGCCGAACTGGTCGCGGGCAGTGATGGTCAGGGTATCGCGGCCGTACCAGTCGGCCTCGGGCACCAGGGTGAGCTGTCCGTTGGCCACCTGCCCCGAGATATGGCGGCTGCTGAAGGTGAAGGTGAAGGTGGTGTCGTCCGGGTCGGTGACCACCGAGGAGACCGGCACGATGTAGCGCTCGTCCTCGCGCAGCACCAGGCTGGACAAATCGACGGTGGGCGGGTCGTTGACCACGTTGGCCACCAGCGAGGAGGAGAAGACCATCGGCAGGTCCCCCTCGCTGCCGGTGGCCTGGTCGTCGGCGGTGAGGGAAAAGCTCTCGTCGTCGGCGCTGGCCAGGTAGGTCACCCCCGAAAAGGTGGCCACCCCGCTGCTGGCGGTGGCGGTGTTGAGCAGCAGGGTCCCGGCGCCGGTGTTGCCCAGGGTGACCAGGTCGGCGAAGTTGCCGTCCACGTACCCGCTGTCGTCCACGGCCTTGACCACCGGCTGGATCTGGAAGGGCTGGCCGCCGATCACCCCGCCCGGCTGGGTGGAGAAGGACAGGCGGGTGGCCACCACGTCGATGGTCAGGCGGTTGGCGCTGGAGGCGGCCACCCGCGAGCCGCGCCCCCCCTTGCTGGTGGCCAGGTTGCCGGTGACAAAGCCCACCTTGAAGGCGTGGCCCTCCACGGCCCTGGGGCTGATCCGGGCCACGGCCAGATAGTGGCGTTCCGACCCGGAGGCGGGCATGGGGGCGTTGGTGGCCTGGAGGGTGAAGGCAGTGCCGGGGGTGAACTGCGCCGGGTCGAGGGTGCCCAGCAGGTTGTCGTTCCCGTCGATCAGGGTGTCGGCGCTCTCGTAGAAGCGGAAGTCGGCGAAGTCGGAACGGCTCAGGTTGGTGGCGGTGTCCAGGTCGGCGAGGGTGAGGGTGAGGGAGTGGACCCGGGTGGACCCGTCGCCGATGAAGGCCACGCGCAGCAACTGAGCCAGGCGGCCGGGGGCGGTGGTGCGCAGCCCGACCGGGCCGCGGGCGTCGGCCGGGGCCAGGCGGCGCAAGCGGTGGTTGCCGCTGTCGGCCAGGTAGAGGACCCCGCTGCGGTCGAGGAAGAGGCCGGAAGGGAAGGCGAGGCGGGCCAGGCTGGCGGCCCCGCTGCTGCCGGCAAAGCCGAAGCTCCCATCCCCGGCCAGGGTGGTGATGTTGCCGCCGGGATTGGCGCGGCGCAGGCGGTGGTTGAAATAGTCGGAGATGTAAAGGGCCCCTGAGCTGTCGATGGCCACGGCCTTGGGAAAGGAGAGCTGGGCGTTGGTGGGCAGGTCCCCGTCCCCGGAGAAACCCGGCGAGCCGGTGCCGGCCACGGTGGTGATGATCCCGGCCGGGGTGATCTTGCGGATCTTGTGGTTGCCGGTGTCGGTTACGTAGAGGTTGCCCGATGCGTCGAGGCACAGGCCGGAGGGGGAGCTGAGCTTGGCGCTGCGGGCCGCTCCCCCGTCTCCAGACGAGCCGGCGGTGCCGGTACCGGCATAGGTGGTGATGGAGTCACGGGCGGCGTTGATGCGGCGGATCTTGTGGTTGCCGGTGTCGGCCACAAAGATCACCCCGGCGCTGGTGACCACCACCCCGCCGGGGGAGTTGAGGCGGGCGCTGGCGGCGGCCCCGCTGTCGCCGGTGGCCCCGGCGGTGCCGGTGCCGGCGATGGTGGCGATGAAGTCGCGGGCGGCGTTGACGCGGCGGATCTTGTGGTTGCCGGTGTCGGCGATGTACAGCACCCCGGAGAGGGTGGAGAAAACCGCGCCAGGGGAATTGAGCAGGGCGCTGGTAGGGGCGCCCCCGTCGCCGGTGGAGCCGGCGGTGCCGGTGCCGGCCAGGGTGGTGATGGAATCGCGGGCGGCGTTGACACGGCGGATCTTGTGGTTGCCGGTGTCGGCGATGTACAACACCCCGAGGGTGTCGCCGGACACCCCGCCGGGGAAATTGAGCAGGGCGCTGGCCGGGTCGCCGCCGTCGCCGGTGGCCCCGGCGGTGCCGGCCCCAGCAAGGGTGCTGATGGTCTGGGCGCCGGCCCCCCCCGGTAGGAGCAGGAGGCAGCAGGAGCCGAAGAGGGCCGAAATCGCCGCGACCCGGAGAAAGGAAGGCATATTCAAATTTAAAGTAATCGCCGAATGGCGCGATATAAAAGTTGGGGCAACCCCACTTCCATTTATATCGGGTACCTTCCGGAAAACATGAGACTCGGACGCTGCGCCCTGCTCCTGGGCTTCCTATTGGCTCGCACCGCCCTCGCCCAGAATTTGGCGCAGGCCCCGGCCCTGCTCAACACCATCCCCAAGGGGGCTACCGCCGCCAATCCCTACTGGCAGCACGTGGTGGTCACCCTCAGCCGCGACCCGGTGCCGGGCAACGCCATCCACCTGTCTCTGCCCGAGGGAGTACAGGTTGCCGACACCGACGGGGACGGCAGCGTCGAGGACGAGATCACCATCGACGACGCGGCGGGGGGGTATCAGAGCGCCGCCGGCAGCACCGCTTCCAAGGTGGTGGCGGTGAGTCCGGGGGGCGGGGCCGCCGGCCAGGTGCATCTCCAGTTCCCCATTACCACCCAGGCCAGCCCCAGCGCCTCGGCGGTGGTCTACGGCCTGACCAGCTTCACCCGCAGCGGCGAGCAGCCCATCCCCGCCGGCACCCTCACCCTGACCTACGCCGAGGCCAATGCCCTGGCCCTGGCCAGCTTTGCCGGTGCCTGGACCGAGACCTTGGCCGACACCACCACCAGCGCCCAGGGGGACCAGTTCCCCAGCCAGGCGGCGGGGATGTTCAGCCTGGCCCTGCCCGACCTGCTCAGCGACCAGCGGGGCAACCTGCGGGGCAACTTGGTGGCCCGCAGCGGCACCCCCTTTGGCAACGGCAGCGACGGTGATGACGTGCGCTACCGCTTCTGGATCTCGACCCGGGACACCCTCTCGCGGGTGGATACCACCACCGCCACCCGCGCCCAGAGCCAGGGACAGGTGCTGCTGGCCAACGAGGGCAGCTCGGTGAACACCACCCTCGACCTGCGTTCCGTGGCCGAGGGCACCTACTTCGCCTACCTCACTTCGGACCTGACGGGCACCTTCCCCCTGGCCCGCAGCCGGGGCCTGACCGTCCGCCACAGGCCCGCGGTGCTGGAGGTGGGCCGCTTTGAGAGCAACGATGACGACTACCTCGATACCGGGCTGCTGCGCGACTTCGACACCGGCCAACAGGGGCGGACCGGCAGGGCCCGCAACTCGGTGAGATTGCGCTTCTTGGTGGCCGACTACGACGACAGCGCCGTGGTGAAGCTCTTCTACGCCACCGCCGACACCCTCGACAGCACCAAGGTGGTCACCTCGGGGACCTCGCCCAACCGGGTGATCACAGGCCTGAACAACGCCACCCACGTGGACAGCAGCGCCAGCCTGAAGGAAGGCCGCGACTCCACCCTCACCTGGAACGCCGTCCGCAGCGCCTCCGCCCAGGTGGACAGCGGGGCCTACTACATCTACGCGGTGGCTACCGACGGCAAGAACCTGGCCGTCGGCCGCAGCGCCTACCGCTACCGGGTCAGCCACTCGCCCCTCCTGCGCCTCGATGTGCGGGAGAATCAGGACCTGGAGACCGGCGGGGGGACACCCCAGCGCTACTACCCCATCACCTGGAACCAGGATTACGGGGTGGACGGGGACGTGGACCGCGACCACAGCGCCACCATCAACCTCTACTACAGCGCCGACTCCAGCTTTGCCCTGCCCGGCGGGGCCACGGCCATCGCGACGGCGGCTAGCGACTCGCTGCAGGACACCCATCTGATCACCAGAAACTTGAGCGAGGACCTCGATGGCCGGGCCAACAACCAGTACCTGTGGGACCTGTGGACCTACACCAATCCCGACGGGGGCGGGGTGCCCAGGGCCGGGGTCAATTATTATCTGTACGGGGCCATCAGCGGGGGCGGCATCTCCCGCTTGGTCCGCTGGGAGGACGGGGGCGGCCGGGCGCGGCGACTTACCTTCTCGCACCGGCCTCACCTGCGGCTCAAGGCCCCCCTCGACCCCCTCAGCAGCCAGGGAGGGGAGAGCTTTCTGGTGGCCTGGGAGGCGCGCGACGTGGACAACCGGGCCTCGCTGTGGGTGGTGCTGACCACGGCCGAGGCAGGGCGGGCCCTGGGGGATTCGATCGGATACGGGCAGTTGACCGGCGACGGCCAGCCCGACTGGGTGGCCAATTCCACCGACGGCAGCCTGGGGGGGGCCACCGCGCTGGTGGAGGGGACGGACACTGATTTTTCGGTGCAGCCGGCCCGCCTGCACCGGCGGCTCGACGGGACGGGACAGTCCCTGGCCGACGGGGAGTATTATGCGTACGTGGTGATGGCGGAAAGCGGCGCCCCCGCCGCCCAGAGCCTGGCCCGCCGGGCCCCGGGGCTGATCGCCCTCAGCGGCCTGGCCCAGGCGGTGGGCCAACAACTGCCCGGCCTCGAGATCCTGCCAGCCCACCGGGTGATGACCGCGCCGGGGGACACCGCCACCTTCGAGGTGCGGCCCAGCAGCGGGGGCCGCCGGGCGGACCTGATCTCCTGTTTCCTAAGCGTGGACACCCTTTACTTTCGGGTGGTGGACCTGAACACCAGCCGGGCCGGCACCCAGCCCTTTGCCCTGGCCTCGGGTCTGGAGGGCCTGACCCTCTCCAATACCCTCAAGGCTGGGGCCGACAGCACCACCGCGGGCCGCTGGCTGCTGGACCTGGTCTATTTCGAGCAGGGCGGCAACACCCATTTCGACGGGACTAAGACCCTGGCCACCTTTAAGCTGGTGTCGCGCACCGCCACCGGCACCGGCCTGTTGCGGGTGGACCATTTCCGCGAGCGCCAGAGCGCCCTCTACAACGAAGGGGCGGAGGTGGCCCTGCTGCCGCCCAGCAAGGCGGGGCGGGTGACCCTGGTGTCGCGGGCCACCCTCAGCGGGCAGGTGAAGCTCCAGGGCCGGACCCGGCACGCGGTTCGGGCCACCTTCTCGTTGCGGGACCGCAACAGCCTGCTGCCCGTCAGCGACGCGCTCTTCCTCTCGGCCAACGACGTGGACTCCACCCGCGCCGGGCTGCAGGATACCCTCGACGCCGACGGCAACTTCTCCCTCTCCCAGGTGCCCAGCGGGGATTTCCAGCTGGCCGTCCACGTCGATCAGTACCTTGACGGGGTGTATCCCGGCCTGAGGGTCGATCCGGGCGAACAGCTCACCGGCATCGACCCGCTCTACCTGGCCGATCGCCGCAGCCGGGCCGAGTACCTGCTGGGCGGGGATGTGACCGGATACGTGGACACCACCGGCAGCAGCGTGCCCGACAATCAGGTGGACCAGCTCGACGTGGACTTTGTCGTCTCCTATTTCGGCCAGCGAGTGAACGCCTCCCACGCCGGCCGCCTGGCCGACATCGACGGGGACAGCCTGGTCTGGGTGGCGGACCTCAACATGGTGGCGGCTAACTTCAATCGCGATGGGGTGGACCCGGTGTACAAGCCGGTGGTCGCACCGACGGGAGGAGCGGTCCTGCAACTGCAGGCCGGGGAGGGGGCCTTGGAGGCCGAGGTGGTGGCCCAGGGTCTGGAGGGGTTGCGGGCCTATGGGTTCCGGGTGGAGTACGACCCGGCCCAAGTGTCCTTGGCAGGGCCGCCCCGGTACGAGGGGCTGGAGGGGATGCCGGCGGTGCGGGCCCGTCGCCAGGAGCCGGGGGCGCTGGCCCTGGGCGAGGCCCTGCGGGGCCGGGCGAGCGGCCCCAGCGGCAGCCGTATCCTGGCCCGCCTGCGCTTTGCCCTGCGGCCGGGGGTCTCCCCCGAGCAGGTGCACCTGCGCCTGGCCGAGGCGCAGGTGGTGGACGCGGCGGGCACCCGCACCCTGGCCGGAGCCCGGGCTGCCCT
>VGJS01000003.1 GCA_016867395.1 Candidatus Handelsmanbacteria bacterium
ATTCGACTACGACGTCCCCCTGGCCTCGGGCGGGGTGCTGGCCGAGATCTTCCCCGCCCAGGTCCCCCTCGGCGAAAACACCACCTTCCACTACTTCCTCCGGCCGGTGTTCGCCGAGGCCGACGGGGCCAGCTTCAACCGCATTGAGATCCAGGTCCCCGATCTGGCCACCCGCATCGACACCCTGCGCTTCGACGGACAGGTCTGGCAGCAGATCGATCCGGCCCAGGGCGACGACCCCCTGGCCCTGGCCCAGCCCAGGCGCCTGCCCCCCACCGCGGGCCGGGCCGACTCCCTGGGGCAGTTCGCTCAGAGCATCCTGCCCGACCCGGCTACCGGCGGCGGCCGTCTGTTGGTCAAGCTGCCCCCCATGAGTTCCAGGCACTTCCGCCTGGGCGAGAGCCTTGAGATCGTCTTCACCTCTAAGCTCTTCCGCGGCGCCAAACAGTTCACCTCCTCGGTGTGGAACGACCAGTTGGGCACCCAGGCCACCATCATCGCCCAGCCCACCAAACCCGGCGACGCCACCGCCGAGGTAGCCACCAACGACGTCAACGTCGTCGTCGAGAAGATCGACCAGCCCCTCTCCCCCGTCCACCTTGCCACCCGCATCTTGACCCCCAACGGCGACGGGGTCAACGACCTGCTCCGGCTCTCCTTCGACCTCTTCCTCCTTCTCGAACAGACCCAGGTCCAGGTCGATATCTTCGACCTGTCCGGCCGGCAGGTCGCCGTCGTCGGCCCCCTGTCGCAGACCGCCGGCACCGCCCAGCTCACCTGGGACGGCAAGGACGCCGAGGGCAAGAGGGTGCCTCCGGGCATCTACCTCTACCGCCTCAAGGTAGGCGGCGCTTCGGCCACTACCGAACAATCCGGCACCCTGTCGGTGGTCTACTGATTCCGGACCGGGGGCGTGCCTACCGCGCGTTGTCTTTGATGGGGGTAGCGCTGCGGCGGGGAGATGGCCCTGGAGGTCTTTCGCGGGGGGAGGTCGGGCAGGGAAAGTCCGCCGGGTTGGGTTGCGGGGTAGCGGAGCCAGAGCGAGTGGGGGCGGCGCGGACCGCGCCTTGAGAAAGACCGGAATGGGTCGCTTCCCGACGCGTGAGCACCTTTTCCTCCTGACCCTCTTTCTTGGGGCCCTGGCCCTGCGCCTGCTGTACCTGGGAGAAATCAGGCACAGCCCCTTCTACGCGGCGCCGGTGGTGGACGCCAAGGTTTTTTTGGAGCAGGCCCGCCAGATCGCCGGCGGCCAGTTCTGGGGCAAACCCGAGCCCTTCTGGCAACCCCCCCTGTACATCTACTTCCTCGCCGGCCTCTGCTGGCTCTTTCCCGCTTCCCACCTCATCACCATCCGCCTGGCCCAGATGCTCCTGGGCAGCCTCTCCTGCCTGCTGGTCTACCTGATCGCCCGCCGGGTGCTGCCCCTGGGCCAGGCCCGCCTGGCCGGAGTGCTGGCCGCCGGGTACAGCCTCTTCTTTTACTACGAGGGCGAGCTGCTGGCCGTACCCCTGGAGATCTTTTTCGACCTAGTGTTGCTCCACCGCCTCCAGATGGCCCTGGACTCGGGGCGGGGCCGGGACTGGGCCCTGGCCGGGGCCCTGGCCGGGCTCTCGGCCCTCACCCGCCCCACCATCCTCTTCTTTGTCGCGGCCCTGCTCCTGTGGCGGACCTGGCAGACGCGCCGGGCCCGCTCCTGGTGGCGCCCCCTTGCCTTGTTCCTGCTGCCCCTGCTGCTGGTGGTGCTGCCGGTGTCGGCGCGCAACTATGTGGTCGGCGGCGAATGGGCCCTCATCTCCACCAACGGCGGCATCAACTTCTACCTGGGCAACAACCCCGAGTACGAGCGCACCGTGGCCATCCACCCCGGCCGGCAGTGGGAGGACCTGGTCATGGAGCCGGTGCGCCAGGGACTGACCCGGGCCGGGGAGAAATCAGCCTATTTCTACAACAAAGCCTTCGACTACATCCTCGCCCAGCCCCTGGACTGGCTGGGCCTGCTGCTGAAAAAGACCTACCTGTACTGGAGCGGCCCCGAACTCAAGCGCAACCAGGATCTCTACTACGCCCGTCAGCACTCCTGGTTGCTCTGGGCCCTGCTGTGGGATCAACTGCTCTCCTTCCCCTTTGGGCTGCTGGGGCCCTTAGGGCTGCTGGGCCTGGCCTGCTGCTGGCACCGGCCCGGCGCCAAACTGCTGCGGCTCTACGTCCTGGCCTACGCCGGCGCGGTGATCCTCTTCTTCGCAACCGCCCGCTACCGAATGCCGGTGGTGCCGGTGCTGCTGATCTTTGCCGCCGCCGGCCTGGCCGAGTTGTGGGCGGCCCGGCGCCAGAAGCTCCGCGCCGGCCTGGCCCGGCTGGGCCTGCCCCTGCTGGGCCTGCTGGTGCTGCTCAACCTGTCCGCCGCCCCCGACTACCGCCGCGACGCCCAGCTCTGGGGCGACCTGGGCGAGGTCCAGCTGCGCCAGGGCCAGTACGACCAGGCCATCGGGCACCTGCAGCGCGCCCTGGAACTGGAGCCCGACTACGACTACGCCCGCCACAACCTGGCCACCGCCTACCTCTACCAGGAGCGCTACGCCGAGGCGGTGCGCGAAGGGCTGCGGGCGGCCCAGGACAACCCCGGGCGGCCGGATACCCGCGTCCTGCTGGGCCAGGCCCTCACCGCCCTGGGCCAGTACGAGGCGGCGGCCCCGCACCTGCGCCAGGCCCTGCAGGCCGACAGCAGCTCGGGCCTGGCCCGCTACCACTACGGCCGGCTCCTGCTCAAGCAGGGCCGCTACGCCGAGGCCCTGCCCCACCTGCTGGCCGCCCGGCAGTGGCAACCGGGCGACTACTGGATCAACTACGAGCTGGGCCGGGCGTACCAGGCCGCCAACCAGCCCGACCAGGCGCTGGGGGCCTTTGAACAGGCCCTGACCATTCAGCCCCGGCCCGAGGCCCTCAACGCCCTGGGCGCCCTCTGCCTGAGCCAGGGCGACCTGCCCCGGGCCCGCCAGTACCTGGACCAGGCCCTGCAACTGGACCCGCGCAACCTGGAGGCCCTCATCAACACCGCCCTGCTCGGACTGCGGGCGGGCCAGACCGCCGCAGCCCTGGCCCACCTCGAAGCCCTGCACCGGGACCAGCCCCAATCCTCCCTAGTGCTGCGGGCCCTGGTCGCCGCCCACACCCACGCGGGCAACCCGAAGCGGGCCGCCCAGTTCCAGCGCCGGCTCGAATCCCTCTCCCGCTAGCCCACTCCCTACCTCCCTCCCCCCCTGTTTGGTTATATTCAATCGTCGATCTCGCGTTCTTCCCCCGGTCCCTCGGATTATGCTGCGCAGGAGGCCCCGCTATCCGTCTTTCCACGCTCTGTGGGGTCCTGGGCTGGTGGAGCATGGCCGCCGCCCAGTTGCCCCAGTTCACCGACGTCGCCGCCGAGGCGGGCATCACCTTCCGCAATACCTCGGGCAGCGCCGAGAAGCGCTACATCATCGAAACCCAGTCTGCCGGGGTGGGCTGGTGGGATTACGACGGGGACGGCGAGCTGGATTTGTACTTCACCAACGGCCCCGCCGACGTGGAAAACCCCGAGTCGGGCACCGGCAACGCCCTGTACCGCGGGCTTCCCGGCGGCGCCTTTGCCGAGACCACCGCCCAGACCGGCCTGGGGCTCAAGGGCTGGAACATGGGCTGCGCCATGGCCGATTACGACAACGACGGGGACAGCGACCTGTACGTCACCCGCTGGGGCCCCAACGCCCTCTTCCGCAACGAGGGCCGGAGCCGCTTCACCGAGGTGGCCGCGCCCGCCGGGGTGGCCGACCCTGGCTGGGGCATCGGGTGCGGCTTTGGCGACTACGACAACGACGGGGACCTGGACCTGTACGTGGCCAATTACGTGGAGTTCATCCTTCACGGACCCCCCTTCTTCGACCGGTGGTGTACCCACACCGGCATCCCTGCCGCCTGCGGGCCCAAGGGGTTCAAGGCCCAGCGCGACGCCCTCTTCCGCAACGAGGGCAAGGGCCGCTTCACCGATGTCACGGAGACGGCTGGCATCGCCGAGCCGGCCTATTACGGCATGGGGGTGGTCTGGGGCGACGTGGACCTGGACGGGGACCTGGACCTGTACGTGGCCAACGACGGCCAGCCCAACAACCTGTTCCGCAACGAGGGCAACGGGCGCTTCACCGACGTGGCCCAGCTCAGCGGCACCGCTTTCAGCGGCGACGGGCGCGCCCAGGCCGGCATGGGCGTGGCTCTGAGCGACTACGACAACGACGGCCATTACGACCTGTTCGTGACCAACTTCGCCCAGGACTACAACACCCTCTACCGCAACGAGGGCAAGGGCTTCTTCACCGACGTCTCCGGGGCCGTGGGCCTGGCCGGCCCCAGCCGGCCCTACCTCAGTTGGGGCACCTTCTTTTTTGACTGGGACCACGACGGCTGGCAGGACCTCTTCATCGCCAACGGCCACCTGATGCCCGCCATCGACCAGGCCGGCATCGGCATCAGCTACCGCCAGCGCAACCAGCTCTTCGGCAACGCCGGCCAAGGGCGTTTCGAGGACCTGACCCTGCGGGCGGGGCCGGGGCTGGCCCCCGCGCGGGTGGCCCGGGGCGCGGCGTACGCCGACTACGAGGGCGACGGGGATCTCGACATCGCCGTGGCCCACCTCGACGACGCCCCCGCCCTCCTGCGCAACGAGGGGGGCGCCAAGGGCCACTGGCTGCTCTTGCGCCTGCGCGGCACCCTGAGCAACCGCGACGGCATCGGGGCCCGGATCGAATTGAATTCGGCCTCGGGAACCCAGCATCGCCAGGTCTGCGGCGGCTCCAGCTTCCAGGCCCAGCACGATCTGCGGGTCCACTTTGGCCTGGGCAGCGACGCGGTGGTGGACAAGCTGGAGGTGCGCTGGCCCAGCGGCGTTGTCCAGACCTTGAGACAGGTGCCCGCGGACCGCAACTACACTCTCACCGAGAGCAAGAAATCCTCTATCCTGGAGTGAACGATGGGTTGGACAAGGACCATCCTGCCGGCGCTGCTCCTCCTGTGTGCCGCCTGCAGCCGCGGCCCCTCCCCCGAGGCCCAGGCCGCTTTTGAACAGGGCACGGGCCTGCACCAGCAGGGCCGCTTCCCCGAGGCCGAGGCCGCGTACCGGCGCGCCGTGGAACTGGCCCCCGAGGAGGCCCGTTTCCACTACCAATTGGCCGTGGCCCTTCACGCCCAGGGGCGCTTCCAGGACGCCGAGGCCCCCCTGCAGCGGGCCGCCGAACTGGACCGCAGCTACCTGCCCCCCCGCATCGCCCTGGGCAAGATCGCCTATGACCTCAAGGGCGACGCCGCCCTGGCCCGCAAGCACCTGCAGGAGGCCCTGGACCTGGACCCGCGCTCGGCCGAGGCCCTCTACACTTTAGGGGTGATCGAGCAGCGGGAAGGCAATTTCCCCTCCGCAGTCGAGCGCTTCGCCCTCATCGACTCCTCTGCCAGCGCCTACCCCCAGGCCCAGGCCCAGATCGGTCAGTGCTACCTGCAGTCCGGGCAGCTCGACCAGGCCGTCGAGGCCCTCAAGAAGGCCATCCGCCTGGCCCCCCAGGAGCCGGGGCCCTTCATCGCCCTGGGCCAGGTGCTCTCCCGCCAGGGCAAGACCCGCGAGGGCCAGCTCCTGCTGGCCAGGGCCGAGCAGCTCAAGCAGCAGTTCGCCCAGCTCCAGCCCTACCTCGAAGCCCTGCGCCGCAACCCCAGCCTGGCCCCTCCCCACTACAACCTGGGGGCCGTCTATGCCCGCTTCGGGCAGATGCGCCCGGCCGAGGAGCACTACCAGCAGGCCCTTGCCCTCGATTCGAGTTACGCCCTGGCCTACCAGGGCCTGGGCAGCCTGGCCCAGCGCCAGGGCGACCAGACCCGGGCCCTCGACTACTATCAACGCGCCCTGGCCAAGGACCCCTCCCTGGCCGAGGCCCACAACAACATGGGCCTGATCTACCACCAGCAGGGCAAACTGGAGGAGGCCGCCCGGGAGTACCAGGCCGCCGTCCAACTGTCCCCGGACAAGGGATTCATCTACGTCAACCTGGGCAACCTCTACAAGGACCAGAAGCAGCTCGACCTGGCCTACCAGACCCTGCGCCAGGCGATCTCCATGGATTCCACCCTGACGGGCGGGATGGAGTTGCTGGGCGACGTGTTGGCCCTCCAGGGCAAGGTGAAAGAGGCCATCGCCGTCTGGGAGCCCCTTGTCCGCCGCCAGCGCGAACACCGCGAGCTGGCCCAGAAGCTGCAGCGGGCCCGCGACCTGCTCGCCTCGGAGGGCCGGTGAAAGCCCTGCTCCTCCTGCTGATCCTGGGGGCCTGCGGTGAGGCCCCCAATCCGGAGCGCGACCGGCTCATGGCCCAGGCCCAGGCCAGCGCCTCCCGCCATCACTACGCCCAGGCCCGCCAGGGTTATGAACAAGCCCTTACCCTGGACCCGGGGTTTGCCCCGGCCTGCGCCGGCCTGGGCCGCCTGCTCTCGCAACTGGGCCAGACCCCCCAGGCCATCGAGCGCTACCAGCAGGCCCTGGCCCTCGATCCCGAGTACATCGAGGCGCAGCACGACCTAGCCCTGATCTTGGCCGACCAGGGCCACTACCCCGAGGCCCTGGCCCTGCTGGAAAAAGCCAGGGAACAGCGACCCCAGTACCTGCCCGTGCTCCAGAGCCTGGCCCTGCTCTACGGCAAGCAGTCGCGCCACGCCGAGGCCGAGGCCGCCCTGCGCCAGGCTCTCGATGCCGAGCCCGGCCTGGTCGAAGCCCGGCTCCAACTGGGCCAGCTCTGCACCCGCCAGGGCCGCTATCCCGAGGCCGAGGAACTGCTCCAACGCGCCGCCCAGCTCGATCCCCAGTCGGCCGAGGTCCAACGCGCCCTGGGGCTCCTGTACTTAGAACAAGGCCGGCCCCAGGAGGCCCTGACCGCCCTTGAGCAGGCCCTGGCCCTGGCTCCCGACCATGTGGAGGCCCACTTCAACCTCGCCTCGGCCCTGACAGCGCTGAGCCGCCCGGAAGAGGCGGACCGTGCCATGCAGCGCTTCGAGGAACTCGGCCAGCACGCCGCCCAGATCGCCCAGTTGCGCCGCGCCCTGGACTGGGCGCCCGAGGATTTCTCCACGCGCCTGGCCCTGGCCCACCACTACCAGCAATTAGGGCAGACCGAGCCGGCCCTGCGCCATTACTGGGCCATCCTCGCCCAGAACCCCGACCACCTGGAGGCCCTGATCAAGCTGGGCAACCTCTACCTGAAAACCAACGCCAGGGGCGAGGCCGACTCCCTCTTTTCCCTGGCCATCACCCGCCATCCCCAGGACCCCCAGACCGCCCAGGCCCATTTCGCCCAGGGCTTCCTGCGCCTGAACCGCGGGCAGCTCGAAGCCGCCGCACAGTCTTTTGATCAGGCGCTCAAACTGCGGCCCGACTACGCCGAGGCTTGGAACAACCTGGGCAACCTGCTTATCCTCAGCGGCGACCCGGCCGGCGCCGAGCAGCACTTCCGCCGTGCCCTGACCGCCGACCCCGGCTCCGCCGAGGCCCACTACAACCTGGGCGGCCTGTACCTGCGCCAGGAGAACAAGCAAGAGGCCGAGGCCCATTACCGCCAGGCCCTGCGCTGTGACCCCGCCAATGGCCGCGCCCACTTAGCCCTGGGCGCCCTGTACGAGCAGCGCGGCCAGCGCGAGGAGGCCCGCCGCGCCTATGCCGCCTTCCTCGCCGGGTGGCGCGGCGACCCCGCTATCGCCAAGGCCGCCCGCCAGCGCCTCGACGCCCTGAGATGACCCGCCTCCTGCTGCTGTGGGGCCTATGGGCCTGCGGGCAGCAACTGCCACCTGTACCACCCCCCTCTTTCCCGGTCCAGTTTGCCGAGGTAGCCGCCCAGAGCGGCCTGCGCTTTACCCAGGTCAACGGCGCCACCCCCCACAAGTACTTCCCCGAAACGATGGGAGGCGGCGGGGCCTTTTTCGACTACGACGGGGACGGAGACCTCGACATCTTTGCCGTCAACGGGGCCTGGATCAGCGACACCCCGCCGGGACCGCCGCCGGTAGACGCGCTCTTCCGCAACGAGGGGGCGGCCGGCTTCGCCGAGGTGGGGGCTCAGGCCGGGGTGGATCACCCCGGCTTCGGCATGGGCTGCGCCGTGGGCGACTACGACAACGACGGGGATGCGGACCTCTACCTGAGCAACTACGGCCCCAACGCCCTGTTCCGCAACGAGGCCGGCCGCCGCTTCACCGAACTGGCGGCGCGGGCCGGGGTGGCCGATCGGCGCTGGAGCACCAGTTGCGCCTTTGGCGACTACGACCGTGACGGGGACCTCGATCTCTTTGTGACTAACTACGTCGAGTACCGCCCCGACCTCCAGCGCGAGGACGCCGTGCCGTACATGGTGCAGAGCGACAAGACCGACCCGGCCGCAGCCAAGGGCTACCCCCACCCGGCCAACTTCCGCGGGGCGCCCAACGCCCTTTACCGCAACGAGGGGGGGGACCGCTTTGCCGAGCTTACCCGGCCGGCGGGCCTCTACACCAAGGAGGGCAAGGGGTTGGGCGTGGTCTTCGTAGACTACGACAGCGACGGCTGGCCCGACCTGTACGTGGCCAACGACGGGGTGCGCAACCATCTCTACCGCAACCGGGGGGACGGAACCTTTGCCGAGCGGGCCGCCGAGGCCGGCGTGGCGTACGGCCAGGACGGCCAGATGGAGGCGGGCATGGGGGTGGATGCGGGCGACTACGACAACGACGGCCGGCAGGACCTCACCGTGACCAACTTTCAGGCCGAGCCCAACGCCCTGTACCGCAACCAGGGGACGGGTTATTTCGCCAACGAGACTTACGCCAGCGGGACCGGCCTGGTCAGCCTGCCCTTCCTCGGCTTTGGCACCCACTTCCTCGACTGCGACAACGATGGCTGGCAGGACCTCTTTGTCGCCAACGGCCACGTGCTGGACAACGCCGAACTCTTCGACCAGTCCACCACCTACGCCCAGCGGCCCCTGCTCTTCCACAACCAGGGCCCCAGCCCCCAGGGCCGGGTCACTCTTGCCGAGGTGGGTTTGCAGGCGGGGCCGGGGATGCAGACCCCACGGGTGGGGCGGGGCACGGCGGCGGGGGATTACGACAACGACGGGGACCTGGACCTGCTGCTGATCGACCTGGGCCGGCCCCTGGCGCTGCTGCGCAACGAGGGCATCCCGGGCCGGCACTGGCTCTCGCTGCGCACCGTAGGCGACCGCAGCAATCGCGACGGCATCGGGGCTCAGGTGAGGGTGGTGGCCGGGGAGCTGATACAGGTGCAGGAGGTGCGCTCGGCCCGCAGCTATCTCTCCGCCAGCGACCTGCGCCTGCATTTCGGCCTGGGCGACCGCCCCCGCGTCGACCAGCTCGAAATCCGCTGGCCCAGCGGCCAGGTACAGCAATTTCGCGACGTGGAAGCGGATCAGTTTTTGCTAGTGCGCGAAAGCGGAGGTCTGTCGCGGCAGTAAGGCCCTAAGGCGCCTTCGCGCGGATGGAGGCCAGCACCTGCTGCCCCAACTCCCGCTGGCCCAGCGCCCCGGTGAGTTGCGCCACCCGCTTCTCGGCCTCGGCCCGCCGGCCCAGGGCCACGAGGTCCTCGGCCAGCAGCGAAATCAGGTCAAAGCCAAAGGTGCGTAGGATGCCCTGGTCGCCAGCCGCCTGTTCCAGCCGCGCCACCGCCTCCGCCCGCCGGCCCAACAGGTGATGGGCGTATCCCTCCACAAAGACCAAGAGCGCCGGGGCAAAGTCCTGGGCCAGGGCCAGAAACCCCGCCCGCTCCAGCAGCGCTTCCACCTCAACCCCTGCCCCCGACTCCAGCCCCCCCAACAGCTCCTGGCAGCGCCCCCAGCGCAGGGTGGCCCACAGATCCCCCCACACCGTATACGGCTCCTCCAGGCAGGCGGCCCGGTAGTAGGCGCCGGCCAGGGCGTAGTCGCCGGCAGCAAATACCTGGTCCGCCACATTGAGCGCCAAAAGTTCCGGGCCGCGCCCCGCGGCCCAGCGCTCGCAGCCGGCCCGCTCCGCCGGACTGAGCTGGCTCCACACCTGCTGGCTCTCCTCCTCCAGCGCGGCCACCCGACCCGGCCCGCTGGTGTTTAGGGGCGGCTCGGCAAGCAGGGCGGTCATCGCCCGGCTCAAAGCGAGCTTCTCCACCGGCAGGTCCCCCTGTCCGACGCGGTACTCCGCCTCGCCGCGCAGCCGGCCCAACTCCTCGGGCGCCAGCACCGCCCCGGCGACGGTCCGGGCCAGCAGCACCTGCCCCGCCGACCCAGGGTGCAGGTGGTCGGCCATCAACTCCCAGCCCACCCCCGACGCCGGGCTGGCCCGCACAAAGGCAGCCTCCACGTCCGCCAGCATCGCCCCGTCCTTCTGGGCCACCTGCCGGATCAGCGGGTTGTAGCCCGAGGGCGCCCGCCAGGGGCGGGAGTCCAGGTCGCGGGCCCGCACAAAGGCAGCGCGGGCCGCCTCCCCCTCCCCTAGCCCTTCCAGGCACCGGCCCCGGGCGAACGCTGCCAGGGCATCGGGGGGCGAGGGGGACGAGTCTAACATCGCCAGAGCGCGGCGGGCCGCCTCGGGACCCGGCTCCCGGTCCAGCAGCGCCAGGACCTCCTCCACCGCTGCCGGGGGCGAGTCCGCTGGTGCCGGGGCAAACCCCCTCTCGTTGCTGACCAGGGTGCAGAGGACCAGGGGGACCCCCTCCAGGCGGCACAAGCGGGCGATCCCGACCAGGTTGTCGCGCAGGGTCTGGTTGGCCCGCCGCCGTCGCGCATCCTCCGGGGCCAGGACCCCGGCCCCGGCCATCACCTGCAAGAGGGAAACACGATCCGGCGTCTCCCCGCCAAAGCGGGCCAGCCCCAGACCCAGCAGGCGGGTAAGCCGGGCCTGCATCAACTGGTAGAAGATCCCCTTGCTCCACACCGAGCCGCCCCCCTGCCGGAGCGAGGCGGCCCCGTACACCCCGTAGAGTTCGTTGTGGCCGGTGTAGACCACCACCAGGTCCGGGCGCAGGTTCCGCAGCGCGTCCTCCACCGTCCTGGCCACGGCAAAACTGCTGATGGCGGTGATGCCGGCGTTGAAGACCTCGACCCGGCGCTGGGGCCAGGCGTCCTGCAGCATGGCCTGCAGGTACGCCCCGGAACTGAGGCGGCGCGGGTGGGGATAGCCCTGCACCGTGGACTCGCCGGCAAAGACCACCCGGAAGGTGTTCTCCGGGCGGGGCTCGACAAAGGGATGGGGGGTCATGCGCATGCCCCCGGGGGCGGCCTGGTTGCCGAGGGCCCCGGTGAAGAAGCGCCCCGGATAGGCCGGGTTGACGGTCCACAGGGACCGCCCCCCCCGGCGGGCCAGTTCGAGGACAAAGGCGGGAGGCGCCAGGCCGGGCAGGAGCCGCAGGGCCCCTTCGAGGGCCAGCACCAGCAGCGCCCCCGCCCCCAGCGCCAGCAGGCGCCCCTTCATTTGGCGGGCGGGGCGGGCTCGGGCTTGAGGCGGCCGATGGCCTCCTCATCCCACTCGATCCGATCGGCGTTCTGCCGGCGCAGTTGGGCGATGTACTGCTCGAAGACCGCGGCCTCGCGCTGCTTGTGCAGGCGGTGGCGGATAGGCGAGAACATCTGCTTGAGGGAAAGCGGCTGTGGGACCACCGGCTGGTCGAGGCGGAAGACGCTGTAACTGCCCTGCACCGGCAGCGGCCCCTGCAACAGGCCCACGTCCTTGGTGTTGGCGTCGCCGTAGAACTCGTGGTAGGGGGACTGGTACATGGAACTGACCACCAATTGCCCGTTTGCGGGATTGTAAGTGTGGCCGCCCACCGGTTTGAGGGCGGGTCGGCGCGAGTGTTTCCGGGCCAGGGCTTCGAGCTTCTCCCCGACCTGGGCAGCCTGGAGGATGCGGCGGGCCTCGGTCTCGCTGTCCACCAGCACCTCGGTGAGGCGGACCTCGCCGGGCAGGACCTTGTACTCGTCGAGGTGCTGCTGGTAATGCCGCTCGACCTCCTCCTTCTCCACCTTGATGTGGGCGCTGATCTGCTCGGCAAAAAGCTGGTCCACTGCCAGTTCCTCGCGCTTCTGCTGCCGCCAGGTCCGCAACTCGGGCCGCTCGCCGCGCCCCTGGGCCCTGGCCTGCAGGACCATCAGGGTGTCGGGCAGCACCCACAGCTCGAGGGTAGTGAACAGCCCCAGGCTGTCGGCCGGCAGCGGCCCCTTGGTCCACTGGAGCAGGTTCTGCAGGCAGGTGCCGGCCAGCAGGGCCCCGCCCCGGTACGAAATCAGCGGCGCGGCCGCCTCGGCTGGGGAGAGCGCCCCACCCCTGGCCGCCCGCAGCAGCGCCTGGCCCGCCTCGCCGTGGAAACGCACCTGGAAGCTTTCTTTTAATTCCTGCACGTACGCCTCGCGGCGCTCGGCCCATTTGCGGCGCCGCATCTGCGTGACGATGGTGTCGCGCATCTTCTCGTAGGGGATGCGCCGCTTGTCGAGGACCTTGACCACCTCGAAGCCGTCCTTGGTCTGGATGGGCTGGCTGAAACCGCCCACCTCCAGCCCAAAGGCGCCCTCGCGCAGGGGGGTCGCCGCGTCCTCCCCGCCAAAGAACTTGCCCAAGTCCCCGCCCCGCACGGCGTCGTCAGCCCGCGAGCGCTCTTTGGCCAGGGCGGCGAAATCGGCACCGCCCTCCAAGGCGCGCACCACCTCCTCGGCCTCGGCCTGGGTGGCGGAGAGGATGTGGGCCGGCCACACCTGCCAGCCGAGTTGGAAGCGCTCGTACGCCGCCTTCATCTCCTCCTCGGTGGGCGCCTGCTGCTTGAGCTCGACCTCCTCCTCGACCACCTGGTCTATCAGTTTCCTATTGAATTGCTCTTCGAGGGCCTGCAACACCTGGGGCGACTGGTCCAGGCCCAGCCTGGCCGCCTCGCCCGCTAGCAACAGCCGGTCCACCAGACTCTGCAGGTGCTGACGGCGGCCGGCGGGGCTATGGTCGCGCAGGTGGGCCGGCAGGCCGGCCTCGTAGCGCTCCAGTTCCCGCGCCGCGATCTCCTGGTCTCCCACCCGCACCAGGGCGGGATGGTCCGGGTCGTTGGCCCGACCGCAGCCGGCCAGCAGCAGGGCCAGGGCCCACCAATGGTTTGTCGGCACCTGTGTTTCTCCTCTGTACATACGACTGCGCGACACCCCGTGCCTACCGCGATGCCGCGCAGCCTGATCCCGTGCTTTTTCCGCCCCTACTTCCCGTCCATCGCCACCTTGCGGCCGTCGGGGTACTGCCGGCCGATCTCGCGCCCGAAACGGGCGGTGACGTCGATGTACTCGCTGGGGTCGCCCTTGTAGTCGAAGCGCACCACCATGTCGGGGATGTGTACGGTCAACTCCTCCACGTCGGCGGCCAGGGGCTGGAAGACCACGTAGCCCTCCTTCTCCTGGGCGCTGAAGATCTGCTCAGCCGGGTAGAGGGTGCGGTTGAGGGTGGTCTCGCGGTCGTTCTGCTCCTCGTTCTCGTTGCCGGGGACCCAGTACTCGGTGTTGGTCTCGGCCCCGCCCAGCGCGTAGCGGCGGAAATAGACCCGCAACTGGGCCAGGGTGAGGGCGTAGTACTTGCGGCCGTTGCTGGTGGTCAGGTAGATTCTGGCCGGGTCGATGAGGACCTTGGGAAACTCGTAGTTCTCGACCTGCAACCGGAAAACGGTAAAGCGCTGCGGGGTCTCGTCGGTGCGGAAGACCTTGGAATCGCCGAAGGTGTAGGGGTTGGTCGAGCGGGCCCCGCCGTGCGACATGGCGCTAAACTGGCGGTTCAGCTCCTCGTCGGTCATCGGCCGGAGGCTCACCTCAAGGCGCCCCTGGGTGAAGGTGACGGTGCCGTCGTCGGCCACCTTGTGGCTGGTCCCCTGCTGCTCCTCGTTGAGGGGCTTGAGCGGGGTGGCGTAGTAGCGGTAGGCGCAGCCGGCGCCGGCCAGGGCCGCGGCCAGCAGCAGCGCGGACAAAAAGCGCGAATTGGACATGATCTGCACTCTCCTGGATTATTCGAGACCGGCGTACACGGTGATGAACATCGCCGTCTCGGTGCGCGCCTTGTCGGCCGATTTCTGGTCGATGCGCGAGACGCGGAACCCGGTCTGGGTCCACAGGTTGTAGCCCAGGTAGTCAGCGTTGTTAGTGAACTGCACGGCGTAAACCAGCTCGTTGCGGTCGGAGCGCAGTTGGTCGTCCTCCAACTGCTCGCGGTACTGGTTGACGGAGAGGAACTCCAGGCCGGTCTCCAGCTCAGTGCGGTTGAGGATGGGGATGCGCACCACCAGGCCCAGCAACTCGCGCAGTTCGGTGGTGGCGATGCGCACCGGGTCCTCGGCCTTGCGGGGGGGCCGGTAGCGCTGGAATTCGCTCTTC
The DNA here is from genome assembly GCA_016867395.1 of Candidatus Handelsmanbacteria bacterium. Lineage (GTDB taxonomy): Bacteria > Latescibacterota > UBA2968 > UBA8231 > UBA8231 > SICG01. The sequence goes on from VGJS01000003.1 coordinate 14,403, forward strand.
CAGCGGGGCTCCAGCTTGACGCGCCCCAGGGTCTGGGTGTAGTCGAGCTTGTTGATCATGCCGAAGAAGGTCGAGGTCTCGCGGATCTCCTGCTCCTCGGCGCTGCGCTGGTCGTAGTCGATCTGGCGGATGATCTCGTGCTTGACGCGGTTGCGGAACTGCACCTTGTCGGTCTGGTAGGTGTAGCCCAGGTACGCGGTGTTGGCCCAGGCGTCGCGCATCGGAAGGGGGTCCTTGTAGGGCACGAAGGAGCCACGCGACCCCTCGCGCACAATCCACTCGATCACGTCGTCGCGGATGTTGTCCTGCACCCGGCGCCAGTTCTCGTAGATCTGCACCCGACCCAGACGCGGGAAATCCCGGTCGTAGGTCAGCATCAGGTAGTTGCTGGTGTTGCCTCGCCGGTCGGCCAATTGCTCCTCGTCCAGCCGGCCCAGGGTCAGCCGGGCCTCGGGTCCCAGTTGGGAACCCGCGTAGACGTTGTATCCCTTGCGGTCGCGCTTGTAAAGGTAGTCGGGCAGGTTGTCGTTCTCAAAGCGATCGACAATGCCGTTGTTGTTCATGTCCACCCCGAAGAGGAACTCCGGCCGGTCGGAGTTGTAGCGCAGGAACGGTTCCTCGTAGTCGGGAAAGGCATTCTCGCGCAACTGGGTGTCGTTCTGGTTGAAGTCGTTGACGAAGTCGTTGTTCTCGTCGAAACCAGGAAAGACCTTGATGTCCTGGGTCGAGTTGAGGCGCAGCCAGTCGGGCGAACGGTCCTGGTCGTCGTTGTCATCGACGAACTCGTACACGTACTGGTTGGCGTTGTCGTAGAATATGTCAGCCGCGTCGTTCTGGATTCCGGCCAGGTAGGTGCTGGTACTGTAGTCCGGGTCCACCTGGTACACCTCGCCAAAGGCGAAGAAGGCTTGGGCCCGCTTGTAGCCGTTGAGGAACCAGGCGTCGGCGGTCTTGCTGCTGGAACTGTGGCGGGTGACGTCGTTTTCGGAGCGGCGCGGGGAGCGGAAATGCTGGCGGTTGCGGTCGAACTCGCCCGAAAGGTAGAAGCCGGCTACGTTGGTGACATCGAGGGTAACACCGTAGATCTCATTGGCCACTGGCAGGCCGTAACTCATCCGCACGAAGCGCTGGTTGGAGCCGTCCTGCACGTTGCCGTCGGCCCGTTGGGTGCGCTCGGGGATGCCCTCGGAGAGCAGCACCGGCTGGCCGTTGGCGTTGAGCTGGCGGTTGGAGGTCAGGTCGATGCGGTAGTCGTTGGCCAAAAGGAGCACGAACTCGATGCTCTTGATGCGCTCGGGGGCCGGGCCGAAGGCGTTACGGTACTGGGGGCCTTCGAGGTCGTAGACCAGCACGATCACCTCGTTGCCGTCGGCCGAGATGTAGCCTTCCTGGCGGAAGCCGCCCTGCACCGAGGGGTGGAAGTTGAGCACGTTCTGGTCGAGCAGGCGGCGGTTGCTCTGCTTTTTGCCGTCGATGGTGGTGATAATCATCTCCTCCTGGAAGTAGGCCGCTCCGGCGGCCCCGTCCTCGGGGGAATCGTCGCTGAGGTGGATCTCGATGCGGTTGACGTCGTTGTTGTTCTGGCCCTCGGTGAGGGTGCCCTGGAAGGGGTTGCCCTGGAAGGCCTGGCCCTTGGTCTGGGAGTTGAAGGCGCTCAGGTAGGTGGCACCCAGCCTGACGAAGTCGCCCAGTTGCACGGTGCCGTGGCCGCCCAGGAGGTTGGTGTCGTTGGAGCGGAAACGCGCCGTGCCCGTGGCCCCGGTGGCGCTGCCCACCGCGCCTGGGGCGCTGGGGCGGGAGGCGATGAGGGTGGCCTCGTACTTGTCGGCGGCAAGGTCGAACTGCACCCCGTTGAAGCGGGGCTTGGAAAAGGTCATCGGCGTCAGGGTGGTGCGGAGGTTGTCGCCGATGGTCAGGGCGTAGGCGTACTGGCCCTTGGCGTCGGAGGCGATGGTAACGCTCTGAAACCAGCCGGCGAAGCGCGTATCCTTAAACAGGTTGCTGCCCGCCGTCTGGGGCGCAGCTACGCTCCAGTCGTAGATCAGGGCGCCGCGAGTGAGGAAGTTCCCGTACAGATCGTAAAAGTAGTCGCCCTCCTGGTAGGTGTTCACGTAGCGCTGGAAGTGGCGGCGGGCGTAGTTGGTGTAGTCCTGCTGCCGCCACTGGTACTCGTTGAACAACTCCTGGGGGACGTACCATTTCTTGACCGCCGGGTCCAGGGCGTCGAAGAGCACGCCGGGGCCCACGGGCTGGTAGGAAACCTTGCCGCCGCGCTGAACGCCCAGACGGGTGCCAAAGTCCTCCTGGGCCTGAACCGGCAGCCATCCTGCGAGCAGGACAGCCAACGCAATGATCCTGTAGGCCTTTTTCAAAACTCCCTCCCTTGAATCGCTATTGGACGCGCCCCGCGCCTGCCGGCTCAGGGCGGGATCTTCAGTACACCACATGGACTAATTGCACCTGCTCGCTGCTGCCCTGATCGGCGTCGACGCTGATCCGGCACAGGTAGATCCCCGGGGGCGCCAACTGCCCCACGGCGTTGCGGCCATCCCAGGCGAACTCCAGGGTGCCGACCTTGCCCTGGCCGTCGGCCGTGGCCCCGGTGACCGCCCGGGCGCTGCCGGCCAGCCGCCCCTGCAGGTCGTAGAAGCTCACCCCCACCGGCCTTTCGGTCAGCACCTTGAGCAGGGTGAAGCGCACCCGGACCTCGTCGTTGACCCCGTCGCCGTTGGGCGTGAACACCCGGTCAAGTGCCACGTCGTGGACCAGTTGGTCCTCCAGGGGCCGCAGACTGACCTGCACGGTGTTGCTGCTTACCAGTTCGCTGGCGTCCTGGTTGTCCACGTCCACCCGCTGAAAGATGGCGTCGGGGCTGGCCGAGGAGCGGATGAAGCTGAGGAACTCCTCCCCTTCCTTAAGGACCTGGGTCTCGAACTGCACCTCGGCCAAGGCATGGGTGCTGCCCGAGAAGCCGCGGTTGAGCGGGACCGGCAGGCGCAGATACAGCGAGTCGGTTCCGGCGGGCAGCGAATCCAGCACCTGGCCGGCGGCGTTTTTGAAACGCCCGTCGGCCAGGTCGCGCTGGTAGTAGGAGGAGAAGGTGGTAGACACCGCCCCGGTGAGGGTGCCGGTGGGGTCCAGGGGCGAAACCGAGGTCGTCACCTGCACTTGGCCCACGCGCACCCCGCGCAGCACCGCGGCCCTGGGCGCGGTGATCAGCAGTTCGTCGAAGCCCTGGCGCACTTCGCTGTCGGCCGGGTCCGGACCGGCGGCGCGGATGAAATAGGAGAAAAGCTGCGGCGCCAGGGGGTCGATCTCGATGGGCTGGGCGTAGTCGCTTTGCAGCACCCCGGTCAGGTCTGTCAGCGAGCGATCGGCGCCGGCGGCGTTCAACCTGGCCACCTCGCCGGCCAGTTCCAGGGAGAGGGGTGGGGCCAGATCCACCCGCAGGGAGCGAATGCGGGCGGTCTTAAAGGGGTCCTCGGAAACGAGGTTGACGCGAATCTGCAGGAATTTGCGCGGATTGGGCGAGGTGATCAGGGCCTGGGTGAGGCCGTTGGTGGGCAGGTAGCTTTGGCTCCAGTTGCTCCAGCCCACAAAGGCCAGGGTGCCCTCCTTGGCGGGCTCTGACTTGGGTTTGCGGCCGGCGCCCAGCTTCTTGCCGTCCTCGTCGGTCTTGCCGTCCCCGTCGTTGTCGATAAGGTCGATCTCGTCCTCGTCCACCGAGCCATCCTTGTCGTCGTCGGCGCCGGTGGCGTGGGGGGTCTTGAGCCCAGCCCAGTAGTTCCACACCGCCCAGCGGAAGACCAGATCGTCGTAGTTTTCCTTGGTGACCTCGCCGCGCTCCTGGTTGCCCTCGATGGTAACCACCTCGTAGTATTTGAAGGTGGAATCGGTCTGGTCGCTGGTGCGGGTCTGGATCTGCAGCCGCACCTCGGGGTGGTTCTGCAGGGGCTCGATCACCTCCTCGGAGCGGCCGGTGACCGGATCGGTGCGGCGGATCACCGCGTCCCCTTCCCACAAGATGCGCGGCATGGTCTTGCGGATGAAGTTGCCCCGGCTGTCGGTCAACTGGATCGGCGGCGAGTAGGTCCACACGCTTACCGGATACCCCTCGCCGTAAAGCTGCAACTCGCCCAGGGTGGCCAGGGAACCGTACTGACCGGAGGAGCTGCCGGTAATGTCGATGTCGCGCAGCATGACGTAGCGGACCTTGCGCAGCGGGAAGTTCTCGTTGACGATGCGGGCCACCGGGTTGTGGTTGTCCAGCTGGTTCTCGCTGACGATGTTGTCCCAGTCAAGGCCGTTCTCCAGTTGCGGGAAATCCTCGCGGCTCTCCATGGTGATGGGTTTGAGCAGGGTGCCGTCGGAAACGAGGATGAAGTGGCCGAGGAAGGCACCGCTGTGGCTCTGGTTGATGCGCTTGTCCACCAGGAACAGGTTGTCCACCCAGAACACCGCCCCTAGGTCGAACCAAGCCGTGCCCTTGAGATAGATGGGGGACCAGGTATTGGCCTGCCACTCGGAGTCGTAGACCCCGTCGGTGGCCAGGTTGGGTGCGCCCAGGCCGCCGTGTTCAAAGGAGGAGCCGGCCCGCTGCTCGGGCCGCAGGGCGTAGTTATCGCCCTTGGCCCAGACCTGGATCTCGGCCACCCTGGGCACCTCGCGGGTGTAATAGAGGATGGAGCCCTGCTTCTCGGGGGGCAGGGAGAGGTAGCGCTCCCGGGCAGTCAGGCCATTGAGTTCGTCCTCGATCTCCACCAGGAAACCACCGGCGGTCTGACGCTGGTATACCAGGGCCCCGCGCTGCTCGGGGGACAGGCCCTCGTACACGGCGCGGGCCGAATCCCCGGCGCCGATGAAGGTCTCGCGCCACAGATCGCTGTCGGTAAAGGTCAGCCTGACGTAATGCACCGGCGAGCCGGAGATGTCGGGGATGCCGTCGAGGTCAAAATCGGCCCGGTCCAGGGGCGTGAGGTGGAAGGTGGATTGCAGATACCGCCCCTCAGTGCCCGGCATGGGTACCAGCGCGCCCTGCCCCGCCTGCACCTGGATGGCACCGGCCCCGGTGTTGCCCTGCTGGACGGCAGCGGCCTTGCCGACCCCCTCCTGCACCGCGGCCTGGCCGATGACGCTGAACTTCAGACTGGTGCCCAGGGGAAAAGGGAAACGCTCCCCCATCGAGGCCCACAAGGTGAAGGCTTTGCCCGGCTGGCCGAGAAAGGTCTCGGAGTTGCGGCCGGAGGGAAAAATTACCGTGATGCTGTCGGCGTAGATCAGCCGGCCCAGGTCCACAGTGACCTCCCAGTTGCGCAGGTTATCAACCAAGAAATCCCGGGGATCGCGCAGGCGGGCCTCGTAGTTTGCCGGGGCGGCCGGCTCCCAGTAGGTGCTCAGGTCCTCGTCGAGCACCTGGGGAGCCAGGGCGTTGTTGCTCAGGGCGCCGGCCCCGCCGTTCACTATGGCCCCCGCGGCCCGGACCAGATCGGGATAGGAGTACCGCTCGGCGTCGGCGGCGGCGTTGATCTTGCGGCGGTAGAAGGTGGGCTGCACCCCCTCGGCGCTCACCCGCATCGCATCCACAACAGCCAGGGGCTGTTTCAGGCCGTTCACCCGGTCGTTCTGGAACTCCCAGTTTTGCCAGTGGGAGATGCGGTCCACTACGATCGAGTTATTGCTGATCCGGTAGGCGTCGGACTGAGCCCCCACAGCCCCGGCGAAAAGGACGCTGGCCAGGAGCATCCCCGCTGTTCTGCCCATCGTCGGCACTCCTTTGCTGAAAGACAAGCTCACCTGCTCAATACGCCACGGAAACCAAGCGCACCAGCGCGGACTTGTCCGCGTCGGCGTCCACCGAAACCCGAATCAGGTAGAGCCCCGGGGCCACCAACCCGCCTTTCTCGTCCCGGCCGTCCCAGTCAAAGAAGTACCCGCCCGAGACTGCCTGCTGCTCGATGCGCCGCAGCAGGCGCCCCCCCAGGTCGAAAACCTCGAAAACGATGGGGCGGGGCGCGGTCAGGCGGCGCACGTCGAAGGAAAGTCGCATCTGGTCGTTGACCCGGTCGCCGTTGGGCGTGAAGGGATTGGGTCCCACCTCGAACCTGGTGACCAGCTCCCCGCTCTGGGCGGAGATGTCGGCGATGACCGACAGGCCGTTGCCATCCTCGAGCTGGTCGGTCTGAAGGAAGTCGATCACGTCCCGGCCCTCCAGCGCCTGGGGCAGGAAGAAAGCCAGGGTGTCGGTGCCGGCCTCGCCCAGGGCAATGATGCCATTGTCGGTGAAGATCCGGGGGCCCAACTCCAGGGAATCGAGCAGGGCATTGGCCCGGAAATTGGTGCGGAAGTCGATCACCCGCCCCCGAAAGCGCACCTTAACCATCACCTCGCTGCCCTGCTGCGGCCCCAGGGTGGGGAAGGCCAGCACGAACTGCCGATCCTCGGTATGCACCTGCTGGAACTGGCCGGGGCCGGGGGCAGTCTCGGCGCGCAGCAACTCCTGGACCTGGCCGCCGCCCAGGTCGAGTTGCACCCCTTCGACCCTTTCGACTCGGGTGGGGGTGAAGACCTGCAGGCGGTTGAAACCCTTGTTGTCCGGCTGGAGCACGGCCTTGAGGGCCAGGACGAAGAGGGTATCCTGGCCGGCGATGACGTTGGCCGCCGGGGCGATCTCGCCGTAGAGCTGGGTGATGGTCTGGGGGGCAGAGTACTCGAAGCGCAGGTTGCGGATCCCCGTGGCCGCGTCGGGATCGTCGCTGGCAAAATCCACCTGGATCTGAAAGAAGGGCCGGCCCCCAGGGGACTTGATAAAGCCGCCGTTCTGCACCGGCTGGGCCCCGCTCCAGAAGATCAAGTCCGGCTCCACGGTGGAGCGCTCGTTGCCGGGCAGGCCCTGGTACTCGGCGCGGGTGAGGCGCACGGCCTCGCGCTCGGCGTCGGAGAGGGCGCTGAAGATCTCGCGCACCTCCAAGTTGAAATTCGGGTCGTTAATGCTAACCTGCTGGCCGAAGGTTTTGGAGGCCGGCCGGTGGTCCACTACCGGCACCACCCCCTTCTTCCATTCGACGGGCACCCCGAAATCGTTGAGGCGGAACATCACGTCGGGTTCCTGGTTGGTCCCGGTCCGTAGCCGCACCAGCGCCCGCGACTTGGCCGGGTCGCCGATCTTCTCCTCGTCCCAGAAGATGCGGCCCAGGGTGGCCGAGGGCAGGGGCAGGGGCTTGGAAGCATAGGTGGCCTCGGGCAGGAAGCCGTCGCCGTAGAACTCGATCTCCGCCAGGTCGTAGTCGAGAGCGGTGCGGAAGTCGAGACGCGAGAAGCGCATCTTCTTGGGCGGGTCAAAAAACACCGACACCGTGTCGTCGAGGTTCACGGGCTCGCTCTGTTCGACCACGAAGGTGGGCAGGATCTGGGACATGCGCTCAAATCGGGGGAAGCCGATCTGACCCACGGTGGGGTCGTCGATGTTGAGCCCGGCGATGTGTTTCTCGCTGCCCTCCGTCCCCGAGAGCAGGGTGTAGGCCGAGACCCTGGGCAGCCCTGGGGTGGGATAGAAGCGCACCAGGCGCACCGGGAAGTAGCGGCCCAGGTCCATATACAAGATCCAGGTCTGCTGCACGTCCTGCCCCACCTTGTCAATGCGCTCAAAGTGGGTGGCGGGGTTGTTGTCGAAAAGGGTCTGCATGAACCCCTGGGCCCGGTCGTAGGTCATGGCCCGCTCCCAAATGACCTGCCAGGTGATGGTGAGGCCTTTGTTAAACTTGTCGGCCACCGGGGGCAAGGGATGGGCCTCGGCCACGTTGATCATGGCCGGCAATTCGGTGAGGCCGGCCTGGCGCAGCAACTGGACCTGGGCCAACTGGCGGGGGAAGCCGCTCCACCGGGGGATGAGCACCTGGCCGGCGGCAACCGTAGTGCCGTCCTCCAAGAGCACCTCGTTCAGGGCCACGATGTCCTTCTGGGCGACGCGGCGGGAAAAGGCGAAGAGCACGGAATCTTCGGCGGCGCTGAGGGTGGAGTCGGCGCGACCGGCGGGGATCACGGGCACCGCCACCTGCGCGACCGGGTAAAGGGGCAGAATCCCGTCGCTGAAGCGCTCGGCGTCGATGGATTCGAGGTAACGGAAGACCGAAAGGGGACCCACCTGCGCGCCGCGCCAGGTGAGGCCCTGTCCGGGCAGCGAGAAGGTGGAGAGTTCGGCGCTCGCCGGGCCCTGAGTCAGGGACACCAGCGCCAGTGCAACCATGCAGCGGATCCCGGACCTCATGGATTTCACTCCCCGGCTAATCGGTCCCCTCCACCCGGTGAAGAGAGGCATGGTGCGCGCAGTGAGGAGAAAGATGCGGCGGAAAGAAGCCGGAGAGAGGGGGCCGTGGCCCCCTCTCTCCTTGGTCTCATCCTAACAAGGCCGAAGCCGTATTACTTGTCGAAGGAAGCCTTGACGCGACCCCAGCTCTCGCTCTCGACCGCGGTGGCGCCGCCGCCACCGACCAGACGGCCGTCGGCAAACCGCTCGGCGTACCGCCAGGTGGCGGCCTGACCCGTGAGGGTGTGGAAGGCGCGGTATTCACGGGGGGCGGTGTCGAAGTCGGGACAGGAGATCTGGAAGCCGATGGTCTTGCCGGAAAACAGCTTAGAGGCCTTGCTGTCGCCGGGGCTGTTCCAGATCAGGTCGTCGAAGGGAGTGACGTAGAACTCCATGACCGAGGTGGTGGGACCTTGGCCTGAGGAGCCGCCGCCGCCGTCGGCATAGGGCAGGGCATTGACCCAGTCGGCGCCGGCGCCCAGGTAGCCAACCTTGCGGCCGTCCGGGGAGTCAGCGATGGCGACGAACTGCTGAGCGGTGCGGTTGTTGTTGAGCTTCTTCTCGTCGTCGGTCCAGTTGGCATCGGCAGAACCGGTGTAGTCGCCGCCGGTGTGGTCGCCGTCCAGCATGAACTCGATGGCGTCGTAGCTCCACAGGTCGCCCAGGTTGCCGCCCGGATAGGTATTGATGTACACGTTGTCCACCCGCTCCATGGCCATGTACACAACACCGGCCTTGCCGTTCCAGCCCAGCCAGATGCGGTAGTCCATATCGGCCGGATCGTACTGGGCGCCTTCGCCCACGGTCGGATCGGCGTAGAAGTCGGTGGCCACCAGCGAAGGATCGCCAACCACGTCTTCCCAGTCGGAGACACTTGCATCCCTCAGGTCGAGGCTGCTACGATCGCCGTCGGCGATCTCGAAGATCAGGTAAATCTTGTCGCCAATGTGGGCGCTCGCGCCCGTGGCGAGGCCAAGAGCCATGGCCATGGCGAGAAGAGCACGCTTCATTCCGTTCCTCCTGTGGTTTAAATGACACTCCATCTGGGATCCTCCAGATGGCATGAAAAATCAACAACTTAAGCCTATACTGCCACTGCGCCCGCATCACCTCCTTTCGGTCACTGCCAGATTTCGGCCGACCATCGCTCCGAAACCTTGCGCCACCTCGGGCAGGGTGGCAGCCTTCTATCGACGATTCCACACATTAAAACATTGTGAATTTCCTGTCAAGAAAAATTTAGACCCCTTTCATGAGGTAATCTTGCGTCGGCGCGTTTCTGTCAAAAATTTACTGATCCCCTTCCCTTGGCCGGTTTTCGGCCGGCGCGGCAGGGGGGGGCCCCTCCACTTCCTCGGGGTAGAAGCGCACCAGCTTGAGGTTGTGCATGCCGGTGGCAAAAAGCCCGCCCCCGTCCAGTTCCCCGGTGATGGCGGCCCCCACCCTGGCCTCGTAGATCCGGTCGGTTTCCCCCCCCAGGCGCACCGTGCTGGCGTCCACGGTTCCCTGGAGGGTCTTGCCCGACCACAGGGTCAGGATGATGGCCCGGAACTCTACCCCTGGATCGCGCTGCTCGGTGAACTCGATGCGGGAGATCTTGGCCAGGTCGATGGCGCGCTCTTTGCGCCCCTGGGTGAAATCCAGGCGGAACTGGCCCCGGTAGCGCAGCCGGTTGACCTCGAAACGCCGGCCCTCCAGGTCCACCACGGTGGCCTTCAGCCGGGGCTCCTTGGCCGGGGGCAGGGAGTCAGAATGGTCGAAGACCACCTCGCTCACGTCGCTTAGCAGGATGAAGAAAGGCCCCAGGGCGGTGACCCCGCTAAGACGGTTGGACACCTGGCCGCTCCCCAGGGCGTCCTGGTGGGGGGAGATGCCCGACCCGCCGGTGAAGATCGTACCCTTTTCAGTGGCCCCGTTGCGCCAGGTCAGGATGAGCCGCGCCTCCTCGTCCTCGCGCTCCCCCTCCAGCCGCAGGCGGGCCACGTCGGCCAGTTGGGCCGTGCGCGGCTGTTCATCGACGAAATATTCGATCTCGGTGCGGCCCTGGTAGCTGAGCTTGCTCACCTGGTGCTGGTTCCCCATGCGATCGACGATGGTCGCGCGCAAGGGGGAGTCCGCCGCCCAGACCGCCGCCGCCCAAAACACCAACGCTGCGCTGCTGCGCAAACCCGCCGTGGACTGCATGGCTATCCCCTGTTATTGCTGGCCGCCGCCTGCGCCTGGGTCCGCGCCGGACCCGGGCTGGTCCTGGGCGGCGCCGAGATTGATGTTGAGCGGGGTAATCCGGCCGCGGACCACCTCCACCGGCCGGATCTCGTCCAGCCCTGCCTGTAGATTCTCCATTCTTATCTTATAGACACCTTCGGGGACGATAAAGTGCCGCACCTCGCTGGAGGTCATCCCCCGCCCAAGGATCGAGCGCATGTTGTAGTCCATGATCAGAAAGGGCACCTGGCTGCCGAACTGATCGCCGCCCGAAAAGATGACCTGGAAGCGGCCCACCGGCACGGGCACGTACCCCTCCACCCCCATCTTCACCTCCACCCCCTTCAGCTCGATATTTTTCTTGATGTCGGTGTTCACCACCACCGTGTAGGTGCCCGGCGGCAGGTCCACCGCCAGACCGAACTCCGGGCTGCTGCTCTCGTAGGCCCCCGGCGAGCTGGCCGACATGCGCGGGGCCGCCTCGTACACGGTCTCCTCGGTTTCCTCGTCGAGCACGTAGAAATTGAGCTGGTTGATGCCGGCGGCGTCGAGGATGAGCCGGCCCTTGCCTTCCGGTATGGGCGGGGGCAGGTACTGGCTGCCCCCACCCGTCGTGGCGGCGCACCCGGCCCCCAGCATCCAGATCAGCCCCCAGCCCGCCAGCCCCAAAAACAGTCTGCTTCCGCGCACAGGCGATTTCTCCTTTTTGGAACAGGCCCGCCCAGGGGGCCGGCACCGCGCCGGAAGCCCCACCAGTAGCGCCTGTTCGGCAGATATTCTCATCGGGCAAACAGTGTGGTTTCCATAAGTTATACGCAATACGTTACCGGGTCAAAGCTGGCGGCCTGCGCAGCCGATTGCACCGGATGTCTTGCGCGAACTCTCTTCCCCAGCCCCACAGTCGCAGCCGACCGACGAGAGTTTGGCTGCGGAGAATATGCGGCTCCATCGGCGGGTGACCGAACTGAAGGCGGTAATCGAAGAGCTACGCCGCCAATTGGAAGCGCTGCGTCGGGGCAGCAAGCGCCAAGCCGCCCCGTTCTCCAAAGGCCAACCCTAAGGAAATCCCCGACCGCCAGGCCGCACGTTGGGGCATCCCCCCGCGTATCGGCTCATTTTCGACCAGATCGATCGGATCGAAGCCGCGCCCCTACCCTCCAAGGTGTGTCCCGGCTGCGGTGGGCGTCTCCCCGAGGTCGAAGTCGTCACCCAGCATCAGACCGACCTGCCGCCGATCCAGCCGATCACCACCCGTTTCGAGGTCGAGGTAGGCACGTGCCAGAACTGTGTTAAACGGGTGCAGGGCCGTCACCCCGATCAGACTTCCGATGCTTTGGGGGAGCGCGGCGGTGCAGATCGGTCCCCATGCGCTGGCATTGGGCTGTGTGATGAAACACCGGCTGGGGATCTCCAATGGCAAGATCCACACCTTCTTCCAGTCGGTCTTTGCCTTTTGCCGTAGTCGGGCAACGTTCGTGCGGTTCGATACTCGGCTGGCCCCCTCATTAACACCCACCTGCCAGCAGTTGATCCTCTCCATCCGCGGCAAAGCAGTAGTCCACGGCGATGAGACCGGCTGGAAGATCGGTGGACATAACGCCTGGCTGTGGGTCTTCATTGAAGAAGAGATCACCATCTATCTAATTGATCCCTCCCAAGGGCATCAGGTCATTGAGCGGATCCTGGGAGCGGACTTTCATGGGACCTTGGGCTGTGATTGTTTCCTGGCCTATGATGCGGTCGGCTATCGGCAGCAACAGTGTTTGGCCTATCCGATCCGCACCGCCAAGGAACTGGACCAGGGCAAGACCCGGGGTGCGGTTCCTTTCCCCAGAGCCATCCGACGTCTCTTCCAAGCGGCCATCCCTCAAGCAACGGCAGCAGCACCTCTCGCCACCCGGCGACGCCGTCGCCCAAGGCCGGTTGGAGAACGCCTTGGACCGCCTGCTACGGGGTCGATTCACCGATCCCGACAATGACCGTTTCGCCCGCCGGTTGCGTTATCATCGCCATCAACTGTTTGCCTTCCTTGACCACCCGGCCGTCGCCCCCACCAACAATGCCGCTGAACGAGCCTGGAGCCCGGCGGTGATTGCCCGATAGCTGTCGGCCGGAAATCGCACCCACCGGGGGAGCAAAAAACCATTCGATCCTGGCCAGTGTCATCCAGACCTGCCGCCAGAAGGGCGAAGACTTCTGTGCCCTGGTAAAAGACCTGCTCTGTATTCCACATCCCCTCGTCCCTCCCTGGGCGCTGGAAGGACGCGCGCAACCACCACGAGCCGAGGTGCTCCGCCCTTCACTTGCCCGCCTGCACCACATCGGCGACTCTATTCAAATTGGCAGAGCTTAGCACCGCACCCCTTTACCCAGAAACGTCGTAAATTGATAAATTAAAACCCCTGCACTGTCAAGCTACGGGGATGGGGTCAGCCGGACCAGGACAAAGTCGCGGTCCGGGCCCTGGTACCCAGCCAGCATCCGCCGGTATTCCCCCCCCTCGTGCCAGGTGCGCGGATAGGCCGCCGGCACACTGACGCCGCGGCGCAGCAACTCGCTCCAAAACCCCGGGTTCTGAGCGGCGAAACCGCCGGCCACCACCAGGAAATCGGCCCCCCGGGCAGCCAGGCTGTCCAGGGTGGCTGCCGAGAACTCCTCCGGGGTGATCTGCCAGCCCTTGCGCCGGCAGTAGTAGAGCATGGTGGGGCTCTGGGCCCGGTACGGGGCGCCGGCGTTTTCGTCCACCTCCCCCACCACCAGCAGGGCCGCGGGCGGCAGTTGCCGGTCGAGGATCTTGCCGACCCCATGGCAGGCCCGGTAGTAGGGGTAGACATTGTTGGCCGGCCGGTACAGCCCGGGCGCCGCCCAGGCCCCGTAACCGGCGACCAGCAGCACCCCGGCCCCGGCCAACACCCGGCGGCGGAACTGCCCCGCGCCCGTCCGGCCCTCCAAAAGGGTCGCCAGGCTGCGGGCCGCCAGCACTGCCCCCAGCGGCACTAAGGGCACCTGGTAGTAGTTGAGGCGGTAATTGCCCTCTGGAATCAGGAAGAGGTAGAGCAGCAGACCCCCGCCCCAGGCGTAGAGGGCCTTTTCCTGCCGGGTCCCCCAGCCGGGCCGCAGCCCGGCCAGCGCCAGGACCGCGCCCGCAGGGGTAAGGAGCTGGTGGCCGAGGCGCAACCCCAGCTCTCTGTAGAAGTCGCCGGTGGCCAGCAGGGCCTGGGCCCACTTGTCGTACCCCTGGCTGCCCCAAATCCCGAAAGTCAGCCCCGTCTGCAAGAAAAGCTGGTGGGCGTGCCAGTACCACAGGGCCGGCGGGACCAGTACCAAAGCTAAGTACCCCCACAGGTCCGGGTGCCGCACAAACCCCCACCCCCACCGCGCCCAGGCCAGTGCCACCAGCGGGAAGCCCAGGTACAGGGTGGGGATCTTGACCATGAAGCACAGGGACGCCGCCAGGGCGGCCAGGACAAAATCCCCCCGCTCGGCGGTCCGGGTCCAGCGGGCAAATGCCAGCAGTGATCCGACGCTGAGAAAAAGCATCAGCGCCTCGGGCATGACGGCCCGACCGTAAAAGATGTTGAGGGGAAAGATCAGAAAGAAGAGGGCGGCCAGGCGCCCGCACCAGCGCCCCCCGCCCAGTTCGCGGACCAGCAGGCAGAGCAGGCCGGCCCCGCCAACCGAAAAGAGCGCCGAGAGCAGCCGGCCCGCCCACTCGTGCACCCCCCCCAGCAGCCCGTAAAGGCAGGCCACCAGGAAGGAGTAGAGCGGGAAGTTCATCTCCACGTCCCCGGGCGTGTCCCCCCGCCAGTCCACCCGCGGGTAGCAGAGGCTGTAGCCCTCTTCGTAGAAATTGCGGGCCACGGCCCCGCTGTCGGCCTGGCGCCAGGCCTGCCCGTCGATGAGGGGGGCCTGCAGCTCGACCAGACGCAGGGCCAGGCCCAAAAGCAGGATGCCCCACAGCCAGGGATCAGGCCTCCGACTTCGCACCAGGGCACGCATGGAGGAGAATCAGGCCCAGCCGCTCAACCGGCGCAGGCGCTGGTCCAGGGCGGCCATCAGGGCCTGGCGGTCGGCGAACTGGTCGGTGTGCAGCGGGGGATCGATGCGGACGAAGACGCGGGACAGCGGGCGGACAAAGCTCTCGTACTCCAGACCGATGGGGAGGAGGGGCACCCGCAGGCCGCGCTCCCGCTCCACCTGCAGCAGATGGTCGATGATCTCCTTCTGCAAAGGCCCCATGCCTCCCTGGAAGCGCATGCCCTCGGGGTGGGAGAGCACCAGCTCCCCCTGCTCGTACAGCCAGGCCAGATAGTCGAAGGTGTCCTGGTTGAGCTGGCGGGCCCGGTTGATCTGCTCGCGGCGGGCCTGGTGGTCCTGGAGCCGGCGCACGTCCTTGGGCCGGATCACCTTGACCCCGCCCAGGGCTTCGAGCACCCCCCACAGTCCCACCTTCATCACGTAGGTGGCGAAGCGCCCGCAGTAGCGGTGCAGCACCACCCCTTCGACCAGGATGTCGCGGTAGGCGCAGTGCTTGGGCAGGATCAGGGCCGCCCCCTGCCGGGGCAGGTGTTCGGTCCCGCTCACCACCAGACGGTGATACCCCAGGGCCCAGCCAGCGAGGGTGCGGGCGGTGAAGGCGGCCCAGTCGCGGCGGCGCAGCGAAAAGACCCCCGGGCGGGGCAACGAGCTGGGGGCTTTCTCAGGCATTGGACATGAAAAAGGGGGCCGAAGCCCCCGGGTATCGCCGTGCAGGGGGGAAAACCTATTTGAAAATCTCCTTGACCTTACCCCAGGTGCTCTCGTCCACCTCGGTGGCCAGGGGCTTGCCCAGCAACCGGGCCGCCTGCTCCAGCACCTGCCCCAGTTCAGCGCCCGGCCTCGAGAAGGCGGCCCGACCCCCGGCGTCGACCAGCAGTACAAAGCCGGCAGCGCTGTCGAGCTGGCCGGCCAGTTCCGCGGGCAACTCCAGATCCCGTCGGGCGGCGGCGGCGCAAACCAGCTGGAAGGAGATCCCCTCCTGTTGGTACATCTGCTCCATGACCGCCACGTCGCCCTGGTGCTGCACCAGCCCCAGCACCTGGAGGGAATGGCCGCGCTCCTCGTTCCACCGGTCGAGCTGGCGGGCCCCCAAACGCTGGGCCGCGTCCTCGGCGGAAAAGACGTAGAACAGGGCCGCCCTCGGGCCCGTAGCCGCAGACTGAGCCCCGACCCCCAGGGCCAGGACCAGCAGGCTACACACCGACGCAAAGAGTTTTTTCATGGCAGCTACCTCTTGTCGCGCCCCTATTCGGCGCGCACCGTGAACTCTTTCTCGATCTGGGCCTGAGCTTCAAGCACCCTACCGATGGACAGGTGTTCGTTGAGCACCTGCTCGATCTGCACCACCCCCACCCGCCGGGGCAGGGAGAACCCCAACACCGTGTTGGTCTGGGGATCGCGCAGTTCGCGGCCGTGGTCCCAGACCCCGAACTTGTCGCCGTTCCCCACGCTGTCCGCCAGACCGATATTAATATATACTTGCAACCCGTCAATATCTATTATTTTTGGTGCCGAGACCGAGGGCAGGGAGGGCGGCTGCACCAGATTGCCCAGGTCGGCGCTCAGCTTGCCCAGGCACTGGATGACGGCCCCGCCCACCAGGGTCTGCCGGAATTCCTCGGTGCCCCAGGGGGTTTCCCCCAGAAAGAAATACTCGCGGTCCAGGGGCACGTTCACCGCCGGGTTAGTGATCCCATAGCGCTTGCTATCGTTGAGAATCTCCTGGCGCAACTCGCCGGCCGGCCGGCCGTCCACCACCTTGAGCACCAACAACTTAAGGGTCACCACCCCCTGGTAGCTGCGGTACCCGCCGATGGGCACGGTGGCGCGGAACCGCTTCATGCTCAAATCCTCGATCTCGCCCATCACTACTAGGTCCACCCCGGCCTGGCGGCCCAGTTCCAGGGCCCGGTCCCAGTCGAGGTGGCCCTGCCGTTCCCGGCCCTTCAGCCCGGCCACGAAGGCCGAGTCAGGGGCGGTGGGCAGAATGTAGGGATTGCGCGCCAGGGAGTCGGCCAGGCTGCCAGGCAGCGCGGTCCAGATTTCCCAGGGGCCACGGTACTTGGACAGGTCCTTAAAGGGCAGGAGCAGCACCTTCTGGGCTAGGGCGCTGATGCTGTCCACCTGCCCCGTGTCTCCCCCCGCCGCCGCCATCACCGGCTGCGGGGCCACTGCCTGGGTGTCGGCGGGGGCCGCGGGCTTCTTCTCCCCCTGCGAATCGGCATACCCCATCACCGGAAGCATCGTGGCGCCCTCCCGCACATTGGCGCAGCCGGCCAGCAGGATGAGCACCCCTCCCAGCCATGCCTTCATCTGCCACCTCCCACCACCCGGGTAAGCACGTACGGCCCCTTGGGCACCACGGCCAGGGGCGCCTCGGCCCCGTGCCTTTCCAGTGCCCGGCGCAGCCCCTCCTCCACCGAGGGGACCCATTCCGTGAGCAGCCGGCCCCGGTGGGCCGGGGGGATGCCCTCGGAGTGGAGCATCACCCGGGCCTTCTGCAGCACCTTGCACAACTCCTGCAGCTGCCACTGGTCGATGGCGAAAAAGCCCGGGTCTTCGAGTTTTTTGAGAAAGGCTTCGGCGCTGGGAGCATTAAGCAACTCTTCGGTGAATTCGGGGCTGCCGATCCCCTCCTGGCACCGGGCGGCGATGAGGATGGTGCCGCCCTCCTCAACGATGGGCAGCACCGCAGTCAGGCCCTTGACCGCCTGGTACAGGGTCAGGTCCAGCGGGTGGCCGGCGCTGCTGGTCAGCACGATGGGCACTGGCCGCTCGATCTGGGCCAGGGCCTGCCGCTCCACAAAGGCCACTCCCTCGGCGTGGGCTTTTTCGAGGTCGCCGCAGAAGAGCCCGGTCACCTGCCGCCGGGCATTCATCGAGACGTTGAAGGTGAAGTCCACCCCCGCCTTCTGCGCCACTTCCAGCGCCTGGCGGTGGAAGGGGTTGCCCTCGATGATCCCCTCGGCCGAACGCGGGTCCCCCATCAGCGCCGGGCCGTGTAACACCCGCATGGTGTCCACCCCCATCAGGCCGGGGCAGATGGCCTTGCGCCCGCCCGAGTAACCGGCCATTAGGTGGGGCTCGATCAGGGCAGTGGAGATCTTGAGGTCCGCCTCGACGTAGACCTTGTCGATCCAGATCGGCGCCCCGCAGGAGGTCTGCCCAAGGTGAACCAGGGTCTCCCGGTCCCGGGCCCGGTGGTTGAGGATGCGATACTGGGCGGCAATCTGTTCGCCTACCAGGGCCACCAACTCCTCCCCCTCGTTGGGCCGGTGCAGGCCGGTGGCCACCAGGATGGTGATACGCCCGCGCGGGATGCCGGCCTTCTGCAGGGTGCCCAGGATAGGCGGCAGGATCACCGCGTTGGGCACTGGCCGGGTGATGTCGGAGATGATCACGCAGGCATCGCGCCGGCCCCTGGCGAGCTGGCTCAGGGCCGGGGTGCCGATGGGGTGGCGCAGCGCGTGGGCAATCTGCCCCTCCAGGTCTTCGAGGCTGGGGGTATCGGCCATCTTCAGCACCTGGGCGCGGTCGGGCACTTCCACCTCCAGGCCCTGGCGGCCGTAGTCGAGATGCACCTTCATAGTGTTTCCCTGTCGAGTTTGTCGCGCAGATAACGGGCAAAGGCCGCCCCGTGCTGGGGGTCGCGCAGGGCGAAGTCGGCAAAGGCCCGGTAATAAGTCATCGGGGTGCCGATGTCGTAGCGCTGCTCGTCGGGCTGCAGACGCACGCAGCGCACCCGCGCCCCCCCCGCGATGAGCAGGCGGATGGCGTCGGTGAGCCATAACTCGCCGCCCAGCCCAGGCCGGGTGGCGGCGATGGCGGCAAAGATCTCTGGGGTGAAAACGTAACGGGCCGCCACCGCCAAATTGCTGGGCGCCTCCTCGGGGCGGGGTTTCTCGACGATGTCGGCGATGGCAAATTCGCTGCCCACCGGCCCCTCGGGCCGCACCACCCCGTACTTGTGCACCTCCTCGCTGGGCACCTCCCACACGGCGATGGTGGCCGCGGCCTGGTGGCCCTCGTGGGCCTCAATCAGCCGGCCCACCACCCCAGGGTCGCGGAGCGAGTGCACGATGGTGTCGCCGAAGCCCACCACAAAGGACTCCTCGCCGACAAACTGGGCGGCCAGGCGCACCGCGTCGGCGTTGCCCAGGGGTTTGCGCTGTCGGGCGTAGAAGAAGTCGATGCCATGGCTGGCATAGTCCATCTCCTCGATCGATTCGGACTTTCCCGAGAGCCGGGCCTCCAATTCGGGGTCGTCGTCGAAGTGGTCCTCGATGGAGCGTTTCTTGCGGCCGGTGATGAAGAGGAATTTGTCGATGCCCTGCCCCACCATCTCCTCGACCACGTACTGCACCACCGGCTTGTACCCGACGGGCAGCATCTCCTTGGGCTGGCACTTGGTGGCCGGCAACAGGCGGGTGCCCATGCCGGCGACAGGCAGAACGGCTTTGTGGATAGTCATGTGCATCAAATTACAGGTTTGCCCAAGGGATTTCAAGCGCTAGCGGCGGGGAGATGACCCTTTAGGCCTTTCTCCGGGTGTGGCCGGGAAGGGAAGGACGCGGGAAGGGTTGAGGGGAGAGCGGAGCGACGAGCGAACCGGGTGGCAAGTCCGCGCCTTGAGAAAGGCCGGAATGGGTCGCTCACCAACGCCCACCTTGACACCCAACGCCTCACCTCCTACCCTTCCCCTCAGATGAAACCCCCGCCCCGCATCCTGGGCCGCGCCATCGAGGTCCACCATCCCGAGATCCAGCGCGGGTGCATCCACCACGCGGTCTTCGATTTCGACGGCACCCTCTCCCTTATGCGGGCCGGCTGGCAGGAGGTGATGATCACCCATGCGGTCGAGCAACTTTCCCGCACCCCCGCAGCACCCCCGCCGGAGGGCTGGCGCCACTTTGCCCGCGAGTACATCACCCGCCTCACCGGGGAGCAGACCATCTACCAGATGCTGCACCTGGAGGAGCAGGTGCGCCGCCTGGGTGGCATGCCGCGGCCAGCCGCCCAATACAAGTGGGAGTTCCTGCGCCGGCTGGCGGAGCGCATCCGCGACCGGCTCGAAGCCCTGCGCCAGCGCCGCGAACCTCCCGACCCATACCTGGTGCCCGGCAGCATCGCCCTGTTGGAAAACCTGGCCCGCCGGGGCGTCACCTGTTACCTGGCCAGCGGCACCGACCACCCCTTTGTGGTTGAGGAAGCCGGCCTGTTGGGAGTCGCCCCCTATTTCGGCGGGCGGATCTACGGGGCCCAGGAGGACTACAAAAGCTCCACCAAAAAACTTCTCATCGCCCGCATCATCGCCGAGAACCAGTTGCAAGGCCCCGAGCTAGTGGCCTTTGGCGACGGCTACGTGGAGATCGCCAACACCAAAGAGGTAGCTGGCCTGGCCGTGGGCGCCGCCACCTGCGAGGAGGGCGGCGCCGAGTGGGACGAGTGGAAGAAAGGCCGCCTGCTGAACGTAGGCGCAGACCTGCTGGTCCCCAACTGGCGAGAGGCCGACCTCCTGCTGGCCTACTTGTTCGGAGAGGTGGACTGATGCTTAGCGAATCGCGCCTGCGGCAACTGCTCGCCGCCTTCCCCAAACTCCGCCTCGGGGTGGTGGGCGACTTCTTCCTCGACGCCTACTACGACTGCGACCCCCGCCTCGACGAGACCTCCCTGGAGACCGGCCGCACCTGTTACCAGGTCGTCCGCACCCGCCGCCAGGCCGGCGCCGCTGGCACCGTGGCCGCCAACCTGGCAGCCCTGGGCGTGGGCCGCATAGAAGCGGTGGGCTTTTGCGGCGACGACGGCGAAGGCTACGAGCTGCGCCGGGCTATGAAAGGGCTGGGCCTCCACCTCGACGGGTTCTTCCTCCGCCCGGACCGCATTACTCCCACCTACGGCAAACCCTGCTACGTGGATGGCACCCGCCCCGGCCTGCCGGTGCGCGAGGAGTTGGAGCGCCTCGACACCAAGAACCGTCGGCCCACCCCACGCGATCTACAAGATTTGCTCATCGCCCACCTCGAAGAACAACTGCCCACCTGGCACGGGGCCGTGCTGCTCGACCAGGTGAGCGAGCCAGGCTGTGGGGTGCTCTCCCCCCGGGTGCGGCGGTTCCTCGCCGACCAGGCCCGCCGCCGACCAGGGCAAGTCATTTTGGCCGACTCCCGCCAGCTCATCGGCCTCTTTCGCCAGGTGATGGTCAAGCCCAATCAGTTCGAGGCCGCCCGGGCCCTGGGCATCGGCAGCCGCCGGCCGCCCTCCCTGCGCGCCTCCATCACCCATGCCGCCGCCCTCTCTCACCGCAGCGGCCGGCCGGTTTTTCTCACCCTCGGAGAACGCGGTATGCTGGTGGCTCAGGGCCAGCAGGTGCAGCACGTCGCGGCCTGCCGCGTCGTGGGCCCCATCGACCCGGTGGGCGCCGGGGACTCCTGTTCCGCCGCCCTGGCCGCCGCACTCAGCGCCGGCGCCGCATTGCCGGAGGCTGCCTTCCTCGCCAATCTCGTCGCCTCCGTCACCATCCAGCAGTTAGGCACCACCGGCACCGCCTCCCCGGCCCAGATCCGCCGCCGCTACCGGCAAATCCGCCATGCCCCATAAGCGCATCGACCCGCGCCAGATCCGCGTCCATCCCCTGGCCTCCCGCCGGAGCAAACACACCCTCGACGAGATCCGCATCGACCCCGAGGCCCCGGCCCCCGACCCCGGCCCTATGGCAGCCGGCATCGCGCAATTGGCCGAGCGCATCCGCGCCGCCCGCCAGCGGGGCGCTGCCGTCATCCTGGCCTATGGAGCACACCTGGTGAAGAACGGCCTGGGGCCGATCGTGACCCGCCTGCTGGAAGGAGGTTGGATCACCCACCTGGCCACCAACGGAGCCGGCACCATCCACGACTGGGAGTACGCCTTCCAGGGCCGCTCCGAGGAGGACGTGCGCACCCACGTGGCCCGAGGCTGCTTCGGCCACTGGCAGGAGACCGGCCTTTACATCCACCTGGCCGTGCTGGCCGGCGCTATAGAAGGCCGGGGCTACGGCGAGTCGCTGGGGAGATTCATCTGGGAGGAGGGATGTCAACTGCCCCCCCTCGAGGAACTTGCCGCATCCCTGGCCGAGTGGAGCCACCGCCCCATCGATGACGAACTCATGCCCGCCCGCGCTGAGCTTTTACAGGCCATGACCCGCTTCGGCCTGCACTCCGGCCCCTGGCAGGTGCCCCACCCGCACCGGGGCTTCTCCCTCAGCGCCAACGCGTACCGCCTCGGCGTGCCCCTCACCGTGCATCCGGGCATTGGCTACGACATCGTCTACAACCACCCCATCGCCAATGGGGCGGTCCTGGGCCGGGGGGCCGGCATCGACTACCAGGTCTTCGCCGCCGGGGTGGGCCGGTTGGCGGGCGGCGTCTTCCTCTCAGTGGGCTCGGCGATCATGGCTCCGCAGATCTTCGAGAAGGCCCTGTCCCTCGCCAACGATCTGCGCCTGCAACAGGGCCAGGAGGTGCTGCATCCCTACATCGCCGTTAACGATTTAGCCGAACTCTCCTGGGACTGGTCGCGGGGCGAGCCGCCGGTTGCGGACCCGGCTTACTACCTGCGTTTCTGCAAATCCTTTAGCCGCATGGGCGGGGAATTGAGTTACCTGGGCGGGGACAACCGGGCGTTCTTGCAGAACCTATGGCAAGCGCTCAGGGTCTGAGCGCCGCCTCGACGACCTGGTAGTACCTCTTGAGCACCTCGCCGGGGACCACTTTCTTCAGGCCCTTGGTCAGGGTGCCGGCCTCCTCGCTGAGGGGCTCGGGCAGGAGGATCACCTTCTGCGGCCGGTCGTGGGAGGGCAAGCCGGCTTCGTCGGCCTCGCGCAGCAGGGACTGCCGCACCCGCTCCGCCAGGGCGGGATGGACCCGCAACGCCGCCTCGTCCGCCGCGGGCAGGCCGGGGAGTTTCCTGGCCTCCTCCACGTCCACCGTCACCAGGGCCAGGGGCGCGCTCAGGTGCTGGTCCCCCCAGACCAGCACGTGCTCCACCAGGGGCGCCCGCGCATAGATCCGCTCCAGCAATTCGGGATTGATGAATTCCCCGTTGCGCAGCTTGAACTGCCGCCCCACCCGGCCCTTGAAGGTGAGAAACCCCTCCTCGTCCATGCTGAACAAATCCCCGGTCCGGTACCAGACCTTCCCGGCGGGGTTCTCGACCAGTACCTGGGCGGTCTGGTCCGGGTCGTCAAGATAGCCCTTCATCACATTGGGCCCGCTGGCCCATAACTCCCCCACCTGGCTGCCGCTGCCCCGGTAGGTGCCGGTGGCCGGGTCCCCATACCCCACCTCCTCGCCCTGCGGCCCCATCAGGCGCACCTCGATCAGGGGCCGGCCCACGGTGCCCACCTTGCGCCCGCCCAAATGATTGGCAGCGATCAGGGGGGCGCACTCGGTAGTGCCATACCCCTCAAAGGTGCGGATGCCCAGCACCTCCTGGAAGAAGTCGAGGGCCTCGGGGTCGGCCTTGGCCGAGCCGACGATGAGCAGTTCCAGGTTAGACCCCACCCGCTTGCTCAACTGCTCGCGGATCTTGGCCACTACCTTGCGGCCCACCAGCGCCTCCACCAGCTGGTCCCCCAGACCCGCCCGGCCCCGCGCCAGATTCTGCCGTGCCCGCACCGCCCGCTGGATTAGTTGGCCCTTAAACCCGCCGGCCTGGATCTCCTTGCGCACGTTGCCAAAGACCTTGTCTAATACCAGGGGCACGGTGAGAAACCCCTCCGGCTCGGAATAGCGGATGTCGCTGAGCACCCGGTCGGGCGAGCGGGCCAGGTCCAGGACCCAGCCCTTGGCCAGGGGATAGTAGATGTTGAGGATGCCCATGGAGTGGTAGTCGGGGGCAGACTTGAAGAGGCGGAAGGGCTCGCGCGCGCTGATCACATCCCACACCTCCTCGACGTTGGCGACGATGTTGGCGTGGGTCTGCACCACCCCCTTGGGCAGGCCCGAGGACCCAGAGGTATAGAGGATCTTGGTCTCGTCCCCGGGCAGCACCTCCACCTCGGGCGGGGCCGAGGCCCCGGCCCGCAGCAGCCCCTGCCACTCCTCCCCCTCCACCTGCACCCGCCGCAAGGGCGAGCGGACGAAGGGAGCGATCCGCCCCATCACCTCTTCACCCCTGGCATCGGTGAAAAGCAGCTCAATGCCCGAGTGGTGGATGGTGTGGATCAACAGCTCGGGGGCCAGCTTGTTGCACAGGGGCACCACACACAGACCCAGGAGGTCGGCGGCCAGGAAGACCAGCACCGATTCCAAGCCGCCCTCGGTCAAGAGACCCAGGCGCTGCCCCTTCTGCAACCCCATGGAGGCCAGGCTGCCGGCCAGGTGGTCGCGCAGGACGTGTAACTCGGCGTAGCTGAGGGGCTGGTAGCTCAACTCATTGCCCTGCCCCTTGAGCACCCGCAGGGCCGTGCGGCCGGCGTGGCGGGAAAAACTCTCGTCCATCAGATCTTTGAGGGTCCGGCTCATCGTCTTGCTCCTGGTGGATTCACGGATAATATAGTGCTTTGCGCTGCGGGCGGCCCGGCCCTTATTTTTGCTGAGTTCCGCAGCCCACCCTTTGCCCGGAGACCCGTATGCGCCTCCTTCCCTCTTACCTGCTCCTCCTCGCCGCGGTGCCCCTGGTTGCCCAGGGGGCGGGCCCCACCACCAGCGCCAGCATGGGCAGCGTCACCGTGGGCGACCAGCAGCTCTACCGGCTCGCCCTGCGCCCCGACATTCCAATCGGCAACTGGGGCGTGGCCCTCGACCTGGAACTCTTCATCGACGAGCGGGGCGGCCTCAGCGATCGGAGCTGGGAGTTCGGCACCGCCACCAAGGCGGTGGACACCATCCTGCGCAAGCTCTACTACCTGCGCTATGGCAGGCCCGAGGACAATACCTTCGTCAATATCGGCGCCCTCGACCAGGTCACCCTGGGCTACGGCCTGATCATGGACGGGTACCGCAACACCCTCCTGTACCCGGGCATTAAGAAGACCGGACTCCAGTTCCACCGCCGCGACATCCGCGGTCTGGGGATCAACGCCGAAGGGGTGATCAACAACCTCCAGGACTTCCAGGAAGGCAGCGCCCTGATCGGGCTGCGGGTCTCGGCCAAGGCCACCGCCAAGCTGGATGTCGGCCTCACCTATGCGATAGACCTGGACCAGTACGGCGGCCTGGTGGACGGCGACGGCGACGGATACCCCGACGCGGTGGACGCCTTCCCTGGAGACCGGAGCCGCGCCCTGGACAACGACGGGGATGGGGTGGCCGACGGGCAGGACATTGACGACAACAACAACGGGGCCCTCGACGCCGATCCCCGCAGCGGCCTGCCCCCCGGCCTCATCGCCGACCTGGGCCGGCTCAATGGTGACTACGGGGATGCCCACTTTCCCTTAGACCTGCTGGTGGACCGCAAGCGCCCCTTCAACAAGGAGCAGGTGGGCGGGGATTTCTTCAGCATTCTCGGCTTCGACGCCGGATACCCCCTGCTAGAGAGCAGCCGGCTCCAGCTTAAACTGTACGGTCAAATCGCCTTCCTGCTCGACAACGGCGACGCCCTGACACTGGCCGAGGCCGACAGCCAGGGGGTGGCGCCGGGCAACCGTAAGGCCAGGGGCCTGGGCCTGGCCGTCCCCGGCCTGCGCTTGGGCATGGGCCCTTTTAGGGGGCAGTTGGAGCTCCGCCACTTCCGGCGCGACTTCGACGCCAACCACTTCGACAACCTCTACGAACTCGACCGCGCCCGCCTCGATGTGGCCAGCGGCAGGGCCCAGGCCAAGGACGCCCGCCTCAACCGCGACCAGAGCCTCTCGGGTTTCTTTGGCAAGACCGGCGCCGACCTCTACGGCATGGTGGACGCCACCGCCGCCTACCAGTACCTGGCCGGGGCCGATGATCCCAAACAACAGCTACACGCCAGTGCCCGCCTCTCCCCCCGCCTGCTCGAATCCATCCCCCGCCTGCGCCAGGCCCAGGCGTACTACCAGAAGAATAACATCGGCGCCTACCGCGACGAGCAGGGCGAGCCGGACGGCTTCTTTGAACCCACCCCCGACACCTTCTACGGATACGTGCTGGGCCTGGAGGTCAATGGCGGCGTGGCCCTCCAATGGGACACCCGCTTCCTATACCGCCACAGCGCCGCCGGCGGACTGGAGCGCCAGAAAGTGATGACCATCGAAACCGTGTTTACCTTCTAAGCAGGAGCCTTCATGAAGATCACCCGCGTTTCCGCCATCGTCCTGCGCCTACCCCAGGTCACCGCCGCCTGCGACGGCACCCAGGACACCTGTCTGCTCAAGATCGAAACTGATGAAGGCATCACCGGCTGGGGCGAGGTCGATTCCTGCCCCACGGTGGTCAAGGCCATCGTCGAGGCGCCCCTCTCCCACCAGATCTGCAACGGCCTGGCCAATGCCCTCGCCGGCGCCGATCCCCTGGCCCTCGACACCTGTATGCAGCGCATGCAAGTGGCTGCCAACTACTACGGCCGCACCGCGGCCGGGGCCCACGCCATGGCCGGGATCAACATCGCCCTGTGGGACATCGCCGGCAAAGCCTGCAACCGCCCCGTGTACCAGCTTTTGGGCGGGCCGCACAAGACCCGCTTCCGCGCCTACTGCTCCGTTCTCTTCGGCGACACCCCGGCGCAGACCCACGACCTGGGCCGCCGCTTCGCCAACCTCGGCTTTACCGCGATCAAGTTCGGGTGGGGACCGATGGGGCAGAGCGAGGCCAACGACATCGCCCTGGTGCGCGAGGCCCGGCGCGGGGTGGGCGAAAAGGTGGACGTGCTCATCGACGCCGGCCAGGTCTGGGATTGGAAGACCGCCCTCAAGCGGGCCCACCAATTCGCTGAGTACCGGCCCTTTTGGCTGGAGGAGCCCCTGCACCCCGAAGACGTGGCCGGGTACGCCCGCCTCTGCACCGCCAGCCCCCTGCCCATCGCCACCGGCGAGGCCGAAGCCCGCTTCCCCGACTTCGAGCGCCTCTTGGTCGAAGGCGGCCTCGACTGGGTGCAGCCCGACCCAGGCCGCTGCGGCATCTCTACAATGGTGGAAGTGGGAAGGCTGGCCCACCGCCTGCACCGCAAGGTGGTTAACCACAGCTTTAAGAGTGGCATCACCATCGCCGCCTCCCTGCACGGCTTGGCCGCCGCCCCCCACGGCGAGGTCTTCGAGTACTGCATGGCCGACTCCCCCCTGCGCCACGACCTCACTGTGGAGAAATTCCCCATCGTGGACGGCTACATCCACCTCCCCGAAGGCCCTGGCCTGGGCGTCACCATTCGCGAAGAGACCATCCAGAAATACCGCGTATCGTAGGCGTCGGGGAGATGACCCCGGAGCGATCCGCCAGGGATGTGGGAGTGCCCTGAAGGCGATTCTGGGAAGTAATATGCGCAGCGACGGGGGGATGTCCGCGTAAGCCTTTCCCTGGGGAGTGGTAGGGCGGGGAAGTCCGCGTGTTGGGGAGCCGGGTAGCGGAACTATGCGAGCGAGGGGGCAGGACGCGTTTTGGGAAAGGCTGGAGTGGGTCGCCCCCCGGCGCGAAAAAGGGACCGTCTCTCGATGCCCACAAGTGCAACACTGAAATGAGGTGTCTATGCTGATCATCGACGGCCATCTCGACATGGCCTACAACGCCACCTACCACCGCCGCGACCTCACCCTCACCGTACAGGAACTCCGCGAGCGCGAGGACCCCGACCCTCCCCGCGGCCCTGACCACCCCGACTCCCTGCGCGAGCGCCGGGGACTAGAGCCAATGGGCAAGGGGGTAGTCACCGTCACCATGCCAGCCATGCGCCAAGGACAAGTGGGCATCATGCTCTCCACCATCATGTCCCGGGTGCAGATGCCCGGGGTCACTATGAACGACGGCATGCGCACCCAGACCGCCGCCGCGGCCATCGGCCAATCCCATCTGCACTATTACCGGGCGCTGGAGCGCCGGGGCGAACTCAAATTCATCCGTACCCTCGCCGACCTGGAGGCCAGCGTCAAAGCCTGGGAGCAGCCCACCCCCCAGACCCCGGTGGGCCTCATCCTTTCCATGGAGAGCGCCGACCCCATCCTCGACCCCGACCACGTCTCCCAGTGGTGGCAGTGGGGCCTGCGCTCGGTGGGCATCACCCACTTTGGCGTCAACACCTGGGGCCACGGCACCGGCACCCGGGGCGGCCTCTTCCCCAACGCCTATCCCCTGATGGACGCCCTGCGAGCCGCCGGCGTAATCCTCGACCTCACCCACGCCGCGGACCTCACCTTCTGGCAAATCCTCGAACACTGGGACGGCCCCGTCCACGCAAGCCACTGCATGTGCCGCGCCCTGGTCCCCGGACAGCGCCACCTGAGCGACGAGATGATCCGCGCCCTCGCCGAGCGGGGCGGGGTGCTCGGCATGGTCTTCGCCGAGCCCATGCTCAACCCGAGTTGGAACTTCGACCATCCCGAGACCTGGCCCGCCACGGCCAAGCGCTCGATGAAGGCGGTGATCGAGCACATCGACCACATCTGCCAGCTTACCGGCAGCTGCGAGCATGTGGCCATCGGCTCGGACCTGGACGGCGGCTTTGGTCGCGAAACCTCGCCCACCGACTACGACACCATTGCCGACCTGCAAAAATTCCTGGGCATCCTCGATAGGCGCGGCTTCAGCCAGGCCGACATCGCCCGGTTCGCCCACGGGAATTTGCTGAGATTCTTCCGCCAGGCGTGGGGGTAGGGGCAGGTTTGAAACCTGCCCCTATCGCCCTTACCGCATCACCATAGCATATCGGAGACCCCCATGCCCCTCATCATCGACAGCCACCTCGACCTCGCCTTCGACGCCCTGCAACTCAACCGCGACCTCACCCTGCCGGCGGCCACCGTGCGCACCCACGACCCGGTGGCCCTCCACGATTCCTTTGGGGCCTGCACCACCACCCTCCCCGAACTGCGCCGGGGCCAGGTAGGGATCTTTTTCGCCACTGTGATGTCGCGCCTAGACCCCCACGACCGCTGGACCCGCACCGGCATGTACACCCAGGACCAGTGCTACGCCGTGGGCCGGGGCCATGCCGCCTACTACCAGGTGCTGGAGCGGCAGGGCTTTTTGCGCTTCATCCGCAATTCCGGCGACTTAGACCAGATGGCCGCGGCCTGGAAGAACCCGCAGGCCGACACGCCCTTCGGCATGGTGCTAGCCATGGAGAGCGCCGATCCCATCCTGGGGCCGGACAATGTGCA
Source organism: Candidatus Handelsmanbacteria bacterium (assembly GCA_016867395.1). Lineage (GTDB taxonomy): Bacteria > Latescibacterota > UBA2968 > UBA8231 > UBA8231 > SICG01. Next base: position 43,202 of record VGJS01000003.1, read on the forward strand.
GGAGTGGCACGACCTCGGCTTGCGCATGGTCAGCATCTCCCACTACGGAGTCAGCGCCTACTCCCACGGCACCGGCACCGAGGGCGGCCTGCTGCCCAGGGCCAAGCCCCTGCTCGACGCCCTGCGGGCCGCCCGCATCGTCGTCGACATGACCCACCTCACCGACCAGGCCCATTGGGAAGTGCTCGACTGCTACGACGGCCCGGTCTGCGCCTCGCACCACAACTGCCGCGCCCTGGTCCCCGGCCAGCGCCAACTCACCGACGAGATGATCCGCTCCATCGCCCAGCGCGGCGGGGTGATCGGCACCGCCCTCGACGCCTGGATGCTCGACCCAGGGTGGAAGCGCAAGACCCCGGCCAACCAGCAGCGCACCGCCGCCACCCTGGAGACCGTAGCCGACCACATCGACCACATCGCCCAACTCATGGGCACCTCCAAACACTGCGGCATCGGCACCGACCTGGACGGGGGCTACGGCCAGGAGCAGTCCCCCCGCGACCTCAACACCATCGCCGACCTCCAGCACCTCGCCCCCATTCTCCACAGGCGCGGCTACGCCCCCGCCGACGTGGAAGGCATCCTGGCCGGCAACTGGATCAGACTGCTCAAGGAAGTGTGGGGATGAGGTAGCAAGGGGCATCGGGGAGCAACCCACTTCAACCTTTCCCAAGGCGCGTCCTGCCCACCCGCTCGCTCTGGCTCCGCTACCCGGCCCCGCGCCACGCGTGCTTCTCTGCCCAATTACTCCCCAGGGAAAGGTTTTCGGGGTCATCTCCCCCCCGCCGGAGATCCCCGGATATCCAGCGGGCCGCGGGAATGACCCAGCCGGGGGGCCCGCCAGGGTTAGCGCAGCGGCAGGTGTAAGGGGCGTCTCTCAGGGGAGAGGGCGGGGGTAGGCTAGCAGGGTGGGGAGGTGGGGAAGCGCAATTTGAGGAGCCAGGGGAAGAGCCGGGATTTGGGAGACGCTGGGAGTGGGCGTGGGCACCCTTGGGTCCGCTCTGTATTTTTCGGGGCTATTTTTCATCAAATAGCCCCTTTTTTATTTCCTTCTCCAAAATTATCGAGGTTTTTCCGATAAACATGATAGATTACAAACCATTATCTTGCGATCATGCATTGAAAATCGTATAATTTAATCATTAGATATACATATTCATTTTTAAACCTTTATTTTGGAGGCAACATATGGCCAGAGGCGCGGACAAGGTCATCGAAGCCCTCGAAAGGCACGGCGTCGAGCACATCTTCGGGCACCCAGGCGGGGCCGCCATGCCCATCTTCGATGCCCTGGTGGACTCCAAGCAGCTCAAATTCATCCTCACCCGCCACGAACAGGGCGCCACCCACATGGCCGACGGGTACGCCAGGGCCACCGGCAAACCCGGCGTGGTGCTGGTCACCTCCGGCCCCGGTGCCACCAACACCATCACCGGGCTGCTCACCGCCCAGATGGACTCGGTACCCATGGTGGTGCTCACCGGCCAGACCATCACCCCCATGCTCGGCAAGGACGCCTTTCAGGAGGCCGACGTCTTCGGCGTCTCCATGCCCGTGGTCAAGCATTCCTACCTGGTCAAGGACGCCGAGGACATCCCTCGGGTGATGAACGAGGCTTTCCACATCGCCACCACCGGCCGCACCGGCCCCGTCCTGGTGGACCTGCCCAAGGACGTCACCTCGGCCGAGTGCAACGCCGATTTCACGGAGCAGATCTTCCTCCCCGGGTACCACGCCCAGGCCAAACCCGACCCCCAGCACCTGAAGGAGGCGGCCCGACTCCTGCGCAAATGCCGCCGCCCGGTGCTCTACCTCGGCGGGGGCTGCATCGCCGCTGGGGCCCACGAGGTCGCCCTAGCCTTTGCCGAAAAGACCCGTATGCCCGTCACCAACACCCTGTTAGGCAAGGGCAGCTTCCCCGAGCAGCACCCCCTCTCGGTGGGTATGCTGGGTATGCACGGCACCGCGTACGCCAACAAGGCCGTGGCCGGTTGCGACCTGATCATGTCGGTGGGGGCCCGCTGGGACGACCGCATCACCGGCAAGCTCTCGGCCTTCTGCCCCGATGCCGCCAAGATCCACGTGGACATCGACCCGGCCGAGTACGGCAAGGTGCTGAGGCCCGACGTCTTCATCGAGGGGGACGCCCGCCAGGTGCTGGAGGAGTTCATCCACCACGTCGAGCCCACGGACTCGGAGGTCTGGCTGGCCCAGATTGAGGAATGGAAACACAAGTACCCCCTGCACTACGGCCGCAAGGGCGGGCTCAAGATGCAGGCGGTCATCGACCGTTTCTACCACCTGACCGAAGGCAAGGCCATCGTCACCACCGACGTGGGCCAGCACCAGATGTGGGCCGCCCAGTTCTACCAGACCCGCTACCACCGCCAGTGGCTCTCCTCGGGCGGGGCGGGGACCATGGGCTACGGCTTTCCGGCCGCCGTGGGGGCCCAGTTCGGCCGGCCCGGCGAGCTGGTGGCGGCCATCGTCGGCGATGGGGGTTTCCAGATGACCATGTGTGAGCTGGCCACCGCCGCCCTGCACCGCCTGCCCATCAAGGTCCTGGTGCTGGACAACCGCTACCTGGGCATGGTGCGCCAGTGGCAGAACCTCTTCTTCGACAACCGGCTCTCGGGGGTGGACCTGGAGGGCAACCCGGATTTCGTCATGCTGGCCGAAGCCTACGGGATCAAGGGCTTCCACCTTCGGCGCACCGCCGATATCGACAAGGTCCTCCGGCAGGCCCTGGCCCATAACGAGGGTCCCTGCGTGATCCACGCCGAGTGCGAAAAGGAGGACAATGTCTTCCCGATGATCCCCGCCGGGGCGGCCCTCAGCGAGATGATCACCGAGCCGCCCAAGTACAAACTTGAAAAACCGACCGGGAGCACCTGATGGAAAACGCCGCCCTGAAAACCCAGAAAACCACCATCGGCCTCTTGGTCAACGACCGGCCCGGCGTGCTGATGCGCATCAGTCAGGTCTTTGCCCGCCGCGGCTACAACATCGAGTCCCTGGTGGTCTCGCCGGCCCACCTGCCGCACACCTCGCGGATGACCATCACCTCCAGCGGGCCCGAGGACGTGCTGCACCAGATCATCCTCCAACTCAACAAGCTGGTGGACGTCATCCACGCCAAGGACCACACCGACGACCAGGCCGTCACCCGGGAACTGGCCCTCTTCAAGGTGGGCTGCTCGGTGCCCGAACGCACCGAAATCCTGCAAATTGCCGAGGCTTTTCGCGGCAAGACCGTGGATATCTCCGAGGAGACCATCACCATCGAGGCCACCGGCACTTCCGACAAGATGGACGCCCTGGAGTCCCTGCTGGGGAAGTTCGACCTGCGCGAGATGGTGCGCACCGGCAAGGTAGTGATGGCCCGCGGCGGGCAGGCGACCTGAAAGATATCAGCTCCACCAGACAAAAAAGCGGGACGGGGATGGTTTCCCCGTCCCGCTTTTGCTTTTTCTCCGACAATTTAGAAGTTCACCCCCAACTGCGCAAAGACCAGCCGGCCGATCTGTGGAGCGCCGATGAACTCCTGGTGCTGCTTGTCCAGCAGGTTATCGGCATTGACGATCAGCGACAGATCCCGTTCCACCGGCAGCCGGTAGACCAGGTTGAGGTCCACCAAGGTGTAGGACTTCACCTTCCCCTCGTACACCCCCGAGGCCATCGGGTAGGAGCCGTTGTGGCGCACCCCGGCCCCGGCCCGCAGCCGCCACTGCGGCAGCTCCCGTATCACCCCCAAGCGCAGCTTCTGTTTGGGCGAGTTGAGGGCGACGTCGGCGATGTTGTCCAGGTTCTTGAACAGGTTCTTGTCCACCCAGGAGAAGTTGCCGCTGAAGCTCCACACATCCCCCAGGTAGTAGGTCAGGCTCAGGTCCATGCCCTTGACCGTCACCAACCCGTAGTTGCGGTAGGTCAGGATGACCGCGTTCGGGTCGTAGGCCTGCAAGGGGCTGACCGTGCCGAAGGGGATGCGGGCCACCCCGCCCACCACCTGGGTGGTCAACTCGTCCAGGGGCGTGCCGTTGCCATTGCCGCCCAGGAGCTGGCTGTCCAGCCCGCCCAGGGCCTGGGCCAGGGCCGCGTTGGCCGGGTCCTGCAGCGCCGCGGCCAGGGCCGGCCCCAGGGCCTGAGCCAGGCTGGCCGGGTCGAGGAAGACGTTGGGGGTCTCCACCGCCAGCGGCCCGACGAAGTTCTTGGTCTGGGTGCGGTACGCGTCGGCGGCCACCACCAGCCGGCCGCCGATGAGTCCCTTGTACCCCAGTTCGTAGGTCCGGGTAATGGTCGGCTTGGTGAGGGGCACGTCGTTGACCCCGCTCACCACGTCAAAGGGGTTGGCCGCCCCGGAGGCTACCTTGCCCAGATTGAGTTCCATCAGGCTGTGCTTCAGGCCCGACAACTGGGCCGGCAGCAGGTTGGGTAAACCTGCGGCCAGGGCCTGGGCCTGGGCTTGCGCCGCAGCCTGGGCCACGCCGGCCAGCACCAGTTGCTGGGTCACCAAAGCCTGGAACTGGGGGGTGAACTGCGCCAGCACCGCCTGCCGGCCGAGGCCCCACATAGCCCCGGCGATAGACGGGTCGTCCAGCACCAGCGAGCGGCCCGCCGTGGGCATGAAGGGCGAGCTGAAGTAGAGCTTGCCGCTCTCGTTGCGCCCAAAGGTGAAGCCCCCGTCGAAGCCCTCGCGGTAGGTGCCCTGGGCGACGATGTCGATGCCCGAGGGCAGCCCCAAGCGCTTTAGACCAAAGGGATCGGTGCTGGAGCGCCGGTCGAGGAAGAGGTTGTTGGTGGTGGGGGTGCTGAAGGCGCGGTTGTAGGTCAGGCGCAGGATCTGGGTCTCGCGGGGCTTGAAGACCAGCGCCGCCCTGGGCGACCATTCGGCCTTATCGATGCGGTTGTGGTCGTCGTAGCGCAGGGCCAGCACCAGGTCCACCTTGGAATGCAGCGCCGTTTCGCTCTGCAGGTAGCCGCCCAGTTCGTTAATGTTGTCGTCGCCCTCGTTCTGGCCGGTGATGGTGCCCTCGGTGTCGGGCCGGGTCAGCAGGGCGTCGAAGCCGTAGATGAAGCGCTGCCGGCCGCCCAGGGCCGCGAGGTGCTGCACCTGGAAGGCGGTCAGGCTTGATTTATCGACGATGCCGGCCCCGTCGCGAAGCAGGAAGGTCTTGCCAGCGTCGCTCCAGTTGCGAAAAGCCTGGGCGAACCAGTTGCCGTAAAGCAGGCGCATTTGCGCGTAGTTGTACGCCCAGTCCTTGGCCTGGGCCGCGCCCAGGCCGGTCATCTCGATGAAATCTCCCTGGTTGTGGCCCAGGGCGGCGATGGCGCTGAAGCGCTCGCCGGGCCGGTAGTCGAGGCGCAACTCGCCCCCCCGCCGCTGCAGGTCGAAGTCGCGGGCCTTAAGGCTGGGGTTGACGGCGCGGGCCTGGTTCTCCACCGGGTCCTGGTATTTCCAGTCGGTGCCGGCGTAGTACTGGGCCGAAAGCTTGTAGCCAAGACGGGGCGTGACCAGGCCGGCGCTGCGAAACTCCACCTGGCGCAGGCTGCGCTCTCCCCCGCCCAGCCGCACCGAGGTGCCCTGCGCGTCGAGGGGCGAGCGGGTGAGGATGTGCATCACCCCGTTGGCGCTGTTGGGCCCGTAGAGCGCCGAACCGGGGCCCAGCACCACCTCGATGCGCTCGATATCGTCGTTGACCACCGGGATGAAGTTGTAGGCGTTGAGGCGCAGCGAGGGCACGTGGGCCAGGCGGTTGTCCGTCAGGGTCATCAGCGCCCCGGAAAAGACGTTGTTGAACCCGCGCACCACCGCGCTGCTCTGCACCAAACCGGTGCGGGCGAAGTCCACCCCCGGCACGTTCTTGATGTGCTCCGAGACACTGAGCACCGGCTGATTGCGGATCTCGGGCGCCTCGACCACAGCGACCGATGCCGGCGCATCGAGGATCTTTTCCTGGACGCGAGAGGCGGAAACCAGACTCTGCTCCAGCACGATCGAGGTAGAATTGAGGACCAGGTCGAGCTTGAGAGCCTGGCCGGCCGCTACGTAGACCTCCTGGGCCGCGGCCTTGTGCCCCACGTAGGTAGCTGTCACCTGGTAGGTGCCTGGGTGCAAATCACCGATCTGGTAACTTCCCTGGCCGTCGGTGCTCACCCCTTTTCCGCCAGGGATCTGCGGGCCCTTGACCGCCACGTTGGCCCCCACCAGGGCCTGGCCGGCCTCGTCCGTCACCTTTCCGGTCAGGCGGCCCTCGTCCTCCTCGGCCAATCCCGCGCCAGCAAGGGTCAGCCCAACCGCCACTGCCATTAGCCATCTGCTCATCTTCTCATCCCTCCGCAAGAATATCTGTCCAAATTTAACAAATTCGACTATTCCTCGGCAAGTTTTCCTCCTGTTGCCCCTTTCTCCTCCACGCTGTATTTTTGCCCTCTCTACCCCTTCCAGGAGCCCATTCCATGCCCGACACCCTCCGCCTCGCCCTGCTGGGCTGCGGCGCCATCGCCCGCTACCACCTCAACGGCATCAAAGAGCGCGTCCCACGCGTCAAGGTCACCGCCGCCATCGACACCGACCGGGCCAAGGCCGAAGCCTACGCCGCCGAGACCGGCGCCCAGGTCTTCACCTCCTACGACGAGGCCCTCGAAATGGGCCAGTTCGACGCGGTGGACATCCTCCTGCCCCACGACCTGCACGAACCCTGCGCCCTCAAGGCCTTTGCCGCCGGCAAGCACGTACTGCTCGAAAAACCCATGGCCCCCACCCTGGAGGGCTGCGCCCGCATTCTGGAGGCCTCCAAGAAGGCCGGCACGGTATTCATGGTGGCCGAGAACGCCCAGTACTGGCCCGAGGTCGTCAAAGCCCAGGAAGTGATCCAGAGCGGTGACCTGGGGGAGATCATCACCGCCCGGGCCGCCTTTGTCTGCGAGTTCGACGAGTACTGGTTCAAGGAGAAGAAGCCCTGGCGCTACGAGAAATCGCGCGCCGGCGGGGGCATCACCATCGACGGGGGCTCCCACTGGATCAGGCCCCTGCGCATGTGGATGGGCGAGTTGGATGAGGTGGTGGCCGTCATCGGCCATCCCCTGGCGCAGATGGAGGGGGAGTCGCTGGTCCGGGCCATCTTCCGCTTCCAGTCAGGGGCGGTGGCTGGCTTCGACGCCATGATGGTGGCCACCCCGATGGGCCCCGAGCCCTGGTGGCGGATCACCGGCACCAAGGGAGAACTGGTGCTCGACGGCGCCTTCGGGGGGGGTATCCGCCTGTACGACCGGGAGCACCGCCAGGGCAGAACCCTAATGGAACCTCAGGGTTACGCCAAGTCCTTTGGGCCGGAACTGGAGGATTTCGCCCGCGCCGTGCTCGACGGCAAACCCCTCGCCGCCGGCCCCGAATCCGCCCTGGGCGAGCTGCGCGCCGCCCTGGCCATCTACCGCTCCGCATCCAGCCGGCAGTGGGAAAAGGTGTGGGGGTGAACTCTGTTGCCTCTGCCCCACCCTTTCAATATATTACCTCCTCAACGAGGCCGATTTTCCCCAGCATGACCCAGCAGCGCTTCTCCGGCCACCCGCCGGCGCATCTTTTTCCTCTGTATTCTTGGTAGAAAGCGACGTCTCCATGGCGCAAAAATACGTCTATCTATTTGGCACCCCCAAGACCGCCGGCGACGCCTCGATGCGCAACCTGCTGGGCGGCAAGGGGGCCAACCTGGCCGAGATGTCCAAGCTGGGCCTGCCGGTCCCGGCCGGCTTCACCATCACCACCGAGGTCTGTACCTACTACTACCAGCACGTTAAGAGTTACCCCGCCGAACTGAAGAAGCAGGTCGAGAGCGCCCTCAAAGAAGTGGAGCAGAAGATGGGCGCCCGCTTCGGCGACCCGGCCAACCCCTTGCTACTTTCGGTGCGCTCCGGGGCCCGGGCCTCGATGCCGGGCATGATGGAGACGGTGCTCAACCTCGGGCTCAACGACCAGATCATCGCCGGCCTCATCGCCCGCTCGGGCAACGAGCGCTTCTGCTACGACGTGTACCGCCGCTTCGTGCAGATGTACGGGGACGTGGTCATGGGCCTGCGCCCCGAGGGCAAGGAGGTCGATCCCTTCGAGGTCCTGATCGAGCACAAGAAGCACGCCCGCAACGTCCACCTCGACACCGAACTGAGCGCCGCGGACCTCAAGGAACTGGTCGGGGAGTTCAAGGCCGAGATCTCCCGCCGCCTGGGCAAACCCTTCCCCGAGGACCCCTCCGAGCAGTTGTGGGGGGCCGTCGGCGCGGTCTTCAGTTCCTGGAACGGGGCCAGGGCCATCAAGTACCGCGAGCTGGAGGGTATCCCCCACGCGTGGGGCACCGCCGTCAACGTGCAGTCTATGGTCTACGGCAACATGGGCCAGGACTGCGCCACCGGGGTGGCCTTCACCCGTAACCCCTCCACCGGCGAGAAGAAGCTTTACGGCGAGTACCTGATTAACGCCCAGGGTGAGGACGTGGTGGCCGGCATCCGCACCCCTGATCCGGTGGCCAGGCTCAACGACCAACTGCCCGCCGCCTACCGCCAGTTCCGCCAGGTCTGCGCCACCCTCGAACAGCACTACAAGGACATGCAGGACCTGGAGTTCACCATCCAACAGGGAAAGCTGTGGATGCTCCAGGCCCGCAACGGCAAACGCACCACCGCCGCGGCGGTCAAGATCGCCGTGGACATGGCCCGCGAGGGGCTGATCACCCAGGCCCAGGCGGTGATGCGGGTCAAACCCAAGGATTTGGACAAATTGCTGCACCCCGGCTTCGTCGAATCGGCCAAGACCGAGGTCATCGGCCGCGGCCTGCCTGCCTCGCCGGGGGCAGCCACCGGCCGGGTGGTCTTTCAGGCCGAGGAGGCCGAAGCCTGGGCCGCCAGGGGCGAAAAGGTCATCCTGGTGCGCCAGGAGACCTCCCCCGAGGACATCGGCGGCATGCACGCCGCCCAGGGCATCCTCACCGCCCGCGGCGGCATGACCTCCCACGCGGCAGTGGTGGCCCGGGGCATGGGCAAGTGCTGTGTGGCCGGCTGCGGCGAACTCTCCATCGATTACGCCAAAGGCCTCTTCGTCGCCACGGGCAAGACCGTGCGCGAAGGCGACTGGATCTCCATCGACGGCTCTACCGGCGAGGTGATGCTCGGCCAGGTCCCCACTCAGGCGGCGACCTTCTCCAAGGAGTTTGCCACCCTGATGACGTGGGCCGATAAGACCCGCCGGCTCCGGGTGCGCACCAACGCCGACACCCCCCACGACGCCGAGGTGGCCCGCCGCTTCGGGGCCGAAGGCATCGGCTTGTGCCGCACCGAGCACATGTTCTTCGAGGGGGACCGCATCATCGCCGTGCGCGAGATGATCCTGGCCGACGACGAGGCCGGCCGCCGCCAGGCCCTGGCCAAACTCAAGCCCATGCAGCAGGGGGATTTCGAGGGGATCTTCCGGGCGATGAAGGGCCTGCCGGTCACCATACGCCTGCTCGACCCGCCCCTGCACGAGTTTTTGCCGCACGAGCCGGCCCAGCAGGAGGAGATGGCCCGCCAGATGGGGGTCTCGATGGAGAAGATCCGCGCGAAGGTAGCCTCCCTGCACGAGTTCAACCCCATGCTGGGGCACCGGGGCTGCCGCCTGGGCGTCACCTTCCCCGAGATCTACGAGATGCAGGTGGAGGCCATCTTCGAGGCCGCCGTGGCCGTTCGCAAGCAGCGCGTCCAGGCCCTGCCCGAGGTGATGATCCCCCTGGTGGGCACCCTGCGGGAGTTCACCGACCTCAAGGAGATGACCGACCGTTTGGCCCAAGCTGTGGGCAAAGCCCACAAGCTCAAGCTCAGCTACCTGGTGGGCACCATGATCGAGGTGCCTCGCGCCGCGGTGGTGGCCGACCAGATCGCCAGCCAGGCCGAGTTCTTCAGCTTTGGCACCAACGACCTGACCCAGCTCACCTTTGGCTACAGCCGCGACGACGCCGGCAAATTCCTGCCCGTGTACGTCGAGAAGGGCGTGCTCGCCGCCGACCCCTTCCAGACCCTCGACCAGGAGGGCACCGGCCAATTGATCCGCCTGGGCACCGAGCGGGGCCGCCAGGCGCGAAAGGGGCTCAAGGTAGGTATCTGCGGCGAACACGGGGGGGACCCGGCCTCCGTGGGCTTCTGCCACCGGGTGGGCATGGACTACGTCTCCTGCTCCCCGTACCGGGTACCCATCGCCCGCCTGTCCGCCGCCCAGGCCGCGGTGCAGGAGCAGCAGTCCAAAGCCAAGGCCAAAACCAAAGCCAAGCCTAACGTCAAGGCGAAACCCAAAGCCAAAACCGCAGCCAGACCCAAGGCCAAAGCAAAAACCCCGGCCAAGGCCAAAGCCAAACCTGCCGCCGTGGCGCGGCGGCGCCGCTAGCCGCCCGATGGGAGCCATGGGCAAGATCATCGGCATCGCCAACCAGAAGGGGGGCGTGGGCAAGACCACCACCGCGGTGAACCTGGCCGCCTGCCTGGCCGTGGCCGAGCAGCCCACCCTGCTCATCGACATGGACCCCCAGGCCAATGCCACCAGCGGCTGCGGGGTGCCAGCCCCCGAGGTGGAGGAAGCGAACATCTACCATGTGCTCCTGGGCCACCAACCCCTGGGCGCGGTGATCCGGCAGACCAAGATCCCCTGCCTCTCGCTGATCCCCTCGCACATCAACCTCACCGGCGCCGAGATCGAGATGGTCACCATGATCGCCCGCGAGCAGAAGCTCGAAGGCATTCTCAAGGAGGTGGCCGGCAAGTACGCCTACATCATCGTCGATTGCCCTCCCTCCCTGGGCCTGTTGACCGTCAACGCCCTCACCGCCGCCGACCAGGTGCTCATCCCCATCCAGTGCGAGTACTATGCCCTGGAGGGCCTGGGCAAGCTGCTCAACACCATCCGCCTCATCCAGCGCCACCTCAACCCCAAGTTGCAGATCGCCGGGGTGCTGCTGACCATGTTCGACCACCGGCTCAACCTGTCGCGCCAGGTGGCTGCCGAGGTGAAATCCTATTTTGGCACTAAGGTCTACAAGACCGCCATCACCCGCAACGTGCGCCTGGCCGAGGCCCCCAGCCACGGCCAGCCCATCGTGCTCTACGATATCCTCTCGCCAGGGGCCCAGAATTACATGAGCCTGGCAGGAGAAGTCATCAATCATGGGTAAGAAACCGGTCCTGGGCAAAGGCATCAACGCCCTCATTCCCGAGTACGGGGACACCCACGCCAACGGCGACCAGACCCGCCAGGTGGTGCAGCTCAAGATCGACGAGATCGAGCCCAACCCGCACCAGGCCCGCACCCGCTTCGACGAGGAGCGGCTCGAAGACCTGATGCGCTCCATTAAGGAGAAGGGCATCATCCAGCCCATCACCGTCAACCGGGTGGGCCAGAGCTACCAGATCATCACTGGCGAGCGCCGCTGGCGGGCCACCAAGAAGGCCGGCCTCGACACCATCCCGGCCATCATCTACGAGATCGAGTCGCCCCAGGAGTTGATGGAGATCTCGCTGATCGAGAACATCCAGCGGGAGAACCTCAGCCCCATCGAGGAAGCAGAAGGGTATCGGTCCCTGATGAACACCTGCTTCCTCACCCAGGAAGACGTGGCCCAGAAGGTGGGCAAGGACCGCTCCACCATCGCCAACGCCCTGCGCCTGCTCAAGCTGCCCCTCGAGATCCAGGACCACCTGCGCCAGGGGGTCTTGCAGATGGGCCACGCCCGCACCCTGCTAGGCCTGGAGGAGGAGGACCAGCTCGAACTGGCCCGCCGTTGCCTGAAGGAGCAGATGACTGTGCGCGACCTGGAGCGGGCGGTGCGGGCCCGCCGCAGCGGCCGGGACAAACGCGCCCGGGCCAACGGCAACACCAACGGCCGCGAGAAGCGCGACCCGCAGTTGACCCTCTTCCAGGAAAAGCTCCAGCACCGCTACGGCACCGGGGTGGCCATCCACCGCAACGCCAAAAAAGGCCACATCGCCATCGAGTTTTACGATGACAACGACCTCGAACGGGTCCTCGAACTCCTCCTCGGCGAACAGGTTTGAGCAGAGACGCGCCTTGGGAAAAGCCGGAACGGGTTCCTGACCGACGCGTCGGCTTTTCTAGATGACTAAAATACTGCTCCTCCCGGCATTGCTCCCGTTGCTTGCCTCCTGCAGCCTCTTCAACCAGGAATTGCCCAACCAGCCCCCCAACCTGCGCCTCAGCGAGGTCGTCACCACCCGGGTGGGCCGCGGCGACACCGTCAGCCTGCAGGCACGGGCTACTGACGAGGATGACGACCCGATCTCCTACACCTGGACCTCCTTCGGGGAGGGCAGCTTCCGCGATTCCACCGCCGGGGCTACCGAGTGGATCGCCCCTGACCAGATCAACGGCTCTTCCGAGTTCTTTCTGCTGCGCCTCACCGTCAGCGACCACCAGCCCACCACCGAGGACCCCACCGAAACCTTTGTCATCGAGGTGGTCCAGAGCCCCCCGGCCCTCAGCATCACCGCCGACACCACCATCGCCTTCACCGCCCCCTTTGCCCAGTTGCAGGCAGTGGGCGCGGACGCGGAGGACGACGACCTGGAATACACCTGGGAGCAACTGACGGGCCCCCGGGCCAACCTCCAGACAGAGCGCCTCGACAACGCGCACGCCCGCCTGCGTTTCATCCCCCTGCTCCCCGGCGACTACCTCTTCGCCCTGCGGGCCAGCGACGGGGCCGACACCGTCGGCACCCAGGTCCTGGTGCGGGTGCCGCCCCCCCCCGAAGGGCCCTTGGCCGGCTCCGTCCTTCTCGAGTTGTCCAGGCCCGACGGCTCCCGGCACGCCTTTGAGATCGATGCGTACGAGTACCCCAACCAGCGCGGCTCCAAGCCCGCGCAGGCCAGTTCCTTTTTTCGGGCGGTGGAATTGTGCGCCACGCTGGGCGGGCGGCTCTGCCTGGCGGAGGAATGGCGGGGGGCCTGCCAGGGTGCCGATCTGCGCTCCTATTCCTCCACCGATGATCCGGCAGGCTTAGTGGAACTTGACTTTGGCCTGCGCTTCTGCAATACCCCCAACTCCTTTTTCGCCACCAGCGAGCCGGACGCGGACTTCCTCTCCGAATTCCTCTCCGTGGCCGGCGCCTTTGCCAACTGCGGGGCCGCAGGGGTGTACGACCTGACCGGAAACGCGGCGGAATGGGTGTGGGTGGATTCGAGTCAGACCGCGGCCACCTACACGCTGAACAGCGTGCTGAGCCTGCGCGAGTGCGGGGAGTTTGCCGAGCCATTGCCGGCCCTGCCGGCCGGCTTCGACTTCAGCACCCAGGCCATCGGCGACCTGGGCTCGGACTACCAGGAATACTTCCGCTCCAATATCGGCTTCCGCTGCTGCCGCTGAGAGCCTATCCGGAAGCCTGCTTTGATTAGGCCTAAGTCAGTGGGCCTGCAACTGGCCCAGGCGCTCCTCGATCAGGCTGCGGCGCACCTGGACCCGCTGGTGCTGCTGTTCGACCCGTAGCTTGGCCTTGCGCACCGCCAGCTGTTCCTGGCGCAGGGCCTGCAACTGGGCCAGCAAGGCGCGGACCTCGCGGTCCCTAGCCTTGAGCAGGTCCAAGAGCTTGCGCAGTTGGAAGGCCAGCAGGTATTTGACGAGCATAGGCACCGCCAGCAAGAGCGCGGCGAGCAGGGTTACTTCGGTGGACATGGCTTTGGTCGTTTAGGGTGGTTCCGCTGGACGCGGCAGGGGCAGCAAGGGCACCCCCAATCGCTATGCAATGACCGTGCCAGCCCGCCAAGGGCCTTTTTCCCCCGCCTTTCCGGCACCCTGCCCCTCCGGGTCGGGCATTTTTTGCCGGCGGCCGGCTGCTCCTTCCCCCGATTGACAACCCCGCCCCGCTTGTTTTATTTCCTCAACCTATGGACAGACGCAGCATCGAGCATTTGCTCCGACAGGTGGCCGGCGGCCAGGTCTCCGCCGAGGAAGCCCTGCACCAGCTCCAGACCCTGCCCTTCGAGGACATCGGTTTCGCCCGCATCGACCACCACCGCGCCCTGCGCAAGGGTTATCCCGAGACCATCTTCTGCCAGGGCAAGACCACCCCCCAGATCCTGGCCATCGCCCAGCGCCTGGCCGCCAGCGGCTCCCTGGTGCTGGCCACCCGGCTGGCTTCCGAGGCCGCCCAGGCCCTGGTGCGGGAATTCCCCGAGGCCGAGTACGACGAACTGGCGCGGGTAGTGCTGATCCGGCCCTCAGGGTCCCAGGTGGAGGAGGAGGGCCTGGTGGTGGTGGCCTCGGCCGGCACCGCCGACCTGCCGGTGGCCCGCGAGGCCATGATCACCGCCAGGGCCATGGGCGCCAAGGTGGAGGGGATCTTCGACGTGGGGGTGGCCGGCATCCACCGCCTCTTGGCCTACGCCGAGAAGCTCCGCTCCGCCCGGGCCGTGGTGGTGGTAGCCGGCATGGAAGGGGCCCTGGCCAGCGTGGTGGGCGGCCTGGTGGACGCCCCGGTGGTCGCCGTGCCCACCAGCGTGGGGTACGGGGCCAGCTTCAACGGCCTCTCAGCCCTCCTGACCATGCTCAACTCCTGCGCCTCGGGGGTGGTGGTGGTCAATATCGACAACGGCTTCGGCGCCGGGTACACCGCCGCCCTGATCAACAACCGCACCCGCAGTTCCCAGGAGTAGTCCATGAGCCAGGCCCCCCGGCGCCATGTTGCCCACCCGCCCACCCAACCCGCCGCCCCTGGCTATTTCATCTCGCCCCTCGTGCTCTTCGGTGGCGGCCTGCTGCTGGTGGTGCTGGGCTTCAGCGCCGGGGTCCTGGTCCAGGGCCAGTTGGCCGGCCAGCCCAGGCCGGCCAACCCGCCGGCCAGCCACCCCGCCCTCTCCCCGGCCGCCTCCCAGGGAGGAGGCCCTGACCGGCTGGCCCTCAGCCAGACCATCCAGCAGTTGCAGCGCCACCTGGAACACGCCCCCGAGGACCACGAGGCCAGCCTCCAACTGGGTAACGCCCTCTACGACAGCGAGCGCTTCGCCGAGGCCGCCGTCCAGTACCGCCTATACCTCGAAGCCCATCCCGAAAACCCCGACGTGCGCACCGACCTGGGCACCTCCCTGCACCGCACCGGCCGCAACGAGGATGCGGTGCGCGAATTCCGCAAAGCTATCGCGTACGCTCCCACCCACCTCAATGCCAACTACAACCTCGGGGTGGTCCTGGCCAACGAGTTGAACGACCGGGCCGGCGCCGGCGCCGCCTGGAAACGCGTCCTGGAAATCGCCCCCACCTCGCCCCAGGCCACCCAGGTGCGCCTCTCCATGCCCCAGTTGCAGCCCGGCCGCTAGCGCGGTGGGGAGATACCCCTGGAGGATTTTCCCGGAGAGTGGTTGGGAAGGGAAGTCCGCGGGCGCATAAGCCACATAAATGGCGTTGCGGGGGATGGGGGTCGTCGGGTGGTCCCACACAACCAACGCACACCATACGTTGGTGTGCGGCAGGACGCGCCTTGGGAAAATCCGGAACGGGGCTCTCACCGACGCCGCTTCAAATTGCGGCAGCCATCCTCGCCGGCGGCCAGAGCCGGCGCATGGGCCGCGACAAGGGCCGGCTCCAATTGGGCGGCCAAACCCTGATCGAAAGAGTCCTGGCTGCAGTCCGCCCCCTCGACTGCCCCACCTTCATCGTCGCCCGCCGGGCCACCGATCACGCCGACCTGAGCCTGCCCGTGATCCCCGACCTCTATCCGGATGCCGGCCCCCTGGGCGGCCTGGGCACCGCCCTCCACCACACCTCCACTCCGGCCCTGCTGCTCTTGGCCTGCGATCAGCCCTTCCTCACCCCCCCGTTCCTGCGCTTCCTCGCCGCCCAACTTGGAACCCACCAGGCCGTGGTCCCCCGCAGCCCCCAAGGATTGCAGCCCCTCTGTGCCGCGTACGCCCGCTCCTGCCTGCCCCTGGTCGAAGCGACCCTGGCTCAGGGCGAGCGGCGCATGCACGCCTTCTGCCAATCCCTCGACCTGCGCCTGCTGGAACCCGCGGAATGGCAGCCCTTCGACCCCCGCGGCCTGCTCTTCGCCAACCTCAACACCCCCGAGGAGTACCAACGCGCTTTGGACCTTCCTTGCTGTTGACATGGTGCTCCCCATTGCGAACCCTTTAACCTACACCCAAAGGACCCCGCCATGAGTCCGCGCCACCTCGGTATTGCCGCCCTCCTGCTCCTCACCCTATGGTCCTGGCAACCCGGCCGCCACCTCGTTTCCGTGGACGCGGTCTCCGCGGCCACCAAGCCCGGCCAGTCGGTGGTGGGCCTGGTCCGCTCCGACTACGCCAAGCTAAAGGCGCCCGCCGCCCCGGATGCCGAACTGACCGAGGCCCAGATCGAGGACCTGACCCGCTGGGCCGTGGCCCAGGGCGGGGGCCTCCAGGGGGTGATCGACGAGCGGGCCGAGTGGGTCTGCATCAAGGTCAACATCGTCGAACTGAAGAAGCCCGGCTCCGGGGTGGTCACCGACGTGCGGGTGGTCAAGGCCGTGGTCAAGCTGGTCCACGAAGCCGCCCCCCAGGCGCGTATCTCCATCGCCGAGGGCTCCGGCGAGTGGATCGCCCCCGACGTGCCCGGCGCCGACACCACCGGGGCCCAGGTGGAAGACGGCTGGGCCGAAGCCGGGTACCGCGCCCTGCTCGCCGATCCAGACCTGGAGGGCATCCGCCTCGACCTTTTGGACCTCAACGTGGGCGAGGCGGTGCTGACTACCGTGCCCGACCAGTGGCACGCCCGCGAGCAGTTCTGGGTGCCCCGGGCCGTGCGCGACTGCGACGCCCTCATCAACGTGCCGGTGATGAAGATCACCCAGGACGTGGGCATGACCGCGGCGATGAAGAACTTCATCGGCATCGCCCCCGGCCTCAAGTACGGCTGGCCCAAGCTGCGCGGCCAGCCCGGCGTGGGGCCGGGCATCCCCCACAACCCCCAGATCCTCGACGAGACCATCGTCGATCTAACCGCCCTGGCCAATCCGGGCTTCACCGTGGTGGACGCCGTCGTCGCCATGGAAAAGGACAAGACCGACCGTCGCGGCGGGGTGCCGGTGCGTATGAACACCGTCATCGCCGGTTCCGACATCGTCGCCGTAGACGCCACCTGCGCCCGTCTGATGGGCCTCAACCCCGACGACTACGAGTTCATCACCCTAGCCGCCCGCGAGGGCATGGGCCGGATGCACGAGGACCAGATCACCGTCAACGGCCAGCCCGTGGCCCAACTGGCCCGCCGCTTCGTGCGGCCCCCCGCCGGCGAGGGCTCCTGGAGCGAGATGGGCCACTACGGGCAGGGCAACCGCACCTGGCTGCTCAGGCAGCTAAACCCCGGCGAAACCCTCGACCCCCAGGCCCGGCCCCGTCCAGGGCTGGAGGGCTGGTCCGAGGCGGTCTACTTCTCCGACGACCGCCTCGATCTGGCCAAGTTCTTCAGCGGTTTCAGGGAGGGCCGGGTGGCCGGGTACGCCGAGTTCCGCCTGCCCCAGGAGGTTCAGGCCCAGTTGTGGCTGGGCTCGGACGAGGACCTGGCGGTCTGGATCGACGGGGTCGAGGTGTACCGCTTTGCCGGGGCCCGCCGCCACCGCCTGCCCAACGAGCGGGTCGCCCTAGCCCTGGCAGCCGGCGCCCACCACCTGCTGGTCGAGGTGGGGCAGACGGGCGGGCGCTGCGAGTTCAACCTCAACATCTGCGAGGACGAGAAAGACCCCCGCTACGAGGGCAGTAGGGTGAAGGGCCTCGTTTTCTACGCCCCCACCCTGGGCAAGGTGATAAAATCGGTGGAGGCCGACTAGTTTCTCAAGCCCTCGGCCGCGGCCGTGGTGCTGGACAAGGCGCGCTGGGTCATGAACCCGTCCACCCTGGTCGGCGCCGTCGAAGGGGTGCTCGCGGCGCGCGGGGACTCGGTCCTATCCCGGGCCGAACTAATGGGCCTCAGCGGCTACGCCTTCAGGCTGGCGGTTTCGGATACCGTGGGATGGATGGATGATCCGGGCGGGGACGGCATTGAAGAGAGCGCCGGCCAACTGGTGCTCCGGGCCGGCCGGCAGTCGGGTTTTTCACCCAGGCTGATCCTGGGCAACGAGCGCCAACCTGGGGGCCGCGACAGCCGGAAGACCATCTGGAAGGAGGTGCAGCGCAACCTGGACCAGGGCCAGCCGGTTATCCTCCACCAGTGGGGCTGCCGGGTAGTGCGCGGCTACGACCCTGAGAAGGAACTCTACCTGGTCTCCTCCTGGGACGAGGAGGGCTGGATGCCCTTCGACGAGATCCCCGACCGCGACACCGGCGACTTCGGCGCCTTCTTCCCGGGCGAGCGCCGGCCCGTGGACCTGGGCCAGGCCGGCAAACCCTATCGGGAAACCGCCCTTCAAATGTCCCGCCAGGAAGACCAGGGCGGCCTTTCCCACGGGCTGCGGGCCTACGAGCGCTGGATCAGCGCCCTGGAGCAGGACCAGATCACCGACCACTGGGCCAATGCCTTCCACCTCGAACTGCTCCTGGGCGCCCGCCAGGACGCCGCCGCGTACCTGGACACCCTGGCCGGCCACAGCGACAAAAGAGCCGCCGCTCACCTGAGCAGGGCCGCCGCCCACTACCAAAAGGAATCCGAGAGCCTCCAGGCCCTCAACCAACTCTTAGGTTTCGCGCCCCCCGGGCCCGCCCGACCGCCTTGAGGACCCGGCGCAGCGCGCCCAGGGCATCACCTTGCTGAAAGAAGCGCTGAAGTGGGAAAAAGAGGCGCTGGCTGAGGTGGAAAAAGCAGTGGGCGCTTAAGCGACGCCCTGAATTTCGTAGCGGAGGAGGGATGACCCCAGCGGGGTGGGCCGCGAGGGTTGGCGCAGCGGCAGGTGGGGGGTATTCCTCATCGGGAACGGTTGGGCAGGGAAGGCCGCGGGAGAAGTTGCGGGGAGAGCGGAGCCTCAACGCCCCAGTGTGTGGGGCGTTGAGGGGGTAGGGCGGCGGGGCAGGGCTAGCGAGCAGGGCTGCGAGGCCACGCCTTGAGAAAGGCTGTAGTGGGTCGCCTTCCTCCACTTAGGCCGGCCAGTGCTCCTGCAATAAACGGCGCGAGCCCGTGTAGTAGAGCGCCGAGGAGGCCGGCGGCAGCTCGACGGCAAAGCGGTCGGCATCACCGGCCAATTCGCGGTCGTGGTACAGGTCGTACACCACCTCCACCCGTTCCGGCAGGGCAAAGGTGCGGCCCCCACCGGCCACCGTGTGAACCCCCAGCAACTGCCGCGTGGCGTGCAGCACGTCCCCGGCCTCGCTGTACAGATGCACCCCCGCGTGCCGGGCGATGCCCCGCAAAACCGGGGCCGGGATATTGGGCGCGGCGATGTATACCGAGCGCCAATCCCCCAATTCCTTGATCCCCATCCCCGGCTTGCAGCGCCCCAACGAGTACATCACCTGCCCCAAACAGGTGGCTGCAGGATCTTCGAGGTGGAAGAGCGGCCCCAGGGCCGTGTGCGTCCCCCAGAACAAATCCTGGGGGATCAGCCGGGTGATAGGGTGCGCAAAGTCCGTAAGATACATCTGCACCCCCCAGGCATTCTCCCCCTTGCCAAAGCGGAAGCCCGTCAACGCTTCCATCTGCTCCAGCCCCGGCTCTTCCCCCAGGTACCCGGCCCCGTAGATCCACAGGGCCGTGCGCCCCTGGCGCCGCACCACCCGGGCGATGGCCTCGCGCCGCTCCTGGTCCACCTTCCAGGCATTCAGAAAGATGTAGAGCTTGTAGGGCGGCAGCCGGCCCTCGGCCAGGTCCTGCAGGAGGTACACGTCGTGCGGAGCGCCGAAGCGGGCCAGGCCCTGCACCCGCTGGTAAAAGATGCCGGGCAGGTTGAAGCTGTTGCGGAGGGTCTCGTGGATGAAGCTCTCGTCGTCGATCAGCACCGCCACCTCAGCCTGGGGGCCGCGGTCGAGGTGCAGCGAGAATTCTCCCAGCCGCTGGAAGCGCCGCAGCCAGGGATTGAAAGGGCTGGGCTCGGTGTGCGGGTGGTTCAGGTAGGTGCCGGCCGGGTGGTCGGCGAACCACCAGATGGCCATCGCATGGGTGAGGGCATAGCCCATGCAGCGCTGGTGGATGGCCGCCGCGTGCGCAAAAGCGTAGTTGCGGCCATCCGGGTCCATCAGGTTGTGGAGGCGCGAGTCCTCCTCGTAGATGTAGAGCTTGCCGTGCAGGCGCACCGACTCGCTTGGCGGCATGGCCAGGCCGTCCCCACCCAGGCCCCGGAAGGCGTACCCGTACGGGCTGACGATGAAGTCCACCTCCGGGGCCTCCAGCACCCGGCGCAGCCCCAGGTGGCCGCTGCGCTGAATGGTCGAGTACCCCCCGTCGATGGGCGCCCCGAAGTAGCAATCGTTCCAGGCTTGGTCCATCAGGTAGCCAAAAAAGGCCCCTGCCAGAGCATGGCCCCCGGTGAGGGTCTTGACCTTGCGGCAGAAGCCGATCAGGCGCTGGGCGGTTAACTCGGCCAGGGCATGGTAGTAGTCGATGACCGGGCGTTCTTTGGCCGCATCGCGGAAATGCCACTGGGTGGTGGCGTGCTGGGCGGCCCAACTCGGCACTTCGGCACTAGCAAAGCTCGCCCCCGGATCGGCCCAGGCCGCCCGCAACCGCCCCTCGTCCTCCCCGTATGCCCGGCGCAGCCAGGCGCGAAAATAGCGGCGCATGGGCTCGCTGTAGTCGCCGGTGAGCGCGCTCATGGAGGTAGTGTTCTTGATCCACTCGCCGCAGATGCCCGGGCAGAGCTGGTAGGCGACCACCCGCTCCGCCAATCCCCACTGTCGCAGGTGGCGCACATAGCCTTCAAGCAATTCCTCCACCTGGGTTCGCCACACCTCCGAGGCATAGGACATATTGAGCCGGCGCCCCTCCGAGTCGATCTCGCATTCCTTCGGATACAGCTCGTTCCACCAGGGGGCAGTCTCCAAATAGATGCGCAGGTGGAAGAGGGCCTGGGGATCGGCACGCAGGATGCTGCGGAGGAAGGGCTCCAGGATGGAAAAATCGAAGTGCCCCTGACGGCCCGGCCCCGGCCCGCACCACTCGTTGCCGATGCCCGAGGCATAGAGGTGAACCCCGGCCTCGCCGAAGGCGCGGATGGCCCCCTCGTTGGGCAGGCTGCCGTCCGCAGCCAGCGGGGCCGAGAGCCACTGCATACTGGCAAAGGTGGGCACCCCGTCGAGGAAGAGCGTGGGGGCGCCCCGGTGCTGCCGAATCTCGGCCTTCACGATTTGCGGTTGGGGATGCGTTTCAGCAGTTGGAGCGGCTGCACGATCTTGCGGCGCTCCGGGGTGAGCCGGGCTAGCAACTCGGGGGAAGGCTGGTACCCAAAGCGGAAATTGCCCCAGGAAGGCCCATAGCGGTACACCACCACCCGCCGCTCGCCCGCATTCTGGCGCCGGGCCGAGCCGTGCGAGATCCCATCCACAAAGATCAGCGCGTCCCCGGCCTTGAGCTGCACCTCGATGGCCCCGGCCGCCCCTTCCACCGTGGCCCCCTCCGGTTTCATGCGGTGGGCGGCCAGTGCTGGGTGGGGGAAATTGGCCTTGTGGCTGCCGGGGATGAGCATGGTGCCCCCGTCGCCAGGCCCCACCTCGGTCAGCGCCGCCAGGATGTTCACCTGGCCACACATGAAGCGGCCGTTGTGGTAGCGGAACTGGTTGCGCATGATCCCCGGCGTCGCCCCCGAATGCAGGCCGATGGCCTCGCCGGGGCCGCGGAAGTTGGCGAAGTTCTCGTCGATGAAGAGCGGGCCGTGGTGGTAGTCGAAGGTGCCGGCCCCGCCGACGAAATGTTTGATCTTCTCGATCCACGCGGGGTGGTCGATAAGCCGCTCGAAGGGCTCCCCCGCCTCGTAGACCTGCTGGTAGTTGAGCCCGTCCCTGGTGCCGTAGGTATGGGCGTGTACATAGCCGTGCCACTCGCCCGGAGCCAAGCGCGGGATAGTGTCGAGGCAGGTGTCGAGTTCGGCCACCTCGGCGGGGCTGAGGGCCTGGCGCAGGACGACAAAACCCTGCAGATCGAACAGGTAGGTTTCCAGATCTGTCGGTGCAGCCGGAGCAGTCATCGCCACCTCATCTCAGAAACCCGCGTCCACGGCACAGAGCACAAAGAGCAAAGGCAGGTACACCACCGAGGCCCGCAGCAGCCGGCGGGCATGGACCTCGGAGCGCGACCAGGCCAGCGAAACCCCTGCCCCCAGCAGCCCCAGGCCCAGCAGCAACGCCCCGTAGAGATAGACCACCCCGGAGATGCCCAGCAAGGTGGGCAGGGCCGAGGCCCCGATCAGCAGCACCGAGAAGGCGACGATGTGCCGGCAGGTGCGCCGGCCCTCGGGCTCCACCACCGGCAGCATCTTGAAGCCCCCCCGCTGGTAGTCCTCGCGGAAGATCCAAGCGATGGCGTAGAAGTGGGGGTGCTGCCAGGCGAAGAGGATGAGGAAGAGGGCCAGGGCCCCCGATTCGAGCTGGCCGGTGGCCGCGGTCCAGCCCCCCACCGGGGGCAGGGCCCCAGGGATGGCGCCGATGGAGGTGTTGAGCCAGGTCAGGCGCTTCATCGGGGTGTAGACCACCACGTAAAGGAAGGCCGACAGCAGGGCTAGGAAGGCGGTGAGCAGATTGGCCCCCAGTAGCAGCACCGCCACCCCGCCCAGCACCAGGCACAACCCGAAGGACATGGCCGTCGAGGGTTTGACCAGGCCGGCGGGCAGGGGCCGGTTGCGGGTGCGCTCCATGGCCCCGTCCACATCGCGTTCGAGGTAGTGGTTGAGCACCGCCGAGCCGCCCACCACCCAGGCCGTTCCCAGCAGGGTATAGAGGAAGAGGGGCAGGGAATGGATGCCCCGGTCCCCCAAAAAAAACCCTAATGCCGTGGTGACCAGCACCAGGCTAAGTATGCGCGGCTTGGTCAGATCGAGGTACGCGGCAAAGGGAAAACCGGCCCCTGCTGTGGCTACACGGATCGACATCGCACCGTCCATTGCCAGGTTAAGCGTCAAAATATAAGCAAATTCAGCGCTTCTGCCAGGCCCGATTGACAGGGTTCCACCCCCCGGCTATTATACCCCCATGTCCGCGAAAATCGCCGCTAAAATGGCCGCCCTGGCCGCCCAGATCGAGGAGCACAACCACCGCTACTACGCCCTGGCCGCCCCCACCGTCTCGGACCAGGAGTACGACCGGCTCCTGGCCCAGCTCCAGGCCCTAGAAACAGCCCACCCCCAATTGCGCCGCCCCGATTCCCCCACCCTGCGGGTGGGCGGGGCCCCCACCAGCCAGTTCCCCACCCACCGCCACGAACGCCCCATGCTCAGCCTGGACAACAGCTACTCGCGCCAGGATCTGCTGGAGTTCGACCGGCGGGTGCGCGAGGCCCTGCCCGGCGAGGTGGTCGAGTACATAGCCGAACTCAAGATCGACGGGGTAGCCCTCAGCCTGCACTACGAGAACAGCCTGCTGGTGCGGGCGGTAACCAGGGGCGACGGGGTGCAGGGCGACGAGATCACCGCCAACGCCCGCACCATCCGCAGCATTCCCCTACGCCTGCGCCAGCCTGGCGTCCGCGCCGAGGTGCGCGGCGAGGTCTACATGGCGGCCGGGGACTTCGCCGTCCTCAACCGGGGCCGCGAGGAGGAAGGCGAAGCCCTCCTCGCCAACCCGCGCAACGCCACCGCCGGCTCCCTCAAACTGCAAGATCCCCGCTTAGTGGCCGGCCGCCGGCTGCGCTTCTTCGCCTACTGGCTGCACCACCCCGAGGCGGCTGCGACCCAGCGCGGGCAACTGGAGGCCCTGGAGCGCTGGGGCCTGCCGGTTAATCCCGAAGGCACCCGCTGTGCCACCATCGAGGAGGTCTTTGCCTTCTGTGACCAGTGCGAAGCCCGGCGCGAGCGCCTGCCCTACGAGATCGACGGGGTGGTGGTCAAGGTGGACAGCCTGGACCAGCAGCGCCGCCTGGGCCACACCGCCAAGAGCCCCCGCAGCGCCATCGCCTACAAGTTCCGCGCCGCCCAGGCCCGCACCCGGCTCAAGGACATCGCCCTGCAGGTAGGCCGCACCGGCACCCTCACCCCGGTGGCCCTGCTCGATCCGGTGAGCCTGGCCGGCAGCACCGTGCAGCGGGCCACCCTGCACAACGAGGACGAGATCCGCCGCCGCGATCTGCGCAAGGGGGACATGGTAATTCTGGAAAAAGGAGGGGACGTGATCCCCAAGGTGGTGGGCGTGGTCCTCGAAGAGCGGCCCTCCTGGACAAAGCCCTTCGAGTTTCCCCAGCACTGCCCGGCCTGCCAGTCCCCCCTGGTGCGCGACCCCGAGGAGGCGGCCACCCGCTGCGAGAACCCAGCCTGCCCGGCCCAGCTCAAGCGCCGGCTGGAGCACTTTGCCGGCCGCGGGGCCCTCGATATCGAGGGCCTGGGCCCGGCGGTGGTGGACCAGCTGGTGGACCGCAGCCTGGTTCGCGACGTGGGCGACCTCTACGACCTGGACCTCGAAACCCTGGCCGGCCTGGAGCGCCTCGCAGAGAAATCTGCCCGCAACCTGCTCGACGGCCTGGAGCGCAGCCTGCAGCGCCCCTTCGACCGGTTGCTCTTCGGCCTGGGCATCCGCCATGTGGGGGCCACCGTGGCCCTGGCCCTGGCCCGCCATTTCCGCACCCTCGACGCCCTCGCCCGCGCCACCGCCGAGGAATTGGAGGCCGTGCCCGATATTGGCCCCACCATCGCTCGCAGCGCCAGCGCCTTCTTCGCCAATCCCCAGAACCAGCCCCTGCTAGCCAAGCTGCGCCGGGCCGGCCTGCAACTGGCCCTGCCCGAAGAAGCCGAGACAGCCCCGGCCAATTTCTTCACCGGCAAGACCGCGGTGCTGACCGGCGCCCTGATGCACCACACCCGCGAACAGACCGCCGCCTATATCCAGCGCCTGGGCGGGCGGGTGGCCACCAGCGTCAGCAAAAAGACCGACTTCGTCGTCGCCGGCGAGAGCGCCGGCTCCAAGCTGGACAAGGCGCGGCAATTGGGGGTGTTGGTGCTGACCGAAGAGAATTTCATCGCGAAGCTGGCCGAGGCGGGGCTGGTGGTGGCGCCGGATCAGCCGTAGCCGAACTCCTCCAGATCCTCCTCCCGATCCCGCCAGTCGGGCCGCACCTTCACCCACAACTCCAGGTATACCTGCTGCTCCAAGAACCCCTCCAGCAGCCGGCGGGCCTCCTTTCCGATACTGCGCAGCCTGGCCCCCCCCTTGCCGATGAGAATGCCCTTCTGGCTCTCGCGCTCCACATAGACCGTGGCGCCGACAAAGGTCTTGGGCAGGCGCTCGGCGAATTCCTCGATCACCACGTTGATGGCGTAGGGCAATTCATCGCTGAGTTGCTCAAAGGCCGCCTGGCGGATGAACTCGGCGGCGAAGAAACGCTCGGGCTGTTCGGCCACCATCTCCTCTGGGTAGAGGAAGGGGCCGGGCGGCAGCAGGGCGGCAAGCTGGTCGAGCAGCGCCGGTAGGTGGTCGCCCCGCAGCGCCGAGACCGGCAGGAACTGCTCCAGGCCCAGTTCCCGCGCCAACGCCGGGGCCAGGTCCCGCAGGCCTTGCGGGGGCAGCAGGTCTACCTTGTTGAGGGCCGCCACCAGGGGCTTGTGATTGTGGGCGACAAAGTCCCGCACCAGCTCCCAGCGGTCGCGGGGGCTGGTGGCGTCGATGAGCAACAGCACCGCGTCGGCGTCGCGCACCGCCAGCTCGATCTGGCGGGCCATGAGCCGGTGCAGCCGGTACAGGGGTTCGAGCAGACCGGGGGTATCCAGGAAGATCATCTGCGCCCCAGGGCGGCTGAGGATGCCCAGCACCCGGCCCCGGGTGGTCTGGGGCTTGGCGGTGACGATGGAGAGGGATTGGCCCACGCAAGTGTTGAAGAGGGTAGACTTGCCGGCGTTGGGCCGGCCAATCAGGGCAATGTACCCGCAGCGGGGGGAAGGATCAGAAGGCGAGATTGGCGGAGACCCGGTAGGTGGGATCGAGTCCATCGTGCTCCAGGTAGGCCAGGTCCAGGGCCAGGCGCCGGTGGGGTTGCAGCCCCAGGCCAAAGGCGCGGCGTTCTTCTTCCCAACCCGCCCGCAGGGCGATGTTTTTGAACCAGTACTCGCAGCCGGCGTTGAGCGGGGCGGCCCCCGACTCGTCCTCGGCCTCGCCCCCCCCGCGGCTGGCCAGCAGGGCTGTGGCCCGGCCCCCGGCCAGGAGCAGGCTCAAGGCCATGCCCACCTGCAGCGAGGGCTGGATGCGATCGGTGGTGTCGGTATTCCAGATCAAGGGGGTGGTGCTCAGGTCGCGCAGGTTGGCGGCCAGGGCCAGGCCCCAGCCCAGGCGGAGGCGCAGTCCGGTGTCGAAGCCAAAGCCGTAGGCGTGAAAGCTGCCCACGCTGCTGTAGAGCAGCTTGAGGCTGGCCCCCACTTCGAGCCGCCGGTGTATCCGCCGCCCCCCCGACAGGTACAGGGCGTAGTCGGCGCTGGTCTCCTCCGAGAGCAGCACCGGCCGGTTGTCCGGGCCGATGGGCTGCGAGGGGTCCTGCAGGGCGGTGAAGGGAACCTCGGCCACCCCCACCCGCAGCAGGCTGAAGGCCAGGTTGCCCAGGCGAGTGCGGGGCAGGGCCAGGGCGGCGAAATCCCCGTCCACCAGGCCAAAGCGCTCCTCGTGAGTGAGGTGTAGTTGCCGGCCTTCCAGGGCGGCCAACCCCGCCGGGTTCCAGTACCCGGCCGTGGCCCCCTCGGCCAGGGCCACGTACGCCCCACCCAGGGCCAGGGCCCGTGCATCTGCCCCCAGGGCCAGGCGTTCGCCGGCGTATGCCGAGGCCGCGCCGGCAGAACCGGCCAGGGCAGACAGGCAGAGGCAGGAGAGGGAAAGGGCAAGGAGGTTTTTCATCGGGTGCTCAATATCTTAACAGAACCCCCCGGCGAGTGTCAAGAGACGAGGAAGAGGCGCAGATCCATCACGTTGGTGCCGGTGGGGCCGGTGAGCAGCAGATCCCCCAGGGCCGCGAAGAAGGGATACGCATCGTTCTCCCGCAGGTGGGCCGCCGCCGAGAAGCCCAACTGGCGGGCCCGCTGCACCGTGCCACCCTCGGCAAAGGCGCCGGCCGCGTCGGTGGGGCCGTCAGTGCCGTCGGTGCCCCCGCAGAGGCAGGTGATCCTGTCCCATCCGTCCAGGTGCAGGGCCGCGGCCAGGGCGAACTCCTGGTTGCGCCCGCCCTTGCCCTTGCCGCACAGGGTAACGGTGGTCTCCCCCCCACTGATGATACAGGCCGGTGGGGCCAGGGGTCTCCCGCTGGCGCAGACCTCCTGCGCGATGGCCACATGGACCCCGGCCACCTCGCGGTTCTCCCCGGCGATGCGCGAGGAGAGCACCAGGGTCTGGTACCCGAGGGCGCGGGCCTCTGCCTCGGCCGCCTCGATGGCCAGAGCATTGCTGCCCGCCACCCCGGTGCGGGTACGGGAGAAACAGGGATCGCCCTCCTTGGGGGTCTCGGGCTCTTGGCCGGCTGCCCCGGCCTCCAGGTGGCCCAGCACCACCCCAGGCAATTGTCCGCGCAATTGGTACCGCTCGACCAAATCCAGACAATAGCCAAAAGTGGTGGCGTCGGGATGGGTGGGACCCGAGGCAATGGTGTCGAGGCGGTCGCCGATCACGTCGGAGATCAGCAGCGAAACCACCCGGGCCGGGCTGGCCAGCCTTGCCAATTGCCCGCCCTTGGCCTTGGAGAGGTGCTTGCGGAAGGCGTTGATCTCCTCGATGGGCGCCCCGCAGGCCAAAAGCGCCCCGGTGGTGGCCTGCTTGTCCGCCAGGGTCAGCCCCGAAGCCGGGGCCGGCATCAGCGCTGAGCCGCCCCCCGAGAACAAACAGAGTATTAGGTCGTCGGGACTTAGGTCTTCCAGCAGCCCCAGCATCCGCTCGGTGCCCTCGACCCCGGCCTGGTCTGGCAGGGGATGGCCGCACTCGGCGGTGATGATGCGGGAAAGCGGGAGGGTGTGGCCGTACTTGGTGTTGATGGCCCCAGCGCTGATCCGTCCGCCCAGGATCTCTTCGGCGGCGGCGGCCATAGCCGGGGTGGCCTTGCCCGCGCCGATCACCAGCAGGCGGGCCTCTGTCTTGAGGGGATAGGGCTGATCGAAGATGCGCAGGCCGTCCCCGTCCAGGGCCAGGGCCCGGCGCACGCACTGCCCCGCATCGGCGGCGCGCAGGGCCGCGGCGAAGATCTGCCGGGCGTGGGCGCGGCGCTGGCCGGCGTCGAAGTCCATGCGGCTCAGAAGCGCCGCATCAGCCCCACCACCTTGCCGGCGATGCGGAAATTGACGGCCTCTGGCGAGACCACGATGGGGGCGAAGGCCTCGTTCTCGGGCAGCAGCCGCACTCCTTCCGGCGAAGGGTGGTAGCGCTTGACCGTGGCCTCCTCGTCGAGCAGGGCCACGACGATGTCGCCCCGCTCGGCCAGCTCCTGGTGCCGGGCCAGGATGATGTCCCCGTTGAGGATGCCGGCGTTCTTCATGCTCTCGCCATGGACCCGCAGGGCGAAAAGTTCACCCGAGGCAGGCAGCAGCGATTTATCCACCTGAAGGGTGCTCTCGATGTTCTGGGTGGCTAGGATGGGCTGGCCGGCGGCCACCCGGCCGATGAGGGGCACCTCGCGGATCTCGGCCGAAAGGGGGGCCTGTTCGAGGAAATCGGCCAACTCGATGCCCCGGGAGAGCCGGGCGTGCCGGCGGATATGGCCCTTCTTCTCCAGGGCCGCCAGGGTGGTGCGCACCCCGTTGGTGGAGTTGATCTCGAAGACCTCCATGATCTCGCGGATGGTGGGCGGGGCCCCCCGGCTGCGGATGGCCTGGGCGATGAAATCGTAGATCCTCTGCTGGCGGGCGGTTAGCTTTTTGCGCATGTCCGGCTCCGTTCAGGTCGCGGGGAGAGGCGGATTACTACTGCTTTAATAGATACTGCCCAAAAGTTCATTTGTCAAGAGACCGTCACTTCCGGGTAGCGAAACTGGCAGATTTTCATAAAATTATGTGGCAGGCCAACGCCCCGGAGGGAAATATGCACCGACGCAGGATTTCGTGGGGATTGCTGGCTGCCCTGGGCTTTGCCCTCCAGCCTGCTGGAGGTGCGCCGCCCCCCAACCCCACTGGGCCGCGGCCCAGACCCCCAGCACCCAGGCGGGTTCGAGCTGGGGGCCCGCCCTCAGCGGCCGCACCCTCCTGGGGTTCGCCCTGGCCGGGGGCCGCTACCATTTCATCAAGACGGGCTTCGACTACCACCGCGAGGCCGACCCCCTGTACGACCGCTACCTCGACGCCCTGGACCAGGCTGAGATCTCCCTGCTCTACGAGCGCACCAACAAGCGGGACCTGAAAAGCAAGTTGAGCTGGGCGTTGGGCGGGGTCATGGCGGTGGGCGGCATCCACCTGGCCTTTGGCCGCCAACTCGCCGCCCTGCACCTCCACCTGGCGGGCCGCAATCTGGGCGCCCGCGTAGAACTTAACCGCCCCTTTTGACCCCATGTGCCGCATCCGCCGCCGACCAGACCCCCGCCCCCTGGTCCTGCGCTGGGGGGTGAGCGCGCTGGCCCTGGGCTGCGGCCGCGAGCGCCGAAACCCCCTCGACCCAGAGACCAGCCTGGTAAAGGAGCGGCTCTCGCCGCCCACCATGCTCACAGCCACCGCCGGCAAAGGCCTGGTCGGCCGCCAGCAGGCCGGCTTCTCCAGCCGGCTCCTGGCCGGGTACGCCTTGACGGCACCGAGCAGGTAAACGGAGAATGCACCTGGATACCGGGCGACTAGGACGCGGCGATGGGTATTACCACCAGCCAGACCACCTTCGTGGATTCGGCGGGGCTGGCGCCGCGGACCTACTACTACCGCATCGCCTCCGTCGATACCAGCGGCGCCCTCAGCCGGCAATTCTCCTTCGTGGCGGTGACGGTGCAGCCCGAAGCCCCCCCCAGCGGCCCCCCAGAACCTCTCGGTGGTGGCGGATCAGGGCACCAATGGCCACCTGCTCTTGCGCTGGACCCCGCCGGACCGCGACGCCGACGGGGGCGACCTGACCGGCCTGGCCGGTTGACTAATCCTGCGCTGGGAGGGGAGCGGCGCGGCCTTGGCGCCGTTGGACACCGTGGGCGCCCAGATCGGCGAATACAGCGATACTGGTTTGAAGGGGGCCATGGTATGCGTATACGCGCTGCAAGCCTTCGATCCGGACGGCAACTTCGGCTCGCTTTCGCCGCTGGGCCAGGCGGCCACGCGCGGGGTGCTGCGGGCCACTGGCTTGAACGCTTTGGGGGGGAGAGCGGATAGAAATGCGCTGGAACCGCAGCCTGGACGCGGCCCTCCGGGTACAACGTGTACCGCGCCGACCGCTTGGACGGGGCGTACCTGCGGCTGGAAGGCGGGGAAGATACCCCCTTCACCACCGGCCGCACGGCGTACGTGGATTCGAATCTGGTAGGGGGACGGGTGTATTTCTACCGGGTGAGCGCAGTGACCGCCGCAGAGGAGAAGGGCTTGTCGGAGTTCGCCGGAGCAGCCGCCCTGCCCGACACCCTGGCCGAAGCCGGTCTGCCCTAACCGGCGCCCCCGCCCGCGATCAATCCTTCGCTTGCGCCATCTGCCACTTGAGGACCGCGTCGAGGATTTCGTCTATATTCTTTGGTTTGACAGCGGAATTTTCTGCCGGGACCTCGGCAAAGTGCTCCTGCAACTGGCGCATGCTGCCGGCGATTGTGTCGATGGCCAGCGAGAGCTGCTGGCGGTCGTCCGCGGAAATGCCCAGTTGTTTACTCCGCTCCAACTCGCTGTGCAGGAGCGAGTAAGCCTCCAGCATCCGCGCCGTCTGGACCTTAATGCGGTCGATGCGCTGCTTCTGGGAAAAGGCGGTCATAATTATTCCTTTCTGCGCATAGGGCACAGGGAGCAGGGAGTGACCCCTTACCAAGCAATACCCGTTCCAGATCATGACGCCCCTTGAACTGCGCAAACGGGTGGCCGCCTTCCTGCGCCAGGTAGCCGGGGTGCGCGCCGGCGACCGGCTGCTGGTGGCCCTCTCCGGCGGCCTGGACTCGGCAGTACTGCTGGATCTTTTGGCCGGGCTCCGGGGCGAGTTGGAACTGCACCTGCGCGCGGCGCATTTCGACCATCAACTGCGCCCCGCCTCGGCGGCGGATTCCCGCTTTGCCTGCCAACTGGCCGCGGCCCGGGGCCTGCCTATCTCCTGCGGCAGCGGCGAGGTGGCCGGCCACGCCCGCCGGCATCGCCTTTCCCTTGAAGCGGCGGCCCGCCAGTTGCGCTACGACTTCCTCGACGAGGTGGCCCGGGCCACCAGCTGCCAGTACATCGCCTTAGGCCACCATGCCGGCGACCAGGCCGAGACCCTGCTTTTGCACCTCTTGCGCGGCAGCGGCGCCGCCGGCCTGGGGGCCATGCGTCCGCTGCGCCAGGGGCGGTACCTGCGCCCCCTGCTGGAGATAGAGCGCTCGATCCTGGCCGCCTATGCCCAGGCCGAGGGGGTCGAATTCCGCGAGGACCCCTCCAACGCCGACCTGCGCTTTGCACGCAACCGGGTGCGCCGCGAACTGATCCCCCAGCTCCAGGCATGCTACAATCCCAGGCTGATCCAGGCCCTGGGCCGGACCGCCCGCATCCTCCAGGCCGAGGACGAATTCATGGCCGGGACGGCGCAAGAGGCTTTGCGGACAGTCGTTTGCGAGCGTTCCCCCCTCAAGATTGTCCTTGCTGCCCCCCCGTTGGTAAATTATCATATAGCGGTCCAGCGGCGTATCGTGAGGTTGCTCTTCGAGGCCCAGGGTCAGGGGCCTTTTGATTTTGACCTGCTGGAGGTGGTGCTGGAACTGGCCCGCCGTCCCGCTTCCGGCCCAGTTTCCCTGGCCGCCGGCTGGCGGGCGCAGCGGTGCGGCGAGCGGCTGATCCTGCGCTACGGCCAACTGCCGCCCGTCGAGGCTCAGATTCAATGCCCCGGCCGGACGGCCCTTCCTTCCCGGAGCTGCACCCTGGTGGCCGAGGTGCTGCCGGCCGCCCGTTTTCCCGGGCTGCGGCCCGAGTTGGGCGCCTGGCGGGCCGCCTTCGACGCCGAAGCCCTGGCCGGGCCGCTGACCCTGCGCAGCCCGCGCCCCGGCGACCGCTTTCAACCCCTGGGCCTGCAAGGCCGCAAGAAGCTGAGCGACTTCCTCGTCGACCGCAAATGGCCGCGCCTCCTGCGGGATGAACTGCTGCTCTTGACTTGCGGCGACCAACTCGCCTGGGTGGCGGGGCTGGAGATCGGCCACCCTTTCCGGGTCAGGCCGGAGAGCCGCCGCCTGCTGCATTTGGAATTGCAACGCGACTGAGAAACGAGGATCATGGACCGCAGCGAAGACCCCCCGCGGGAAACCCCCGAATCGCGCCGGCGCGCCGGCCAGGACAACCGCTCGCGCTCGCGCTGGCGCCGGCCCATGCGCACCCGTGCCTTCTGGATCTTCTTCTTCCTGGTGCTGGTCTTCGCCTTCAAGTTCTTCGGCAGTATGCCCTCCGATGCCAGGGTCATTTCCTACAATCAGTACCGCGAGCACCTGCGCAACGGCTACATCGAGCGGGCCGAGGTCATCGGCGACTCCGAGTTCCACGGCGTCCTGCGCAACGGCCAGCGCTTCACCGTCAACCTGGGCCCCATCGACGCGGCTACTAAGCAGGAATGGGAGGCGATGGGGGTCAGCTTCGTCTTTAGGGAAAAGCCTTTCCAATGGTACAGCGTGCTGATCACCGTGCTGCCCTGGCTGTTCTTCATCGCCATCTGGATCTTCATGCTGCGCCAGATGCAGGGCGGGCCGCGCGGCCTCTTCTCCTTTGGGAAGAGCCGAGCCAAGCTGCTGATGGAGGACAAGAAGAAGACCACCTTCCAGGACGTGGCCGGCGCCGACGAGGCCAAGCAGGAGTTGGAGGAGATCATCGAGTTTCTTAAGGACCCCAGGAAGTTCCAGCGGCTGGGCGGCCGCACCCCCAAGGGGGTTTTGCTTATCGGCCCGCCGGGCACCGGCAAGACCCACCTGGCCCGGGCCGTGGCCGGTGAGGCCGGGGTGCCCTTCTTCAGCATCAGCGGCTCTGATTTTGTCGAGATGTTCGTGGGGGTGGGCGCCTCGCGGGTGCGCGACCTCTTTGAGCAGGCCAAGGCCAGCGCCCCCTGCATCATCTTCATCGACGAGATCGACGCGGTGGGCCGCCACCGGGGGGCCGGCATCGGCGGGGGTCACGATGAGCGGGAGC
Organism: Candidatus Handelsmanbacteria bacterium; assembly: GCA_016867395.1. Taxonomy (GTDB): domain Bacteria; phylum Latescibacterota; class UBA2968; order UBA8231; family UBA8231; genus SICG01. Next base: position 76,516 of record VGJS01000003.1, read on the forward strand.
AGACCCTCAACCAGTTGCTGGTGGAGATGGACGGCTTCGAGTCCAACGACGGGGTGATCCTCATCGCCGCCACCAACCGCCCCGACGTGCTGGACCCGGCCCTCCTGCGCCCGGGCCGCTTCGACCGCCGGGTGGTGGTGGGCCTGCCCGACGTGCGGGGCCGCGAGGGCATCCTCAAGGTCCACACGCGCCACACCCCCCTGGCTCCCGACGTCGATCTGAAACATCTGGCCCAGGGCATGCCCGGCCTGGCCGGGGCGGACCTCGAAAACGTGGTCAACGAGGCAGCGCTCCTGGCCTCGCGCCGCAACCGCGACAACGTCACCATGCTCGACCTGGAGGAGGCCAAGGACAAGGTGATGCTGGGGGCCGAGCGCAAGAGCATGGTGATGACCCCGGAGGACAAGCGCCTGGCCGCCTACCACGAAGCCGGCCACGCCCTGGTGGCCAAGCTGGTGCCCGGCGCCCCCCCCATCAACAAGGCGGTGATCGTGCCACGCGGCCAGACCATGGGCATGGTCTCCTTCCTTTCCGACGAGCGCCACTCCATTTCCGAGTCCCGCCTCAAGGCCCACCTGGTCACCACCCTGGGGGGCTGCTGCGCCGAGCTGCTGGTCTTCGGGGAGCGCACCACCGGGGCCCAGGCCGACTACAAGCAGGCCACTTCCCTGGCCCGCTCCATGGTCTGCGAGTGGGGCATGAACAAGTCCCTGGGCCCCCTGGCCCTGGGCGGCGACGACCACCACGTCTTCCTGGGCAAGGAGTTCTCGCGCACCCGCCACCTCAGCGAACAGACCGCCCAGGCCATCGACCAGGAGATCCGCGCCCTGGTGGTTGAGGCCGAGACCGAGGCCACCCAACTGCTCAAGGCCAACGAAACCAAGTTACACGAGCTGGCCGGAGCCCTGCTCGAATACGAGGTGCTGGACAGCCGCGAGATCGACCGCTTGCTCGCCGGGCAACCGGCCAAGGTCCCTGAAAGGGATAAAATCCTTGAAGGGGACAAGGTCCCTGAAAGAGATAAGCCCCAGGCCGGCAACCCGGCCCCCCCGCCATGATCTGGGCCCTGGGCGACCGGACCCTCGACTTCCGCGAGCGCCTCCAGATCATGGGCATCCTGAACGTCACCCCGGATTCCTTTTACGACGGCGGGGCGTACTTGGACCCGGCCCGGGCCGTGGAGCGCGGCCTGCAACTGGCCGAGGAAGGGGCCGATCTCATCGACGTGGGCGGCGAATCCACCCGCCCGCCCCTTTACGGGGAGCGTCAGCCCGTGAGCACCGAGGATGAGTGCCGCCGGGTCCTACCGGTGATCGAGGGCCTGCGCCGCCACACCCGCCTCCCGCTCTCCATCGACACCACCAAGTCCCTGGTGGCCCGCCGCGCCCTGGAGGCCGGTGCCGACATCGTCAACGACATCAGCGCCCTGCGCGACGACCCTGCCCTGGCCGGGGTGGCCGCCGCCCACCGCGCCCCGGTGATCCTGATGCACCGCGCCCCGCCCTCCCCCGATCCGACCGACCCGGCCCTCTCCGTGCGCGATTTCCTCGCCCAACGCCTGGAGGCAGCCCGGCAGGAGGGCATCAAGTCCTTGGCCGTGGACCCTGGGCTGGGCTTCGGCAAGACCCTCCAAGGCAACTTCTCCCTGCTGCGCCGCCTGGAGGTCTTCGCCGACCTGGGCTGCCCGGTGCTGGTGGGTGCCTCGCGCAAATCCTTCATCTGGCAAACCCTGGACCTAAACCCGGACCAAAGTTTAGAGGGCAGCCTGGCCGTGGCCGCCCTGAGCGCCGCCGGGGGGGCCCACCTTTTGCGGGTCCACGACGTCAAAGAGACGGTGCGGGCCGTGCGCGTGGCGCAGGCCGTGGCCAGGGCCTGAGGGAGGGCAGGTCGTGCTCAAGGACAAACTGGTCCTCTTCCACCTCTTCGGCTTCCTACCAGTCTCGCTTATCTCCCTCTTCGATATCGCCATCGTCAGCTTCATCTTCTACCGGCTGACGCTGCTGATCCGCGGCACCCGGGCCTCGCAGATGCTGCTGGGCTTCTTCCTGCTGGTCAGCGTGGCCCTGGCCGCCCCCCTCTTGCAAATGGATGCTTTCGCCTGGCTACTGGACCAGGTGCGCTCCATCCTGCTCATCATGCTGGTCATCCTCTTCCAGGCCGAGCTGCGACGGATGCTGGTCTCCCTGGGCCAGAGCCGGGTGATAAGCTGGTTCTATAAAAAGGAGTCCAACCGAGTCATCGCCGCAGTAGTGGCCGGGGCCGTGCAGTTGAGCGAGCGGGGCTACGGGGCGCTGATCGTGCTAGTGCGCGAGGTGGGATTGGGCCCCATCATTGAGACCGGGGTGCCGCTCAATGCCGAGGTCTCCGCGGATCTTTTGACTACCGTCTTCACCCCCCGCTCCCCCCTGCACGACCAGGCCGTGGTCATCCAGAACGAGACTCTGGTGGCCGCCCGCTGCACCCTGCCCCTGGCCGAGGAGGTGGAGGACAAGCGCCTGGGCACCCGCCACCGGGCGGCCCTGGGCCTGTCCCAGGAATCGGACGCGGTGTGCGTGGTGGTCTCTGAGGAGAGCCGCGCCATCTCCCTTGCCATCGGCGGGGAGCTGATCCGCGGCCTGAGCGCCGCCCAACTCAAGCAGCGTCTCACCGAGTTGATAACCCGCAAGGAACCCAAGGAAAGCGCCGCCGGAAACGCTTGATTTTTATGTTGACACCCCCTCCCTGCCCGTCTACATTATCGGAATAAATATTTTATTTATCGAATAAATATCGCCTATGAAGGGCAAGGAACTCCGCCAGTCCAGAATCCGCGAACTCTTGCAGGATTCGGACCTGGAGACCCACGAGATGCTGGCCGCGGCCCTACGCCGGCGCGGCATCGAGGTCAGCCAGTCCACCCTCTCCAAGGATCTGAGAGAGCTAGGGGTGGTGCGCCTGCCCCGGCCCGAGGGCGGCTTCCGCTACGGGGTGCCCGAGGCCGGCGCCGCCCCGCGCGATCTGCACCTGTTGGAGCGCGAACTGTGCGACTACCAGGTGCAGGCAGTGCGGGCGCGGAACCTGGTGGTGGTCAAGACCCTGGCCGGCCACGCCCAGAGCCTGTGCGCCGCCATCGACCGCATGGACTGGGGCGAGATCGTCGGCACCCTGGCCGGGGAGGACACCATCCTGATCATCGCCCCCACCGACCAGGAAGCCGAGGGGCTACTCAAACGACTTAGGCAGCTTTCCGGAGACTAGGCTTCATGACCGACCTACAACTCTACATCGACAAGGCCGCCACCCTCATCGAGGCCATGCCCTACATCCAGGACTTCCGGGGCAAGACGGTGGTAATCAAGTACGGCGGCAGCACTATGACTGGCAAAGACGAGATCGACCCCGTCCTACAGGATATCGTCTTCATGGAAAGCGTGGGCATGAAGCCGGTCATCGTCCACGGCGGCGGGCCGGCCATCGACCAGCGCCTCCAAGAGCTGAAGATCGAGAGCAAACGCGTCAACGGCCTGCGGGTCACTGACAAGGCCACCATGCAGGTGGTGGAGGAGGTGCTCTTCGGGGTGATCAACGCCGGCATCGTCCAGGCCGTCAACGACCTGGGGGCCCGGGTGGTGGGGGTCTCGGCCAAGGAGTCGGGGGTGATGCATGTGCGCAAACACTTCGCCCAAAATCCCGAAGGCAAGGTGGACCTGGGCTTTGTCGGCGAGGTGACCCGCATCGACGCCAGCCCGCTTTTGGAACTGATCCAAGAGGGAACCATCCCGGTAGTGGCGCCCATCGGCCGGGGAGTGCGCGGGGTCTCCTACAACGTCAACGCCGACACCGCGGCCGGGGCCATCGCCGCGGCCCTGCACGCCGAGAAGCTGGTCTTCCTCACCGACGTCAGGGGCATCATGCGCGATCCGGCCGACGAGCAGTCGCTCTTGTCCACCATCCACGTGCGCCAGGTGGATGAGCTGATCGCCGGCCAGATCATCAAGGGCGGCATGATCCCCAAGGTGGGCGCCTGCGTCCAGGCGGTAAAGGCCGGGGTGCGCAAGACCCACATCATCGACGGCCGCATCCCCCGTTCCATGCTGCTGGAGTTCTTCACTAACGAAGGCATCGGCACCCAGATCGTCCAGTAAAGGAGCTTAGCCATGCGTACCGCGGATATCATCGCCCTGGAGCAGCAGTACATCCTCCAGACCTACAGCCGGCCCGAGCTGGTCCTCGAAAGAGGCAACGGCGTGTACCTGTTTGATATCGCCGGCAACCGTTACCTCGATTTCGTCAGCGGCCTGGCGGTCAATGCCCTGGGCTATGGCGACTACGACGTGCTCAAGGCCATCGAGGCCCAGGCCGCCAAGCTGATGCACGTCTCCAACCTCTACCACACCATCCCCTCGGCGCGGCTGGCGCAGAAACTGGTCGAGCACTCCTTTGCCGACCGGGCCTTCTTCTGCAACAGCGGCACCGAGGCTTGGGAAGCCTGCCTCAAATTTTGCCGCAAGTGGGGCAGCACCACCTTTGAGCAGAAACCCAAGTACCGCTTCATCGCCATGCACAACTCCTTCCACGGCCGCACCTACGGCTCGATCTCGACCACCGGCCAGCCGAAGTACCACCAGGGCTTCGCCCCCATGCTGCCGGGCATCGACTTCGCCGAGTTCAACAACCTGGCCGCGGTGGAAAAGCTGGCCGGCGACGAGACCTGCGCCGTGCTGGTCGAGCCGGTGCAGGCCGAGGGCGGGGTGTACCCGGCCACCCCGGAGTTCCTGGCCGGGCTGCGGCAGCTCTGCGATGAGCGCGGGATGCTCCTGGTCTTCGACGAGGTGCAGGTGGGCCTTGGCCGCACCGGCTCCCTGTGGGCCTACCAACAGTACGGGGTGGAGCCGGATCTCATGACCCTGGCTAAGGCCCTGGGCGGAGGTCTGCCCATCGGCGTGGCCCTCCTGCGCCAAAAGGTGGCCGACGCCGTCAAGCCCGGCGACCACGCCGCCACCTTCGGGGCCAACCCGGTCTCCTGCGCCGTGGCCCTGACCGTCTTCGACAAACTCATCGCCCCCGGCTTCATGGCCGGGGTTAAGGAGCGCAGCGACCACTTCCACGCCCGGCTGGGCAAGTTGGTGGAGCGCTGGCCCCAAGAGCTTAAGGAGGTGCGGGGCCGGGGACTGATCGTGGGGGTAGTCAGCGAGAAGCCGGCCGCCGAGTACATCGCCGCCTTCCGCAAGCGCAATGTCCTGGTGGCCTCGGCTGGGCCCAGTGTGGTGCGTTTCCTGCCCCCCCTGGTGACGGACATGGGCCAACTCGATGAGGTGGTGGACATCTTCGACGAGATCCTGCGCCAGGGATGAGCGAGAAAGACAAGCTCTGGGGCGGCCGTTTCGGGAAGGCCACCGCCGAACTGATGGAGCGCTTCAACGCCTCCATCGGTTTCGACCGCAAGCTGCTGGAGATGGACATCGCTGGCAGCCTGGTCCACGCCCGGGCCCTGGAGCGGGCCGGGGTGCTGACCAGCGAGGAGTTGGCCCGCATCAGCGAGGGCCTGGAGCAGGTGCGCGCCGAGTTCTCCGCATCGGGCCACGCCTTCAGCGCCGGCCTCGAAGACATCCACATGGCCGTGGAGCATCGGCTCACCGCGCTGATCGGGCCCGTGGGCGGCAAGCTGCACACCGGCCGCAGCCGCAACGACCAGGTGAACCTCGATGAGCGCCTCTACTTGAGAACGGGCATCGCCCTCATCCAGGGGCGCCTCCGCCAGCTCCAAGGGGTGCTGGCCGACTCAGCCGAGGCCCACCTGGAGGTGATCCTGCCCGGGTACACCCACCTCCAGCAGGCCCAGCCCATCCTCTTTGGCCACTACGCCCTGGCCCTCTTCTGGATGCTGGAGCGGGATCATGGCCGGCTGGGGGACACCTGGAAACGGGCCGATCTCCTGCCCCTGGGGGCCGGGGCCCTGGCCGGCAGCGCCTACCCGGTGGACCGGCAGTTCATGGCCAGGGAACTGGGCTTTTCCGGCGTCACGCCCAACAGCCTGGACACGGTCAGCGACCGCGACTTTCTGCTCGAAGCGATGGCCGCCCTCTCGATCCTGATGATGCACCTGAGCCGCTTCTGCGAGGACCTGATCCTTTGGTCCTCGCAAGAGTTCGGCTTTGTCGAACTGGCCGACGCTTTCTCCACTGGCTCCAGCATGATGCCTCAAAAGAAAAACCCCGACTCCCTCGAACTGGTGCGCGGCAAGACCGGCCGGGTCTACGGGGACCTCTTCGCCCTCTTGACCACTATGAAGGGTCTCCCCCTCACCTACGCCAAGGACATGCAGGAGGACAAGGAGCCGCTCTTCGACGCCTTCGAGAGTGTGCAGGACTGCCTGGAGGTCTTTGCCGGGGCCTGGGCCACCATGCAACTGCGCCCCGCCCGCATGGTGGCCGCGGTAGACGACGCGGCCCTTGCCACCGACCTGGCCGACTACCTGGCCCGCCGGGGCGTGCCCTTTCGCGAGGCGCATCACGCCGTGGGCCGGCTGGTGCGCTTTGCCCTGGAGGCGGGCCGCCCCCTGCGCGGCCTCACCCTGGAGGAACTGCGGTCCCATTCCCCCGCCTTTGAGAAGGACGCCCTGGGGCTTTTGGACCTGCGCCACAGCCTGAGCCTGCGCAACATAGAGGGGGGCACCGGGCCCCAGGCCGTGCGGGACCAGCTCGCCCAGGCCCGGGCGGCGCTGGCAAGCTGAAAACCCGCGGACAGCGATGGGAGGGACCATGGACGAGAGGAAATACCGCGTGGCCGTGGTCGGCGGGCCCGGCACCTGGGGCCGCCACTACCTGGGCACCTTTGCCCAGCTCCCTCGCTGCCACGTGGTTCCCCTGGTGGACCGGGCCAGGGACGGCCGCCAGGACTTGGCCGACCGCTTCCAGGTTCCGGCGGTCTTCGACGAAGCTGGTGAACTGCTGGCCCGCCAGGTACCCGACATCGTCTCGGTCATCCTGCCGGTGGCCTATTCTGCCGGGGTGGTGCTCCAGTCCGCCGAGGCCGGGGTGCAGGTGGTCTCCTTCGAGAAACCCATCGCCGCCCGCCTCTCCCACACTGACGCGCTGATAGGCCCGCTGCCTGGGCACCATCCTGGGCTGAGGCACCGCCCGCGGGCCCCTATATCCCCTCATCGACTGGGTTCCGGGCCGGCAATATCGGCGCCCTGACCGGGGTGGCCATGCCCAATGCCTGGAGCGCGAGGTCTCGGTAGGGGCCTGCCACGATCTGGTATTGTTGCGCCACCTCGCCGGCCGCGAGGTGGAATGGGTGGAGGGCTGCACCCAGCCCCTGCTGCCCAATTTCGCCAACCCCGAGGCGGCCGACGACACCGAGATCGAGTGCCCGGCCTATGGACCATGGGCCTGGAGGGCGGCATAGTCTGCAAACTGCCCCCGCCCAGTCCTGGTCCAGGGCCTGGGGCCTTGGCCAGCCCGGTCTTCCCCGACTTCTTCAAGGACCCCCTGCCCGAGAACTTCTTCGTTCCCCTCATCGAGGATTTGATGCGGGCCTTCGACACCGGCGAGGACTCCCGCTGCAGCCGCCGCGACTACCGCCAGGTGCTGGAGATCGCTATCGCCCGCAAACAGTCGGTCGCCCGCAACCATTAGCGCGTCGCCCTGCCCCTGGCCGACCGCTCGCTGCGCCTCCTCCCCAACCCTACCGCCTGCGCGGGGGGTATATCGCCGGCTGGCAGAGCATCGGCTACACCGGCCCGCCTCCGTTGGCCTCAGCGCCGGCCGGCACCAGAAAAAAAGTAGACCGGAATTCAGACTTCTATTATTTTCTGTCTCTCGACACCTCAAGCAGCCTATCGCACCTTTTCCCGCGCTTTTCTCCACAGGAGGGATTCCCATTATGCTCCAACGCTTGTCGACACCCCGGCGCGTCCTGCCGGCGCTCCTGACCCTGGTCTTGGGAGTGAGCCTTTTACTCTTTGCCGCCGCCCCGGCCCTGGCTGCCGAAGATGAACACCGGCCCGGCGGGGAGGTCAACATCACCCTGCCCGACCTGAGCGGGGGTGACTTCTTCGGCTTCACCGGCAGCGAAATCCTGCTCTCCGGCCTGGTGGTCTGCGTGCTGGGCATGCTCTTTGGCCTGGCCAACTACAAGGCCCTCAGAGACATGCCTGTACACCGGAACATGGCCGAGATCTCGGCCATTATCTACGAGACCTGCAAAGCCTACCTGCTGCAGCAGGGCAAGTTCCTGCTCATCCTCTTCGCCTTCATCGGCGCCATCATCCTGGTCTATTTCTCCCTTACCGGGCTGACCGCCGGCAAGATCGCCACCATCCTCTTCTTCAGTTTGGTGGGCATGGGCGGCAGCTACGGGGTGGCCTGGTTCGGCATCCGCATCAATACCCTGGCCAACTCCCGCACCGCCTTCGCCAGCCTGGCCGGCAAGGGCCTGCCGGTGATGGCCATCCCCCTGCGAGCGGGCATGAGCGTGGGCATGATGCTCATCTCGGTCGAGCTGCTCTTCATGTTGGCCATCCTGCTCTTCATTCCCTCCGAGGTAGCCGGCGCCTGTTTCCTGGGCTTCGCCATCGGCGAGTCCCTGGGCGCCGCCACCCTGCGCATCGCCGGCGGCATCTTCACCAAGATCGCCGACATCGGCGCGGATCTGATGAAGGTGGTCTTTAAGATCAAGGAAGACGACGCCCGCAATCCCGGCGTCATCGCCGACTGCACCGGCGACAACGCCGGCGACTCGGTAGGCCCCACCGCCGACGGCTTCGAGACCTACGGGGTCACCGGCGTGGCCCTGATCTCCTTCATCGCCCTGGCCGTCAACGAGCCCTCGGTTCAGGCCAAGCTACTGGTCTGGATCTTCCTGATGCGCGTGATGATGGTGCTGGCTTCCGGCGCCTCGTACCTCCTCAGCGAAGCGATGAGCAAGGGCCGCTACGGCCAAGCCCAGAAGTTTCACTTCGAGACCCCGCTCAACCAACTGGTCTGGCTGACCTCCATCGTCTCGGTGGTGCTCACCTTCATCCTCTCCAGCCAGCTCATCCCCGACCTGGGCGGCAACACCGACCTATGGTGGCAGTTGTCGGCGGTCATCTCCTGCGGCACCCTGGCCGGGGCCATCATCCCCGAGCTGGTGACCGTCTTCACCTCCACCAAGTCGAGCCACGTGCGCGAGGTGGTCTCCTCCTCGCGCGAGGGCGGCGCTTCCCTCAACATCCTTTCCGGCTTCGTGGCCGGCAACTTCTCCTCCTTCTGGATCGGCATGGCGATCATGGGCCTGATGGCCGTCGCCTTCTGGGTCAGCACCATGGGCCTGGGCGCCCTGATGGTGGCCCCGGCGATCTTCGCCTTTGGCCTGGTGGCCTTCGGCTTCCTGGGCATGGGGCCGGTGACCATCGCCGTGGACTCCTACGGGCCGGTGGCCGATAACGCCCAGTCGGTGTACGAATTGTCGATGATCGAGGCGGTGCCCGACGTGAAGGCTGAGGTCAAGCGCGATTTCGGCTTCGAGCCCAACTTCGAGATGGCCAAGGAACTGCTGGAGGAGAACGACGGGGCCGGCAATACCTTCAAGGCTACCGCCAAGCCGGTGCTCATCGGCACCGCGGTGGTGGGCGCCACCACCATGATCTTCTCCATCATCATGGCCCTCACCCACAAACTCACCCACGGCATCGACAACCTCTCCATCCTCCACCCGCCCTTCCTGCTGGGCCTCATCGCCGGCGGGTCGGTGATCTACTGGTTCACCGGGGCCTCCACCCAGGCGGTGACCACCGGGGCGTACCGGGCGGTGGAGTTCATCAAACGCAACATCAACCTCGAAGGCGCCACCAAGGCCTCGGTGGAAGACAGCCGCAAGGTGGTGGAGATCTGCACCCAGTACGCTCAGAAGGGGATGTTCAACATCTTCCTCGGCGTCTTCTTCTCCACCCTGGCCTTCGCCTTCGTCGAGCCCTTCTTCTTTATCGGCTACCTGATCTCTATCGCCCTTTTCGGCCTCTTCCAGGCCATCTTCATGGCCAACGCCGGAGGGGCCTGGGACAACGCCAAGAAGATCGTCGAGACCGAGCTGCGCATGAAGGGCACCGAGTTGCACGACGCCTCGGTGGTGGGCGACACCGTGGGTGATCCCTTCAAGGACACCTCCTCGGTGGCCATGAACCCGGTCATCAAGTTCACCACCCTCTTCGGCCTGCTGGCCGTCGAGCTGGGGGTCTACCTGGTGGGCCAGGGACAGGGCACCTTGAGCCATGTGCTGGCCGGGGTCTTCATGGTCGCCTCGATGGTGTTTATCTGGCGCTCCTTCTACGGGATGCGCATCCAGAGCGACGGGGCGGTGGCAAGCGCAGCCTGAGCCCGGTTCCAGTCTGTAGCGAGAAGGGGAGCGGCTCGTGGCCGCTCCCCTTTGTTTTTGGTGCCGCACTGCCTTGCCCTGATCCGGCCGCCCGCCTATGTTTGTGCCCAAAACCCCGGTGAAGGCCATGAAGACAACCGACATCCGCGTCCGCTCCGCCGCCCTCTACTTCCTGCCGGTCCAGACCCGCATGCCCCTCAAGTTCGGCAGCGAGACCCTCACCCACGTCACCTGCGCCCGGGTGCGGCTGCGAGTAGAGGACCGCCGGGGTCACAGCGCCGAGGGCTGGGGCGAGACCCCCCTAAGCGTGCAGTGGGTCTGGCCCTCTCCCCTGCCCTTCGAGGAGCGGCACCAGGGCCTGCAACGCTTCTGCCTGGAACTGGCCCAAGCCTGGCCCGGTTTCGCCGCGCAGGGCCACCCCCTCGAAGTAGGCCACGCCTTTCTCGAAGAGGCCCTCCCCGAACTGCAGGAACTCTTCAACAAGGATCGCCCCCAGCCCCTGCCCTACCTGGCTGCCCTGGTCTGCAACGCCGCTTTTGACCAGGCCCTGCACGACGCGTACGGGATCCTGCTCCAGGCACCGGTCTACGATACCTATCATGCCGAGTTCCTGAGCACCGACCTGTCCCATTTCATCGAGCCGGCTCCCGGCAGCGGCGTCTCCTTCGCTGGCAGATACCCCGCCGACTTCCTCGTCCGCCCCCAGCCCGACCACCTGCCCGCCTGGCACCTGGTGGGTGGCAAGGACCCTGTAGGCTGGGGCGAGCTGACGGGCGCCGAGCCCGAGGACGGCTACCCCGTGCTCTTAGAGGACTGGATCGCCCGCGACGGGCTCAAGTGCCTCAAGGTCAAATTGCGGGGGGACGATGCGGGATGGGACTACCAGCGGCTGTTACAGGTGGGGCAATTAGGCGCAGGGCGGGGGGTGGACTGGCTCAGCGCCGACTTCAACTGCACGGTCACCGAGCCGGCCTACGTGACCGAGATCCTCGACCGGCTGCTCTGCGAGCATCCCCGCCTCTTCGGCATGCTACTTTACGTGGAGCAGCCCTTCCCCTACGAGTTGGAGGCCCACCGGCTCGACGTCCACGCGGTGGCCTGGCGCAAGCCCCTCTTCATGGACGAGAGCGCCCACGACTGGAAGCTGGTGCGCCTGGGAAGGCAACTGGGCTGGAACGGGGTGGCCCTCAAGACCTGCAAGACCCAGACCGGCGCTCTTTTGAGCCTGTGCTGGGCCAAAGCCCACGGGATGGGGCTGATGGTGCAGGACCTGACCAACCCCATGCTGGCCCAACTCCCCCATCTCCTGCTGGCCGCCCACGCCGGCACCCTGATGGGGGTGGAGACCAACAGCATGCAGTTCTACCCCGAGGCTTCGCGGCTGGAAGCGACCTTGCATCCGGGCGCGTACCAGCGGCGCGGCGGCGCCGTGGACCTGAGCACGGCTGTTGGACCGGGATTTGGGTACGGGGCAGCACCAGGGGTGCGGCAATTGCCACACCCCTCAGTGGTGGAGGGTTAGCGGGAACCCCCCCAAGACCGACACCTTGGTGCGGATCTGCGGCGACGAGTACCGCATGGCCAGCGAACTAGATGCCGGCGATCTGCGGCGGATCGCCGCGTACGTGGACCAGAAAATGCGCGAAAATGCCCGACGCTCGGGCAGTTCGAACAAAACCAAACTGGCAGTGCTGGCGGCCATGGATATCGCCCTCGAACTCTTCAGGTCTCAGCAGGAAAAGGGGCAGATGATTCAGAAGACCTGCGAAAGCATCGACCTTTTGCGCCACTTGGTCGAGGAGCGCAGCGCCCTGCTCCCCCTCACCTCGGATTGAACCCAGCGCCAACCCGGCCTGGCCCCCAAAAAGCGCCAACCACTCCTGCAGCAGACCAAACGCTTCTGAGCCGCCGGGCCTGGCGCTGCTCAGCGCTTGGTGGCCACGTCGCCCACGCGAATCACCCCGGCCTGCACCACCCGCGTATTGATGCCGCGCAGGGATAAGGCTTTCCCTTCGGGCGAATTGACAAAGAGCATGGCGTCCATGCCAAAATGCCCGACGAACTGCTTGCAGCCATTGTGGGGCTCGGCGGTGACCTCGACCAGGGCCGAGCCGATGGCCAGGCGGGTGCCGGGCGGCAGGTTGGAAGGGCTCAGGTCGAGGTCCACGTAGAGCTGATCTCCAGCCAGGGGCCAGCGCTCCCGGCTGCCGGCGATGAGTTGGGCGGCGCGGGCGTTCATCAGGGTGAGCTGGGTCTCGGGGTTGGGGGTGCGTTTGGGGGTGGCCTGCTCGCTGCGGGCCAGCCAGTTGTCGCCCACCAGCCCGACCACCAGGTCGAGCCGGCCTTCCTCCAGGACCTCTCGCTCCCCTTTAGTCGGCCGGCGCACGATCAGCCTCAATACGCCCCCATCCCTACGTGACTGGCGGATCTCTTCCAGGCCCGCCTTCAACTCATCCGTCGTCAACTGCCTGGCCTCCATCTCCGTGCTCCCCGATAAGTATATGTTACACTTAAGAAACACCCCGCCCAGCGCCGGCGCAAGGAGCTTCACGGCCGGGAACCCGTTGGTCTCTTCTGTATCTAGAAGGCCTGATCGGACTCGAAAAACGGTTCTGCGCTTGAGGGCCTCGCTCGGCCTTCAGCGCTTCCACCCGATCACGATGGAGTGCTCGCTGTCCACCGGCCGGATCTCCATGTCCCGGAACCCCACCTTTTCCATCGGCGCAGCGATCTCCGAGCCCGTCCGCTGGTCACCCGGGGTGCCACTAAGAAGCCCGTACCACTGGAACACCGCCAGCAAGGAGCCGGCCTTGTGCTTCTCGAGCAGGAACTCCATGGCGATGACCGGTCCGCCGGCGGGCAGGGCCTCGTAGCACCGCCGCAGCAATACCAGGCAGCGCTCGTCGTCCCAATCGTGGATGACATGGGACATGAACAGCACCTCCGCCCCCTGAAAGTAGGGGTCGCTGAAGAAATCCGCGCAGACAAAGCCCACCCGCCCCTCGGGGCCCGAGCCGCTGAGCGCTACCTCCGCCGACTCCTTGCTGTACGGCAGATCGAAGACCAGGCCCCGCAGCGAGGGATACTGTCCCGTGAGCCCCCCAAGGTCGACGATCAGGCGGTAGGGGCTGAAATCGAAGGCGCGGGCCAAGGCCTCGCCCCAGAGGATGCGCCAGTTGTGGCGCTGGGGGACGTGGGCCGTCACCCCCGGGGCGCTTTGGGGATTGCTGAGCCAGTCGGGCAATTCCTCGGGCACTGGCTGGTTGGTCAGGGCCGCCTGCTTGACGTGGTCGTACCCGGGGTCATCGCCCGGGGCGGGGATCCTGGGCCGCATCCGCACCCGCCCCCCGTCGAGGACGAACTCGCGCTGGATATCGTAGATCAAATACTGGTCCTGCTCGATCCCCAGGATGCCCATGCAGGCGTTGGCCGCCAGGAGTATGGCCACGGGTCTGGCCTGCAGTCCCATCCGCTGGCACACCTCCTCGATCGAGGCAGGCCCACCGCGCAATGCCTCGTACAGCCCGAGGTCTTCGGACAGGATCCGGGACTGCTCCGCCCGCCGGACGTGGTGGACTTTTTAGCCCACGAAAGGATCAGGCCCGCTGCGGCCGTCAAAGATCATCGCGCTTCCCTCCTCTCTCAGATGTTCAACCAGTAATTGAGTTTGACCAGGAAGATATTGGCCCCCTCGTCGGCAGAGCTCTTGCGCAGGTTGCTCCAGGCCCGCAACTCCGGCTCCTGGGCCCGGTCTTGCCGCGACTGCGACCAGACCAGAAAGAGGGTGCTCCCCGGCTCGTACTCCCAGCGCAGCAACAGGTTACTGCGCAGCGAGCGCCACCGGAAATCGGGATTGGCGGAAAGCCCCTCGTACGCGGCGAACTCATAGCCCTTGGGTCGGACTAGTTCCTTGAAATGCCCGTAGTCCCCCACCGCCACAAAGGGCTGGAGGTAGAGCTGCAGGGTCAGGTCCGGGGTGAAGACCCAGTTGCAGCAGCCGATCACGTCGAACACCCTGCTCTTCAATTCCCCGTAGACAAAGTGGTCCTGAATCCCATCGCCGTTGTCATTCACATTGGCCACCCCCTGGGCGTCGTCGTCGTTCCAAGTGTATTGGGGCTGCAGACTGAGTTCCACCCTGGTGGAGGGCCTCAGGTCCATTCCCAGGTACGCCGATCTCCAGGTGCTACCCGCCTCGTCCCGCTCCCAGTTGAAGCGAAAATCCCGGCTAACCGGTTTGCGGTTGTCCCCGGTAAGGCGGATCCAGGCATAGGTGCTGGCCCACCGCTGGATGGGCGGCCCACCCCAAGTATCCAGATCGTCCTGGGTCTCGAAGCGGCGGATACTGCCGCCCCGTATCCGCCAGTAGTTCCTCAAGGTGAGGTACACGAACCCTTACAGATCTTTCTGATAGACGATGCGGTCGTAGTTCCAGGCCGTGTGACTGGTCAGCGAGAAGTAGCGGTAGCGGAATGGCCTACGCGCTTAGTAGAAGGGGGTCTCCATCCTGGCCTCCACCTTCTGGATGCCCGAGCGCGAGATGAAGCACAGGCCATCGATATCGAACCCCGGCGACATCGCTTCGTACTTGACGTACCCCCGCATCAGCCCTGCCCGTTTGCCCATTTCCACCTGACCGGCCTACCCACGCCGCGCCTCGCCGAATTCCTCTGTCCACCTGCCCGCCACCTGTCCCGAGATCTGGTAGGTGTCTCGTGCCAGAATATGTTCCAATCCCCCCGCCCGTGTACGCGCTCCCGGTACGGGCGCGGTTGACCGCCGTGGCCAGGAGACCCACGTTGGATTTGCCCTTGAACACATCCTGCTGCAGGCGCCCCACCAGGAAATTGGTGCGTGGCTCCACCAAAAAACGCCGCGAAACCGGGCCCGCGGCCTCGCCGGAGACGTGCTCCTCGCCGGTGATTGCCTCGATCAGCCCAAAGCTTGTCTTGCCCGAGGTCTTGCCCGTCAACTTGGGCGCCCCCAGGATGTTGGTAAACTCCCGCCGGTCGATCTCCCCGTAGCCGGCGGGGATGGCCAAGCGCCCCGGCTGCCGGCCGATCCGCCGCGAGTAGAAGAGCTGGCTGCCTTCCACGAAGAAAGGCCGGCGCTCCTCGTAGAAGGTCTCGAACACCGACAGATTCAGCACCGCCGGGTCGGCCTCTACCTGGCCAAAGTCCGGGTTGACCGGGGCGTTGAGCGAGAGATTGGAGGCCAGACCGTAGTGCATGTCCACCCCCAGGTTGCTGAAGTAGTCCCGGCCGTCCGGATCTGCCGCGCTCTTGGGCTCGAGGGTGGCCCGGCTAATCGCGTAGGGCAGGATCTCCCGCGACTTGGGCGGCGAGATCCCCGCGATCCCCCGCAACTCGCCGAAACGCGACACTCAGTCCTTGTCTCTTTGCGGGATAACAACCAAGAAGGCGTCCTCTTTTTAGCGGTTGGTGTAGCAGTCCACCTGCAGCGCTATGATGTTCTCCTCCTGGGCTGAAGCACAGCACGCTGAAGAATATGCGGAACTCGACGCTCCCGCGGCTGCGAACTGGATTTCGACCTGACCGCTGATCGCGAGGTGTCGTTTCTCATCCGTTACCACGGAGACGAGGATCTGCGCCTGCGAGGAGTGCCCCTGTATCGGAAACTCCTCGTCGCAGCTCTTTTGCCGGGCTAAGAACCAGCCCCCGCAAGACCACGCCACCTGCTTGCCGGGAGGAAAGAGGATGGCTATCCTTTTGGGTGTTTTCCCCTGAGGCCCTATGGATTCCGCGCCCCGAATCGCCCTCCGCCAGAACCGCTTCCACCTGCGCAACGTGCGCACCCGTATGCCCTTCAAGTACGGGGTGGCCACCCTCACCTCGGTGCCCATCCTGCACCTGGTGGCCGAGGTGGAGGTCGAAGGCGCCGGCCGGGCCACCGGTGCAGCCGCCGACATCCTGCCGCCCAAGTGGTTCGACAAGGACCCGGCCAAGAGTTACCAGGACAACGTCGAGGACCTGCTCTGGGCCGTGCAGCGGGCCGCGGCGCTGTACGCCGAATACTCGGGGAGGCCGCGCCCCCTCTTCGCGCTCTGGACCGAAGCCAGCGCCGCCCTCCTGGCCGAGGGCGACCAGCGCGGCCTCAATCACCTGACCAGCAACCACGGTGCCTCGCTGCTCGAACGCGCCCTCCTCGACGGCCTGGGCAAGGCCCTGAGGCAGAGCTACCACCAGTTGCTCAAGAACAACGCCGTGGGGGTAGACCTGGGCGCCCTGCACCGCGAACTGCGCGGGGTGGCCCCCGCCCAGTGCATCGCCCCCCAACCCCTCCGCTCTCTGCACATCCGGCACACCGTGGGCCTGGCCGACCCCATCCACACGGCCGAGATCCCCGCTGCCGAACACCTGAACGACGGCCTGCCCCAGTCCCTAAAAGAGTATCTGCAAATCCAGCAGCTCTCCTACTTCAAGATCAAGGTCAATGGCAAGCTGGAGGCCGACCTCGACCGGCTGGCTGAGATCGCCGGCCTGCTCGATACCTCGAGCGCCCCGTACCACCTCTCCCTCGACGGCAACGAGCAGTACACGGAGATGGAGAGTTTTCTCGAACTGCTGCGCCGCATCGAGGAGGACCCACAGCTGCGCCGCTTCTGGGCCAGCACCCTGTACATCGAGCAGCCCTTAGAGCGCAGCCTGGCCCTGGAGCCCTCGCTGGGCGCCGGCATCCGCGCCACCTGTGAGCGCAAGCCCCTGCTCATCGACGAATCCGACGGTGACCTCGATTCCTTCCGCCGCGCCATCGACCTGGGCTACTTAGGGGTCTCGGCCAAGAACTGCAAGGGCCTGATCAAAGCCCTGGCCAACCAGGGACTGGCCCGCCATTTTTCCAACATCCAGGGCCGGCCCTTCTTCCTCAGCGGCGAGGATCTGATGAACCTCCCCATAGTGCCTTTACAACAAGACCTGACCCAACTCGCCGCCCTCGGTATTACCCACGCCGAGCGCAACGGCCACCACTACGTGCGCGGCCTGAACCACCTCTCCCCCGTCGAGCGCCAATCCTGTGTTCAAGCCCACGGCCCGCTCTACACCCCCCTCGGCGAATCCCTCGCCCTCGCCATCCACCAGGGCCGCATCGACCTGACCTCCCTCCAGTGCCCAGGCCTGGGGGTAGGAGTGGAGGTAGATGTAGATTCAATGGTCCCAGTGGAAGAGTGGAAGTTTGCGTCGCTTGCTTGATGGAGCGGCGGGGAGATGACCCCGGAAGTCTTTCTCGGAGAGCGGATGGGTTGGGAAGGACGCGGGAAGGGTTGAGGGGAGAGTGGAGCAACAGCGAGCAGGGCGGTAAGTCCGCGCCTTGAGAAAGACTGGAGCGGGTCTCTCCCCGACGCATACTTAGGAGATTACTTATGAAAGTCCTGGTCGTCGGCAAAGGCGGGCGCGAGCACACCCTGGTCTGGAAACTGGCCCAGAGCCCGCAGGTCGCTAGACTCTACGCGGCACCCGGCAACCCCGGCATCGCCGCCCTGGCCGAATGTGTGGACATCCGGGTGGACACCCCCATCACCCAGCCCGAAAAGCTGCGGGCCGAGATCCTACGCCTGCGCGACTTCGCCCTCGCCCAGCACATCGACCTCACCATAGTGGGCCCCGACGATCCCCTGGCCGCCGGCATTGTGGATTGTTTTCGCGAGAAAGGCTTGAAAATATTCGGCCCCACCCAGGCCGCCGCCCGCCTCGAAAGCAGCAAAGCCTTCGCCAAGGACCTGATGGCCAGCATCGGGGTGCCCACGGCCACCCACCGCACCTTCACCCACAGCGCCGAGGCCGCCGCCTACGTGCGGGCGCAGGGCGCCCCCATCGTGGTCAAGGCCAGCGGCCTGGCCGCGGGCAAGGGCGCGGTAGTGGCCCGCACCGAGGAGGAGGCCCTGGAGGCCCTCGCCCAGATCATGGAGCAGCGCATCTTCGGCAGCTCAGGGGCCGAGGTGGTGATCGAGGAATTCATGGAGGGGGAGGAGGTCTCCCTCTTCGCCCTGTGCGACGGGGAGCACTACCAGTTGCTGGCCCCCGCCCAGGACCACAAGGCCATCGGCGAGGGAGACACCGGCCCCAATACCGGCGGCATGGGCGCCTATGCCCCGACCCCGGCCATGACCCCAGAGCTGGTGGCCCAGGCCGAGAAGCGGATCATCCGCCCGGTATTGGCCGAGATGAAGAAGAGCGGCTGCCCCTTTGAAGGCGTGCTCTACTGCGGCCTGATGCTCACTGCCCAGGGGCCCAAGGTGGTGGAGTTCAACGCCCGCTTCGGGGACCCAGAAACCCAGGTGCTCCTCCCGCTGCTTAAAACCGACCTGGCCGAGGTCTTCCTCGCCGCCTGCGAGCATCGCCTAGACCAGGTGCGGATCGAGATGAGTCCCCAGGCCGCCGTCTGCGTGGCCCTGGCCTCGGCGGGTTACCCTGGGCCGGTGAAAAACAGCTTTGAGATCACGGGACTAGAAAGCCTGGACGGGAAGGAGGAACTGCTGGTCTTCCACGCCGGCACGGCCCTCGTTGAGGGGCGGCTGGTGACTGCCGGGGGCCGGGTCCTGAACATCACCGCCCTGGCCGACGACCTCCCCGGGGCCGTGGCCCGCGCCTACGAGGGGGTGGGGAGGGTCCATTTCGAGGGGGCCTATTGCCGGCGCGACATCGCCCACCGCGCCCTGAGGCCTAAAAAATAGCGCTACCTTTTGCGGGAAGGCACTCGACGCTGTGCCACAATGCCCTCTCAGGCGATGATGTCCACCACCCCGCCCCTGCCCCGCAGCTGGCGGACTTGGTCGTCCTGGGCCCGCTGGGCGGACTTGTCCTGGTCGCGGCGGGACTGGACCTGCTGGCTCTGGCGCTGCTCCTCCTGGGAGCGGGTGATCCGCACCTGGGCGCGATCCTGGGTCTGTTCGGTGCGCTGCTGGGGGACCTCCTGCTTGCGCTCGGCGCCCTGCGCCCGCTGCGTGGCCCCTCCCCCGTTGGCCAGGGTCTGGGGGCTGCCGGTGCGTACTGGGCTGCTGGCCTGAAGCATTTTGTCCCTTTGCCCTCGCGGTGGGTGCGTGCCGTTGAGCAAAATGGACAATGCCCCACCCCCTGTCAAGCCGTTTGACAGGAGGTGCCCGGCCGGACAAATTATCCTCCGCCATGCCCCCCGACGTCCTGCGCCTGCGCAACATGCGCTTCTTCGCCTACCACGGCCTCTTCCCCCAGGAGGGGGAGCTGGGCCAGCGCTTTGAGGTGGACCTTGAAATCCACCGCGATTTCGCCGCCGCCGGGCGCAGCGACCAGGTGGAGGACACCATTGACTACCAGCGCGTGTACCAGTTAGTCGAGGAGGTAGTCACCCGCCGGCGCTTCAAGCTGGTCGAGACCCTGGCCGAACACCTCGCCCAGGCCGTGGGCCAGGCCCTAGCTCCCGTCCGCCTGACCGTGCGGGTGCGCAAGCCCCACCCCCCGGTGGCCGCCCATTTCGACGGGGTCGAGGTGGAGTTGCAGCGCAGCTATGACTGAGCTGGCCTTTGTCGCCCTAGGCTCCAACCAGGGCGACCGCCGGGCCTACCTCCAGGCGGGCCTGGACGACCTTGCCGCCCTGGAGGGGGTAGAGGTGCAGGGGGCCTCGGCCGTGTACGAGACCGCGCCAGTGGGGTACACGGACCAGCCCTTCTTCCTCAACGCCGCTGCATCCCTGCGCACCACCCTGGACCCCGAAGCCCTGTTGCTGGGCCTGCAACAGATCGAGTTCCGTCACCTGCGCCAGCGCCAGATCCACTGGGGGCCGCGCACCCTGGACCTGGACCTGCTCCTGCACGGTAGCCACACCGCCGCCACCCCCGCCCTGCAACTGCCCCACCCCCGCATGCTGGACCGCTGCTTCGTCCTGGCCCCCTTGTGCGACCTGGCCCCGGATCTGCCCCACCCCTGCACCGGCCGGCTCCTCGGCGACCACTACCGCGACCTCGACTGCCGCGACCAGTTGCGCCAGGCCGGCCGGCTGCGCCTGCCGGGTTGACATTTTTGGCCCGGCGCCCGCCTCTCCCCCGTGGTTAAAGTTGGCCTTTCTATTTGCCGAAAACTCTAATGAAGGCCCGCATAACAACGAGCGAATCTCAACCATGATCGATACCCAGAGCACACCCTTTCCCCCTCCTCCCCCGGTGCTGAGCGGCAGCCTCAGCCGGCAGGGGAACACCGAGGTCAACGCCGCTCCGGCCGCCGTGGCCCCCGAGGCTGCGCCGGCGCCCGAGGTGAAGGAACTGGCCGAAGAGGCAGTGCCCAAGATCGCCGCTTTCCCGCAGGTGCTGGAGTCCTTCTTCTACCGCTACCAGCTTGGCATGGATTTCTCCTTCGCCGCCTCGGCGGGGGAGGTGGACACCACCCTGCCCGGCCCCCAGTTGCCGCCCCCCGAGGCCCCGGCCCCCGAGCCGACGCCGATGCGCTTCTCCGGCACCCCCGAACCGGGCAGCCGGCGGGCGGTGATCGCCAGCGCCTTCGCGGAGGTGCGTAGTTTCCAGGTCCGCACCTTCGCCCAGCACACCAACAACCTGGCCGGCCAGCTCAGCCCAGCCACCGGCGAGAAGCTGCGCCAGACCAGCCGCAGCGTCGGCCGGGCCTTCTTGATGGACTTCTCGATGAAGGTCTCTTTCCTGCACCAGTTCTCGCGCCAGTCCCAGACCCTGTCCGGCCAGAGCGATGGCGTGCTGAGCAAGTACCTCGACCTCTCCAGGACCCTCAGCGTGCACTCCGCCGGCGACGCCCAAGCCTTCTTCAACCAGGTGGACGATCTCCTCGCCCAGACCGAAGACACCTTGCACGGCGGCGTGGACGCCTTCCTGCAGGAGATGAAGGGGCAATTGGGGTTGGATGAGGAGGGGATGGCGGCGATGGGCGAATTCCTGCACGAGGGTATCGCCGATTTCTTTGCCACTGCCGGCGACTTCCTCGACCAGGCCGAGGCCCAGTTCGCCGGCCAGGCCCCCGCCGACCTGCCGCCCCCACAGGTGGAGGCGACCCTCGCCGCCTAGCCCAGACGGCGCGCCAGCTCGGGCAATACTTTCCCTAGTTCCCGCTCCAGCGGCACCTGTTTGGCCTCCAGCATCTGGGTTAGGTGGGGAAAGGTGTGGTCGTTGCCGTACGGGTAGTCCCGCGAGAATAGGCCGAAGGGACTGGCCCGGTACGCCTCGGTCGTCTCCCGCCCCAGCCGGACGCCGATCTCCTGCAGGGTCTCGCCCACTGCCGCCTCAGAAGTCGATGCGCCTGAAGTTGGGCAGGTACGCCTGGTTCTGGCGGAGCATCTGGCGCACCATCTGCCTGATCTCCCCCAGCGAGAGCACCGCGGCGGTCAGCGGGTCGTGGGCCACGGCCTGGTAGATGAGGCGCGGGTCGCCGCTGAGGCAGCCCTCCACCGCCATCATCTCGATCTGGGCGCTCAGGCCGGTGAGCATGGCGCACTGGGGCGGCAGGGCCCCCACCCGGATCGGCTCCAACAGGTTGCGGGTGGCCAGCACCGGCACCTCGACGCAGGCCCCCTGGGGCAGGTTGTCGATGAGGCGGTCGTTGGGCACGTTGCCGTTGAATTTGTACGGCTCGCCCCCCACCCAGGCGTTGGTGATGTACGCGGCGTACTCGTGGCCGCGCTTCAGGGAGATGGGCGACTCGCTGGCCAGCCACGCCTTCACCTGCTGCCGCCAACTCTTCTCGCGCTTCTGGTACTCCTTGAGGATGTAGGCGTAGTGGCCGGGGTTCCAGCCCGTGCCCTTGGTGCAGTGCTGGCGGATCAGGTCCGGGCGCTTGCGG
Organism: Candidatus Handelsmanbacteria bacterium; assembly: GCA_016867395.1. Taxonomy (GTDB): domain Bacteria; phylum Latescibacterota; class UBA2968; order UBA8231; family UBA8231; genus SICG01. The sequence goes on from VGJS01000003.1 coordinate 98,646, forward strand.
AACCACCAGTTGTATTCCGAGTTGTGGCCCGAGGACTCGGTGACGTAGTAGTCGAGGGCCAGGAACATCTCGTTGCGCACCTGCTCATGATTGTAGATCTCCGGGTCGGTGGCCACCCGCTTGCGCAGGCGGGGGTACAGGTCCTTGCCTTTGTGCTCGAACTTAGTGAACCAGGCCATGTGGTTGATGCCGGCGCAGACGTAGTCCACCGCCTCTGGCCTGACCCCGGCCCAGCCGGCCAGCATCGCCGAGGTGCCCTGCACGCTGTGGCACAGCCCGGTGCTGACCACCCGGGTCTCCCGCTGCATCGCGTGGCAGAGCATGGCCATGGGGTTGGTGTAGTTGAGCATGATCGCCTTGGGGCAGAGTTCCTCCATGTCCCTGGCGATGGCCAGCATCTCAGGGATGGTGCGCAGGGCGCGGAAGATGCCGCTGGGACCGCGGGTGTCGCCCACATTGGTGTCCACCCCGTACTGCTTGGGGATGAGGATGTCGTGCTGCCAGACCCGAGTGCTGCCGCAGAGGATGGTGACCATCACCGCGTCGGCCCCTTCGAGCACCTGGCGCCGGTCGCTGGCGCATACCAGCTTGGCCTGATACTTGCCCTGGTCGATGATCTTCTGGCAGGCGCGGCGGGCAAAATCGAGGCGTTGCTTGTTGATGTCGACCAACGCGATCTGGGCGTCGGCCAGCCGGGGAAAGGTGAGCAGGTCGCGGACCAGGCCGCGGGTGAAGCCGAAGCTGCCAGCGCCGATGAACACCACCTTGGCCATGCGGATTCCTTTCTGAGAGGATGAGACGGGTAGGAAGGGCTATAAATGGTACGGTGCTACTTTCCCCGCCGGCTGTCAAACTGGCCAGGCCCTACTTCTATTCGTAGATCACCGGGCACATGTTTAGGTCGTTGAGGTGGGAGACGTAGTAGTCCGTGGCCCCGGGGACAGGGCGGGCGTTTTCGGTGCGCATGTGCAGGGCAAAGCTGCGGCGCGGCTGGGCGGAGCCGTTGGGGCCGCTGCCGTGGTAGGTGAGGGCGTGGTGGCAGCTCACCGCCCCCGGCGCCATCAGCGCCGGCACCTCGCGCCAGGTCTGACCCGCCGGCACCGGGATCCCGCTCCGCTGGGCATCGTGGTCGGTGCCGAAGAAATCCCCCCTCCCCAAAAAACCCCAGTGGTGGGACCCGGGCACAAAGCACATGGGTCCCGAGTCTGCGCCCACCTCACTAACAGCCACCCAGGCGGTGAAGACCTCGCTGCCCTCCTGCCAGTAGCTCCAGTACTGCCGGTCCTGGTGCCAGCCGATATTGCCGGCCTCGTCGCCTCCCGGCGGCTTGTACAGCATCTGCACCGCCCAGACCTGGATGCGCCGGGCGGCCGTGATCATGGCGGCCCAACGGCCCACCTCGGGGTGGGTGACCAACTGGCGGATGGTGCGGTCGGAGAGGTGGGGCTGGTCGATCTTGCGGATCTTGGTGGGGCTGTCCCCCGGCTTCCAATGGGCAAGGGGTGTCGCCCCGGTCTCGTACTCCCCCTGCATCACCGCGTCCATGCGCGGGATAACCCGGGCCAGCAATTCGGGCTCGATCAGGGGCGGGGCGACACAGTAACCGTCGCGCTGAAACTGCGTGCGTGCGGCTTGCATGATCTCTTGGCTGGTGCTCATCTCGTCCTCTCTCAGCGTTTCTGGCCCAGCAGGGCCCCGGCCACCTTGCGCAATGCTTTGGCGGCTGCCCGCGCCTCGGCCGGGGTGTTGTGCTGGGTCAGGTTGACGACCGCCAGCCTTTCGTGGGCGCTCAGGGCATTGGGCGCCACATCCAGTGGATAGCATCCCTTCTTAAGCCGGCCCGGCCGGTAGGCGCGGAAGGCGCCGGGGCTGCGGTTGAGGGTGCGAAAGACCTCCCAGCCGGGCACATAGCGCTGCGGGCCAGCCCCGCAGGGAATGCCCTCGGCCTTAAGCATGGCGCAGAATCGGTCCGCCTTCACCCCCAGGATTTCTGGATCAACGACAAAGAGCGCCCACCAGAAGCTGGGCCGCGCCCCCCTGGGCTGGGGCTGGGGCGCGATGCCAGGCACCCCGGCAATCCCCTCGTAGAAAGCCTCGCCAAAAGTCTGGCGCTGGGCCGTCCATTTGGGCAAGCGGCGCAGCTGCACCCGGGCCAGGGGCAGGGCCGGCCCGGAGAGCAGCTCCTCCAGGCCCGCCAGCTCCTCGGCAAAGTGAAAGCTGCCCGTGCGCCAGGGGCGGGGATGCACCGGCTTGCCGCCATTGATCGCCAGCTGGGACATCGCAAGGCTCCTTCTTCAGCGCGGGGGCTCGCCGGCCAATTCCATCACCGCCTCCCACTCCGCCGCAGTGACCGGCGATACGCTCAGCCGCCCCTGGCGCACCACCCCCATCTGCGAGAGCAATGGATGTTTCCTGAGTTCCCCCAGCGACACGGACCGCGTCAGGGCTTTGCCGGCCCGCACGTCCACGTTGACCCAGCGCGGGTCGTCGGACTTGGGGTCCGGGTACGCAGGCCGCACCACCTCGGCGGTGCCGACCACCCCAGGGTTGGTCTGGGAATGGTACACCAGACACAGATCGCCCACCTGCATGGCCGCCAGGTTGTTGCGGGCCTGGTAATTTCGCACTCCATCCCAAGCCGTCTGCCGCTCGCGCTGCAGATCCGCAAAGGAATAGGTCTCGGGGTCGGACTTGATCAGCCAGTACTGCATCATCCCTGCACCCCGCCGGTGCTGCCGCGGGTGGCGCGGTGGTTCCAGCCGCTCAGCGTCAGGCGCAGGTTGGTGTGGGTGTTGCCCGCCTCAACCTCGTCGTCGCCGGCGTGGAGTTGGGCCAGCACGGTCTTGCGCAGGGCCTGCGAGGTGTTGGGCATGGAGCCGTGCAGGGTGAAGTAGTGGAAGAAGAAGACGTCGCCCGGTTCGGCCTCCACCACCGTCGCCCCGGAGAGGGGATACTTCCCGGTCAGTTCCGCGTTCTGGCCGCCCCCCATCATCCCCTGTTGCCGGCCCAGGCGGTGCGAGCCTGGGTAGACCCGCACGCAGCCCATCTGGTCGGTGGCCGCAGAGACGTGGACGATGCCGGCGATCATCTTGTCCTCGACCGTGGGGAAGTACTGCCAGTCCTGGTGCACGGGAAAGGCCGCGCCCTTCTCGGGCGGTTTCTGGAAGAGCTTGGTGTGGTGCAGGATGACATCGGGCCCAAGGATGGCCTGCGCGACCGCCAGGAAGCGCTCCTGCTGCAATGCCCGCAGCCATACCGCCGAGTAGCACTGTACATTGTGGGTGTGGAGGACCACCGAGTCCTCGGCCTCGACATCTTTAGTCAGCGGGCTACCCCAGCGGGCATTAACCCGGTCGCCGCCTTCGAGCAACTGGGCGACGATGCGGTCGAAGTCGGCCTCCAGTTCGGCCACCTCCGCCGGGCAGTACACCGCCTTGGCCAGGTAGTAGCCCTGCTCGCTGAAAACACTTTTGATCTCGCTCATCGGCATTCCTCGTTCACTGGCAGACCTCCAGGCAATCCGGCGCTTCCCCCTCGGGGTAGCGGTCGAGGTAGCGCTGCATCACCTGCCTGGCCGGCGCGGGGAAACGCCCCAGGTGCCCGGGCGTCAAGAACGCCTCGCGCTGCCCGTGCTCGTGTTTCATCACCAGGCACTCCTCTCGCCAGAAGGCACAGTGGAGACTCCAGCGCATCCGCCCCTCGGGGTTGCAGCCGCGGTGCCAGAGGTTGGCGTTGTAGTAGACGATGTCCCCCGGCTCCACCTCGACCACCAGGGCCTCGGGCATCTGCGCCCCCTCGCCGGCCTTGGCGGCCGCGATCTCGGCCGGGGTAGAGGCGCGCAGATGGCTGGCGGGGACGATGTTGAGGAAGCGATCGCCGGGCAAAAGCGGCGCGTTGAACTGCACGCTGCGGCCGTGGAAGCGGCGCAGGAACCCCTCCTCGTCGGGGTCGCCGGGTTTGCCCAGGTCGCGGTGCCAGCCCTGGAGGTAGGGCCTGCCCCCGCCGCCGGCCAGCATGCCGAAGAGGCTGTGGCGCACCGGCCCGACCAGGGCTTCGAGGTGGGGGGCCAGGTCCTCGGCCAGCCACGCGGCGTACGCCGGGTCGAGCTTGTCCGGGTGCAGGAGGTGGCTGATCCGCTCAGGGATGCCCCGCTCCTGGTCGATCCAGCGCAACTCGGCCTGGCCGGCCTGGGCCCGTGCCACCAACCCCTCCACCGCCCCGCGCAGCGCCTCGACCCGCTGGGGGCTAAAGACCTGGCGGAGGATCACATACCCTTGGGTATCGAAATCGACCCGCTCATCCGGGATGAGACTGCGCACCATGCCTACCCTCCTTTGTGGCCCCGTAAAAAAAGCTGCCTCGCCGATTTACTGTCAACCGGGCGTCGAGGGACAACCCCCTCCGACTTTTCCCAAAACGCGGACTTGGTGCCCTGCTCGCTCTGGCTCCGCTCTCCCCTCAACCCTACACACATCCTTCCCTACCATACCACTGCCCAGGGAAAAGTCTCCAGGGTACTGCCCCTCGCCGCCTGTCGCTTAAGGCTGTTGACTCCCGCTTCGAGCTACCCCATTATCAGCACCATCCCCACCCAGGGAGACCCCGATGAAACTCCTCAGCGCCGAACGCTTCCGCACCCACGTCAAGGGCCGGCCCGTGATCAGCGGGTTTCTCAGCTACCTCGACGCCCGCGACCCCCACCTGATGCTCTGCACCGGGTACGAGGACTACTCCGCAGGGTACGACGCCTTTGAGTTGAGCCTCAGCAGGGACAACGGCCACACCTGGACCCCGCCCCAGCCCTGGCTTCAGGGCCGGCCCGTCCCAGGGGGCCGCCTGCGCTACGCCGAGCCTGCCGCCCTCTTCGACGCGGACACCGGCAAGCTGATCGTGCTGGTAGACAAGAATCTCTACCCCGACGACAAACTCGACACCGACAGCACCATCAAACTCATCCACACCACCTACGACCCGGTCGCTGGCACCTGAACCCCCCGCCAACGCCTCGACCTCACCCCTGGCCAATACCTGGCCATGAGCTTCTCCTTCCCCATCAAAACCAGCAAGGGCGCCCTGCTCTTCCCGGCCATGCGCCCCCTGCTCGACGACCAAGGCAAACCCATCCACTACCAGGACTGCTGGGCCACGGCAGACGAATCGCTGACCGTGATCGGGGAATACGGGGCGGATGGGGAGTTGCGCTGGCAGGTGGGCAACCCCGTGCCGGTGGACCTCGAAAAAACCTCGCGCGGTCTCAACGAGAACACCCTGGCCGAGCTAAGTGACGGCCGCCTCGCCATGATCTGCCGGGGGGACAACAGCATCTACCCCGAGCGGCCCGGGTACAAGTGGCTCAGCTTCTCCGAGGACGGGGCCCGCACGTGGTCCGCCCCCGCACCCCTGCCCTGCGACAAGGGCGAGCCCCTCGAATCCAGCGCCACCGGCTCGGCCCTCTTCCGCTCGCCCCAGACCAGCAAGCTCTACTGGCTGGGCAACCTGTGCATCCAGGGCGAGCGTCCCAAGGGCAACTACCCGCGCGTGCCCCTGGTCGTGGCCCAGGTGCAGGAGGAGCCCTTCGCCCTCATGCGGGACACCATCACCGTGGTGGGCCAGCGCCAATTCGGGGAGCCGTCCCAGGTGCAGATGTCCAACTTCCGCTTCTACGTGGACCGCCAGACCGGCGACCTGGTCGTGTACCTCACCCGCTACGCCGAACGCAGCGCCAAGGACTGGATGCTGGCTGACTACTATCGCTATCGGGTGCAGCTGATCTAGGCGGCGGGGAAAGGACCCGGAGGACCTTTCCCGGGGAGTGGCTGGGAAGGGAAGTCCGCGGGAGGGTTGCGGGGAGAGCGGAGCCTCAACGCCCCAGTGTATGGGGCGTTGAGGGGGTAGGGCAACGGCGTAGGGCTAGCGAGCACGGTGGGAAGGACGCGCCTGGGGAAAGGCCGCAATGGCATGCCACGCCCCAACGTATGGGGCGCTGCGGGGGAGTGGCGGTGGGGAATGGCAGGAGTCCGTGCCTTGGGGAACACCGGAATGGCATCCCGGCCCGACCCCCCGCTAGTGCATCACCAACCCGCCCGACACACTGAGCGACAGCCCCGTCAGCATCTCCGCGTCCGCCGAAGCCAAAAACGCCGCGGTACTGGCGATGTCGCCGGTGGTGGGCACCCGCCCCAGCGGGATGGACGCCGCCTTCTGCCGCACCATCTCCCGGTGGTACTCCTCCCCCTTCACCCCCTGCGGCGCCAGGATAGCGGCGATGTACCCGGTGCGCTCGGTGTCCACCGTGTCCGGGCAGATGGCATTGACATTGATGCGGTGGGGGGCCAGCTCCAGGGCCAGGCTCTGGGTCAGGCCGATCACCGCGAACTTGGAGGCGCAATACGCGCCAAAGCGGGCCATGCCCACCTTGCCAGCGCTCGAGGAGAGGGTGATGATCTTCCCCCCTTTCCCCTGGCTGATCATCTGGCGGGCCGCGGCCTTGCAGCAGAGGAAGGCTCCCTTGGCATTGATCCGCTGCACCAGATCCCACGCCTCCTCCTCCAGGTCCACGATGGGCACCCGGTCCTTGCCGGGCCGCGAACCGGCGTTGGCCACCAGGATGTCGAGGTGCCCGAAACGCTCCACCCCCCGCAACACCATCCCCTCCACCTGGGCGCCATCGCTGACGTCGGCCACCACAATCAGCGCCTGGCGGCCCAGCCCTTCGATCTCCCTGGCCAGCGAGGGCAGGCCCTGCCAGCCGCTGGGGTTGCCCGGATAGGGATTCTCCGCCACGTCGTTGATCACCATGTCCGCCCCTTCTGCGGCCAGCCGCGCGGCAATGGCCCGGCCGATGCCCTTCTCCCCGCCGGCCCCGGTTACCAGCGCCACTTTTCCCTCCAGCTTGTACATCACTCCCTCCTATCTGATCAGACTCAGCCGCCGGCTCAGGCGCGCCTGGCCGGACTGCAATACTACCGTGTAGGTGCCGCTGCCCGTCGGTGCGCCGGCCTCGTCGCGGCCGTCCCAGGCCGCCAGGTGCGCCCCCGGCCCCAGTGGCCCAATGCGCAGGAGGCGCAGCCGCTGGCCCAGGCCATTGAATACCGCCAGTTCCATCTCGGCCGCTTCGGGCAGGACAAAGGGGATCTGGGCGCTGCCATTGAAGGGATTCGGGTAGGCCGCCCCCAGCGCCAGCGCCCCGGGCAGGGCAACCTCCTCCCGGACCAGGGTGGGGATGAAGAAATCCGCCGAGACCAGGTAGGACCGCCCCTGGGCCCCGATGCGGCCGGCGATCACCACCAGGCTGTCCACCCCCTCGGTCTCCAGGCTGCCCAGCCCCTGGGCGTCCAGTCCCACCTCCTGCACCGCGGCCCGGCCGCCCTGCCAGGCGCAGGCCCAGAACTGGAAGGGGCTGGCGGTGCTGATCTCAAGGGCGAGATTGCCCGCCACCGGCAGGGAGATGTACTGCGCCCCCCACCTGCCACCCACCTGCCCTTCGATCTGGTCCAGGGGCAGATCCCGCAGCGGCTGCACCCGCGCCCGCCGGCCCTTGAGCGCCCGGTACCCGCGTTGGTCATCGGCGTTGTAGTTGCCCACCACCCACTCGCCCCAGGCGGAGGCGAAATCCCCCTCCACCCCCTGGCTCTCAAAGGCCGCGTCCACCCCAAAGGTGCCGTTGCCCGGTTCGGCCACCAACTGCCGGATGAACTCCCTGCCCTGGCGCTGGGCCAGGGAGGACATGAACAGATAGGTGCCCCCGTAGTGTTGGGGCTGCACGTCCAGGCTGGAAGCCGGCCAGAGCAGCCCCACCCCCGGGCTGCGCAGAAAGGCCGGCACCGCGTCCGCATCCGCCTCCGGGTACCCGGCCACCTCCTCGGCGAAACCGGCCAGGCCCTCGTCCACCCAGGTGTCCTCGTCCTCGTCGTGGCCCCAGTGGATGAGGTGCTGGAACTCGTGGGCCAGGGTGCCCCGCGCCAGGTAGGGCTGCCCGACCAGGTAGACGGCGTCCAGGTAGAGGGTGTCGCGGCGGTACTCGGGCAGGGGCAATTCGGCCACTGCCGCGTCGAAGTATCCGACGAACCCCTCGTCGCCGGGGATGTCGAAGATCAGGATGAAGATGCGTGGGTCCCCGTCCACGTCGGCCGGCGCACCGAAGGTCTCCACCGCCAGGTCGTAGATCCCCCGCCCAGGATCGGCCGGGCTGCGCTCCTCAAAGAGCGCCCCCAGCGAATCCACCGCGGCCTGGGTCACCCCCCCGCCCTGCCCGGTCCACTGGCTGTCCTCGACGAAGATGTAGGAGTGCTCGCCCACCAGACGGCAGGTGGCCGGCACAAAGCGGAAGTCGAAGCTGGAGTAGAAATCGAGTTGGGTCCCCACCTCGATCTGGGTTGGTTGCTGGATGGGTTTGGCCACGGGCAGGGGACGGGGCAGGGACAGGCTCTTGAGGTGCGGGGTGGCGCAGCGGGGCTGGCCCCAGGCCGGCAGGGTCAGCAGCAGGCAGGCCAGCAGGGCTACCACAGCGACCGGCTCAGGGCGATGCGGCCCCGCAAGGGGTCCATCTCCAACCCCACCGGCAGGGCGCCGGCCTCCTTCCCCCGGGCCAGGCGCGCGGCGTGGACAGCGGCGACCACCCGATTGATCACCACCAGCCCGGTGGTGTACAAGGCCTGGCGGCCGGCGCTGGCGCTGGTGTTGCGCAGGCGGCGATACTGCTGGCGCGACGCCTCGCTGTCCCATTCCCAGGCGTACTCGGGAGTGGCGGGGTAGGGTTGGGCCAGGGGCCCCTCGTCGTACAGGGCGTACTGGTCGTGCTGCAGCCGGCTATCATAAAAACCCAGGTCGTCGAAGAACTCAGCGCCCTTGCCCTGGGTCCGGGCCCCGGCGTGCTGGGCGGCATAGCTTTGGTAGTTTTCCCGCCGCACCCCTTCGAGGCCGCGCAGGCCCAGGTATCCAGCCCATAGCCCCACCTCGACGGCGGCAAAGCGCAGGCCGCCCCCCCCGGCGTAGTGCTGGCCCCAGCCGGGCACCAGCAGCGAACGCCAGAAAGCCTGGCGCGGGGACTGGGCCAGGGAAGCGGCCGGCAGGAGCAGGCAGAGGAGCAGGATGCGGCGCATCATTAATAGAAGGGTTTGTACGCCATCAGCATGGTCGGTCGCCGGCGCTCGGGGGGCAACACCAGGGCCAGGCGGGTCCGCTCCTCGACGGCGGCGGCCTTCTCCCCGTTGCGCAGGCGGGCAGCCCGGGCCGCGTCGATGGCGCTGAGGGCGTGGTTGACCAGCACCAACCCCAGGATATTGCCGGCCCGCTTGAGGTAGCGGTTGCTGTCGTCGCGCTGCACCTCGTAGGCCAGGCGCTTCTGCGAGGAGAAACTCTCCACCGAATCGATGTCGGTGGGCTGCACCGGGCTGCTGCTGCTGGTGCGCAGCACATCGTCCCAGCCGGCGATGTACTGGTTGTACTTGCCGATCAACTCGTAGTACTGCTGCACCTCGCGGCCGCTGCAGTCCCTGAGCCGGGCGCTGATGTCCCCGCCCTCGGCTACGAAGGAGCTACAGGGCAGGGCGTGGGTGATGGAGGAGAAACGCGAGGCCGTGGTCGAGCGGCGCCAATCCAGGTACGCTACTGGGTCCCAGCTCGCGTCCGCCACGTCCCGGAACTCCTTCTCAATATCGTCTCCCTTGCCCTTCCAACTGAGATACAGCCCCAGGGCCACGGCCTCCACCGCGGCAAAGCCGATGGCCCGCTTGGTGGCCCCGGCGTAGAACTCCCCGGCCCCCGGCAAGAGCGCCGAGAGCAAAAAGGCCCGGCGCGGCGACCTCTCCTCTGGCGGGCGCTTGGCGCTGACCCGGGTGGGCGCGGGGGTGTTCTTGGCCGCACCCAGGGCCGGCAAGGTCTGCAACACCGGGTTGGCCGGAGGCAACAGGCCCCCCTCGGCCCGGGCCTGGCTGACGAGCAGGGCGGCAAGCAGCGCCGCCATCGCGGTCCTGTGCATCGCTTTTATCCTCCTCACAGATAGCCGAACAACACGGTCAGGTAGAACTTCCACGGGCTCTTGCCCGCCACCTCGTCAATGCCGTAGGCCAGGTCGGCCTGCACCCGGGTGGGCATACTGTAATAAGAAAACAGATCCATTCGCAACTGGCCGCCCACGTCGCGCAGGGGCCCTTTGCGGCCGAACTCGGGGCTTTGCTCGCCCCAGTCCTTGTCCCAGGCTTTGCCCAGATCCCCGTACATCGCCCCGTAGAGCTTGTCGAAGTAGAGGTGCAGGAAGCGGCGGCGCAGGTCGGGAAATATGGGAAAGCGCAGGGTGGCCGTGCCCATCGCCGCCTTGCGGCCCTCGATGCTGTAGAAGGTGTAGCCCTTCATGTACTGGATGCCGCCCAGGTGGTAGTCGAAGAAACTGTTGACCCGCTCCTCGTCGTCCACCTCCCCGCTGGCGATCAGGCCCCCGTAGAAGCGCAGGCCCAGGGCGCTGCCCCAGGGCAGGGCCAAATGCTCGCGCCAGTCTAAGGTGAACTGGTTGTAGAAGAGGTGCAGGTAGTCCTCGTCGATGACGGTCACCCCTTCCTTGAAGCCTTTGATGAAGAAGTTGAACACCCGGTCGTAGCGGAGGTTGAGCTGCCGGCCCCGGGGGCTGATCTCCTGGTCGCGCCGCCGGGCCAGGGCCGCAAAGTGATAACTCAGTCCCAGGTCGAAACCCTGGAGGTAGGTGTAGCCAAAGGGCTTCTGCTTCACCCACTCCACCTGCTGGGGATCGAAGTAGCGGCTGGAGATACTGGCGTCGTAGCGGTCGTAGGTCAGGAAGAGGGCCAGTTCGCCGCGCCGGCCCAGGTTGCCCTTGAGCCCAAAATTGAGCTGGTTGAGGTTGAAGACCGTGCCGGTGGTGATGACGGAGCGGTCCTCGGTGGTGTCGGTGCGGGGGGACTGGCGGCGCTGGTGGTTGAACTCCAGAAAGGCGGTGGGCCGCCAGCCGCGGTATTCGTACAGGGCAAAGAGGTCGCGGTCGCCGCTGGCCGGGGCGTACGCCATCCCGGCGAAGATGCTCTGTCGGCTGAGCACATCAGCCGAACTGAGATAGAGCCCGCTCTTGAAGCGCCCCTCGTCCATCAAGAGGCGCGGCTGTACCGAAGTCTTGAGGAAGTCGATGCCGTACGGCTGGGAGGGCAGGGGCGGCACCGGATCGATGGCGGCCAGCGCCGGGGCCGGCGGCGGGCTGAGGGGAGCCCCCGGCTCCTCCTTCACCTGGCGGATCTGGTAGCCCCGCGCCCCGTACGCGGCAAAGGCCACCTCCCCGCCGGGGCCGCAGGTGGGCATCAGCGCCCCGCCTTTGACATTGGTCAGGGGGCGGAGGGCGCGGGTTTCGAGGTTGTAGGCATAAAGGTTGAAGATGCCGCTGAAATCAGAGGCGAAGACCAGCTCCTCCCCCCGCCACACCGGGTCGCGGTCCGTCCCCGCGGTGGCCACCAGCACCTCCACCTCGGCCCCTGGCAGGTCCACCCGCAGGCGGGCCAGGTCGCGCACCCCTTCCCGGCCGATGGAGAAGACCAGGTATTTGCCGTCCGGGGACCACCGGGGGGTGTAAAGCTGGGTGCCGTCGGCAAATTGGGTGAGCAGGCGGAATTCAGTGCCGTCGGCGCGCACCAGGCCCAGGTTGTTGTGGGTGCCGCGGTTCTGCACAAAGCTGATCCACTGGCCGTCGGGGGAATAGGCCGGGTAAAGGGCGCGCAGGCCGCGGCTGAGCCGCTTGAGCCGGGGCGAGGGCCGCTCGTAATCGCTGACCAGCCCCGGCAGGCCCCACAGCACCTGCCCGACCAAGCCGCGCTTCTGCATCTCCAGATCGAACTGGTACAGGTCGGCCTGGCGCGAGCCGTATTGGTCGGCCCGGTCGTGGCGGACCAGCACCAGCTTCCGGCTGTCGGGCGACCAGCTGAAGGAGGAGGAAACCCCGGCGGCCACCACCTCCTCCTCGCCGGTCTTTAGGTCGCGCACCACCAGGGCGTGGGGCCCGAACTGCCGGTCCCGGGTGGACAGGTAGGCCAGGCGTTTGCCGTCCGGGGAGAAGGCGGGCCGCTGGTTGGAGAACCCTCGGTCCACCACCACCTCCCCCTCGCGCAGCGCCCCCAACCCCTGCACCTGGGCCTCGTACTGGGCCTTCAACTGTTGATGCCAGTCGCGGTGCAATGCCTCGGCGCTGATCCCCAGCACCTGGCGGATGGCGATGCCCAGTTCCAGGGCCCGCCAGCCCGAGGCGGCCCGGCACAACTGCGCCAGTTTGTCGTCCCCATAGGTTTGGGCGATGTAGCGCACCAGGCCGAAGCCGTGGTCGTACACGTACTCGTTGCCAAAGCCGCACTTGCCAAATACCCCCATCTGGTCAAAGGAGAGCAGGGAGTCGCTCAACACGGCGGTGCGCAGGATCATGTCGCGGTGGGAGTCCCAGCGGTCGTGGCGCGCCCCTTCGGCCTGGTACTGGGCCACCCCCTCGGCGAACCACATGGGAATACTCACCGAGGTCACCGGGTACGAGGCCAGCACGTCGGGGTACCCCACCAGCACGTCGGGCCGGTTGCGCTCGCGCTGGTACCCAAAGTACTGGAGGTACAGGGCCGGCACCCGCTGCGGGGCCTTGAGGGCCGCCCCCAGGGAGACGATATGGGTGAACTCGTGGGTGATGACATTGCGCAGCCAATCCGTGGCCCCACGCAGCTCGAAGTCGTGGTCCAGCGCCGTGGCCCAGATCTCGATGGTGTCGTGGTAGTAGTAGGCCGCCCCGTTGGCGTAGTCGTCGTAGTCCTTGAGGATGAGGCGCACCTTGTTGCCGGGCCGGTACCCGTACAATTTCGTGACCGGTCCGTACGCAGCCTCAGCGATGGCCGCGGCCCGCTGCGCCGCCCCCTCCAGGCCCTGGTGGTAGAACACCCGGAAGTGCTCCGACTCGATGACCTGCCAGTCCAGTTCGGGGTGGTTCTGGGCCAGAGCGGCCAGGGGGAGCCACAGGAGGACGACAAACGCCTTCATTTACTGACCGCCATCTTCACCACCGCCACCCCCTTGCTGCCATCGGCGGCCTGGGCTTCGAGCCGGCACAGGTACAGGCCGCTGGCATAGCCGGCCACCGGCCAGCCCAATTCATTCTCGGCCAGGCCGCCCTCGGCCCGCAGATGGGTCAGCCGCGCCCCCAACGCGTCAAAGACCTCCAATTCCACCCGCGCCGGCTGGCTCAGATGGAAACGCAGGTGGGCTCCCTCCCCCTTGCCCACCGGGTTGGGATAACAGTAGACCCGCGCCTCGGGCAGGAGCGGGGCCGCCGGGTCGGGCCGGGGCAGCTGCCGGGTGGCCGCGTACGCGTGGGTGCCCTCGGCATCACCCCCCTCCTGGGACCAGGCCGCCGTCTTTCCCCTGTAGGCCATATCCCAGTTGCCCGGGTCCCACAGGTAGAGGTAGGTCCCGGCCAGGGCCGCCAGTTCCAGTTCGCCGTCCCCGTCCAGGTCCAGGCCCAGGGGTGCGGCGCCCACCCCCTCGCCGGTCAGCAGGGGAAAGCCGGCCAGCACCTCGCCTTTGTTGTCGAGGCCATACACCCCATTGGCCGTGCCGACGAAGATCTCCTGCGCCCCGTCGCCGTTCAGGTCGAGCAGGATGGGGGCCAGGCCCAGTCCACCGGCCCGCTGCGAACGGGGCAGGGCTGCGGGAAAATCCGCCTGCCTTTTCCCGTCTGCCCGCAGGAGATGTACCGCGTTCTTCGCCGCCACCACCACTTCGAGAAAACCGTCGCCGTCCACGTCCCCCAGCACCGGCCCGGCGCCCAGCGAATCGCCCAGTTCCACCTGCCAGGGGGCCTTGCCCAGCACCTCCACCCGCCCCCCGGCCCGGCCCAGCACCAGTTCCATCGCCCCGTCCCCGTCCAGATCCCCGGCCACCGGGGGCAGGGCCGCCCCCTCCCACAGGGCCGCCGTGCCCGAAGCCCGCAACTGCCAACCCCCCTCGCCGGACCCGATCAACTCCCGCCCCCCGTCCCCGTCCAGGTCCACGGCGGCCAGGCTGGCCGCGGGTATCCCGTCCCGGCGCAATACCTCGCCGCTATTGGCGTCGAGCAACACCAGTGCCGCTCCATCCACCGCCAGCACCGCCCGGCCAGGGAACAGACCCAGCCCGGCGGACAGCAGCCCACCGCCCGCCGCCACCCCCTGCCGCCACTGGGGCTGGGTCGCACCCAGACGCCAGCGCTGCACCTCGTCCCCCTTCGCGGTGAAGAGTTCCGCCCTGCCGTCCCCGTCCACTTCCCCGGCGGACAGCAGTTTGGCCCCCGGGATGGACCACACCACCCCTGAATCGTGCTTGCCTACCTCTACGCCATCGTCGGTCTGGGCCAGCAGTTCGGCCTTGCCGTCCCCGTCCAGGTCGGCCCCCTGTAGACGCTGGCCCTCCCCCACCCTCAGGGGCCAACCCCTGGCCGGCTGGGCAAAGGAGACCCGCACCAGCATGGTGTCCCCCGGCGGCGAGAGCACCTCGATCTCGATGCCGCTGTCCAGGCCGTTATGGCTGCGCGAGGCGGGCAGGGTGTGCGGCCCGAAGCGCGGGTTGCCGTCCCGGCCGGCGTGGAAAGGGTCCTGGGGCGAACCTTCGATCTGGTCGATGCGCTCAAAGACGGGGTTGCCGATATCGCGGTGGCCGTCGGCCTCGTGCAAAAAGATCCCCGGGGCCAGCGGGTCGTTGTTGATCTCGCCGGCCTGGCCCCTGGCCCCGATCACCCCCTCGTCCACGTGCCAGACCAGGATGCCCGAGCCGGGCACAAAGGCGTCGTACTCGTCCATCCCGGTCCACACCCCCTCCTCCACCTCGAACTGGGAGGAATCGAGCCAGACGGTCTCCTCGCCCTGGTACGGAGCCCGCACCCCCTCGGGCAGACCGAGCCGGCCCCGCTGCTGGCGGTTCTCGATCAGCAGATATTCCCCGTCGGCCAGGGGCAGGCGCAGGGCTTTGGGCAGGGAACTGGCCCGGTCGGTGGCCACCACTGCCACGGTGGTGTCGCGCCGCAACTCCAGTGGCGCAATCCAGCCCAGCCGCGCCTTGCTCCAAGCCTCTGGATGGGGCGGGGCAAAGCCGAAGACCGCTTGTAGCGAATCCCCCTCCAGCACGTAGCCCAGCCGGTTGGCCCCCACGTCCATCAGGCTCCAGCCGCCGGTGGCGGGCAGGCCATCGGCAAAATTGGAAAGACCGGGCAGCCCCAATTGATGCCCGAAGAATTTGGCCAAAAGGCCGATCAGCCCGGCCTGGCCGCGGGTGCTGACTGCCTCGGGCAGGATCCAGGCGTCGGGGATGACGGTCCCCCCGGGGCGCAGAGGCTCTTTGAGATAGAGTTCGAGGTCGGCCGGCGAGAGATAGACCGAGCGGATATCGTTTAGTTTGCCGGTTTCGTGGCCCACCCCGGCGTGAAAGACGAGGAAGCTGTTGTACTCGAAAAAGCGCGGCCCCTGGGGGTCGGCGTCGGCCAGGGCCACCGCCTCGGCGAGCAGTTCGCCCCAGCGCCGGCCGATCTCCTCGCGGGTGCGGCCGCTGCCGTAGTACAGGGCCGGCCGTGGGAGGGTGTAGGCGCGCCGCTCCTCAGTGGGGAAGACGGCGGCTTCGAGGTGTACCTGGTCCTCGGAAACCACCCGGTAATAGCGCGACAGGGCCCGGAGCTGGCGCTCGAAATAGGCCCGGTCGTGCGGCGGGGTGTCGAAGGGGGCCAGGTACCCGGGCAAGGCCTCAGCCCGGGAGCGCAGGTCAAAGGCCCCCTGGCCGGTGGTGGTCTCCAGGTCCGGCGTTTCGGGCGGAAAATCCACCCGCAACGCCAGGATGCGCCACCCCGGGGCCGCCTGGGCGGCGTTCCAGGCCAGCAACAGACCGGCTAGCAGCAATCTCAGACTGGGCAAAATCGCGATTGAGGACCGGATGGGTCCCGCCCCTCCGGCCTAGAAAATCATGTTGAGGGAGAACCGGGTGTTGTCCTTTTGGGGGTTGTCGTTGTCCCCAAAGATATAGGCCGCGTCCACCTGAAACAGGTTGTACTTGAGGCCGAGGCCGGCGGTCATGAGGCTCAAATCGCCGTCGTGGTCGAGGGAGTAGCCGCCGCGCAGGGCGATAAAGGCCTGATCCTGCTGGGCCGACAGGCCGTACTTGTATTCGCCGCCCAGGTGCAGGTCCATCTCCTTGAACTCGTTGCCCAGCCCCTCGTCGGCCCAGGCTTTCACCATGTTGCCCATGAAGGAGTTGTTGGCGATCAGCGGCTTGTACAGATCAAGGGAGACCAGCACGTCGTTGTACTCGGAGTCTAGCAACTTGTAGGCCAGGCCCACCACCAGGTGCTGGGGCAGGGGGTCGGCCTGGCTGGCGTCGATGTAGGCGATCTTGGGTCCCAGGTTGCGCAGGGCGGCGCCAAAATTGAGGGCGGGGGTCAAATGCCACAGCAGGCCCAGGTCCGCGGCGAAGCTGTTGCCTACCCCCTTGCCGCGCTCGATGCCGGCCCCGATGGTGGCCAGGTTGCTGCGGATGAACTTGAGGCCAATGCCGGCTGACATGTTGTTGGCGATCTGGGCCCCGTACGCCGCCGACACCGCCATGTCGTAGCTGCTGAAGCTGCCCTGCACATTGCCCCGCTCGTCGGTGCGGGTCTGCTCGCCCAGGTTAAGCAGGGAGAGATTGAAACCGATATTGCCCCAGCCCTCCACCGGCTGCGAATAGGCCAAAAAATTATACGACATATCGTCGGCCAGGCCGGGCAGCCACTTCATGTGGGTCAGCCCCACCTGGTGCTTGGACTGCCCGTACAGGGCGGCGGGGTTGAAGTAGCTGGCGGTGGCGTCGTCGGCGATGGCCACGTAGGACTCGCCCATGCCGCTGGCCCGGGCCCCCGGTTCGATGAGCAGGAACAGCACCGCGGCCTGGCTCTCGGGCGTGGCAGCGGCCTGCCCGGCGAGGCCCAGGCTGGCGGCGAGCAGGAGTGCGCTGAGTTTCTTCATGGTGCGTATTCCTCCTTGGGAATGGCAGTGGAACTGGGTGCTCAACTTCTCTCCTCTCGCACTCCTGCAAGGGCAAGGCTCCTTATTAATGGACTCACTTCATTACCTGGAGGACGGCCGACTGCTGGACCGGGCCGCCCTTCGGGCGGGTCACTTCGAGCTGGTAGAGATAACTGCCGTTGGCCAGTGCCACCGGCGGTTTCCACTCGACCTGGTTGTAGCCCAGGCGGGTGGTGCCGGCCACCTGGTCGATGAGCCGGCCGGCCAGCGAATAAACGCGGATCTCCACCTGGCTGGCCGTTTCGGCCAGGAAGTAGGTAAAGTGACCGCTATCCTGCATGGGATTGGGGTGGAAGAGCACCTCGGAGAGGGTGAACTGTCCCCCCTTCTCCACGGATACCTGGACCTCGGCGCGGGCCGAATTGTTGAAGGTGTCCCAGGCTTTCAGACGAACGGTGTGGTCTCCCGGTTCCAGCAGCGGCAATTCGTAACGGAGGGTTCCGGTGCGGTAGTCGCCCTGCTGGTTGCTGAAATAGTCGGTCAGCTTGAGCACCTGGTCGTCGAGGCGCAGCTCAATCTCGTGGCCGGTCTCGCCGGTGATATTGATGCCGCTGGGGTCGCTGAGCTGGGCCTCCAGCACCAGCAGGGGGGGCATCTGGTCGCCGCTTTTGAAGCCCGGCCAGCCCTGGAAACCCAGGCTGATCCGCGGCCCCTCCTCGTCGGCGACCACCCCCAGGGCGGTGCCGGCCATCACCATGCTGTCGGCCACCCCGAAGGCCGAGGGTTTGTCCGCGCTCCAGGCATAGGCGCTGATCCGCCCCAGGCTGGCCTGGTAGCTGATGTCCTTGGGCACCCGGAACAGGGCCTCGAAGCGGCCCAACTCCACCTTGTAGAGCCCGCGGAAAAGCGGGGCGCCCCCCGCCAAGTAGGACATCCCCTCCAAATTACTGGGCACCGCCGAGTCGAAGGCCTGCACCCAGACCTGGCCGTTGAAGTCTCCGGCGGCCCGCCCCTCGGGGTCGCGAACCTGGCCGCTGAGCCGCACCTCCTGCAGGGCGCGCAGGGTGTCGGGCGCGCTCAAGTCCACTTTGTAGCGGGGCTGGGCCAGGCGGGTGGCCGCGTCCCCCATCAGGGAGTAGCGCTGGATGTTGCGCCGCCAGGCGTCCGAGAGGATAAACACCTGTTGCTTGCCTTCCATGAGGGCCAGGCCCAGGGGCACGTGATCGCGGCCCGAGCGGAAAAGCTGGTCGAAGAAGGCCCGGGCCAGGCTCATGTTGCTCTCCTGGAAACCGATGCGCGTGGCTGAGATGAAACCGATCACCCCGCCCTCGGGCATGTTGAGCAGGATCTCGGGCATGGATTCGCGGACCGGGTCGTCGAAGACCCCCACCTGGCTGGCGGCGGTGTACATCAGAGGCAGGCGCCGGCCGTTGTCAATCGACGCCACGTCGCGCGAGACCAGGAAGATCTGCTCGTGGGCCAGCACCTCGGGGTTGCCGTGGCCGATGTAGGTCAGCACCAGAGCCCCCTTGTTGAAATGGCGGATGAACTCGTCGCGGGCCCGGGGCTTGGTGCGGCCCTCCAGCGGGTACAGCCCGATGTAGAGCTTAGTCAGGTCCAGGTCCTCGGGCAGTTGCTCCCGGACCAGCCGCTCGGCGCTGGTCAGGAAATAGGTCTCGGGCGAGTTGGGCCGCTGCGGGTGGAGCACATCGTCGGAGACCAGCAGCACCCGCGTCTGCCAGGGCCCCACCTCGGGACGGCGGTCGTAGTTGATCAGCTTATCCACCACCGCCTCAGCCTGTGCCGCCGTCTGCACCGGCAGCCGGCCGATAGCCAAGTCCGGGTACACGTCGTTCTCGCCGCCGGCCACCCGCACGTACCATTCGTCATAGGTGCTGTCCCCGTCCTGGTAGGGGGGGATCCAGTTGCCCGGGCTGGAGCCCGAATTGTTCTTGTAGTCGTAGCTGCCGTCCCCCATCAGGGTGACGAATACCGGGGCCGGATCCCAGTGTTCATAGGCGTAGCGCACGAAGTTGCGTATCGCCGCCGGGTCCAGCAGGCCGCCGGCGAACTCGTCGTAGATATCCTGCACGTCGATCACCTTCACCGCAAAGGGCTTGCCAAAGCGGTCGTCCTCTGCCCGCCACTGGCCCAGGCGCCGGGCCGCGTTCAGGAACTCCCCGTGGCTGATCAATACATACTCGGCTCCCTGGCCCTCGGCCTTGAGCTGGGCCGAAGCGTCCGGCTGTATGCGGAAGGGGCGCTTCCAACGCGAGGGAAGGGCGGCCAGATAATGCCGGGGCACCGGTCCGGGCCCGTCCTGAAACCGGACCTGGCCGCTAGCCGGGTCGTAGGCGAAATCGGTGATCTCCACCAGTCCTTCCGACACCTCAAAGAGGCGGGGCCGGCTGTCGAAACCGCCGAGGGCAAACTCGCTCAACTCAGCCAGAGGGTAGTCGAAGCTCAATTCCCCCCGCTGGGCGAGAAAAGCACGGTTGTACTCCACCTCGTACCAGTCCAGGCGGGTGGCTTCCTTGTTCAAGTGGAACACCCCCAATGTGTTCTGGCCCTCCTTAGCCCCGGCGGCCGCCTCGACCTCCAGGGTGTCGGGCGGCACGCCCTCAAAGGACAGTTGCCCCACCTCCTCCCCGTTCCACTTCACCGCAAAGGGATGCTCGCCCTCTTTGTTGCCAAAGAAAGCCAGCCGGATCCGTGCCGGCCCTGCCGCCGCCCCCTGCACCGAGACCGGGAAGTTGCGAGCATTGCCGGTGAAATCCTGCCAGTACCACTCGTACCCCGAGTTGATGCTTTCCAACTGGATGAGGATGCGCTCCTCGGCCTCCTCGTGGACCCGCGCCCGGTAGCTGGCCGGCCGAAGCGGGGCGCTCTCCAGCAAGGCCCCGCTGCGAGTGGCTGCCCGCTTGCCCGTCGCCCCGCCCACCACCAGCCAGTACGTGTTGTCGCGGGTGTACAGATTGCGCCGGTAGAGATAGAGACCGGTGTTGCGCTGGTACTCCCAGCGCTCCACCCCCTCCCCATCGAAAAGCAGAAAATCCGCCGCGTCGAAGCGCCCGTCCCCCCCGTCTTCCACCACCAGGGCCTGCTCCGCCAGGATCGACTCAGCCGGCCGCAGCAACGGCAGGGACCGCCCCCCCCCATACCACAGGCTCAGCCGTCCAGGGTCCAGCCCCTCCAGGCTCATGCCCGCATCCATTAGGTCCTGCCCGGTGATTCGGTAGATCCCCCCCTCGCGCACCACCACCCGCAGGGTCTGGCTCCCGGTCTCCTGAACCCCCTTGGCCGTCCGCCGCTCCGGGAGGCGGCGCCAGCCCCTGGCCTGATCATAGTTGACTAGCAAGGATTGGTACAACTCCTCCCCCCAGCGGTCGGACCTGGCCCGCCCAACCCCTCCATGCCGGCCCAGGTACACCACCACCTCCACCCGGTCGTACAATGCCACCCGCCCCTCCCCCAGTTGCCCCGGCCCGAAGACCACCCCCACCACCCGCTGGTCGCGCACCGCCCCCACTTCGCTGAGGCCCGCCGGGCCCTGGGCCCCCATCCATACCGGCCCCCCCGGCTCCACCGCCAACGCCCCCGCCGGCCGGGCCTCCAGCACCTCCAGCCTGGGCTCCCCCTCCAGGGGCAGCCCCACCAAGCAACTTTGCCCTTCCCCTGAACTCAGTTGGCCCTCGTCAGCCTGCCATACCAGCCGCACCTGATCCGGCTGGCTGGACACCAGCCGGACCTCGGCCCAGGCTGCGCCGACCCAAAGCAGAGCCAGCCAACTCATCACCCGCAGACAGGAGGTATACATCGGTTCGGGAAAGAGGCCCTCGTCTTCAGCGCAAGGGATATAATCTTCAATAATTAAGGTGCGGGCTGGCCCCGGTATTGTCAAGCAGCGCCCTTGACTTATGCCCTGCCGAAAGCTATTTTCTTTGTTCTTCTGCAAAAGGAGCAGTAAATGTCGCGTACATGTCAGATTACCGGTAAGCGCCGCCACGCCGCCCACAACGTGAGCCACTCGAACCGCAAGTCGCTGCGCTTTCAGCAGCCCAACCTGGTCACCAAGCGCATCTTTGTCCCCGAGGAAAACCGCACCGTCACCATCCGGGTCTCGGCGCGCGCCCTGCGCACCCTCAACAAGAAGGGGCTCCGGCAGTTCCTCAAGGAAGAGGGCCGTTCCCTCTGAGAAGCCGCAATGGCACAGTTGGCGTTCAACGGGGGCGAGCCGATTCGGCGCGCCCCTTTTCATTTCTGGCCGGTGATCGCCGACAACGACGAGGCCGCCCTGCTCGAAGTGCTGCGCAGCGGCCGCTGGTTCCTCGCCGACAAGGTGGCCGCCTTCGAGAAAGCCTTTGCCGCCTTTCAGGACGCCCAGTTCGGGGTGGCGGTCAGCAACGGCACCGTGGCCCTGCAGGTGGCCCTGGAAGCCATCGACCTGAAGCCGGCCGACGAGGTCATCGTCCCGGCCTATACCTTCATCGCCACCGCCAGCGCCGTGGCCCTGGTGGGGGGCATCCCCATCTTCGCCGACGTGCAGCCGGGCACCTACAACCTCTGCCCGGACTCGGCGGAGGCAGCCATCACCGAGCGCACCCGGGCCATTGTCGCCGTCCACGTGGCCGGCCGCCCCGCCGACCTGGACGCCCTGGGTGAACTGGCCCGCCGCCACCAGCTCTTTCTCATCGAGGACGCGGCTCAGGCCCACGCCGCCGCTTGGAAGGGCCGCAAGGTGGGGGCCATCGGCAACCTGGGCACCTTCAGCTTCCAGGCCAGCAAGAACCTCAGCGCCGGGGAGGGCGGTTTTGTCACATCCGACGACCGCCGCCTCGCCGAAAGGGCCTGGTCGCTGCACAACTGCGGCCGCGCCCCGCAGGGAGCTTGGTACGAACACCCCCTGGTGGGCGGCAACTACCGCCTCAGCGAGTTCCAGGCCGGCCTGCTGCTCAGCCAGTTGGCCCGCCTCGAAGCGCAGACAGCCTGCCGCACCCGCAATGCCGCATTGTTGGACGAATTGTTGGGAAAGATTGAGGGAGTATTTCCGCTGGACCCCGACCCGCGTATCACCACCCACGCCCACCACCTGTATATCATCCGCTACCGGGCCAGCGACTTTGGCGGGGCGACCCGCGACCGCTTCGTCGCCGCCCTCCAGCGCGAGGGGATTCCCTGTAGCGTCGGGTACAACCCTCTCTACAAGGAAGAGGCTTTTCGCACCAAGTTCCAGGACACTCCCGTCATGAGCGCCTACTTCAAAGGCAAGCCCGACTACGAGCGCGTCCGCTGCCCGCAGGTCGAGCGCATCTGCGCCGAGGAGGCGGTCTGGCTCACCCAGAACATGCTGCTGGGACCGGAGGAAGACGTGCGCGACATCGCCGCCGCCATCCGCAAGATCCGGGAACACGTCGGGGAACTCGTTTAGCCCGGCCGGCCCTTTGGTTCTACCGGCTTTCGGACCCCAGGGCGATCATCTCGTCGATCTCGCGGCAGACCTGCTCGTCGCGGACCTTATCGATCATTTCCTTCAAGTACTGCGCCGAACCGCTGAGGATCAGCCGGCCGATGGCGTGGATCTCCTCTTCATTATATACCCCCGCCTCGCGGACCAGGGCCATGTAGTGCAGCTTGGCCTCCACGTCTAGTTGGGAGATGGCCCCCAGCATGTCGAAGAGTTTGTAGGCCGAATCGCTTTCCAGACAGCACTCCACGATCTGGGCCAGGCGCTCGTGCTGGACTTCGGTCTGCTGCTCGGTTCGTTCCACAGGCTGCCCCTTTCGTTGTGAAAACCGTCTTTTCGCAGACAGCTTTCCCACTCCCCGAGCAAGGACCGGGCCGCGCCAAAATCCACAGGAGGATAGCTTCTCCAATAGACTTAAAAACAAGCTTTTATTATCAATTCTCCCCTTAACCTCCCGCTCTGTTTCCCCCGCCGCTAAGGGGAAAAAAACTCCCCTGAGTGGAGAAAATCCCTCCCGGCGCCTTATCTTTATGAGTATAAAACCCGCCGAAAGGGAATCCCGATGATCGACAAGGAACTGCTCGAAATCCTGGCCTGCCCTGAGAACAAGACCCCGGTCCACCTGGCCGAACAGGCCCTGATCGACCGGATCAACACCCGCATTCAGCAGGGCCAGTTGAACAACCGGGCCGGCAAAAGAATCGAACGGAGCATCGACGGGGGCTTGGTGCGCGAGGACGGCGCCTATCTCTACCCCATCGAGGACGAGATCCCCATTATGCTCATCGACGAGGCCATTCCCCTCAAGGATTTTTAGCCTCCACCTTGACCAGCACCTGGCCGCTGGCGGGGTTTTTGAGTAGCCGGATCTCCACTCCCTGTTCCCGCGCCCGCGCCCGGTATTCGTCGACCAGTTCCACGGTGGGCTGCCGCTTGAGCAACTGGGCGGCCATCAGCCGGTTGATTCCCTCCCTGGTGATCAGCCCTAGCACCTCCCCCTGGTAGTAGATCTGGTACACCTTCCTCCCGGCCTCCGGCGGGGCTGGGACCGCCCTTTCCTCCCCGGCCCCGCCCCGGGTAGGCCAGCGCACCCGGCTCAGCGCCAGGCCCGCGGCGCAGGTGGCCGCCACCACCCCCAGGCACCCTCCCACCAGCAGGCTCAGCTGGCCAAAATGGCGCAGCACGCCCATACACACCGGCATCAGGCAGAGACCTAAAAACAACAGCAGCCGCTCCCGGTCCGGGGAAGGGCCGCTTCTCTGGTTCTGGATCGCCGCGGCGATCAATAGCAGGGCACCGGCCTCAAAGGCCAGGAAGAGCGCCAGCAGCAAGGCGTCGAAGGCGCGCATATCCCCCAGTAGGCAAAGAGGTCCACAATATAATATCGGCCCCTCCGCCCCTGGGGGTTAGGGCCTGTCTGCAAAGTCGCTTTTAGGCCCAAGCCCGAGCGAAAGCAGCGCGGGCAAGGTGCCCGCAACCGAAGGTCGCCAACCCGAAGGGTTGAGCGGCAGCAGGCGTATTGACCCACAAACACGCCGCATGAGGGCAACGCCGATCCGCCCCGCCTGCAACCGGGCGACGCCAGAATGGAGTTTGCAGACAGGTCCTTGCGGCTCAGCAGATCAGCAGCATCTTGCGGGTCTGGGTGAACCCCTCAGTCCAGAAACGGTAGAAGTAAACCCCCCAGGCCGGTCGCCCGCATTCCAGGCCGCCATATGGGCCCCGGCTGGCGGCCAGCCCTCGGCCAGCACCTCCAACCCGCTGCCCGGCGGCGTCGAGGACCTCCAGGCGCACCTGCCCCTCGCGGGGAAGGCGGTACTCGATGAGGGTGGCCGGGTTGAAGGGATTGGGGTAGGTCTGGCCCAGCACGAAACTCTGCGGCCCGCTGCCGGCCTCCTCCAGCACCGCGGTGGGCGGGCCGTAGTCAAAGGGCTGGTCTACCATGTGGTAGAGCTTCTCCTTGCCCCCACTGTACTCCTGCTGCAGGTAGTAGCTCAGCAGCGGCTAGCGCGCCAGTTCTTTGAGGCTGCGGCTCACCGACTGCCCCTCCTCCCAGTGGTTGTCGAGGGTCTTCTGAATCCACATCTCCATGCCGGCGCCGCTGTTCCAGTGGTCGATGCTGCCGGGCCGGTCCCAGCGGGGCACCCCGCCGGCCCGGTGCCGGTCGTAGAGGGCCTGGATCTGGGCGCGGTACTGGGGATTGACGTCGCTGGCCGCGGGGCTGTCCTCGAACTGCCGGTTCACCGCACCGCAGCAGTGTAGGTACGGATGTACGGTGGTGCCCTGCCAGTTCTTGGCTGTCAGGGCGATGCCCATGCCGTGGGCCTTGAACTTGGCGATGTTGAGGTTGAAGGCCCCCTCCTCCTCGATGGGCGCCACGTAGCCGATGCGCTCATACACCACCCTGTCGGGCACCTGGCGCCAGATCACCTCCCCGCCCTCCTTGAGCGTGCCGAGGTTGGCTGCGGATACCAGCCGGCCGGTGTAGAAGGTGCTCAGCTTGGCGCCGGTGCGCCAAGTCATGGGGACAAAGACCTGCATGGAGCTGCTGGTGGGGCAGTAGGCATCGCCCAGGAGGTTCCCCTCGCGCAGATAGAACTGCTCGCCCTTCAGGCCCATTTTTTTCCCTTCATGCCCTCGACCAGGCCCTCGACGAAATCGGCGTCGGTGATGATGCCCATAACCCCCTACGTCGAATCGCCGCCGCAGGTGATATTGGGCTTCATGGCCACCTTGTCGGTCACAGAAAACCCCGGGGTATCCTGTAAGGTGAACAGCTCGCGGGCCAGGGCTTTGCCCTCCGCCATCTTGGCAGCGGCATCCAGTTTGTACACCACCTGGGTGCGTTTGATGAACACTGCCTCGGGATGGGCGGCCACAAAGGGGTGCAGGCCGAAATAACGCGGCCCACCCTGGTAGGCACTCGGCCAGGCCCGGAGGGCTGCAGCAGGGACGCTGCCCCCACCATGCCTGCCGACTTGAGGAAATCCCTTCTTTCCATGGTCAATACTCCTTTCTCGGGTAGCAACCCAACCATAGGGCACGAGTCGTACCACCCTCTGTCCTCTCCCCCACCAGGAGCGCTGCCATCCGTGTGGCCGCCTGCCGGCGGCGGGGGTTGGGACCCCAGTGGGCTGCGCGGGCCCCGGCTGGCTGGCCCGGCAACGGCAAAAGCTGTACTTTCAAGACACCTTCCGCACCCAGGTCCACTGATGAAGACCGCTGCCCGCGCCCTTGGTTTCCGCCTCCTGTTGCCAGTTCTGCTAGCAGCTGGCCCCGCCCTGGCCCAGTATGTGGCCGAAGTGCCCTATTTCCACCAGTACAGCAACCGCCTCAACCCTTCGGGTTCCTGCCAGAACACTTGTGTGGCGATGGTGCTAAAATACTACGGGGCCGCGGATATCACCCCGGACCAGCTCTCGGCCACCTGGGGCACCAGCGTGGCCCAGACCACCGAGGGACTGGCGCGGGTTTTCAACACCGAGGCGGCGGCCCGCGGCCTGCGCGTGCGCGACCAAGCAGTGGAAAGCGGCACCCTGCGCCAGCTGCACGCCCTGCTCGACGAGGGCAAACCGGTGATCGTGCACGGCGGCTTCTCCACGGTGGGCCATCTGCTGGTGCTGGTGGGTTACGACGCGAACTACTACTACGCCAACGACCCGGCCAGCCGCTGGACCGAACGCCTCAACGGGGGGTTCACCCAGACCAGTGATCCGCACATCGGGCGTTATACCCGCTACCAACGGGCCGCCGTCGAGCAGGCCATCCTCTCGGGTGACCACCGCCGCCGCATTCGCATGCATGCCCTCTACCTGGCGCCCGGCCCGCTGGCCGCCACCCTGACCCTGGCCGGCGGCGATTCCCTGGCCGCCGATCTTCCCTTCACCTTGCGGGCCACGGTCCGGCTCGACACCCTGCCCGGTGCCGAGGTCACCGCCAGCGCCGACCTCAGCGAGCTGGGCGGGGCAGCCACCCACCCTCTGTTTCGCCTTGACGAGCGCACCTTTCAGCTCGAGGCCGAACTACCCGGCCCGGCCCCGGGCCGCCGGCGCCTGCGGGTGTACCTGCGGCAGGGCGGCGCGACCGAGGTCCTCCGCCGCATCCTCGTAGTGCTGCCCGCGGCCAACCTGCTCCTCTACGGCGACGACTATGGCGGGGGCTGGCGGCGGGGGCTGACCGTCAACACACGGGTGGATTCGGCAGCCACCGGCCAGGTGCAGCAGGGCGCCCACGCCCTGGCTCTCGAAGCGCAGGGCTTCACCTTCGAGCTGATGCCCCCCGCCCCCCTCGAGCTGGCCGGGTACCGGGCGTTGCGCCTGGCTTTCCATCCCGGCGACAGCACCCCCGGGGCGCGCCCTGCCCTAGCGGTGCAGCTCAACGGCGACGTGCGCAAACTCGTCTCCCTGCTGGGGCCATCCTCCTTTGCCCTCGACCCCCAGCGCCGCGAATGGCAGGAGATCGAGATCCCACTCTCGGCTTTCTATCCGCTCGAGGACTCGCTTAGCTCCCTGCGCCTATTCGGCACCCTGCAGGGCACCTTCTTCCTCGACGAACTGAGCCTGGTCAGCTCCCGTTTCCCGGCCCCGGCCCTAACTGGCGCCTGGCTGCGCCCCGGCCCTGATTCGCTGCTGGTCGGCAGCCATCTCTCCCTGCGCCAACTCATCGCCGTCCAGCGCGGGGTGGCGGAGGGGCCCCCCGCCGAACTAAGCGCCGATCTGAGCGAACTGGGCGGTCCGGCTGCCCTGCCCCTCAGGTCGTATGACGGGCAGACCTATACCCTCGAGGCGGAGCTGTACCTGCCCGCCACCAACGGGGTGCGCCAACTGCGGGTGCGGCTGCGGCAGGGAACCCTGGAGTCCGAGTTGCGCCGGTCGGTGCTGCTCTTGCCTGCCGAGGATCAGCTGATCTTCGGGGACGAATACGGCGAGAACTGGCGGCAGGGATTCGCCGACGCCGTCGGCGCCGGCCCTCGCGCGGGGGAAGAGGTTTTCGCCGGCCAGCGGGCCCTAGCCATCGAGGCCCGCGCCTATACCATTGAGCAGTTGGCGCGCCGCCCGGTGGACCTGGCAGGGTACCAGGCCTTGCGCTTTGCCTTCCATCCCGGCCAGGCCGTGGCTGGCTATGGCGGGGCGATGGCGGTGATGTTGAACGAGGACCCCAACACCCTGCTAAACCTCGGCCCGGATGGCCCAGCCGGGGCGCGTCTCGAGACCAACCGGCGGCAATGGCAGCAGATCGAGATCCCGCTGGCCGCCTTTGGCGAATTGGAGGAACCGCTGGGTTCCATCCGTTTTTTTGGCAGCCTGGAGGGGCTTTTTTATCTGGATGAGGTGCGCCTGGTCGCCGCCCGGCCACCGGCGGCCACCGCGGTCGCCGCCGAACCGGCCCCCTCCCGCCCCCGGACGACGGCCCTGGGCCCCAACTTCCCCAACCCCTTCAACAGCCGGACCACCATCCCCTTTGCCCTTGCCGAACCAGGGTGGGCGAAGCTGGAGCTTTTCGATCTGCAGGGGCAGCGGGTGGCGCGGCTGGCCTCGGGCTGGTACGCGGCGGGTCCGCATTTAGTGGGGTGGGACGCCGACGACGACCAGGGCCGCGCCCTGGCTTCGGGGGTCTATTGCTGCCGCCTCGAAACCGGCGGCCGGGTGTGGTTGCGGAAACTGCTGCTCCTGCGCTGAACTTCTTCCTTTACCTGGCCAAGGCCCCTACCTCGCCATGGGCGTTGCGTACGGCCTGGAGCAGGGGCCAGCGGGGGGCCCATTTCTCGGCCTGCTGGTAGAAGTACCGGGCCTCCTCGGGCCGCTGGGTGCGCTCGCACAGGGCGCCCAGTTCCTGCAGGGCCGGCAGGTAGCCCGCCTCCCGGCGCACAACCTCCTTGAAGGCCGCCTCGGCCTCGGCCTCCTCCTCCTGTTCCACATGGGCCAGGCCCTTGGCGTAGTACAATTCCTCGTCGGCATGGCGGCACACCAGGGAGCGGGCAAAACAGGCCAGGGCCTGGGCCGCCTGTTTGGCCTGGAGGTGGTTGAGGCCCTGGCGGTAGTAGGCGCGGCCCAGGGCGTTGAGCGCCCGGGTGTTCAGCGAGTCGGCCTGCAGCACCTTTTCCAGGTGTAGGATGGCCTGCTTGAAATCCCCGGACCGGTAATAGGCCACCCCCAGGTCGTAGCGCACGCCCCTCTGGGATGGTTCCATCTCCAGGGCCCGCTCCAGGTGCGGCAACCCCTCCCCGGGCAGCCCCAGGCGACACAGCAGGGTCCCCAGTCCCACCCTGGCCTCCACCATCGCCGAGTCCAGGCGCAGGGCCTCCTGGAACTCGGCCCGGGCCTCGGGTAATTGCCCCTGGGCCTGCAGCACCACCGCCAGGTTGCTGCGGGCCGCAGCGAGGGTGGGTTGGAGCGCCACGGCCTGGCGCAACTCGTCGCCGGCCCTGGCCACCTGCCCATCGGTGTAATAGGCGTTGGCCAGCAGCACCCGCAACTGGGCGTTGTCCGGATTGAGCATCACCCGGGTGTAGAAATAGCGGATGCGCTCCTTGCTCCAGAGCTGATACCCCTCGCGGATGCCGCCCTCTCCGGCCCCGGCCAGCCGGGTCAGGCCCAGCGCCAGGACCCAGATCATCGGCCAGCTCATGGCCCGAATACCTGCACGCGATTGTTGAAGGTGTCGGCCACAAAGATTCTCCCGGCCCCGTCGCGGGTGATGCCGCCAGCTACCACCCGGCGCCGCACCTCGCGGCCGGCGGCCAGTTCGTCGAGCACCTCCAGCTCCCCGGCAAAGCGAAACTGTCCTGCCCCCTCGCCCTCGCCGCCCCAGCCGGTCAAATGCTGGTCGCGGCGGAAAACCTCGACCCGGCTCTGCCCGGCATTGACGATGAAGACCCGGTCCCCAGCCGCGTCCACGGCAAAATCACTGGGCCGTTTCAGCACCCCCCGCCCCGGGTCGTGCGGCGAGAGAGCTTCGCGGCCCACCCACCACCGGGCCTGGCGCTGCTCCGGGCTGTCGTAGACCATCAGCCTAGGGGCCTGCCAGCCCATTTCCACGTAGTTGGCCGGTTCGACCAGCAGGGCAAAATGATCGCCCCAGAAGCGCAGGCTGGAAATCAGGAGCGGGGGCACCTCGTACCGGGCCACTTCGCTCCCTTCGGCGTCGAACTGGTAGAGACGGTCGATACATTCGATGTAGACCCGGTCCCCCGGCCCCACGGCCAGGTGGCGGACAAAGAGCCCCTCCAGCGGGCGCTCCCACAGCAGGCGGCCCTGACCGTCGAACTTGGCCCACCGCAACTGGGGGGGCCCTCCGGAGACTGCCAGGTTGTAGGCCAGGTGCAGGGCGCCCCGGCTGTCGAAGCCAAGGGAAACCGCATCCAGGGCGCCGGTCTCCAGGCAGGCGGGAGGGACTGCGGCAAAGGCCCAGTTCTCCAGGGTGCGCCCCTGGCCGTCGAAGCGCGCCACCAGGCCGGTTCCTGCCCCCACCGCGGCGATATGGCCCTGCCCATCCGCGGCCAGGCGGGTGGGCAGGAAACCGGCGGGCAGGGCCCAGGTGGCCGCGTGGCGGTGGATGGCGCCCGCCACTGCGGGGCTGAGGGCGCTTTCCCTGACCTGCCCCGGCCGGCCGTAATGAACCGCGACCCGGTACTGGTACCCCTGGTTGCCCTGCAATTCACGGTCGCTCCACGAGGTGTCGCGCTGGGCGCACAACCGGGCCACCACGGCCCAGGGCCCGCCCTGGGCCCGCCGCACCTCGTACTCAATGAAATCGCGCCCCGCCGGCGGCGACCAGCTCAGGTGGGCCGCCGCTTCCCCGCTGTCGAAGGATGCGCTCAGCGCCGGGGCCGGGGCCGGCGGTCCCGGCGGGCGCAGCAGGCCGCAGGAACCCAGCCACAGACCCAGCCATAGGCCGCCTACCCCCCCCAGAAGCCCCGTTGCGCTCATCCCCTCTCTCTCCCCCGGGTTTCCGTATGGACAGGGGCAAAAACAGAGACACCCGCACCGATCCAGGGTGCGGGTGTCCTGTGGTATCGCCTATGTTGCTGGTGCCGAAGCGGGGACTCGAACCCCGACGCCCGAAGGCACTGCCCCCTCAAGACAGCGTGTCTACCAGTTTCACCACTTCGGCAGGAATGCGTCTGATCTCGTCTTACCGACCAGTCTGGCCGGCCGGAGCGGGCGCCGGGGCCGGAGCCGAGGGCACCACCTCGCCCCCGCCCGCAGCCGGCGGCGGGCTGAAGGGCACCGGGGCGGCACTTTGCTGCTGGAGCATGCGCTCGGTGGCCGAAACGCCCTCTTCGGACCCGGTGTCGTAGCTAATGAACTGCACCAGACAACTGAGGAAAAAGGCCGTGGCCAGCACCGTGGTGGCCTTGGTCAGGAAATTGGAGGCCGTGCGCCCTCCCAGGAACGAAGCCGAACTCAGCCCGCCGGCCACCGAACTGGCCAGCCCGCCCCCTTTGCCGGACTGCATCAGCACCACCACCACCAAGAGCAGGCAGATGAACACGTGCAGAATGGTCAGAAGAATCATCATAGGGATATCAACACGCCGCTTTGACGATGGCGGCAAAGCTGTCGGCCTTGAGCGCGGCGCCGCCGATCAGGCCGCCATCGATGTTTGGCTGGACAAAGAGTTCTGCCGCGTTTTCGGGTTTGACGCTGCCGCCGTACTGGATGCGCAGGGCCCCGGCCACCCCCTCGCCGTGCCGCCGGCGCAGACAGGAGCGGATCAGGCCGTGTACCTCCTCAGCCTGGGCGGGGGTGGCGGTGCGCCCCGTGCCGATGGCCCAAACCGGCTCGTAGGCCAGGGCGATCTTGAGGAGTTCCGCCTCGCCCAGCCCCTGGAGCGCCGCCTCGACCTGGCCAAGGACCACCACCTCGATCTGGCCGGCCTCGCGCTGGGCAAGGGTTTCGCCGACGCAGACGATAGGGGATAGCCCCGCGCGCAGGGCCGCCTTGAGTTTGCGGTTGATCTGCTCGTCGGTCTCGGCGAAGTGCTGCCGTCTTTCAGAGTGGCCTAATATAACGTGGGTACAGCCAGCGGTCAAGATCATCTCCGGCGAGACCTCGCCGGTGAAGGCCCCCTCGTTTTCCCAGTGCATGTTCTGGGCGCCCAGGGCAACAGGGCTACCGGCGAGGGCCGCGCCCACCGCCTCCAGGCTGGTGAAGGGCGGGCACAAGACCACGTCCACCGGCCCGCGTTCCCGCCCCACCAGGGCGAGGATAGCCCGGGCCAGTTCCCCGGCCTGGAGGGCCGTCTTGTACATCTTCCAATTGCCCGCCACCAATGGCCGACGCACCTTCAGCCTCCCTTCGCTTCGAGGACCGCCACCCCAGGCAGTACCAGCCCGCTCAGGCATTCGAGCGAGGCTCCGCCCCCGGTCGAGACGTGGGTCATCTTGGCGGACAAGCCCAGTTGGGCGATGGCCCCGGCCGTGTCCCCCCCGCCGATGATGCTGAGGGTCCCGCGCTCGGCGGTGGCCCGCGCCAGGGCCTCGGCCACTTCGCGGGTGCCCGCGACAAAGGGATCCATCTCGCACACCCCCAGGGGGCCGTTCCAGATCGCGGCGCCGGCGGCGCCCACCCGCTCGGCAAAGAGCCGGCGGGTCCGCGGGCCGATGTCCATGCCCTGCCAACCAGGGGGGATCTGTTCGCGGTCCACTACCTGGGTCTGGGCGTCGGTGGCGAAGCGGTCGGCCACCGCGCAGTCCACCGGCAGCAGGAACTCCACCCCGCGCGTCTTGGCCTGTTCCAGGGTCTGCCGCGCCGTTTCCACCTGCTTGGCGTCCAGCAGGGAGTTGCCGATCTCCAGGCCCAGGGCCTTGAAGAAGGTGTAGGCCATACCCCCGCCGATGAGCAGAGAATCCACCTTGGTGAGCAGATGCTTGATCAGTTCGATCTTTCCAGAGACCTTGGCCCCGCCCAGGATGGCCACCAAGGGCCGGCGGGGTTGCTGCAGCACGTCCTTGAGGTAGCGGACCTCCTGCTCCATCAACCGGCCGCTGGCCACCACCGCTAAGTGGTGGGCCACTCCTTCGGTGGAGGCGTGGGCGCGGTGAGCGGTGCCAAAGGCGTCGTTGACGTAGACCTCGCCGAGGGCGGCAAACCGGCGGGCGAACTCAGGGTCGTTGGCCTCCTCCTCGGGGTGGAAGCGCAGGTTTTCGAGCATCAGCACCTGGCCCGGCTGCAGCCCCGCGGCCAGCCGTTCCACCTCCTGCCCCACGCAGTCGGGGGCCAGGTCCACTGGCCGGCCCAGGTGTTGGGCCAGCCGCTCGGCCACCGGCTTGAGGGACATGGCCGGCGCCACCTTGCCATCGGGGCGGCCCAGGTGGGACATCAACACCAGGGAGGCTCCCCTGGCCAGCAGCTCCTTGAGCGTGCCCAGGGCTGCAGTGATGCGGGTCTCGTCGGTGATGCGCTGCCGGCCGTCGAGGGGGACGTTGAAGTCCACCCGCACCAGTACCCGCTTGCCCGCTACCTGGATGTCCTCGATCGTCTTGCGCTTCATGGGTCTTTCAGCCGAAGAAGATGCGGGCGATGTCGTAGAGGTCGTCGTCCACCATCTTGAGCTGGCCCACGGCCTCGCTGATGGGGATGGCAACGATCTGGGTGCCCTGCAGGCTGACCATCTTGCCGTACTCGCCCCGGTGGATCAGGTCGATGGCCGCCACCCCGAAGCGGGTGGCCAGCACTCGGTCGAAGGCCGTGGGGGTGCCACCCCGCTGCAAATGCCCCAGCACCGTCACCCTGGTCTCGAAGCCGGTGCGCTTCTCGATCTCCTCACTCACGATCTGTCCCACCCCGCCCAGCTTCACGTGCCCGAATTCGTCCCTGCCGGCCTTCAAGACCACCAACTCCTCGCCCTTTTCGGAGCGGATCTTGACCCCCTCGGCCACCACCACGATGCTGAAATCCTTGCCCCGCTGGTGTCGATCCTTGATGGAGGAGACGATGTCGTCCACGCTGTAGTGCTTCTCAGGGATAAGGATCATGTCGGCGCCGCCGGCGATGCCGGCGTGGGTGGCGATCCAGCCGCTGTGCCGGCCCATCACCTCGATCACCATCACCCGGTTGTGGGACTCAGCGGTGGTGTGGATGCGGTCGATGGCCTCGGTGACGATGTTGACCGCGGTGTCGAAACCAAAGGTGTAATCGGTCATGCTGAGGTCGTTGTCGATGGTCTTAGGCACCCCGACCACCGCCGCCCCCTCCTGATGCAGCCGGTTGGCCACGCTGAGGGTGTCGTCGCCGCCGATGGCGATCAGCGCGTCCAGCTTCATGCGTTTAATGTTCTGGATGACCCGCTCGGCCCCGTCGGCGTCCTTGAGCGGGTTGGTGCGCGAGGTCCCCAGGATAGTGCCGCCCTTGGGCAGAATGCCGGAGACCTCGCCGAGGCCCAAGGGCTCCCACAGGCACTCGACCATCCCCTTCCAGCCCTTCTGGATGCCCTTGAAGCCGTAATCGTAGGCCGAGATCCCCTTGCGCACCGCGGCACGGATTACCGCGTTGAGACCGGGACAGTCGCCGCCGCCCGTCAGGATACCTACTGTTTTGGGGGCCATCGTCAACTCCTTCTTCTGCTGGAAAAACGCCTGGGCGGCCGCGCAATATCTCCCTGCGGGCCAAGTTTGAAAGCTATGCTGCTGGCTAGATCGCGTCAAGGAATGACAGGGCTCAGGAAGGGGCAGGCCAGGCCCCGGCCCGCTCCACGGCCCGGGCGCAGGCCGCCAGGGTGGAGGCGGTGGTCACCACGTCGTCCACCAGGCCGATGCAGGCGTGGTTCGGTAGCGGCGCCGCCGCCGCAAAGGCGTCGCGGAGGTTCTCGCGCCGGCCCGTCCAGCCTGGCCTGCTGCAGGGTGGGAAGGCGGCGGCGCAGGTAATCAGCGCAGAGGGGGACCTCAAGCACCCCGACCAGTCCCCCGCGCCAGTTTCTCGCTCTGGTTGAAGCCCCGCTCCCGCTGCCGGGCCGGGAACAGGGCCCCCGGGATCAATAGGCCACTTCCCTTAGGGCGCCAACGAACTCCGGGGCCAGCCCCAGTCAACCCCACAGCGCCGCGCCCCGTTGCCGCTGCCCCTTGAACTTGAACCGATGGATGGCCTCGCGCAGCGGGCCGGCGTGGTCGCCCAGCACCAGCACCCGCTCCAGTTCCTACACGGCGCAGTTGGCGCAACCTCTCCCAGCTCCGGGGCAACTGCAACGCGGGCAGCGGTCCTCCCGCGCCTTCAGGATCGGGGCCCAGCAGCGCGGGCACACGTATTCGGCCGCCGCATCCAGGGGCTGCCGGCAGGCCAGGCAATGGGGCGGCAAAGCAAAATCCAGCAGCGCCGCCCCGAACTGGCGGACCCGTGACCACATGAACCCACTCCTGTCACCTGGGAGTTACACTGGAAAAGGGACTCGTATTGTTGCGGAGAGGAAATAACATTCCGTGCCGCCGAGCGCCCAAACTCAGAAAGCGCCAGGACCCCAAAGGCCCTGGCGCATCTGAATGCTGGCGTCAACAGCAGCCGGATCGGACCCGGACTCAGGCCACCAGATCCAAGGTCAGCTTCTCCTCGGCGGGCTGCCCCTCGCCGGGCTCCTCGCCGGGTTGGTGCTGGTCCTTTTCCTGCTGTCGACGGCGTTCCCGCCGCGCCTGTTTGGAGAGCGCATCTGGCGTGCGCACCCACGCGGACTCCACGCGGTAGATCATGGCAACCTCCTTGTCACCCTTGCCATCCTTGGCGATGCCGGCCCGCAACCGGCGCGGAGCGGATTAAGCTACCTGTCCGCTCTATCCATAATATCGGCCCCCCTGCCCAGCCCTTGAGTTTTGTCGCGGTTTGACGCCCCTGGAGGCGCGGTTTTAATTGTATCGTTCACTTCATCCCCAACTGAGGCAAAAACCATGCGCCAGATCCTGTGCCCCGCATTCTGGATGCTGCTGTGCAGCCCCTGGCTGACCCTGCCTGCTAGCGCCGAGCACAAGCTGGTACACGCGCCCAGCCCCACCGACCCCCTCCAGGTCCACATCTACGAGCTGGGCAACGGCCTGAGCGTGTATCTCAGCGAGAACCACCAGGAGCCCCGTTTCCACGCCGAGATCGCCGTGCGGGCCGGCAGCAAACACGACCCGGCCCAGGCTACCGGCATCGCCCACTACCTCGAACACATGCTCTTCAAGGGCACCACTCGCATCGGCACCCTGGACTACGACAAGGAGAAGGTCCACCTCGACAGCATCGAAACCCTCTACGAGCAGCACTCCGGCGAGACCGACCCCGAAAAGCGCAAGGCCATCTACGCCCTGATCAACGAGCAGAACCAGTTCGCCTCCCAGTATGCCATCCCCAACGAGATCGACCGCCTCTACTCGGGGATGGGCGAGAACGGCCTCAACGCCCACACCTGGGTTGAGGAGACCGTCTACGAGGTGGACCTGCCGGCCAATCACCTGCGCCAGTGGGCCGCCGTCGAGGCGGAGCGCTTCGCCGGACCCGTATTCCGCCTCTTCCAGACCGAACTGGAGACCGTGTACGAGGAGAAGAACCGCTCCACCGACAACAAGGACCGGTTGATCAACGAGGCGGTGGAGAGGGTGCTCTATAAGAAACACCCCTACGGGCAGCAGACCACCCTGGGCTCAATCGAGCACCTTAAGAGCCCCTCCCTCAAACGCATGTACGAGTACTACCGCACCTATTACGTGCCCAACAACATGGCCATCTTGATCTCGGGAGACATCCGGGTCAGCGAAGCCATCGGCGTCATCGACAGCGCCTTCTCCTCCTGGAAAGCCGAGAAACTGCCCCTGCCCCCCAAATGGAAGGAGGAAGCGCTCAAGGGCGCCGAGGAGATCACCGTCCAGTATCCGGGAGAGGAGATGGTGCGCCTGGCCTTTCGCACCGCGCCCCGGCGCCACGCCGACGCCGCGGCCCTCGAACTGCTCGACATGGTGCTCAACAACCGGGTGGCCGGCCTCATCGACCTCAACCTGAACCAGCAGCAACGGGTGCGCCAGGCCGGCTCCTATCCCTCTTTCTACAACGACTATGGCGCCCAGTACCTGTACGGCATCCCAAAGCCGGGCCAGACCCTCGAAGAGGTGCAGCAGTTGCTGCTCGACCAGCTCGAGCTGATCCGGCAGGGCGCCTTTGCCGAGGATCTCATCCCCGCCATCATCACCGACTTCGAGAAAACCTATAAGGAGCAGTTCGAGCGCAACGGCTCCAGGGTCGAACTGATGACCCAGAACTTCATCGGCTTCGAGGACTGGGAGCGGGCGGCGCACAAGATCGACCGGATGAAGAAACTGGCCAAGACGGAGGTGGTCCGCGTCGCCCACAAGTACTTCGGCAAGGACTACGTGGTCGGCTACCGCCGCGACGGCAAACCGGAACTCCCCACCATCGACAAGCCGGCCATCGACAAGGTGGAGATCGACCCCTCGCGCCAGTCGGCCTTCTTCGCCCAGGTGATGGCGATGCCGGTGTCCCAGATCGAGCCGGTCTTCCTGGCTCCGGAAAAGGATTTCCAGATCCGCCCGGTGGCCGAGGGGGTGACCCTCTACTACTGCCCCAACCCCATGAATGACCTGTTCAGCCTCAGCGCCTCGCTGGACCTGGGCCTGCTGTCCGACCAGCGCCTGGCCATGGCCCGCCACCTGCTCGACAAGGCCGGCACCCCCCGCCTCTCGCCCGAGGCCCTCAAAAGGGAGTGGTACCGGTTGGGCACCGACTTCAGCATGGGCGCCAGCGACTACGAGACCTCCTTCTCCATCTCCGGATTGGACGCCAATCTCGGCGAGTCCCTGGCGCTGATGGACGAGCTGCTGCGCCAGCCGGTGGCCGCCGATTCGGCCCTGGCCGAGCTGATCGCCAACACCCTAGCCCAGCGCGCCGACTCGCAGAAGGACCACCGCACCCTCAGCCAGGCCCTTTACCTCTTCAACCGCTTCGGCGAGCAGTCCCCGTTCCGCCGCGAGCTGTCCAATCAGCAGCTTCAGACCCTCCAGAAAGACGAACTGCTCGGCCTAGTCAGCGGCCTGCGGGGCTACCGCCACACCCTGCTCTACACCGGCTCCTTGCCCATCGACGCGGTGCTGGCCCAGCTCAAGCAGCACTACACCCTGCCAGCGGAGCTGAAAACGTCCCCGCCTCAGTCCCCGCCCCAGGTGCGCCGGCCTGACTCCACCGAGATCCTCCTCTACGACAAGGAGATGGCCCAGGCCCTGGTCCGCATCGAGGCGGGCGACACCCCCTATGACGAGACCAGGCGGCCCCTGATCCAGCTCTACAACGAATACTTTGGCGGCAGCATGGCCAGCATCGTCTTCCAGGAACTTCGCGAGGCCCGGGCCCTGGCCTACCAGGCCTGGGCCCAGTACTTCACCGCCGAGCGCCAGGGCGAGCAGAATGTGATGGCCGGCTTCATCGGCTGCCAGGCGGACAAGACCCCCGAGGCCACCGCCGTTTTCCTCGAGCTCCTGGACCAAATGCCCTCCTCGGAGGAGCGCTTCGCCGCGGCCAAAGACGCCCTGCTCAGCCAGTACCGCACCTCCCGCCTGGGTTTCCGCCAGATCCTGGGGGCGGTGCGCCAGTGGGAGCGGCAGGGCCTGCCGGTGGACCCGCGGGCAGGGCGCTTCGCCCAGTTGCAGCAGGCGTCTCTCGAAGGGATGTTGCAGTTCTACCGCGAGCAGGTGCAGAGCCGCCCGCGGCTGATCTCTATCGTCGGAGACAAACGCAAGATGGACCTGGCCGCCCTCGGTGCCGCTGGCACCATTGCCGAGGTGGGGCTGCCCGCGCTCTTCTCCTATTGACAAGAACCGCGCAGCGGCCTAGTTTCGAGACGCCGCAAAACGGCGGTGTAGCTCAGTCGGTTAGAGCAGCGGAATCATAATCCGCGTGTCGGGGGTTCGATTCCCTCCACCGCTACCAGATTAATAGAGCGCAATCCCCTTGAAACCGCGGGGTTGCGCTTTTTTTCGTTCGGCCCGCGGTCCACAGTTGACCTGTCGGGCTGGATTTTGTTTATTGCAGAGCGGGGCCGGCGTACTATTGAGGCGCCGGGGACTGGGGCGATGAAGGGGATTGGCGCGGAAAACCCAGGAGGAAAACATGAAGATTAACGGCAGGTCCGTGCCCATCGTCACGGTCGAGATCAAGCTAGCCGGCAACGGCCCGGCCGCCATCATCGCCAGAAAGCAGGCCGATACCTTCATCGACAATCTGACCACCAGAATGACCGTTCCTTCTCCCCCCTCCAGCGGGGGCCAGGACAAGGGCCGCCGGCTGAACATCGTCGCCTGACTCCCCGATCCCACCTGGAGCCGCCCGACTTGCGGTCGCTGCCCCGCAGGCCCTCTGGCCTATCCTGCCCCCGTTCCGGTTGGCAGGGCCGCGACACTCACTCCACTAAATACCGCCGCACGGCATCCTCGTCCAGTTCCACTCCCAGGCCGGGACCTTCGGGCACGGCGAGTTGGCTGTCCTGCATCTCGAAGGGCCTGGCCAACAGATTATGCACCCGCTGGTGGCTGAGGATGTCGCTGGGATAGGTGCAGTTGGGGGCCGCGGCGCAGACGTGCAGCATCGCCGCGTCAAGGATACCCAGCTCGTGGGCTGAGCCGTGCCAGACCGGGATGCCCGCCTCCCCGGCCAGGTAGGAGCGGGCCACGAACTCGGCCATATTCCCCGCTCCCAGATTGAAGATGGTGCAGGCCTCGGCGTTGATCGCCTTGACCATGCCGCGCACCCCCTCGCGGTTGAGGTAAAGGTGCATGGCGATGGGGATGCTCATCTGCTGTCGCAGTGCGCCGTATGCGTCGAGAGCGTCGGCGGCCGGGGGCGGGTCCTCGATCAGCAGCACGTTGCCGATGGCCTCCAGTTGGCGCACCACCGGCAGGAAATCCCCCGCGTAGTGGCCCATCAGGTCCACGGTGATCTTCAGCTTTGGCGAGACCGAGGCAAAGATCTCCAGGGCCTGGGGCAGCGGATTGAAGCGTTTCATCTTCACCCCAGCAAAACCCAGGGCCACCGCCTTTTCCGCCAGCGCCCGCAACTCCTCGGGGCTGAGGCCCTTGCCGGCCCAGTAATGCACCGGGATGCACCGCTGGCCCAGCCCGCCCAGGAGGCGCCACACCGGCCAGCCCACCGCCTTGCCCAGGATGTCGTAGAAGGCGCATTCGAAAGCCCCGGTGTCGGTGGGCAACGGTAGTTCGAGCCGGGACAGGTTGAAGTCGAGCACGTTCCTGC
Source organism: Candidatus Handelsmanbacteria bacterium (assembly GCA_016867395.1). Classification (GTDB taxonomy): domain Bacteria; phylum Latescibacterota; class UBA2968; order UBA8231; family UBA8231; genus SICG01. The sequence goes on from VGJS01000003.1 coordinate 138,314, forward strand.
CCTTAAGGGCTTCGGCGGCCTGGTGCAGGCGGATGGTGCTCTGGTTGCCCGCCCCGCCGCGCATGCGATGGGTCTCGCCCAGACCGACGATGCCGGCGTCGGTGTGCACCTTGACGATGTACTTAGGGATGACGTCGAAGTCCGGGGCGGCGCCCGCCGGCAGGATGCCCGGTTGCAGCGGCGGGCAGACCCGGAAGAGCTCGACCTGGGTGATGGTCAGGCGCTCGCGGCGGCCGGCCGCTGAGGCGGGCAGGGGCGCCACCCCCGCCAGGGAATCCCCCCGTGGCTGTGCCTGTTCATAGGTCATGGCTCCTCGCTCTGGTTTCGCGGTCAGATGCCCGGGCGCCTGCTCGTGCCGTAACCTGTCAGCTCCACATACCCTTTGCCGCATTCCCTGCCGGCCTGGTCGCGCACCGCCACTGCCCCCTCCCAGTAAAAGAGGTCGCCCACCGCCCTGCTGCGGTTCTCCTGGTCGGCCAGCAGGGGCGCCAGGGTCCAGGTTTCGCCGCCCAAATTCAGGGTCCAGCCGGCCGGGTAAGTTGCCCCGGTCTGCCGGCTGGCCCAGGACCCGGTGGCCCGCACCGCAAACTCGCCGCGCTCCAGATAACGCGGCGCCCCCTCGGCCCCCACCAGAGTACCAAGGGCGAAATCCACGCCGTCCTTGTCGCGCAAAAGGTACAACATCAGCTCCCTGCCGTCATCCAGCTGCACGCTGAACCAGTCCCAGCCCACCTGCTGCGGGCCCAGCTGGTTGGAGCCGAACTCCTGATCCATCCAGCTCTCCCCCTGCACCGCCAATTGCTCTCCGCCAACCCGCAGAGTGCCCTGGGTCGCCAGCCGGGTGAAGCTGTAGTACTGGCTGGCGGCGCTGTGGCCCTCTCCCTTGCGGCTGTACCCGCCGGGCCCCTGGAAAACCGGCGGCTTGAGCGGCCGGGTCTGCAGCTCGAAGGCCAGGCCCTGGACCTCGTCGGCCATCTCCAAGTCGAAGGCCGCGCCGTTCCACCGCAGGGTCCAGCCCCCCGCCGTGCCGGCCGGCCCGCGGCTCCACCCCATCAGCGAATCCGGGTATACACCGAAACCGCCCAAGAGCGGCGTCGCCCGGTACAGGACCTCGCTGAAGTAGTGCCGGCCGCCGTCCAGATCGCTGAGGGCCGCGTGCCCCATGAGCAGCTGGCCGGCCGCCCACTGCGAATCCAAAGGCGGCCGCTCGGCCAGCAGGCCCAAACGGAAGAAGGTGAACTGGTACCCGAAACGCCGGCCATCGGCGGCCCGCAAGTGCCCGGTGAAGTACCACCACTCAGTCTGGTACTCGGGGTGGGCCCAGTGGTCGCGGGGAAAGGACCAGCCGTAGTCCGGCCGGGCCAGGCGCCACGCCGGCTCCCCCTGGGCCCAGGCCAGGGCCAGGGTCGCCGCCACCAGGGTCGCCGCGCTCCATCCCAAATACCGCCGGGGCTCAGCCATCCTCGCGCCTCAATTCGCTGGCCAGGGTCCGGCTGGCTTTGCGGGCCGGGTACAGGCTGGCCAGCACCGCCGCCCCCAGGATGGTGATCCCTTGGGTGGCCAGCGCCGCCCAGGGCCAGTGCAGCTGGATGGTCCAGCCGAAATAGACCCGGTTGATGACGAAGATCAGGATCATCGCCAGCAGCACCCCCCCCATGCTGCCCAGCACCAGGCCGAAGATGCCCATGCCCAGGCCCTTGCCCACAAAGAGCAAAAACACCTGCCGCGAGGTGGCGCCCAGGGCGCGGTACAGGGCCAGCTCCGGGATCTGCTCCCGCGCCAGGACCAGCAGCATCAGAGCGATGCCGCACACCGCGATCAGCCAGCTGATGCCCTGCAGCAGCTTGGTCACCGCAAAGGTCTGGTCAAAGATGTCCATCGCCTCGCGGCGCAGGCGCTGGTTGCTGCGGATCTCGAGGGGCGCGCTGCCGAAGTGGTCGCGCAGCCCGTCGGCCACCCGTTCGGCATCCAGGCCCGGGTCCAGGTACAGGGCCGCGCTGCTCACCGGGCCCGGACCCCAGTGGGCCTCCAGGGTCTGCAGGTCCATGACCACCGCCCCGCCCTGGGCGTTGTAATCGTAGTAGACTCCGGCGATGGGAAAGGACCGCACCCCGGCCGGCACACAGATGGCCAGCATATCGCCCTGCCACAGGTGCTGCCGGCGGGCCAGGGTCTCGCCGATGAGCACCGCCCCCTGCCGGTGGACCTGCGCGAAGGCTGCCCCGGCTTCGCCCTGCAGCAGCGCAAAACGCCCCGCCCCGCTGGGCAGTCCCATATCCACCCCGGCCAAGGCCAGGGGCTGGTTTGCGGGAGAGTACCCGGTGAGGCCCCGCAGCCGGTCTACCCTGCGCACACCGGGCTGGGTGGCCAGCCCCGCCACCACCCCCTCGTCCAGCCCGCCCCCCTCCCCCTGCCCACGCCACGAGGCCGGGGACACGTACACGTCAGCCTGCACCGTGGTCTGGATCCACACCTCAAGGGTGCGGCGGAAACTGCCGATCATCAGGGTGGTTCCCACCACCATGCTCACCGCCACGGCGAGGGCCGCCACCGCAAAGGCCGTGGTCTGCAGGCGCGTGCCCAGGCTGCGGAGGCTGTAGGCCAGGCCGAAGTTGCGCACCCGCATCCACCCGGTGAGGGCTTTCACCACCAGCGGGGCGGTCAGGGGCAGGCCCAGCAGCAGGCTTAAGGCCAGGACAAATCCGGCCGGCTGCCAGTCCCGCCCCAGGGTCCAGTACCAGACCCCGGTCACGGCCATCAGCAAAAGCCCGCCGGCCCCCAGCGCCGGGGCCAGGGAGCCGATCTTCTCGTGCAGGGTGAAGGCCGAGAGCAGGGAGCGGGTGTCGCGGCGGCACATGTCCAGGGCCGGCATCAGCGCCCCGGCCACGGCGCCGCCCACCCCGACCAGCGCCGCCATTCCGAAGAGCCACCAGGGCAGTTCGAGGGCATGGATCTCCTCCAGCAGATAGAGGTTGCTCAGCGCTGTGCTCACCACGCCAACATTGGCCCTGGCCCCCCAGTACCCCAGCGGCAGGCCCACCAGCACCCCCAACCCGCCCAGCAGCGCCACCTCGCCCACGATCAGCCCGAAGACCTGGGCCCGCGTCGCCCCGAGGGAACGCAGCATGCCGAACTCGGCCCTCCGCCGCACCAGCGAGGCCTGAGTACTGCTGTAGACCAGGAAGAGCCCCACGAAAAGGCTGATCAAACTGAGGGCGGTCAGGTTGAGCCGGAAGGCCGAAAGCAGGCCTGCAGTCTGCTGCACCCGCTGCTCGGGGGTGGGCACCCGGACAGTCGGCCCAAGTTCTTGCTCCAGGCGGGCCTGCATCGCCGCCACATCGGCCCCTTTGGCGACCACCACGTCGATCTGGTGCAGCTGCCCGGTGCCGCGCAGCAGATGCTGGGCCTGGGCAATGTCCATCACCACCATCCGCGGGCTGGCCAGGGGGCTGAGCTTCTGGAAGTCCACCAGCGCCCCCACCCGCAGCCAGGCCGCCTCGGCGCCGCGGTGCACCTGCACCGAGTCGCCCGCGGCCCAGCCCTGCTCCTGAGCCAGCGCCGGCGAGAAGGCCGCCCAACCCGGCCGTCCCAGGGCCCCGGCCAGCTCCGCCCCCTCGCCCTGCCAGGGCACCCGCAGCGGCGCGAAGAGGTCGACGCCGATCACCTCGAGGTAGAAGCGGCGCTTGCCCGCCAGGGCCACGTTCGCCCGGTAGAGCGGCCAGGCAGCCTGCACCCCAGGGGTGGCCAGGACGCGGACATAGAGGGAGTCGGGCAGGCTGGGGGTGCGGCCCAACACACTGAGGTCGGCGTCGCCGCTGAGGGCGTGCATGCTGCCCTCGAAGGCGGCCAGGGCATTGCGGTTGATGATCTGGATGGACAGCACCGCCGCTACCCCAAGGGCCACCCCGAAGATGGTCAGCAGAAAGAGGCTGCGACCGGCGCGGAAATGCGCCCCCAGTGCACAGGCGAAGTAGCCGATCATGCCCCCGGCTCAGGCACCCTAAGCTGGCCGCTCTGGATCTCCCAGACCTGGTCGGCGAGGCGGGCGAACTCGCGGCTGTGAGTGACGAAGAGCAGGGCGGCCCCCTCGTCGTCGGCCAGGGCCAGCAGCAGGTCCATCACCCGCCGGCCGTTGTCGTCGTCGAGGTTGCCGGTGGGTTCGTCGGCCAGCAGCAGGCGCGGCCGGCGCAGTAGGGCCCGGCAGATGGCCACCCGCTGCATCTCGCCCCCCGAGAGTTTCTGCACCGGATCGCGCCGACGGTCGGCCAGGCCCACCCGCACGAGCAGTTCCTCCACCCGCCGCTGGGTGGCCGCGCCGTTTTCCCCGGCGATCATCGCCGGCAGAGCCACGTTGTCGGCCACCGAGAGGTGGGAGAGCAGGTGAAAGAATTGGAAGATCAGCCCCACCTCGTGGCGGCGGAAGAGGGTGCGCTCCCCCTCGGAGAGGCGGCCCAGGTCACGGCCCGAGACCCACACCTGGCCGGTGGTGGGCACGTCGATGCCCGCCGCCAGGTGCAGCAGGGTGGACTTGCCGCTGCCGCTGCGCCCGACAATCGCTATCTTTTGCCCTGCTGCGACGGCGAAGGTGGCCTCGCATAGGGCATGGCGGCTGCCCTTGCCGCCGCTGAGCGGATAGGTTTTTCTCACCTGGACAAAGGCCAGTACTGGCTTCATCTCGTCTCGCATGGAAAACATCACGTGGGTATTACTGTACGGTTCCCCTGCCCTGGCTCCGGCCAGCGCGGGGCCAGTTCCCGGAGGAGGAAATACCGATGAGCGCCCCAGAAACACCCAGAGGCACCAAACAGCTCTTCATCGACGACTTTGGCGTGGAGCGCATCACCAACCTGGCCCGCAAACTCCACCAGCCCGCCCGCTTCACCGGCCACGCGGTGCTGCGGCCCGAACACCGCTGGGAGAACTGCGGCATCCAGATCCGCACCATCCCGGCCTGGGACCCCGACGAGCAGCTCTACAAGATGATCTACCTGGCCAGCGCCGAGGGCCCGGACCTGGAGGTGAAGCTCGACCCCACCGGGGCCCCGGCCGGCGGCCAGAGCTTCTACTGCTACGCCACCTCCCCGGACGGGGTCCACTGGGACAAACCCCACCTGGGGCTGCACGACTACCCAGTGCCCCTGTGGAACGGGGTGCCCATCGGCGGCAGGAACAATATCTTGCCCTCGGCCAGCGGCCTGCTCCTGGGCCCGGTGCGCGACCCGCACGACCCCGACCCCGGGCGCCGTTTCAAGGGCCTGGCCTACCGCGGCGGCTCCCTGGAGCCGCTGGTCTCCCCCGACGCCATGCGCTGGGAGAATCCCGGCCTGGAGCGCCTCTCCAGCGCCGACGAGTCCCACCTCACCCTCGACGAGGAGCGCCGGCTCTTCATCGCCACCGTCAAGC
>VGJS01000004.1 GCA_016867395.1 Candidatus Handelsmanbacteria bacterium
CGCCAAAGGGCGGTGAGTGATGGTGGCCATACTCAGGATACGCTCTTTTTTTGCCCCCAGCCATCCACAACTTCTGAACATAGCTCCGATCATCATTATCGCGATGTTCTATACGGCGCACGTTTCCGTTGGCTATCTCGCCGCGGCGCTGGCCGTTTGGGGACTGCTCAGTGCCTTGAACCGCTTTCTGCGGGTGATGGCGCTGGCTCCCTATCTGCTGGGCGGTGCGGTAATGTGGTTTTTTATGTTCAAGTCGGGCGTTCACGCGACGATTGCCGGCGTGATGCTGGCGTTCGCGATCCCATTCACCGCAAAAGACGAGGACACAGGATCGCCCGCCCACAGGCTAGAGCATTTCCTACACAAACCGGTTGCGCTCATTATCCTGCCGATTTTCGCGCTGGCTAATACCGCGATTCCTGTCAGCGCCGACTGGATGCAACAGATATTGAGTACGAACAGCCTTGGCATCGCTGCGGGCTTGATCGTTGGGAAACCGCTGGGCGTGACTCTCCTCTGCTTTGTCGCTGTTGCAAGCGGCATCTGCCGCCTGCCCCCTGATCTGAACTGGCGGCACATCGCCGGCGCAGGAATACTTGGCGGCATCGGGTTTACCATGTCTATCTTCATAACGAATCTCGCCTTTGCAGGAAATGATGAGGTCATAAACGCCTCAAAAATGACCATTATTCTGAGGTCGCTGACAGCGGGGTTAATTGGCTTTCTGTGGCTCCTGGCTTTAGGCAAGCGCGACGCGACGCCCCAGATAGCATCGAAACATACACATGAGGACGCATAACAATAGGTTTCAGCCGACGAGTTCGCGCCTGCGGCGATCACCGCGGCCAGCAACGCCGGGGGGGCGGGCAGCGTGCTGGCCTTTGCCGTGGGTTTTGGCGGGTCGATGGTCTGGTTCGGCTCCTCGGCCGGGGTGGCCCTGTCCAATATCTTCCCCCAGGCCAAGTCCGTGGGGGGCTGGCATCCCCAGCCGCCGCACAAGGGGCAGGCGCCGGCCGCGGCCCTCCTCTCGTCTCCCGAGTGATCACCGGGAAAAGGTGATCCGCCGCGCCGGCTGCTCAGGTGCGCAGGGGCCGGAAGATCCCGAAGGAACTGGTGTACCCGTGCAGGTAGGAGGAGCCGCCCACCTGGCCGATCTCGCCGCCGCAGAAGAACCCGGCGAGGGGGACCTCGCCCAGCTGCTGCCGGAACAGATCGGAGTCGTGGTTGGGCCGCCCGTAGAGGTACTCGCCCCGGCCGGTGCAGGTGAAGAGCAGCGCCCCGGCCAGCGCGGTGGGTGCCGGGCGGGCCTGATAGCGCCGCAGCATCAGCGCCAGATCCTCGGCGGCGGTGCGGGCGTCGCGCAGGTGGAACTGCACGGTCTGGCCCTGGCGCAGGTGGTCGCCGATGGCGATGAAGTCCGGATCGCGGCCCAGGCGCATCACGTTGCGGATCAGAAAGTCGCCGCGGGCAAAATCCTCCTGCAGCTCCGAGGAGGCGATGCCCAGGTGCAGGCCGCGATTCAGCAAATCCTGGTCCTCGGGCCGAAGGCTGTGGTACAGCTCCACCAGCGCCTCGAGGGCGGGGCGGTGGTCCAGTTCCAGCAGGAACTGCTCCTGACAGCGGGTGATGGTCATGGGCTGGCCGATGGGCCGGCAGCCCTGGGCCACCACGGTGTCCACCGCCAGGTTGCCGCTCAGCGCCAGGCCGATGGCCCCTGAATCCAGGGCCGCCTGGCCCAGAAAGAGGGTATTGCCCTCGTACACCGAGGCCAGGCCGCCGATCTTGGCTCCCCCCGGATACGCAAAGTCCAGGCCCATGAGCAGGGGACGCGGATCAAAGGTCCCCGGGTCGGCCAGCAGGAGAAGATGGGGGGGCGGCTGCGCCGGGGCGCCGATGAGATCGAGCCACTGCTGCGGGCCGGCGTCCGGGTCGGGCAGGTCCCTCTGGATCAACTGAAAGGGCCGGACCTCGACGCCGGGCAGGGCGGCCAGGGTGAGGGAAAGGGCGGGCTGCTGCTCCAGTTCGCGGCCCCCGCCGATCACCCCGGCGGCGCTGCAACCGATCAAGGCGCGGGGGCCGAAACGCCTGTAGATCAACTCGGGGATGCGGCCATAGGCCGCCTGGTGGTGCGGGGAAACGAACAGGACGGCCAGGTCCGCCGGGCCGCCGAGAGCCGGCTTCAGTTCGCCGGCCAGTTCGTCCAGGGCGCGGTCGAGGTCGGGCGCCGCAGAAACCGCTGAGATCCACTGCATGTTCTCTCTCCTTGAAAGGCGCTGTAAGATCACCACAGCACCACACCTGGCACAAGGAGACCGCTGGCAGGGCTGACCTTGCCCGGGGCAGCCCTGCCCCCCTCATCCGCCGCGCCCAGACCGGCGACCATCAGGCGTACGCCTTGCTGGTGCGCCGCTTCCAGGACATGGCCGTGGGGTACGCCTATGCCCTGCTGGGGGATTTCCACCTGGCCGAGGACGCGGCCCAGGAGGCTTTTGTGGGGCCTGGCGCCAACTGCCCCAACTGCGGGAGGCCGCGGCTTTCCCCGGCTGGTTCCGCCGCCTTGTCTTCATGCGCTGCACCCGCCTGCGCCGCCAGCAGCTCCCGGCCCAGGCCCTGGGAGACGAGGTGAGCGCGGTGGAAGACAACCCGGCCCTGGTCCTGGAAAAAAGAGAGGCGCGGGACTGGCTGCTGCGCGCGGTTGACCACCTGCCCCAGGAGGAGCGCCTGGCCACGGCCCTCTTCTACATCGCCGCGTATTCGCACCAGCAGACCGCCGCCTTTCTCGACCTGCCGCCCGCCACTGTCAACAACCGCCTGCGGGCTGCGCGCAAGCGCCTGAAAAAGGAGCTGCTGGCCATGGCCAAAGAAGGACTGCGGAACAACACCCCTTCGCGGGACGGGCGCTTTGCCGAGCGGGTGGCCCAACTGCTGCAGCCCGAATCCATGGGCACGGACCAGTACCAGTACGGGGTCGAGCGCGTCAACGGCCACGATGCCTGGGCCCTGTTCTGCGCCTGCGCCCTGGGGGACCTGGCGCGGGTACGCGCCCTGCTCGACCGCGATCCCCAGCTGGTCAATGCCCAGCACTGGTACCAGTTCCCCCTCCATATGGCCGTGCGCCAGGGCCACATCGAGGTCGTGCAACTGCTGCTGACCGCCGGCGCTGATCCCGGCCAGTCGCGTTTCACCTACAATTCGTGGGACAAGCTGCTGCGCCTGGCCCAGGAGCGGGGCTACCAGGAGATCCACCGGCTGCTGGTTGCGGCGATGGTGGCTCGTTTCCGCTACGACCCGGCCTTTGCCCCCCTGGCCGAGGCGATCAAAGCGGGGGACCGGGCCCAGGTCGAGGCCCTGCTGGGCGAAAACCCCGCCCTCATCCACGCCGCCGACGCCCTGGGCAACGGCCCCCTGCACTGGGCCGCCCTCACCCGCCAACTGGAACTGATCGACCTCTTCGCCGACCGGGGCGCCGCGCTCGAAGCCCGCCGCGCCGATGGCCAGACCCCGCTGCTGGTGGCCCGCAACGGCGACTACTGGTACCGCGGCCCCCTGCCCGCCGGAGCCCCCCCTGACCGCTGGGTCGCCATCCGCCACCTGCTGGGGCGCGGGGCCGAGTACGCCCTGAGCATCGCCTGCGCCGCCGGGGACCTGGCCAGGGTGGAGGCAATCCTGCGGGCCGAGCCGGCGCAGGCCCGCCGCCTCGACGCGGGCGGCCGCAGCCCCCTCTCCTACGCGGCGGGCGAAGGTCGGTTGGAGGTCGTACGGCGGTTGCTCGACCTGGGCGCCCAGCCCAACCAGCCCGAGACCCTGTGCAACCACGGCGGGGCCCTCTTTGCCGCCTGCGCCGGGAACCATCTGGAGGTGGCCCGGCTCCTGCTCGCACACGGGGCTGATCCCAATGCCTATTCAGACTCGTCAGGCTGCTGCCTGGCCATTGTCAAAGATCGGCACCCGGATGTCTGTGCGCCCATGCAGGACCTGTTGCGCCACCACGGCGCCTTCGTGCCCCCGTACGCGCTCAGCAACGCGGAGCTGGCCCAGGCCATCGCTGAAAACGGACCGGCCCTGCGCGACAGCCAGTTTCTGGATACTTTGATGGCGCACGAGGACCCGGGCCTGTGGTGCCTGGTGATGGACCAGCGCCCGGACCTGATCGAGCAACTCTGCCTCAGCGATATCTGGAGCGGCCACCACCCCACTGATCCGGGGATTGTCCGCGCCCTGGTCGAGGCCGGCCTGGATATCAACCGCCCCAACTGGATCGGCCGCACCTTTCTCCACCGCGCCGCTGAAAAGGGCGACCTTCAGGCCGCCGCGCTGTACCTGGAATTGGGCGCCGACCTCGACGCGCTCGAACTGGAGCACAACGGCACGCCCCTGGCCGCGGCTGCGCGCCAAGGGCAGCGCGAAATAGTGCGCTTTTTGTTGGAACGCGGCGCTGACCCCAAGGCGCCGGCAGACGCCCCCTGGGCCCAGCCCCTGGTCCGGGCCGAGCAGGGAGGACACGGGGAGATCGCCGCGCTCCTGCGGGCCCACCTGGGGGCCCGCAGGCAGGGCTCCTAGAGCACCACCTCGCGCAGCCCCTGATCGGCCGCCTGCTGGATGCGCAGGGCCAGGCGCGCGGCCCGCAGCACCGCGGCGCTGTCCAGTTCCGCGGGCCGGCCCTGCACCCCGGCGAGGAAATCCTCCAGGTAGCCCCCCTCCCGCCCCGGGGGCAGGGGCAGGGAGCGCAGCTTCTCGTCGCCGGCCAGGGCCAGGCTGATCTCCCTTGCCGTGGCCGAGGTCTCGGCCACCCCCTCCCGGCCCCACAGGGTCAGCCGCCAGTACAGGGGCAGGGAATATCCCGCTTTATCCGGCGAGAAGTAGGACACATCCCCCAGCACCCCGCACCCTCCCGTCATGGTCAGCATCACCTGGCCCCCGTCGCGAAAGTGGGGGAATTGGGGGGCAAAGGCGTTCCAGGAGCGGGCCGCGTTGATCGCCCCAAACTCCAGGCCGGTGATCCAGGGCAGGGCATCGAAGGCGTGGACGCCGATGTCGTTGAGGGTCCCCCCGTGTTTGCCCGGCTCGAAGTACCAGGCTGGCCGCGAGCCCAGCATCAGGGGATGCTGGCCGCCAAAGGAGATGGCGTGGAGCTGGCCCAGCCGGCCTTCCCGCACCAGGGCGCGCAGGCCGCGGGTGGGGGCCGCGTCGCGCATGGTCAACATGCAGCCCACCTGCAGCCCGCCGGCGCGGGCCAGGGCAGCGATCCGGTCCAACTCGTCCAGGCGGGTACACAGGGGTTTGTCGCCGATCAGGTGCCGGCCCCTTTCCAGGGCGGCGATGGCCAGGCCCCCCCGCCGGGCGTAGTAGTCGCCCACGGCCACCGCGTCGCACCCCACCTCCTCTATCATCCGCTCGCAGGAATCGTGGGTGAAGCGAACTTGGCCGGCCAGGGCCTGGCGGGTGGGGGCATCGTTCTCGGCGGCGGCCACCACCTCGACCTCGGGGTGGCAGCCGGCCAACTCGTACAGGCTGCGGATATGGCCGTGGCGGAAGCCGGCAACGGCGAGTTTCAAGGGCATGGATCGCTTCTCCGTGGTCTGGGCAGGGGTTCAGGCCCAAGATAAGGTAGGCAGGGCGGGCGGCGGGCAACGAATATATCCCCCTCCTGCCCTGCCCTCAAGGGCACTTGCCCCTCCTGCCGCCCGCTCTTAACTTTGGATCATCCCTCTGTTTCCACTCTCCGCACCGCTCCCCTTCCTTCACCCGACCCGAACGCCGTGGATTTCCACCGCATTGCCCTGATCGGCGCCGGCGCCATGGGCTGCGGCATCGCCCAGGTGCTGCTCACCTCCGGCCTGGAGGTGGCCCTGCACGACGCCGACCCCGCGGCCCTGCAACGCGCCCTGGACCGCATTGCCGCCAGGCTGCGCCGGCAGGTGGAGAAGGGGGAGCTGGACCCCTCCGCCTGCGAAGAGGCCCTCCGGCGCCTGACACCCCTGTCCGATTGGCCCGCCCTGGCCGGGGTGGACCTGGCCATCGAAGCGGTGCCCGAGAGGCTGGCCCTCAAGCAGGAGGTTTTTGTCCGGCTCGACCTCCATTGCCGGCCCGAGGCCGTGCTGGCCAGCAACACCTCGGGGCTCGACGTGGAGGCCCTGGCCCTGGCCACCAAACGGCCCGCCCAGGTGCTGGGCCTGCACTTCTTCAACCCGCCCCCCCTCATGCCCCTGGTCGAACTGGTGTCCACCCAGTATACCGACGCGGCGGTCCTGGCCGCGGTCGAGCAGCTGGCCCATCGCCTGGGCAAGACCCCCATCGCGGCGCAGAACCGCCCCGGTTTTGTGGTCAACCGCATCCTCTTCCCCATGATCAACGAGGCCATCTACACCCTGGCCGAGGGGGTGGCCTCGGCCGAGGACATCGACCGGGCCATGCAGTTGGGGGCCAGCCATCCGCTGGGGCCCCTGGCCCTGGCCGATTTCGTCGGCCTCGACGTGACCCTCGACATCCTCGAATCCTTTGCCGAGCGCTTCGGCGACCCCAAGTACGCGCCCTGCCCGCTGCTGCGCGAGCTGGTGGGGCGGGGCGAGCTGGGCCGCAAGACCGGCAAGGGCTTCTTCACCTACTGAATCCATGCCGCTGCGGGCCGCCCTCCTCCTCGTGCTCCTGAGCGGCTGCGCCGCGGCCCCGCGCTACACCCCACCCGTCCCTCCCGGCGACAAAGAGGTGGCCCGCGAGTTGGAGGCCAGGCGGCGGGCCATGCTGCGGGGCGACCGCGGCCGGCTGGTGCGGGTGGCCCAAAGCTACGTGGGGGTGCCCTACCAGTGGGGCGGCAAGAGCCGTGCCGGCCTGGACTGCTCGGCCCTGACCAGGGCCATTTACCGCGAGGCGTACGGCCTGGAGCTGTCGGGCAACTCGCAGCAACTCTACCAACTGGGCAGCGGGGTGTCGGCCCAGGGGCAACTGCGCCCCGGCGACCTGGTCTTCTTCCGCATCTCCTCGCAGGGGCCGGGCATCTCCCACGTGGGGGTGTACCTGGGCAAGAACCGCTTCGCCCACGCCAGCCCCTCGCTGGGCCAGGTGGTCATCGCCCCCCTCTCGACCCCCTATTTCCAGGCGCGCTACGCCGGGGCGCGCCGCCTCCTGCGGTGAGTGATGGGCCAGGCCCTGCCGCTGTGGTGCGGGCTACTCATCGAGGCCACCTGCCTGGGGCTCGTGTGGCTGGGCCCCCTCCAGACCCAGATCCCCCGCTTCTGGGCCCTGCTGCTGCCCGCCTTCCTCGCCTACCTGGCCGCCGCCTGGTGGGTGTGCCGCCGGCCCGCCGGCCCGCTGTGGTCCCTCCTGGCCCTGGCCCTACTCTTCCGCCTGACCCTGCTCTTCAGCGCCCCCAGCCTCTCGGACGACGTGTACCGCTACGTCTGGGACGGCCGGGTGCAGTTGGCCGGCATCAACCCCTACCTGTACGCCCCCGACGCCCCCGAGGTGGCCCACCTGCGCGACGGGTTGTACAGTGGCATCAACCATAAAGACATCTCCACCATCTACCCACCCCTAGCCCAGGGTTTTTTTCTTTTAGTCTGCGCCCTGCACCTCGGCCTGTGGATGATGAAGGGCAGCCTGGTGCTGGTGGAGTTGGGACTGATCCTGCTGCTCCTGCGCATCCTGCGCCAGCGCGGCCAGGACCCGCGCCGGGTGCTTCTCTACGCCTGGAATCCCCTGCCCCTCATCGAGGTGGCCGGCAGCGGCCACCTCGACGTGCTGGCCGTCTCCCTGCTGCTCTTGGCCCTGTACTGGCTGGAGGCGGGCCGTCGGCTGCCGGCAGTGTGGGCGGCGGCCGGGGCGATCCTGGCAAAGTTCCTGCCGGTGCTGGCTCTGCCCCTGTTCTGGCGAGGTCTGCGGGGGCAAAGGCGCCTGTTGTGGTGGCTGCCCCTGCTGGTGGGGCTGGGTTTTCTCCCCTACGCCGGGGCGGGGATGCAGCTCTTCGCCGGCCTGGAGGCGTACCTGCGCCACTGGCGCTTCAACGACGCCTTCTTCTCGCTGACCTACCAGGCCCTGGGCCAGGGCGAGCCGGCCCTGCACAAAGCCAAGCTGCTGGGCGCCGGCCTGCTGGGTCTGGTGGCGCTGTGGGCCTGGCACCGCGCACCCGACCTGTACCGGGGCGCCTTCGCCGTCCTTGGGGCCTATCTGCTGCTCACCCCCACCCTGCACCCCTGGTATCTGGTATGGGTGCTGCCCTTCCTCGCCCTCTTCCCCTCGCCGGCCTGGCTTTATCTGAGCGGCGCCGTCTTCCTTGCCTACGAGGTGCTGGGCGGCTATAGTAACGCCGGCGTCTGGGAGGAGAAGTCCTGGGTGCTGTGGGCCCAGTTTCTGCCCTTCTGCCTGCTCCTGCTGGGCCCGCCGCTCTATCGCTGGGCGCAGCGCCGCGCCCGCTGAAACTTTCACGCTTGCTGGGCCGTCCTATTGCGCATGCGACTCCTGGTGTTTTCCCTCCTCTCCCTGGCCCTCTCTACGCCCGCCCGGTCCCAGGACGCCTACCTCCTCCACACCGGGGACACCCACTCCTTTCTGGAGGTGTGCGGCTGCAGCGAGGGGCAGTTGGGCGGCGTCGCCCGGCGCGCCACCCTCGTCGAGCGGCAGCGGGCCGGCGGCGAGCCTTTGCTGCTGGTGGACGCCGGCGGTTTCGTCGAGGGCGAGGAAGCCCTCGATCACCTGCGGGTGGAGACCTATGCCCGGGCCATGGTGCAGTTGGGGTACGGGGCGGTCAACCTGGCCGGCAGCGACCTGCACTTCGGCTCTCAGTTCATCGCCAAGCTGGCCCACCGAACCGGCCTGCCCCTGGTCTCGACCAACCTGCGCCAGCCCCTGGCCGGGGTGGCCCCGCACCTGCTGCGGCCCCTGGGCCGCTGGCAGGTGGGCATCCTCGGGGTAAGCCCGCTATCCGACCATTTTGCCGAGCCCCTCGCCGCCCTCGAAACCTCCCTCGCCCAATTGCGGGGGCGGGCCGATTACCTGGTCCTGCTCAGCGACCTGGGCGCTGCGGAGAACGACACCCTGGTCGCCCGCTTCCCCCAACTCGACCTCATCGTCAGCCGCCGGGCCCTGGCCCACCGCCCAGGGCGGCCCGCCCTGGTGGGCTCCGCGCCCCAGGGCACCCGCCTGGGCCGGGTGGCCCTGCGAGCCGGAGCGGATGGCAGCCCGGTGCTGGCCGGCGCCGAGGAATTGCCCGTCAGCGCCTCCCTGCCCGAGGCCGCGGGGATGGCGGCGCTGGTAGCCGCCTTTCAGGAAAGCGCTGCCCGCAGCGCCGGCCCCCAGGTTTCACCCCTCGCCTCCTATCTCCCCGAATCCCTGGGCCAACCCTACGCCGGGGCCGCGGCCTGCAAGCCCTGCCACACCCGCGAATACACCCAGTGGCACGCCTCCCTCCACGCCCACGCCTTCGACACCCTGCGCCAGAAGAACCGCCACTTCTTTCCCCAGTGCGTCCCTTGCCACACCACCGGCTTTGGCCTGGCCGGCGGTTTTGCCCTGGCCCAGCCCCGCGAGGCCCTGGCCGGGGTGCAGTGCGAGGTCTGCCATGGCCCGGGCCAGCAGCACGCCCTGCGCCCCCAGGCGGCCAATATCCGCCGCAGCGCGGACGAGGCCCTCTGCCTACAATGCCACAACCCGGCGCAGAGCCCCGGCTTTTCCTTTGCCGAATACCTGCCCCAGATCGACCACCGCACCGCGCCCCACCCCGTCGCCCAGGCGCTGCATCAGCACCTCCAGCAGCGGGACAGCGCCGAATTGGAACTCTTCGTGATGAGCCTATGCCCCTACGGCATGGAGGCCCAGCGGGTGCTTCTGCCCCTTCTGGAGCGTTTTGGGGACCAGGTGCGCCTGAAGATCCACTACATCGCCGACGAGCGCGACCAGGCCCAGGCCCGCCCTGCCCCATCCCGCCCCCGGGAACGGGCCGGTTGCGCCGGCCAGGCCGCCTCGGGCGAGGGACCCTTCTCCAGCCTGCACGGCCAGCCCGAGATCGACGAGGCCCGCCGCCAGTTGATCGCCCTGCGGGATTCCCCCGACCGCTACCGCCCCTACCTGCTGTGCCGCAGCCGCCAGGGTCCGGGGGGCGACTGGCGCACCTGCGCCCAGGCCGCCGGCCTGGACCCGGCCGCCCTGGAGGGGGAGGCGACCGGCCCCCGGGGCGAAGCGCTCTTCCGCGAGAACATCCGGCTGGCCAACATCCTGGGTATCGACCTGTCGCCCACCCTGCTGATCAACGGAGAGGAGTTCAAGGGCGAGATCGCCCCGCTGCCCCTGACCCGCCGCCTGTGCCGCGACCGCGCCCAAAACCCGCTCTGCCGCGAGTTGCCTGCCTGCGGCGGCGATGCCGACTGCGCCCCGCCCCCCGGCCAGGGCGCCCTGTGCCGCGATCCCAACACCCCCAGGGCCCGCTGCGAGTACTTTGAGCCCCTGCCCTTCTCACTCCAGGTGCTCGACAACGAGGACTGCCAGGTCTGCAACACCGGCGCCTTTCTGTCCTCCACCCTGGAGATTTTTCCCCAGGCAGAGCCCCAGGTACGCCCATTGCACAGCCCCGAGGGCCGGCGCCTGGCCGGGCAGTATGGCATCGAGGTCTTTCCTGCTTATATTTTCAGCGCGGATTTCGCCCGCGACCCGCGCTTTGTGCGGGTGCGCCACCTGCTCGACCAGAAAGGCGACGCCTACCTGCTGGCCCCCCGCCTGGTGGGGGCCTCCCTGTGGACCGGACGCCCGGCCAGGGCCGGCCGGCTGGACCTCTTTGCCCCGGCCTGGGACCCCGAAGCCGAGGTGGCCCTGCGTGAGGGCTGGCCCGCAGCTATGGCCGGCCTGCGCCTCTACCTGCTGGACCGCAACCCCGAGCCAGGGGGCGAGGAACTCGAAGCGCGGGCCTGCCTGGGAACCGAGCAGCCCGGGCGCTATGCGGCCTACGCGGCGGCGCGGGACTCGGCGGCCGACTGGCGCGAGGCGGCGGTGCGGGCCGGGGCCGACGCCGCAGCCTTGGACGCCTGCCTGGAAGCAGGGCGGGGCCGCCAACTGCTGGCCGGGGCCGCGGCCCTGGCCGACTCCCTGGAACTCGAACCGGGCACCATCTCGGCCCTGCTCGACAACCGCCTGCTCTTGCGCCGCGCCCGCCCCGCGGAGCTCCGGCCCTTGTGGCAGAGAGGAAAGCGACCTTGAAGCGCTGTCTGACCTTGTGCTGGCTGCTGGCGGCCGCCGGCGGGTGGGGCTGTCTGGAGGCGGTGCGCCGCGCCCCTCCCCACCGGGAGAGCGCGGCCCCGGCCCAGCCGGAAGCGGCGAAGAACCCGGCGGTCGAACCGACCCCCTCGCCGCGGCCCAGCCCCGTGCAGCGCGATGCGGGCAGGCAGGTCAACGAATACGCCTACTGGTGCATCGACAGGGGGCTGTGGCAGGAGGCCCGCCTGCACCTGGAGCAGGCCGCCCAGCGCGACAGCACCACCGCCAGCTACCATAACAACCTGGCCATCATCTACGAGCATCTGGGCCTCGCAGAGCAGGCCGACGCTGCCTACTGCCGTGCCCAGGCCCTGTGGCCCGGCCAGCAGGCGTACCAGGAAAACGCCCAGCTCTTCGCTCGCCGCCAGCGGACCGCCCACCCCGATTCGGTGGGGCCGCAGGCCGATTCGACCCAGGCCGCCCCGCCGGCCCCCACAGGAGAGTGAGGATGCCTTCCCAGATCAAGAGCCCGCTGCTGGGGCTGCTGGCCTGGCTGTCCTGGGCCGTGGCGCCCGCCGCCGCCCAGGACATCCTCAGCACCCAGCTCGACCAGGGCTTTGGCCAGAACAAGGTCCGCTACAAGGACTTCAAGTGGATGGTCATGGAGAGCCAGCATCTGCAGCTCTACTACGAGCCCGAGTTCGCCGGCCTGGCCCAGCGCGCCGTCCAGTACCTCGAGGAAGCCTATACCCATATCAGCCAGTTAATGCGCCACGAGCTGTCCTCCAAGCCGCCCATCGTCATCTTCAAATCACACTACGAATTCGAGCAGACCAATATCATCCAGGAGTTCCTGCCCCCCGGGGTGGCCGGTTTCGCCGAGCCCCTGCGCTACCGCATGGTCATCCCCTTCGATGGCGACCTCGACGAGTTCCGCAACGTGCTCACCCACGAACTGATGCACATCTTTCAGTACGATGTCCTCTACAAGGGCCCCATCAAGCGCCTCTCCTCCAACCCGCTCAGCGCCC
This sequence comes from Candidatus Handelsmanbacteria bacterium, assembly GCA_016867395.1. GTDB lineage: Bacteria > Latescibacterota > UBA2968 > UBA8231 > UBA8231 > SICG01. Next base: position 12,210 of record VGJS01000004.1, read on the forward strand.
CGCCCACCTGGATCATGGAAGGGCTGGCCGAGTACGCCACCGAGCGGATGAGCACCATCGACGAGATGGTGCTGCGCGACGCAGTGCTGACCGACGAGCTGATCCCCCTCAAGTTCATGGACGCCCAGTGGGGGGTGGGCAACGTCTTCCTGGCCTACAAGCAGAGCCACAGCCTCATGCAGTACCTCGCCGCCAACTACGGGCCGGAGAAGATCAGCCGCATCCTGCGCGCCTGGGACAGCCAGAACGACACCGACAAGCTGCTCGAAGGCCTCATCGACCTGGACATGGATGAACTGGATGAGCGCTGGTCAGCCCAGATGCGCAAGCACTATTGGCCCCTCTTGCAGTCGCGCGACTACCTGGTTGAGATCGCCCACAGGATCATCAAGACCGAAGACCAGTACGAGAACTACAGCAATCCCCGCTGGTCGCTCAGCGGCGACATGCTGGCGGTGCTCTCCACCGACGGGGTCGAGGAACACGTGGACATCATCCGCCTTGACGACGGCAGCCTGGTCGAGCGTCTCACCACCCATATGCGCACCTCCGCCTACGACCAGTTGACCTTTGGCTCGGGCCCCGTGGCCTGGGCGCCCGACGGCCGCACCATCGCCTTCGTCGCCAAGAAGGGTCCCCGCGATGTGGTGCTCCTGTGGGACCTCTACGACAAGAAGCTGAAGGCAACCCTGGAACTCAAGGGCCTACAGATCATCGAATCCCTCGACTGGGCCCCCGACAGCCGGCGCCTGGCCCTGGTGGGCACCGGCGACGGCCAGAGCGACATCTACGTGGCCGACACCGCTACCGGCCAATCGCAGCAGCTTACCGGCACCCCGCAGCGCGACGACTTCCCGGCCTGGTCGCCCGACGGCCAGCGCCTGGCCTTCAGCGCCAAGCAGCAGGGCCAGTTCGACATCAAGGTCTACGATTTCCCCTCGGGCAAGACCCAGACCTTGATCGCCACTCCCACCGACGACCTGTGGCCCCTGTGGCTGCCCGAGGGCAACAAGCTGCTCTTCGTCTCCACCCGCGAGAAGATCAACGACCTCTTTCTCTACCACCTCGACGAGGGCCAGGAGTACCGGCTTACCCGCACCATCAGCGGCATCATGACCCCGGCCCTCTCCCCGGACGGCACACAACTGGTACTGGTCACCTACTACCACGGCCGGCGCGAACTTTACCGCATGAAGGTGCCCTCCTGGCCGGACGTCAAGAAGCGCAGCGCCATCCTGGCGGCGCGGGCCGCCCCCCAGCCGGCCCCGGCCGATTCGGCCACAGCCCCCGCTCCGGCCAACACCCTGGCCAGCCCGCCCCCCGAAGCGGCCCTGCCCCAGGGCCTAGTGGACCAGGCCCTGCGCTCCCCCCAGGCGGTTAAGCTGGCCCAGCTCAGCGATCCGCTGCCCCGCCAGCTCAACGCGCCGGCCGAGCCCCCCCGCTCCCCGGCCCCACCCACGGCCCCCGAAGCGGCCCCCTTCGCCCAGGCCCCGGCCGCCGCCGACAGCGTCGCCGCCGACTCCCTGCCCCGCCGCCCCTACACCCCGGAGCTGGAGTTCGACGGGCTTTCGGTGCAGATGGGCTACTTTAACGGCTTCTTCTCCTCCATCGCCCAGTTGAGCATGAGCGACCTCTTGGGCAATCACGATCTGTCGGCCTCCACCGACTATGTGACCTCGCAGCAGATCGACAGCGACTTCAATTTTGCCCTTTCGTACACCTATTACGGCCAGCGCCCCACCTACAACGTGGCGCTCTTCAACTGGAACCAGTTCTTCAACGACCGCCAGAACCGCATCCTGGTAGACCGCTACGGCCGGCTGGTGCGAGGCATCGAGCGCAGCCGGCAAAGCGGCATGCTGGCCAATATCAGCTACCCCCTCGACATCTACCGCCGCGTGGACCTGAGCTACACCTTCGTCGACGAGCAGAGCCAACTGGTCTGGCCCTACGATGAAGCCATCGAGAGCTTCGGCACCCACCTCTTCCGCACCGCCTACGTCCACGACTCCATCTCCTATGGCCTTTTGGGCCCCACCATCGGCAGGCGCTTCTTCCTCTCAGCGGGCCGCGCCCTGAGCCTGGTCGAAGGCGACCGCTCCTTCTCCCATCTCGACGGGGACTACCGCCACTACCGGCGCCTGGGGCGCTGGTCGGTGCTGGGCCTGCGGGCCACCGGCGTCAGCTCCCTGGGCCGCGACGGCCTGCGCTACAACCTGGGAGGGCCGGCCTGGTTCCTGCCCTTCTACAGCGGCTTTAACCTCAACCGCGGCCCCCTGCGCGGCTACCGCTTCACCGAGTTCGAGGGCACCCGGGTGCTGCTGCTCAACACCGAGGTGCGGGTGCCCTTTATCCGCAACATCACCTTTGGCTGGCCAGGCACCTTCGCCATTCCGGCGGTGGACGGCAGCTTCTTCCTTGACGTCGGCGCCGCCTGGAACGAGGAGGACGAAATGAAGTGGTGGCCTCTCCACAACCCCCACGACCCCCTGCCGCGGGTCCTCGGCGACCAGCCGGAGGAGCGGCGCCTGCACGGCAGCATCGGTTTCGGCATGCTGGTCTACTTCCTCCTGCCAATGAACTTCGAGTTCGCCAAACAGACCGACCTGCGCGGCAACTACTCGGACTACAAATTCCACTTCAGCTTCGGGAAAAGCTTTTGAAAAGGCGCGCCCCCCTCCTCCTCCTCCTTCCGGCCCTGGCCTCCTGCGCCACGGCCGGCGGCTCCTTCAAGCAGGTGGCCTTCCAGGCCCCTTCCCAGCCCGACCCGGAATTGCGTTCCTACCTCAGCGAGGTAAGCCGCCTCGGGGTGCTCTCCACCACTAACATCGAGCCGCTCAAGGAAATGGACATCGAGAAGGTGATGGGCCGGCTGGCCGAAGCCACGGCCCGGGGCCTGGGCAGCCTGCCGGAAAAAACCATCGTCACCCAGGACGAGATCCGCTGGAACTGCAAGGACCTGCGCTTCGATTCCACCGGCGCCCTCGCCCCCGAGAGCCGGCTGGCCCTGCGCGAGCAGTTGGCCCTCGACGCCCTGGTCCTGGTGGAACTCAAGTCCCTCAAGGCCGAGATTACCCCCATGTCCCCCGGTCCGTACGGCGGCATGACCGGACAGCCCGGCCTCGACCTGTCAGTGAACCTGCAAGTGGCCCTGCTCAACCTGCGCACCGGGGAGACCTGGACCCATCGCGGCGAGCCGCAGCGCAACTGGCAGCCCATTCAGATGCAGCTTTTCGGCGACGACAAAGCCGAGCGCCAGTTGCTCCAGGCCCTGGCCAGGCCTCTAAAGCAGTTTTTGTCCCGCCTGGCCCCCCCGCCCAGCAAGCAGGTGCGCCACTTCGACCTGGGCGCCAGATAAAAACCTCCCGGCGCCGCGCGGCGCCGGGAGGTGGCTTTCCTGCCTGAAACCCTGAAATCATCTGATCAGCAGCATCTTATTAGTCGCCGCCCGGGCGCCCGCCTCCAGCCGGTAGAAATAGATCCCCGCCCCCACCTGGTCCCCCAGCGCATCGGTGCTGTCCCACTCCAGCTCGTAGCTGCCCAGCGCCTGCACATCCTCGACCAGCACCCGCACCAACTGCCCAAGGGCGTTGTACACACTCAGGCGCACCGGTCCTTCCTCGGCCAGGGTGTAGACGATGGTGATGGAGGGATTGAAAGGGTTGGGATAGTTGCCCACGTCAAAGCCCTACTCCCCACTCAGGTCGGCCGCCACCTTGGCCGCCGGTGACCGAGTCGTAGCGCTGACCGTCGTCGATGGCCTCGTCCTGGCTGCGGATGGTGCCCCCCCTGGGCATCGGCAATGGTTCCGCCCTGCACCACCACACTGATGGTCTTGCTGGTCTCCAGGGGTTCAAAGGAGAGCGCACCGCTGGCCGCCAAATAATCACTGCCGGCCAGGGCGCTACCGTCGCCGCTGGCGTACTCCACACCGAGGGCCTGGCTGCTGGGATTAGACAAGCTAACCGGGAAGCTGAGCACCACGGCGCCCCCGTCGCCCTCGGCCACCGAGGGGTCGCCGGTGCTCACCCCCGCCTGCGCGTCGTCGTTGTGGAGGGTAGCCACGGCCTGGGCGTCAGGAAGGGCGGCCACCGCCACCTCGGCGTTGGGCAACTCGGACAAACACACCCGGTAGGAGTGGCTGCCGCCGCCCTCGGCGGCGCTCACCGAGGTGGGAATGAGATTGACCTTGCCCGAAGGGTCGCATGCCAGCAGGTCGAGGCCGGTCCCGTCATAGCCGAGGCGAAACACCCCGTCGCCGCCCAGTTTCAGCCCCTCGGCCGGCGAGAACTGCCCCCTGCGGTAGGCATAGGTGGAGACGGCAAAGGCATCACAGGGATTGGGCTGATAGCCGTTGATAATACTCACCCTGAGCCTGCCGCCGATCAGCGCCGCGCCGGTGACCTGGAGCTGGTCTCGTGCTCGGCGCCGGGCTTCAGGTCGCCCACCTGGAGTTTGAGTTCGCTGATGGGGCCCTGGTAATAATTCCCTGCGATGCGCAGCATACCCGGCCCATCCAGGCCGGGGTTCAGGGTAGTGTTATGGCTGTAGACATTGGCCCTCAGAGTCCCGGTGCCGTGCAGGTCGATGCGGCTGAACACCCGTTCGCCGCCGCCGCTCACACGGCCCGGCTCGGAGTTGGTGAAGCGCTCCACGCTGATGGTGAGGCTGTCGCCGGCAACGACGTCGATCTCGCTGCTGTTGGCAAAACCCCCGTTGGCCGACTTGCTCAGCACCGCGCGGGTATTGACGTCGAAGAACCCCTGATTGTGGAGGTTGGCGAGGATGTTGCGGCCGCCCCCCGCGCCTCTGTTCACCGCGATGGTCCCTTCGTTCACCAGGGTGCCGCTGGTGATCACCAGATTGGAGGCCCCCGGGCTCTCGCTGCTTTCCAGGCGGATCACCCCGTGGTTGGTCAGTCCGTTGGCCGCGGTCAACACTGCGTCGGTGGCAGTGGTGCTGTTCACCCAGATGGTCTGGCCAGGGGCCACGTCGCCGCTGCGGGTGCAACGGCCGCGCACCTTGAGAATGGCCACCCCGGCGGCGGCCCCGGAAGAACCAAAATTCAGGGCGCAGTTGTAGAGCAGGGGGCCTTGGCCGGCACTGACCCGCCGTTGATGTTGAAGGTCATGGTGCTCAAGTTCATGTTCCCGTCCACGACCAAGTCCCCGCCGTTCTGGTTGAAGACCTGTAACCCGCTGGCAATAGTCAGGCTCTGGCCCGCCTCCACCCTGAACTTGCCGTTGGAGTTGGTGTACACCCACCGGCTCTTGTTGAACTTAAGCTGGGCGTTGTTGCGGAATATCCCCTGGTTGTCCAGGTTGGCCATGATCAGGCGTTGGCCGCCCGAACCGGCGTTCACCTCGATGCGTCCCTGGTTGACCAGGGTCCCGCTGGCCAAGAGCAGATTGGAGCCCAGGGCCCCGCCGCTGCTCTCAAGGCGGATTAGGCCCTCGTTGGTGACGCTTTCGGCCAGCCGCCAGAGAGCGTGCCCGCCGGCCAGACTCCCTTTCACCAGCAGCACCTGGTGATCCTTGACATTGCCGCTGAGGTTGCAGGCCCCCCGCAGGGCAAAGGCGCCCGGCCCGGACCCGGTTTTCCCCTCACCTCGCCGCCATGGTAGTTGAAGCGCACTGCGGTCAGACGGAACTCGCCCTGGGCGTCGAGGGTGCCGCCGCTCTGCTTGAAGATCTGGTTGCCGCTCGCGATGGCCAGGGACTGCCCGGAGGCGATGGTTAGCGACCGGCTGTTGGCATAGACCCCGCCGCACTTGGTGAAGGCGGTGGGCGCGTTGATCGTCAGACTGCCCTGGCTGTCGAGGTCGGCGCTGAACTGGCGCTGGCCGCCGCTGCTCTCCAGGCGCAGGGTGCCGGCGTTGGTGACCCCGGCTGCGGCCTGCAGGTAGCCGCTGCCCCCGGTGGGGCTGCCGTTGACCCACAGGGTCTGGCCGGGGCCCACGTTGCCGTCGAGGGTGCAGGTGCCGCGCAGAATCAGCAGACCCGCCCCGGCAGCCGGGCCGATGTTCAGGGTGGCGGCGCTAAACACCGCGCCGCTGCCCTGGACCTGGCCGCCGTTCAAGCTGAAGGTGGCGCTGGGCAGGGCCAGTTCGCCCTCGGCCTGCCGGACGCCGCCGTTCTGGTTGAAGACCTAGTTGCCGCTGGTGATGGAGAGGGTCTGGCCGGGGGCGATATTCCAGATGCCAGTATTGGCGTAGACCGCCCTGGCCTTGTTGAAGCTCAGCGGGGCGCTGATCTGGACCTGGCCCTGGTTGTTGAGGTCCGCGGTGATCAGGCGCTGGCCGCCCGAAGCGGGCTTGACCTGCAAGGCGCCGGTATTGACCAGATCGCCGCCGGTCAGCAGGATGCTGGACGCCTGGGCCCCGCCGCTGCTTTGCAGGCGCAGGGTGCCGGCGTTGATGATGCCGTTGGCCCCCCGCAGCAGGGCGTTCCCTTTGGCTGGATTGCCGTTGACTAGGAAGGTGGAACTGCTGCCGTTGGTAAGTTTTGCAACCGAAACCGCCCCTTCGAGGGTGACGGTATAGGAAGCGCCGGTAGCGCTGATCTCGACTTGGTCGCTCACCCCCGGCACCCCGGCGGGCACCCACTTGGATGGGTCGGACCAGGCCCCGTCGGCCGCCGCGGCCCAGGACTTGGTCGTCTGGGCGGTTGCCAGATGTGGCACGGCGAGCAGCACCATCCCGGCCAGCAGGCAGATCATGCCCGCGGCCCGGATGGCTGTTGCGCTGAAGGAAAGAGGTCGTTTCACGATGGCTGCAAACGCTTCAGGCGATCAAAACCACATGAGGGCCAAAAGTGGGGAAGCCCTGTGATCCTGGTCAAGTTCACTATATTTCAGGGCTTGCCATTGTAAACACATCGGATGATATAGTTGATTCTTAAGCAAAATCAAAGCCCCGGCTGCCAGGGGCAGTCGGGGCTTAAGTGCAGAATTAACAAAGATCGGGCTAACGCCGGACCTTCTTGGGAGCGGCGCTCTCCGCCGGCGGCGAGGCCGGCTTGGGGGCGCTGGAACCCTCCTTGCCCCCACCCCCGGAGGGGGCTTCAGCCGGGCGGGGGGTGACCACCGGGGCGGGCCGGTCCTGGGGGTCTACCCGCCGCTGCCAGATCTCCTGCTGCTTCCGGACCTCGGCCCTCCTTAGTTCTTCCTTTTCGGCAGCCGACTGGACGGGCACGGTGGCCAGACCCCTGCTCTGGGCCCGCAGCGCATCCAGTTCCCCGGCAGTCACCAGTTCATATCCGGGGGGGACATAGACGCCGGTGCTGCTGCGGTAGTAGGGATCGTACCCGTACCCATAGGGGCCATAGCCCCCGCCGTAGGGGTTGTAGCCGTACCCGGAATAGGGGCCGTATCCATAGGGGGCGATGCCGTAGACCCCGTATTGCGAATCGTATCCGCCGCCAAAAACCGGATACCCGTACCCAGCCCCGTACCCCCGGCGGGAACCGTCTTCCTCGCCCTCGAAGCGGCCCAGGCGCGACTCGTCCTGGCGATCGTCCCGCTGCTGGTCGGCGGCCACCCGGGAATCCTCCCGCAAACCAGAGGAGGAGAAGGGCGCCACGGCCACGGTGTAACAGCCGCTCGACAGGACCGCCGCCCATCCCAGAACGAGGCAGGAAAGGGATCTGCTTTTCATCGCTGTACACCTCCTGAAAACGCGCCTTGATGAATATACACAACCCGCAGAGGTGGTCAAAACCTCAGAAACGACAGGAAACCCCCACCATCACCTTGTCGCTGGAAACCTCCTCCGACAGGGGGCCCTCCCACTGTTCGTAGCTGCCGCGGACCCAGGCCAGGTCGGCGTGCACCACCTCCTCGAAGACCAGGCCGGCGCCCAATGTATAGTAGCGGCGGTCCTGGGCGGCGACGATGAGGGGGTTGGCGGGGCCGGGGCTCAGGCGCGGGTCACGGGGCCCCACAAAGGGCAGAGGGTCGGTGTAAAAGCCGGCCCGCAGGTCCAGGGCCACTACCGGCACCTGCCATTCGGCCCCCAGGTGATAGCGCGCGGCGTCGCGGTACTGGGTGTCGAAGGCAGCCCTGGCTCGCAACGCGTTCTCGTCGCCCCCCTGGTACTCGGTCTGGGACCAGCCCGCCCAGTGGGCGCTGCCGGCCAGGAGCAGGCCGGGGACCGGCTCGCCCGAGAGGCCCAGGCCGAATTCGAGGGGCAGGGAGATCTTGTACTCCCCCCGCACCTCCTCCTGGCTTACCTGGACGGAGGTCCCGTCCTCGCGGCGCTCGACGTTCTGGCGCACTGTGCCGTCGTCGTACTCGATTAGGTCGTATGCGGTAAGGGGGGGCAAGCCCTTGAACAGATAACGCACCCGGTGGGTCGCCCCACTACTCAGAGTCGCCCCAAAACGCACCCTGGGCTTTTCTCGGGAAGAGCGGAACAGGGCCCCCAGGGTAGCGGTGAAGGCTGTGGGGTATTTGTCCTCGAAAGTGTCGTGGGCCACGAAGCGTTTCTCAAGAATGCGATTATCAATATCCACTTTCTCGAACTCGTTGAGGGCCCGATCCTCGCCGCTGAGAAGGTTAAAAGCTGCCCCCAGCGATACCGAGGGGGTCACATCGACGGCGCCGGCCACCGAGGCCATGGCTATCTCGCCCTCGTGAACGAACCTATCATTTGTTTGTACCTTACCCACTACGCTATCTACGGCATCTTTCGCATCCTCACGCCCTTGGATGCGCAGGGCGTAGTCGAAGTCCTTAACCCGGTTGAAGCCGGCGGCAAAAACCAGGCTGCCCTGGTAAACCGGGTAGGGCACCACCACCCCCAGGGAGCCGAAACGGGTGTTCTTCAGCTCGGCCTCGGCGGGGGTGCCGGCCTGGATCGACTCGTCGGCGGGGGTGCCGGCCTGGATCGACTCGTTGGTGAAATGGTGGCGCAGGAAGCCGGTGTACACCTCGAACTGACGCAGCTGGGCCAGGCCGGCCGGGTTCCAGTATAGGGCGGAAAAATCGCTGGCCACCCCGGCAAAGGCCCCACCCATGCCCATGGCGCGGACCCCCACCCCGGAAAAATGGTCGATGGCCCGCTCCTCCTGCGCCCCGGCCCCGGAGCAGGCCAGGGCCAGGGCCTGGAACCCTGCCCATAACCGCATCCTCAGAATTCCTCGGTGTAGCGCACCGCCAGCTCCCGGCTCAAATCGGCCCCGCCCTTGCAATCGGCCCCACCCTTGCCGTTGCCCAGGACGTTCTTAAGCAACAGGCTGAGATTGAGGCTGGGCACCACCGACCAGTGGGCCCCCAGGTTCAGGTACCCTTCCCCGGAGCCCAGGGCGGAATGGTCGTTGTCGTTGGTGGCCAGGTCGTACTCAGCCACCAGGCCCAATTCGGCGTTGATGCTCTTGTCCAGCCCCACCCAGCCAGACAGGTCGCCGTCTTCGTCGCTGTCCTCGCGGCTGAGGTTAAGGCCGCCGTGGACCCCGAACTGCCCCAAGGGCCCGGTGTAGTTCTTGCTGGCGGCCAGGAACATCCCCTTGGACTTGATCTGGTAGCGGCCACCGCAGTATAGCCCGTAGCCTTGAGTCTCGTAGCCTAAGACTAGGGCGGGCAGGGCCTGGCTCTCTTCAAGGACCCGGTAGCGAATGGTCGGTTCCACCCGGGGGTACCAGTCCACCTCCTGGTCGCCGATGATCTGCTCCCCGCCAAAGGACAGGCCAATGCTCAGCCGGTCGAGCGCCCCGGCGTTGAGCTGGCCCATCACCCCGCCCTGGGGGAAGAAGCGCAGGTCCGCGCTGAAGCGGCCCTTAGCGACCAGGCCGGCCGTGGGGCAGTCGATCAGGCGGACCGGCTCCACCCGGTCCCCTTCGGCAGCCGCCACCTCCTGGGCGCCGGCCGGCGCCGCCAGGGCCAGCACCACCAGCGCCGCCGCGTATGTGCTGATTCTCCGTTCGCTCAAGCAGACCTCTCTATTCTGCAATCGGGGAAGGGGGAGGGTAGAGCTTTGATCAGGATGCGGCGCACCTCTGGCCCGCGGTGCTCCAGGGTCACCTCGCGCCGCCGGGGAGGCAGCGCAGAGCCGGCCCGCTCGGGCCACTCGATCAGGCAGATGCCCTGATTATAAAAATACTCCTCGGCGCCCAGGGCCTCAAGCTCCTTCTCGCCGCGCAGGCGGTACAGGTCAAAGTGGTAGATGGGCACCACCCGGCCCCCGACTTGCCCGGCATACTCGCCGATGAGGATGAAGGTGGGGCTGTTGACCTGGTCCTCAACCCCCAGGCCGGCGCACACCCCCTGGATCATGCAGGTCTTGCCGGCGCCCAGGTCACCACTGAAGGCCACCACCTCGCCCGGCCGCAACCGCCGTCCCAGTTCCTCACCCAGCGCCCGGGTCTCCTCCGGAGAAAAGCTCAGGTGTTCCTCGGAGGGGCTCACCGGGGCTCCATCACCGCCACCGGCAGCACCATCTCCTCCAGGGAGATGCCCCCGTGCTGGAAGCTGTCGCGGTACTGGCGCTGGTACTCGTTGAAGTGGGAGGGGTAGACGAAGTAGAAATCCTCCTTGGCGATGGCAAAGTTGCTCCCTAACCCCGACTGGGGCAGGCCCCAGGCCGGGGGCTTGGTGATCAGTAGCGCCTCCTTGGCGTCGCAGCGCAGGTTCTTGCCGTGTTTATAGCGCAGATTGGCGGAGGTCTGCCGGTCACCGTGGACCAGACTGGCCCGGTTGCCCCGCACCGCGCCGTGGTCGGTGGTCAGCACCACCACCCCCTGGGTGCAGGCGATCTTCTTGAGGGTCTCGAAGAGGGAGGAGTGGGCGAACCACGACTGCACCAGGGAGCGGAAGCCCTGCTCGTCGGGGGCGATCTGTTGCAAGATTTCCGAGTGGGAGCGGCCGTGGACCAGCATGTCGAGGAAGTTGTAGACCACGCAGACCAGGGGTACCGCGTTGAGGGAGTTGATCCGGCGGACCAAGTTCTGGCCTTCGGCGGCGTCGAGCACCTTGGTGTAGTGGGAGCCGGGCTGAAGGCCGATGCCCATCTCGGCGAGTTGGTCGTCGATGAAGCGGTGCTCGTGGCGGTTGAGGCTGTGAACCTCGTCCTGCTCGGTCTGCCACAGCTCTGGATACTTGGCGGCGATCTCGGCGGGGAAAAGCCCGCTGAAGATAGCGTTGCGCGCGTACGGGGTGGCGGTGGGCAGGACGGCGTAGTGGTAGGAGCGCCGGATGTTGAAGAAGGGGGCCAGCACGGCCTCCATCACCAGCCAGTGGTCCAGGCGCAGGCAGTCCACCACCACAAAGAAGACCTGGCGCCCCTCCTTGAGGTACGGGGCGACGAACTCCCCCACCACGTCTACCGAGAGGGGTGGCGAGCCCTCCTCGCTCTGCACCCACGAGGGGTAGTGCCGCTCGACGAAACGGCCAAACTCGCGGTTGCACTCCTTGCGCTGGTCCTCAATCACCTGGTGCAGGCTGCGCTCATCGAGCCGGCTGATCTCCAGGTCCCACTCGCAGAGCAACCGGTGGATGTCGATCCAGGTCTGCCAGTTGACCTGGCCGGCCAGCCATTCGCGGATCTGGTTGGCCTTGGAGAAGTAGGCCGGCCCGGCCTGGCTCTGCCGGATCTGCCTGGCGTCGAGGATCTTCTTGCATGCCATGAAGATCTGGCTGGGGTTGACCGGTTTGGTCAGGTAGTCGTCGATGCGCCGGCCGATGGCCTCGTTCATCAAATGCTCTTCTTCGTTCTTGGTGATCATCACCACCGGCAGGTTGGGGTCGTGTTCCTTGATCTGGGCCAGGGTGGAGAGGCCGTCCAGCCCGGGCATCATCTCGTCGAGAAGCACAATGTCGAAGTGCTCCTGCCTGATCCGGGCCAGGGCATCCTCGCCGCTACTGACCGGGGTGACCTCGTAGCCCCGCTCGCGCAGAAAGAGGTGGTGTGAACGCAACAGGTCAATCTCGTCGTCGGCCCAGAGGATCTTGCGGTTGGTATCCATCAGTGGCTTTCTCTCATTTGACCGGCAGCAGCAGCTCGAAGGTGGTGCCCTCCCCCGGGGAACTGTGAACGATGCTGATCTTGCCCTTGTGGTACTCCTCGACGATGCGCCGCACAAAGGTCAGGCCCAGGCCCCAGCCGCGTTTTTTGGTGCTGAAACCGGGTTGGAAGACCCGTTCGATATTTTCAGGGGCGATGCCTCGACCCTCGTCGCAGAAGGAGATCCGCACCGCGTCCCCTTCGGGCCGCAGGCCGGCACGGATACGGATGGCGCCCGGCTTGCCACCCATGGCGTCCACCGCGTTCTTGAACAGGTTCTCAAAGGCCCAGCCGAGCAGCTCGGAGTTGATCGACACCGGCGGCAGCGCCTCCAGCACCAGTTCCACCCGGTGCCGGCCGAACTGGGAGCCGCGGCTTTTGAAGTAGTTGACGGTTTCCTCCAGCACCGCGCCCACATCCCCCGGCTTCAATTCTGGCACCGAACCGATCTGGCTGAAGCGCGAGGCGATCTGGTTGAGGCGGCCCAGGTCCTTGGACATCTCCCCTAACATCTGGTCCAGCCGCGCCGCCCGCTCCCGGTCGCCGGCCTGGACGGCATTGGCCACTTCGCCGCGTATCAGCTCCAGCCAGCCCGACAGCGAGGAGAGGGGCGTGCCCAGTTGGTGGGCCGTCTCCTTAGCCATGCCCACCCAGATCGAGCGCTGCTCGCTGCGCCGGATATTGCGCAGCCCGAGGTACCCCACCAGGGCAAAGAGCACCACCACGCCGATGAACCAGAGGGGGGCCTGCGAAACCCGCCGCACCAGGGCCGAGTCACCGTAATGGATGTACATCTCGCCGGGGATCTTGAAGTCCTGCCGCTCGTTGAGCAGGGCCACCTGCCGCCGCACCGCCTCGACCTGAGCCAGGGCCGCGGTGCTGGTGTCCCTCAGGGCCGGCAGTTCGCGGCCTGCCCAGGCCCGCGCCACCCCCTGCCCGTCGGTGACCACGAAACCGGCAGCCCCGTAGTAAAGGTGGCAGAAGGACTCAGTGGACACCCTGAAGGTTCCCCGCCGCCCCGCCGCTTCGAGGCGGCGGGCCGTGTCCAGCACCTGCTGCCTGGCCGCCCGGCTGGTATCCCCCCGAGCCGGCAGATCCCGGCCCACCCACTCCACCAGGACGCGCTTTTCCAGCTCCTCGGCATTGTCGGTGATGATGAAGCGGTCCTCGTCCCAATAACAATATCCCACCGCCTCGGAATGATAGACAAAGGCCACCGGAGGGTTGGCGGCGTCCATCACCTCCATCGCCACCTGCAACTGCTGCCTGGCCTCCGGGCCCAGGTCGCCGGGCGCCGGCAGGTCGGCCCCGCGCCAGTCGGTGATCTCACCCCGGTGGTTGGTGATGATGATGGGGAAATCGCTGTTGGGGTTGTTGATGACCTCTTGGAAAATGAAGGCGGCCTGCTCCCCGCTGGCCAGGGGCGAGACGGCAAAGGCGTGGAGCCGGGCAAAAAGATAGACCCTGTTGCGCTCCTGCTCCTTGGCCTGGCGGATCAGCGACTCGCTGTAGAGCAGAAAAGCGATGAGGGCCAGGATGCTGCCCAGGAAGACGTAGATGCGGAAGGCCGGCGACAGGCCCCAGGAGGAATACCACTGCCCGTGCCCCCCCCGGCGCGGCGGCGAGGGGTGCTCCTGGGTGGCCGGAGGCGCCGGCCCTGGCAATACCTCCGGTGGCACCAGTCCCCCGGCGCGGCGGCGGCGGCGGCGGGGCTCGGCCTGGAGGTTGGCCTCTGAGGAGGTAGATTCGGACATGGGCTCCGGGGGCAGGCGGCTTTTGAACGGGCGCTATCTGAACTAACTTAATATTGTTTTGCCAAGAGCGCCTGGCAAAATGCCCGCTGGCACGGCGGCGCCTACCCGAACGGATCGACTTGACCTACTGCCCTGCCCCTCCTTTATCCCCCAGGCCCTGGGACGCGCTCCCCGGTGCCGTCGCCCGCCTCACCCGGGTGGCCTGCTGCCTGCTCCTGCCCTGGGCAGGGGCCGCCCACCCCCAGGCCGCCCCCGACAGTAGCGGCCTGCGGCCCGCCCGCCTGGCCGTGGTAGGCGGCGCCGGCCTGGGCATCCACTACCTGGGTTTCAAGTACTTTGACCGGGCCTGGTACCAGGGCCAGAAACTCGACCACATCCGCTGGATCAGGGACTGGAGCGGGGACACCTACCTGAACGTGGACAAGGGGGGGCATTTCATGAGCGGGATGTTCATGGCCCAGACCCTGACCAATGCCTACGCCTGGGGCGGCCTGGCCGGGCGGCTTGGCGCCCTGGCCGGCACCCTGAGCAGTTGGGCCCTGCTGCTGGAGATCGAGATGCGCGACGCCTATTTCGACCAGTGGGGTTTCAGCATCCCCGACTTCACCGCCAATACCATCGGCGCCACCGTGCCCCTGGTCCGCGCCCTGTGGCCGGCCAGCCAGGCGGTGCGTTTCCAGTTCGGCTACTGGCCCTCCCGCCTCTACCTGGACCGCCGGCAGCGCCAGACCGAGGGCCGGCCCTTCACCGAACACCTGATCGACGACTACGAGGGCATGACGGTGTGGATGGCGGTATCGGTGGATCGCTTCCTGCGTGGGCGGGCCGAGGAGGTATGGCCCGATTTCCTGGGGTTGGCACTGGGTTACGGGGCGGCGGGGTTACACGGCAGCAACGTCAAGAGCAAGGGCCGTTTCAAACATTACAAGAAGCTGCCCGACGGCCGCCCCGAACTGCTGGTGGCCCTGGACCTGGACCCCCGCTTCCTGCCCGGGGATCAGCGGGCATGGCGCTATTTCAAGGAGCAGCTGCGTTGGCTCCACCTGCCCGCCCCGGCCCTGAGAATCTACCCGGACTGGCGCTTCTACCTGCTCTATTGAGGCTCAGCGCAGCAGCGCGAGCACCTGGTCGATATCTGTGTCGGACTCGACAGCCAGGCTGGCCGCCGCCTGGCTGAGGATCTGGGAGCGGGTCAGGTCGGCCATGGCCCTGGCCACATCCACGTCGCGGACGTTAGACTCGGCCTCGCTCAGCTTTTCGAGGATGCTGGCGCTGGTGGTGCTGTTCATCTCCAGGCGGTTGTGGAGGGCGGCCACCTTGTTGCGCTCCTCCTCTACCTGCTTCTCGACCCGCTGTAATTGCGCCAGGGATTCGCGGGCGTTCTTGATGGTGTCGATGGTCAGGCTGCCGATGTTTAGGTGCGCGCCCTGGGCGCTCATATCGTTGAGGTTGAACTGCACCACATCGTTGCCGCTGGCGATGGAGGGCCCGATCTCGATGGCAAATTCCCGCGCCCCCTCCAGGAGGGGGGTGTTGTTGTAGGTGATGGCCGTGGCGATGCGGTTCATCTCAGACTTCAACCCCTCGAACTCCACGTCCAGGCTGCCCCGCTGTTCGTCGGTAAACAGGCCGTTGGCCGCCTGGACCGCCAGGGTCTGCATGCGCTGGACGATCTCGGTCAGCTGCCCCAGAGCCCCGTCGGCCATCTGCAAGAGCACGATGCCCTGCTGGGCGTTGCGGTTGCCCTCGGCCACGGCGCGGACCTCGGCCCTGAAGGCATCGGCCATGTACAGACTGGCCGGGTCGTCGCTGGCCCGGTCGATGCGGCTGCCCGAGGACAGATGCTCGATGTGCTTGGCAGCCTCCGCGTAGTGCAGGGTCAGATTGCGGTGGACCTGGTTGAGATGGGGGTTGTGGTTGATCCGGGCTGGCATGGCGAGTCCCCGAACGGGTTGAGGGGCATGAGTACCCCCGCCAGCAAGCGAAGAACATGCCGCCCTCGCGACTCGTTGTAAAAAAGATGTTTATATGAGAATCGCCGCAAAAAGCGGCGGAGAAAATTGCCGGCGGGGGAAAGCCGTGCCGGTCAGCGCGAAGCCGAGGAGACCATGATCGGCTCCGAGGAGCGCACCGGGCCTTCCTGGCAGAACTCCCGCTCGTAGAGAGCGGCCAACTCGCCCGTCTCCATGGAGCATCTGCCGTGGAAAACCGCCCCTTCGGCGATGCCCAGGTCGCTGGTGGTGATGTCGCCGATGAAGCGGGCCTGGCTGTCCAAGCGCACCTTCTCGGCCTGGATGCGGCCGCGCACCACCCCGTTGAGATAGACCTCCTGGCCCTGGAGCTGGGCATAGACCTGCCCGGACTGGCCGATGGTCAGGGCCCCGGAGCAGATCAGCTCGCCCTTAAAGGTGCCGTCGATGCGGACGCTGTTCTCCACCCGGATCACCCCCTCAAAGACCGTGCCGCGCCCGATGATGGTGTTGAGGGTCTGGCCGCTACCGACCGTCGCGGTGGTTTCCTTTTTTCCCAGCATAGTCTTGTCGCGCAAAAAAGCCCGCCAGTTACACCCTGAAACTGTAATATAGTTCCTGGGGGGCCGGGGCGCAAAACCCTGAACCTTACCCTTTCTTGCGTCTTTTCCGCTCCTCCCCGTCCAGGATTTTTTTGAGCTCCTCCCGCTCCTGCAACTGCTCTACCACCACCATCAGCGCCAGGTTGGTGGCCTCCTCGATGGTGCCCACGGTGCTGGTATCGATGATGGGGATGTCGCTCTGGGCGCTGACTTCGAGGAGATGCTCCTGTATCTGCTGGATGGCGTCGAGGTTTGAAAGGTATTTGTGCATGGGGCGGGAGGGCGCATCGCTGGCCCGCTTGGCGAAGCGCTCCTCGTACACCTTGCGCTCCGACACCGCCAGGCAGACCTGGGCGACGAAGGAGCGGGGGTGGTCGGCTTTCCATCTGTCCAGCAAATCGGGCAGCAGGTGGACCCCGTCGATGATCACGCTGCTGTGCTCCTCTAGACAGCGTTCGAGGATGGCCTGCACCCCCAGGCCCACCACCTTGGCCTGTTGGCGGAAACCGACGATCACCTCGTCCTCGCCCCCCTCGACCCCGACCAGGTACGAGGAGGTGTGGATGGAGGGCATCAGCTCCGCCGAGAGCATCAGCCGCATGATCTGGCGAATGTCGTCGGTGGCCGCCACCCGGGGGATGTCGAGCACATTGGCCATGCTGATGGCCAGCGAGGTCTTGCCCACCCCGCTGGCCCCGCCGATGAGCACGATCAGTGGCTGGTCCAGGCCGCGCCAGGCCCGCCACACCCGGTAGCGCTCGGCGTAGCCCTGGTCGTGCTGCTCGGCCAGTAGCACCTCGGCCAGTTCCTCCAGCACCTGGGTGGTGACCTGCTCGGCGCGCTGCCCCAACAGCATGTTTTCGAGTTGGGCCGCCAGTTCGTAGGACTGGTCGAGGGAGAGCCCGGCCACCCGCACCGAATGGGCCAGGCGCTCCTTAGAGAACGGCCCGGTCTCGTTCTTGCCCTCCACGTATATGGTGGTGGGCCGGCGCTCCCAAAAGACCAAGTCGCCCACCTGGCGTTCCCCGTGTTCGGCGCGGATGGCCTGGTCGATCAGCCTGAGGATCTCCTTGCGGTCGATCCCCTTGCGCTTGGGCAGCGTCTTGCGGATGGTGTCGGCCACCTCATAGGCTTCCTCGTAGGCGAAGCCCCGCTCGATCAGGTAATGCACCAGCATGCCCCGCATGAAGGGGATGCGCTTCTTGCCATCGATGATGGTCGCCACTGAACCTTCCCTCAGCCCCGCAGGTCCGCGGAGCGCATCCATTCCAGGGTGCGTCCCAACCCCTCGGCCAGGTCAAAGACCGGGGCGTAGCCCAGGCCGGCGCCCGCCCGGGAGATGTCGGCCAGGGAATGGCGCACGTCCCCCGGCCGGGCCGGAGCGAACTGGGGCGCCAGAGCAGCACCGAGCAGATGATTCAGGAGTCCGGCCAGTTCCCTGATGGTGGTGCTACGCCCGGAACCGATGTTGTAGATCTCCCCTCCGGCCCGCTCCACCTGGCCGGCACGCAGATTGGCCTGCACCACATCTTCCACATAAACGAAATCCCGCGACTGCTCGCCATCCCCCTGGATGATGGGCGGCTGCCCCAGGAGCAGGCGCCTGGCAAAGAGGGAGATCACCCCCGAATAGGGGGAGGATGGGTCCTGGCGCGGGCCGTAGACGTTGAAGTAGCGCAGGCACACCGTCTCCAGCCCGTAGATATCGCTGTAGATGCGGCAGTAGTACTCCCCGGCCACCTTGGACAGGCCGTAGGGCGAGGCCGGCTCGGGCCGCATCTCCTCGCGTTTAGGCGACTGGGGGTTGTTGCCATAGGCCGCGGCCGAGGCGGCAAAGACCACCCGCCGCACCCCGGCCCGCCTGGCCGCCTCCAGCAAGCGCAGGGTCCCCACCACATTGACCTCCTGCTCAAAGAGGGGCTGGGCCACTGACACGGCCACCGAGGCGACCGCCGCGTGGTGGTGGACGAATTGCACCTCCCGCAGCGCCGCCTCCAGCAGTGCCCCATCGCGCAGATCCCCCTCCACCCACTCCACCGGCACCCCTTTGAGGTTGGCCCGTTTGCCGGTGGATAGGTCGTCCAACACCCGCACCTTGTGCCCCTCACCCACCAACCGCCGGCAGAGGTGGGAACCGATGAAACCTGCCCCGCCGGTCACCAAGTATCTGGCCATTGTCCCTCCCTCCCCGCGCCGCGTCGGTCCGCGATCAACATGCAAAAAATATAAATACTTCCGCCTTTTTCGGCCGCTGACGCCGCTGGCAGACCCAGCGGCAGGCCCGTAGTTGACATTTTCCAGTACCGGGGTTAATTTGGGACATCGTTTTACGAGGCGGTGTGGGGGG
Source organism: Candidatus Handelsmanbacteria bacterium (assembly GCA_016867395.1). Classification (GTDB taxonomy): domain Bacteria; phylum Latescibacterota; class UBA2968; order UBA8231; family UBA8231; genus SICG01. The sequence goes on from VGJS01000004.1 coordinate 30,878, forward strand.
CCATGGTTTTTAATCCTCTGCCGTGGCCTTCTTCCCATTTGCTCGGAGCCGGTATTAAAGATTTATTATACCTGGTTCTGAGCATTTTCTTTTGGCCGCCACTGGCATACCGAGGAGCCTGTCGATGTCCAATCCCCTGCTCCAGCTCCAGCAATTAGGCCAGAGTCCCTGGTACGACAATATACGCCGCGGGCTGATCCTGTCGGGGGAACTTCAGCGCCTTATCGCCGAGGAAGGCGTCTGCGGCCTGACCTCCAACCCGGCCATCTTTGAGAAGGCCATCTCCGGCTCGGCCGAATACGCTGGGGCCCTGCGCGCCCTGGCCCGGGCCGGCCATACCCCGCAGGAAATCTACGAGGCCGTGGCCATTGAGGACATCCAGTGGGCCGCGGATCTGCTGCTTCCGGTCTACGAGAAAACCCAGGGCCGCGACGGTTTTGTCTCCCTGGAGGTTTCGCCCCACCTGGCCCAGGACACCGTGGGCACCATCGAGGAGGGGCTGCGCCTGGCCGGCGAGGTGGGGCGCGCCAATCTGATGATCAAGGTCCCCGGCACCCAGGCCGGGGTGCCGGCCATCGAGCACCTCATCGGCGAAGGGATCAGCGTGAACGTCACCCTGCTCTTCTCTGGCGAAAACTACCTCCAGGTGGCCCAGGCCTACCTGGCCGGCCTGGAGAAACGGGCCGCCCAGGGCGGCGACCTGTCTGCGGTGGCCAGCGTGGCCAGCTTCTTCATCAGCCGCATCGACAGCCTGGTCGACAAGGAACTGGAGAACAGGCTGATCGTGGCCGCCAAAGCCAGTCAGCGCCTGGCCCTCCGCAGCCTGGCCGGCAAGGCGGCCATCGCCAACGCCAAGCTGACCTACGCCAGCTACCAGGAACTGTGCGCCGGCCCGCGCTGGCAGCAACTGGCGGCCAAGGGCGCTCGGCCGCAGCGCCTGCTCTGGGCCAGCACCAGCACCAAGAACCCGGCCTACCGCGACGTGATCTACGTCGAGGAGCTGATCGGCGCCGAGACCGTCAACACTATGCCCGACGCCACCCTGCGCGCCTTCCGCGACCACGGCGCCGCCCGCCCCACCCTGGGCGAGGGCCTGGAAGAGGCCCGGGAGGTCATGGCGGGTCTGGAGGAGTTGGGTGTCTCCATGCCCGAGGTGACTCGCAGGCTCCAGGAAGAAGCCGTGCGGCTCTTCGTCGAACCCTTCGATAAACTGCTGGCGGCCATCGCCTCCCAGCGCGAGGCCGCGATGCAGCCGGCCTGAGTCTCCCGCGAGGATACCCCATGAGCTACAGCCGCGCTGTCTCCGAACGTGTCCCCGATCCTAGCGCCCTGATCATCTTCGGGGCCTCGGGAGACCTGACCCGCCGCAAGCTGGTGCCGGCCATCTGGCACCTGGACCGGCAAAACCGCCTGCCGCCCGAATTTGTGCTGGTGGGGGTGGCCCGCAGCGCCATGGACGATGCCGGCTTCCGCCAGCAGATGCGCGAGGCGCTGCGCGAATTCGTCGGCCAGCTCGACGAGGGCCAGGTGACCACCTTCCTCGACCGCCTCTTCTACGTGTGCGGCGACCCCAAGGAGTCTTCCACCCACCAGCACCTCAAGGAAAAGCTCGCCGAACTGGACGCCCAGCGCGGCACCCGGGGCAACTACTGCTTTTACTGCTCGGTGCCGCCCCAGGTATACCTGAAGATAGTCGAGGGGCTGGGTCTGGTCGGCCTCCACCAGGAAGGCGGCGAAGGCAAGGGCTGGTCGCGCATCATCGTCGAGAAGCCCTTCGGCCACGACCTGAACACCGCCAAGGAACTCAACCGCTCCCTGCACAAGGTCTTTGACGAACACCAGATCTACCGCATCGACCACTACCTGGGCAAGGAGACCGTGCAAAATATCCTGGTCTTCCGCCTGGCCAACTCCATCTTCGAGCCCCTGTGGAACCGCCGTTACATCGACCACGTGCAGATCACCGCGGCCGAGGTCGTGGGGGTGGAGCACCGCGCCGGGTACTACGACACCTCCGGGGCCCTGCGCGACATGATCCAGAACCACTTGTTGCAGGTACTGTGTGTCATCGCTATGGAGCCGCCCTCCTCCTTCGACGCCGAGAGCGTGCGCACTGAGAAACTCAAGGTGCTCAAGGCCATCCGGCCCCTCAGCGTGGGCCAGGTGGACCGCTTCGCGGTGCGCGGCCAGTACCGGGCCGGCCAGATGGGGGACCAGGAGGTGCGGGGCTATCTCGACGAGCCCGATGTGGCGCCCCACTCGCGCACCGAGACCTTTGCTGCCATGGAACTGACCATCGACAACTGGCGCTGGCAGGGGGTGCCCTTCTACGTGCGCAGCGGCAAACGCCTTAAGCGCCGGGCCAGCGCCGTCACGCTGCAGTTCCGCCAGCCTCCCCACCTGATCTTCGCCAGAGGCGAGGATCTACAGCCCAGCACCCTGACCATCCGCGTCCAACCCGAGGAGGGCATCTCCCTCACCTTCAACGGCAAGATCCCCGGTCCCGATGTCAAACTGGGTCCGGTGAAGATGGACTTCGACTACGCCACCACCTTCGGCGGCCGCAGCCCCGAAGCGTACGAAACCCTGATCCTTGACTGCCTGCTGGGGGACGCCACCCTCTATTCCAGCAGCGACTGGATCGAGAAATCCTGGGAACTGCTCATGCCGGTGCTCGAGGCCTGGGGCGCCACCTCGGCCACCCGCGTGCCCTCCTACCCGGCCGGCTCCTGGGGCCCCAGGGAAGCCGAGGAACTCTTCGACCGGGAGTGGCGGCAGTGGGCCGAACTCTAATCCTGGCCGGCGACATCGGCGGCACCAAGTCCTACCTGAGCCTCTTCGCCGCTGATCTAGCGGATTTCACCCCCCTGGCCGAGCGCCGCTACGGCACCCGCGACTACCCCGACCTGGCCTCCATGCTGGCGGCCTTCATCTCCGAGACCGGCCAGCGGCCAGGGCGCATCGTCCTGGGCATCCCCGCCCCGGTCAACCGCCTGCCCATCCGCCCGGTGAACCTGCCTTGGATCATCGACCCGGAACAGGTACGAGCCGCCCTGAAGATCGACGACATCCTGCTGCTCAACGATTTGCAGGCCACCGCCTACGGCCTCCTGGCCCTCAAGCCCGCCGACCTCTTCGTGCTCAACCCGGGCGCCCCCGATCCCCAGGGCAATATCGCGGTGCTGGCCGCCGGCACCGGCCTGGGTCAGGGAGGGCTGTGCTGGACCGGCAGCCGCTACGTGGCCCTGCCCTCCGAAGGCGGCCACGTCTCCTTCTCGCCCACCAGCGACATCGAGGTGGGGCTGTGGCGCTTTATGTGGGACCGCTTCCAGGAGCACGTCAGTTGGGAGCGCATCGTCTCCGGGCCGGGGCTGTTCTGCATCTACGAGTTCCTCAAGGCCAGCGGCCGGGGCGAGGAGCCGCTTTGGCTTAAGCAGGAGTTGGAGGCCGGCGACCCGGCCGAGGTCATCTCCAAGGCGGCCCTGGCCGGCCGCGCCGAGTTGGCGGTCAAGACCCTCGACCTCTTCGTTTCCCTTTACGGGGCCGAAACCGGCAACCTGGCCCTCAAGCTCCTGGCCACTGGCGGGGTGTACGTGGCCGGGGGCATTGCCCCCAAGATCCTCGATAAACTCAAGGCCGGCTCCTTCATGAAGGCGTTTCTGGCCAAAGGTCGCCTGCGCCTGGCCCTCTCAGCCATGCCGGTGAAGGTGGTGCTCAACGACAAGACCGGCCTGCTGGGCGCGGCCTACTGCGGCGCCCGCTCAACGACAGAAAGGCGATAAACCATGAAAAAGCGCGTGCGCGAGATCCTCAGCTGGTACGGCAGCGACAACCCCGGCACCCTGACCAACCTGGCCCGCCTGCTCAACCACGGCAAGCTGGGCGGCACCGGCAAACTGGTCATCCTGCCGGTGGACCAGGGGGTGGAGCACGGGCCGGGCCGCAGCTTCGCCCCCAATGCGCCGGCCTACGACCCGCGTTACCACTTTGAATTAGCCATTGAGGCCGGCCTTAACGCCTACGCCGCGCCCCTGGGCTTTCTGGAAGCCGGGGCCCAGGACTACGCCGGGGACCTGCCCCTAATCCTCAAGCTCAACAACCGCGAAAACCTCAACAACGAGCGCGATCCCAACCAGGCGATCACCGGCTCCGTCGAGGCGGCCTTGCGTCTGGGCTGTGTGGCCATCGGCTACACCGTGTACCCCGGCTCGGCCCTGCGCACCGAGATGTACGAAAAACTCCAGGCCCTCGCCGAGGAGGCCAAGCGCCACGGCCTGGTGGTGGTGGCCTGGTCCTACCCGCGCGGCTCAGGGATCAGCAAGGAGGGCGAGACCGCCCTGGACGTCTCGGCCTACGCCGCCCAGATCGTCGCGCAGTTGGGCGCCCACATCATCAAGGTGAAACCACCCACCGCCTTTGTGGAGCAGGAGGAGGCCCGCAAGGTCTACGAGAGGGCCGGCGTGCCCACGGGCACCCTGGCCGAGCGCATCAAACACGTGGTGGATTCCTCCTTCGCCGGCCGGCGGGTGGTCATCTTCTCGGGCGGGGCAGCCAAGGACGAGGCGGCCATCTACGAGGAGATCCGCGGCATCCGCGACGGGGGCGGGTTCGGCTCTATCATGGGCCGCAACGCCTTCCAACGCCCCCGCGACAAGGCCCTCGAACTTCTGCACAACGTCGTCCAGATCTACGCCGGCAAGATTTAGGCCGGCTCACCATTGGAGGCTCCGCCCGCGCCAGGGGGGGCCTCTTCTTTTTGCCACCCCCTCTGCGGAGTCATCCATGCCTCTCACCACCCAGGAACTGCACACCCGCGCCCAAAAGATCCGCCTGATCCTCACCGACGTGGACGGGGTGTGGACCGACGGCAAACTCTGGTACGTGCCCGGCCACGGCGAGGAGATGGTCGAGGTCAAGGCCTTCAACACCCAGGACGGCATGGCCTTCCGCTGGGCCCACGCCGCCGGCCTCAAGACCGGCCTGATCAGCGGCCGCGAGTCGCCGGGGGTCACCCACCGCGCCCGCATGTTGGGCGTCACCTACATCTACCAGAACTTCCTGGAGAAGATCCCCCCCTACGAGGAGATCCTTAAACAGTCCGGCCGGAGCGACGCCGAGGTGGCCTATCTGGGCGACGACCTGCCGGACCTGCCCCTGATGAACCGGGTGGGCCTGGGGGTGGCCGTGGCCAATGCCCGTTCCCAGGTGAAGGCCGGGGCCGGCTATGTGACCGCGGCCCCAGGCGGGGACGGGGCCATCCGCGAGGTAATCGAGTTGATCATGGAGGCTCAGGGGACCTGGGCTGCGGTGCTGGAGAAGTACGGAGTGGCCTGAACCTGGGGCCGAGTGGCACCGCTTGCCCCCTCCCGGCGAAAATGCTTGTTTTTCTTTAGCAATCCTCGAAGGGGACTGAATCTGATGAAGCAGGACAACCTGATCCACCCCCCGCCACCGGTAATGACCGCCGCAGAAGCCGAAAGCCCGGAGAGCTGGGGCTTTCGCGATACGAGATTTGCCTTCACCGAGGACGGGGTAGTCACCATGCTCGGCAACCGCTACGAGCTGAGCGGAAAAAAGCTAGCCCGACTGCTGCCGTGGATTTGCGAGGTCTTGCAGGTCGAGGTCGATCCCCGCGACCTGCACCGGTCTTCCTACCCGACGGCAATCCCCGAGGCCATCGAGTCAAAACCCTTTCTGGAGGCCATCAGCGTCTTTCTCCAGCCCGACCAGCTCGACCGGGACGGCGAGGTCCGCCTGCGCCACGGCCACGGTCAAACCCAGGAGGAGGTATTTGCTATCAAGTACGCCTGCCTCGGGCGCATCCCCGACCTAACGGTTCACCCGCACAGCGACGAGCAGGTGGCCAAACTGGTCGAGGCCGCCAAAGAGCACAACGTGGTGCTGATCCCCTTTGGCGGCGGCACCAACGTGACCGACGCTCTGCGCTGTCCCGAGGGCGAAAGGCGGATGATCGTTTCGGCCGACATGCGGCGGATGAACCGCATCCGCTGGATCGACAAGGAAAACATGATGGCCTGCATCGAGGCCGGCGCGGTGGGGCGCCACCTTGTGGCGCAGCTCGCCGAACACGGCCTGACCATGGGGCACGAGCCGGACAGCGTGGAATTCTCCACCCTGGGGGGCTGGATCGCGACCAATGCCAGCGGCATGAAGAAGAACAGGTACGGCAATATCGAGGACCTCGTCGTCGATCTGAGCGTGGCCACTGCCGACGGCCGGCTGGCCCACCTGAACACCGCCCCGCGCGAATCCATTGGCTCTGACCTGCGCCGCTTGATCTTTGGCTCCGAGGGCACCCTGGGCATCATCACCTCGGCAGTGGTCAAGCTCTTTCCCCTGCCCGAGGTCCAAAAGTACGGCTCGATCATCTTCCCCTCCTATGAAGACGGGTACCGGTTCATGCGCGACATGGCCCATGCCGGAGCGATCCCGGCCAGCGTCCGCCTAGTCGACAACCTCCAGTTCCAGTTCGGCCAGACGCTCAAGCCGGCAGCCCAGGGGTTGGCGGCCTGGAAGAGCAGGCTGGAGAAGTTCTTCGTTCTCAGTGTGAAGGGCTTTAACCCTGGGCGGATGGTCGCCCTGACCCTGGTTTTTGAGGGAACGCGGAACGAGGTCGCCCGCCAGCAGCGCGAGGTCTATCACATCGCCGCCGGGCACGGGGGCATGAAGGCCGGCAGCGAGAACGGCCGTCGGGGCTATCAACTGACCTACAGCATCGCCTATATCCGCGATTTCCTGTTGAATTACTACATCATCGCCGAGAGCTTCGAAACCTCCTGTGCGTGGAGCGACGCGCTGGCCATCGACGCCAATGTCAAGCGGATCCTGTACGCGGAGTACGAGAAGCGCGGTCTGCCCGGCAAGCCTTTTATCACCTCGCGCATCACCCAGGTCTACCGGACCGGGGTGGCGATCTACTTCTACTTTGGCTTCTACTACAAGGGCGTCGAGAACCCCTCGCAGGTCTACCTCGAACTGGAGACCATCGCCCGCCACGAGATCCTGCGCTGGGGCGGCTCGCTGTCCCACCACCACGGCGTCGGCAAGATACGCCGGGCCTTCCTGCCCGAAATCATGTCCCAGACCGGCCTGAAGTGGAAGCAGGAGATCAAGCGCGGCCTCGATCCGCAGAATATCTTCGGGGCGGGCAACCAGAACCTGTAATGGGCAGAAGGGCATTGATCACCGGCGCGTCTTCGGGCATCGGCAAGGCCCTGGCGCTCGAATATGCTAGCCGGGGCTTTGACCTCTTGCTGACCGCGCGCAACCAGGCCCAGTTGCAGGCCCTAGCCGCCCAGTGCGCGGACCGCTGCGGCGTGGCCGCCCAGGTGCTAGCCGCCGACCTCGCGGACCCCGCCGCCACCGAGGCCCTAGTCCTCGCCGCGCTCAAAGAGCCGCTTTACACCCTGGTCAACAACGCCGGCTTTGCTATCAAGGGCGAGTTTGTCGCCACAGACATCGGGGAGGAACTGGACCTGCTCAACGTGCAACTGATCGCCATGCTCAGGCTGACCAAGGCCGTGCTGCCGGCGATGATCGCCAGGGGCGAGGGGCGGATCATGAACATCGCCTCGGTCTACTCCTTTTCGGCCGTGCCCAGGCAGGCGGTTTATTCGGCCTGCAAGTCCTTCATGCTCTCGTTTTCCGGTGCCCTGGCCCACGAGCTGCGTGGCAAAGGGGTGCGCGTGACCGCGGTCTGCCCTGGCACGACGCGGACCGAATTTCGCCGGCGCGCCGGCATCGGTGAAAAAAGTGGGGCAGGGATGGCCCCCGAAGAGGTCGCCCGCCTCGCCTTTGTTGCCAGCGAGGCCGGGAAGGCCACCGTGGTGCCCGGTTTCTGGAACCGGGTTTTTGTCTTTGCCTCGCAGCACCTGCCCCTCGCCGCCGCGGCCTCGCTGGTCAGCTATATCAACGACCACCGCGGGGTCAACAAGTGATATGGACGCGCCCCCTTCCCGCCGACCAGACCCATGAAACTCATCGGCGGCATCCCGGTCTGGGGCAACCCAGTAGATGAGGGGGCGCTCCGCCAGATAAAGAACTGCGCCCGGAGCGCCGATGCCGCGGCCCTGATGGCCGACCATCATCTGGGCTACGCGGTGCCCATCGGTGGGGTGGTGGCCTACGAGGACCGGATCAGCCCCTCGGGGGTGGGGTACGACATCGCCTGCGGCAACAAGGCCGTGCTGACCGATCTGCCCGCCGCCGAGGTCCGCGCCCGCATCAGACCCATCATGGACCAGATCTGGTCCACCCTTTCCTTTGGCATCGGCTGCAAGAACAACACCCGCGTCGATGACGAACTCTTCGACGACCAGACCTGGTCCCTGCCGGCGGTGGCCCCGCTCAAGAAGATGGCCCGGGAGCAACTGGGCACCATCGGCTCGGGCAACCACTATGTGGACCTCTTGGAGGACGAAGAGGGCCGCCTGTGGATCGGGGTCCACTTCGGCTCGCGCGGCCTGGGCTACCGAACCGCCACCTACTTTCTGCGGGCCGGCGGAGCCAAGGACGGCATGGAGGTCGATCCCCTGGTGTTGCCCATCGCCTCTGACCTGGGCGCCGAGTACCTGGCCTGCATGAAACTGGCCGGCCGCTACGCCTACGCCGGCCGCGACTGGGTCTGCGAGGAAGTGGCCCGCCTGCTGGGGGCCACCATTCTGGAAGAGGTCCACAACCACCACAACTTCGCCTGGCGCGAAAAACACCAGGGCCGGGACCTGTGGGTAGTCCGCAAGGGCGCCACCCCCGCCTTTCCCGGGCAGCGCGGCTTCGTGGGCGGCTCCATGGGGGATATCTCGGTGATCCTCGAAGGGGTCGAGTCGGAGGAGGCGAAACACGCGCTCTACTCGACCGTACACGGGGCCGGCCGGGTGATGAGCCGCACCGCCGCCCGGGGAAAGATCCACCACAAGACCGGCAGGGTCATCTCCCCAGGCGCGGTCTCGCGCCAGATGATGCTCGACTGGATCAGGGAACAGGACGTCGAACTGCGCGGGGCCGGCACCGACGAATCGCCCCACTGCTACAAGCGCCTGCCCGAGGTGCTGGCCCACCATGCCCCGATGGTCCGCATCCTCCATACCCTCAAGCCGGTAGGGGTGGCCATGGCCGGCGAGGACGAATTCGACCCGTACAAGGACTGAACGGACTCCATGATCCCCTCTAATGACGAATACTTCTTCGACCTGCGCGGCTACACTGTCATCCCCCGGGCCCTGGACCCCGCGCACCTAGCCGCGATCAATGCCTGGATCGACGCCCTGCCCCCGCTCGAAACCGGGCAGTGGCTCGGCAATGTGTACACCCAGTCCTACGGCGGCATCGACGGGATCAACCTGCAGGACATCATCGAGGCCGGCGAGCTCTTTGAGCGCCTGATCGACCACCCCGCCTGGATCGACCCAGTGCGCCACTATCTGGGACCCAGCACCAAGCCCTACATCTACGAGATCTTCGTCAATGTGCGCGGGACGGGCGGGTACATCGGGGTGCATTCGGGGGGGCACAACGTGGACCACTACCAGCGCAGCGGCCGGCGCAATGGCCAGTGGGTCTGCCCCATGCTCTCCCTGCTGGCGCCCCTGACTGACGTGGGACCTGGGGATGGGGCCACGGTGGTGGTGCCCGGCAGTCACAAGTCCGACCTCCCCCATCCCCAACAGGAAGGGCGAGGCAGGATCACCAGTGGCCCGGGCGAGGTGTTGGAAGGGGCGATCGAAATCCACCTCGAGGCCGGCGACGCCCTGCTCTTCAACGACGCCCTCTGCCACGGTTCGGCCCAGCGCCTCAACCCAGGCCAGCGGCGGATGATCACCATCCGTTACGTGCCGGCCATGCACGCCCACCGCTTCGGCTACCAGCCCTCGCCGGAGCTGGTTTCCCGATTGACCCCGGAGCGGCTGGCCCTGGTGCAGCCCATCGCCCCCCGCCAGCGGCCGGTCCCCCCCGACAGAAGAGGAAACCCTTGAACACCGACGACGACCCGACACAGCTCCACTACACCCCCCCCGAGCGCCTGGTGCAGGAGTTCGCCTGCCGCGGGTTGGTGGTTCTCTCCCCCGAGAGCCTCGGTGTCCCGGCCCAGATCCACGCCCAGGTCTACGCGCAGGAGAAGGCTGCGTACCTGGCCAAGAAGCCCATCTCCCCGGCCAGTGTGCCCGAGGTGCTCCAGGTGCTCAATGCTCCCGGCCTGGTTGCCGCCTGCGACCAGTTGATCGGCCCCAACTGGGCCATCGTCCCCTTCACCCACAACGCCTCCTTCACCAGCGGGGCGCGGGACCAGCACTGGCACAAGGACGACAACGGACCTTACAACGCCCGCAAGCAGCGCCACCACCAGGCCGTGCAGATCGAGATGCTCTATTACCCCCAGGCAGTGCGCCCTGACATGGGGCCCACGGCGACCATCCCCTACTCGCAGTACTGGGCCCTCAACCACGAGGAGAACCAGGACAACTTCGCCGGGGCCGACCACCTCGACTTCAACTACATGCTCAGCGGCATGGAAGGCCAGCCCATCAGCGGCCCGGATTCCAAATACAGCCCCGAAGACATCCGCCACCGCCGCACGGCCCACGACCTGCGCATGCGCCAGGCGGTGACGGATACTGGCTGGCCCCTGGTCCTGCCCTTGGAGGCGGCCCCGCTGCGGGCCGGCAGCATCGTGCTGTATTCCCACAACACCTACCACCGAGGGAACCACCGCCGCGACGACTGGCAGGCCTGGGAGCAGAACCCCCGCTTCATGTGGCGCTTCTGGCTGTACCGCACCGCCGAGCCGGCCGGCGATCCCCTCCCCGAGCCGGACTGGAACCGCCTCGGCATCGACCCCCTTACCCAGGTGGACCTCGCCGATCCGGGCGAGGATCTCACTGCAGTCTGGCGCTATCACTACCACTGGATGGTGACGGGCCGCACCCCGCCCCCGCGCCCCGGGCAAGCCGAGACCCTGGCAGCGCAGTTGTACGCCAAGCACGAATCGGCCGAGCCGGCCCGCATCGGCGCGGCGTACCGGCTGGCCGCCCTCGGCGACCGAAGGCTGGCGGCGCAACACCTCGAAAGAGCCCTGTACGACGAGCGGGAGAGCGTGCGGCGGGCCGCCACCTACGGCCTGATCGCCCTGGGACCGGAGGCGACCCCGGTCTTTCTCCGGGCGACTGCCTCGCCGCTCAAGTGGGTGCGCAAGGCCGGGGTGTACGGCCTGGGGGATGCCAGCCCGCTCACCAGCGAAGTCTTGCAGGCAGCAGCGACCCGCCTGGAGACCGACCCCTCCGTGTACGTCCGCGCCGTGGCCGCCGGCACCCTGGGCTGCCTGGGCCGCCGCGCCATCGCCACCGGCGAGGGCCGCGACCTGGTGCCCGCCTGCCTCGTAGCCCTGGTGCAGAGCCTCTCTCGCGAGGAGAACCGCCCCTGCATGAGCCGGGCCCAGGGCCGGTCCATCAAGTTTGTGCGGCCCACCGACGAGTGCGACGTGTGCGAGGGGGCCGGGGTCGACTTCGGCCTGGAGCGCTTCAAGCCGGTGCGCTCGGCGGTCCGCGAGAACGCCCTGTGGTCCCTCGTCATCCTCTGCTCCCACGGCGCCGGGGTGTTGAGAGAGGCCCTGGAGCCGGCGGTGCTGGCCCTGAAAAAGGTGATACGCGAGGACCAGAACGCCATCTGTGTCGGCATGGCGATGGACGCCCTGAGCCGGCTGGTCCACCTGCGCCCGGCCGGCGAGGCGGAAGCGCCCGCGATCAGGGCCCTGAAAGCCGAACTAGTGGATGTGCTGGGAGAGGCGCCCCTCCGGCCCTGGGAGGCCCTGGTGCGGGGGGGCTTCGGCGCAGAGAACTTGGCGCGCTTTGCCCCGCCGGCCTGATGAACTGGCTGGCCCATTTCCTGCTCGCCGAGCCCGAGCCCGCTTTTCGCGTGGGCAGCGTGTTGCCCGATTTCGCCCCCCCTGCCCTGCTGGCCGCCCTGCCCCCTGTCTTCCAGTCCGGCATCAAGCAGCACCGCCGGGTGGATCTCTTCACCGACGCCCATCCCCTCTTCCGCCGCAGCCGGCACCGCTTCCCTTCGCCCTTGCGCCGTTTTGCCGGCATCCTCACCGACGTCTTCTACGACCACCTGCTGGCCCGGAACTGGTCCTCCCACTCTGCGGTGCCCCTGCCCGACTTCGCCGCCCAGGTCTATGCGGCCATCGCAACCTGCCGCCCCGAGCTGCCGCCCGAGATCTACGGCCGCCTGGCGAGGCTGCGGGACGCCGACCTGTTGGGGGCGTACGGGGAATTGGAGGGCCTCGCCCGGGTGCTGGCCGGCATCGGCGCCCGACTGCGGCGGCCGGTGGACCTGGGGGCGGCCCTTCCCGTCCTACGGGATCAGTTCGCCGGCTTTGCCGCAGACTTCAAGGCGTTCTTTCCCGAACTGCGCGAGGCTGCGGCGGCCGGCTAGCCCCGCGCCCCTTCGCGCCGCAACAGCTCGGCCTTTCGCTCCACCCCCCAGCGGTACCCCGACAGGGAAGCGTCGCGCCGCACCACCCGGTGGCAGGGTATGGCCACGGCCAGGGTATTGGCCGCGCAGGCCCCGGCCACGGCCCGGGCCGCCCTGGGCCGCCCGAGTTTCTCGGCGATCTCGGTGTAGGTGGTTGTCTGGCCGGGGGGGATCTGGCGCAGCATCTCCCAGACCCGCCGCTGGAAGGCAGTGCCGCGCACATCGAGGGGCAGCTGATGCCCCAGCCCCGGCTGCTCCACCAGCCCCACGGCCTGGGCCACCCACTGGTCAAAGGCCGCGCCCCCACCGCTCAACACTGCCCTGGGGAAGCTATCTTGCAGCTGGCGGGCCAGGGCCTCGGGGTCGTCGCCCAGCAGGATGGCGCAGACCCCCTGGTCGGTGGCGGCCACCAGCACCGACCCCAGCGAACACGCCCCCACGGCAAAGCGGATGGACACTCCTTGCCCGCCGGCGCGATAGACCCCAGGGGTCATGCCCAGCTCCTGGGTAGAGGTGGCGTAGAAGCGCCCGCTGGAGTGGTACCCCGCTCCGTAGATCGCTTCGGTAACACTCGCCCCCTGGGCCAGGCCCTGGCGGACCCGCTGGGCCCGCTGGGCCGCGGCATAGGCCCTGGGGGTGAGGCCAGTGGCCTCTTTGAACACCCGGTGGAAGTGATAGGGGCTCAGTCCCGCGCTGACGGCCAGCGCCTTCAGGTCGGGCGTGGACTCGGATTCCCGGATGAGGACGCAGGCCCGGGCCACCACCTCGCGCCGGCGCTCCGCCAGCGGAGCCTCCTGGGGTCGGCAGCGCTTGCAGGGCCGGAATCCCGCCTCCTCGGCCTGGGCGCCGCAGTCGTAGAAGCACACATGCTCCCGTTTTGCCAGCCTGGAGCCACAGGTGGGCCGGCAGTACACCCCGGTGGTCTGCACCGCGTACACAAAGGCCCCTTCGGCAGCGGGATCGCGGCGCAACAGAGCCTGCCAGCGGCTTTCACCGTCGGCAAAAGGGTGGGGGATGGAAGGGGATGCGGGTTGGGGTTGGGCGAGCATGGTCTGCCTCCTTGAGAGATTATTCCTGCTGTCGGGAATAATCTAACCCCCTGCCCAGACCCCGGCGCTCCGGTTCTTGCGCCCGAATCTTATTTTTGCGGAGGGCGCTGGGCGCTCTTGGGGCGGAAGGCTTTCACCACCTCGTCGCGGGCGGTGACGTACGGACCGCCGATCAGGTCGAGGCAGTAGGGCACCGCGGCGAAGATGCCCGGCACCGGGGGCCGGCCCTCGGCGACGGGCAGGCCCTCGAGGGTCTCCTTGATCGACTTGGGCTGGCCGGGCAGGTTGAGGATCAGGGTGCGGCCGCGTATCACCCCTACCTGCCGCGAGAGGATGGCCGTGGGCACGAAATTGAGGGAGATCTGGCGCATCTGCTCGCCGAAACCGGGCATCACCCGATGGGCCACCGCCAGGGTGGCTTCGGGGGTAACATCGCGCGGGGCCGGGCCAGTGCCGCCGGTGGTCAGCACCAGGTGGCAGCCGGCCTGGTCACACAGCTCGATGAGGGTGGCCTCGATCACCTGCTGCTCGTCGGGGATCAGTCGCCTCTCGGTGCGCCAGGGGGAACTCAGGGCCCGGCCGAACCACTCCTCCAAGGCGGGAATACCCTGGTCCTGGTACACCCCGCTGGCGGCGCGGTCCGATATCGAGACAAGACCGATCAGCAGTTCGTCGCCCATCTCATCCCCCCAGCAGTTCCCGCACCCGCTTGCCCGCCAGTTGCGGCTCACCCTCCTTCAGGCACATGGGCCCGAAGAGCACCACCCCTTCGCTCACCCGCGAGGGATTGGCGTGGATGCCGGGGGTCCCGTCCTGCAACCGTTTCACCAGCTCCAGGGCCGAGAAGCCCAGGGCCCCCTCGTCGAGGTGCAGGGCGAGGAGGGGGATCTCGGAGCGCTTGGGATCGTTGGCCAGTTCAACCCGGGCGTGGGGCAAGGCACCGATGGCCGCTACCAACTCCTCCATCAGCTTCAGCCAGCGCCCCCGCCGCACCTGCGGGTCCTCCTCCACAAAGAGCCGGAGCGCCGTCAGCAACCCGACGATCTCCTCCTTGCCCACCTTGCAGGGCCGGCCGATGCCGTGGTGCGGGGCTCCGGGCAACCGGCTCTTGTCGATGAGGGAGGCTGGCGGGTTCCACTGGGCAAAGTAGATATCAAGGTCCAAATGTTGCAGGGCCGCGGCCTCGATCAGCTCGCGCTTTCCGCAGAGGATGCCCGAACTCTGCGGCCCGCGTATGGCCTTGCCTCCGCTGAAGGCCACCAAGTCCGCTCCTTCGGCGATGAAGCGCCGGAGGTTGTCGGCCGGCGGCAATTGCCCGGCCGCGTCCACGATCACCGGCACCCCGGCCCGGTGCGCCACCTCCACCACCTGGCGCAGGGGGGGCAGGGAGTGGGCGTAGGCCACGTAGCAGACCGCGGCGGTCTGCCCGTCGATGGCCGCCTCGATCTCCCAAGGCTCGGTGTCGCGCACCCCGGCCCCGCTGTAGCGGTCGGCGATGCCCACCTCCACCAACCTCACCCCGGCCGAGCGCACCGCGTGGTCGTAGAAGTTGCGGTGGCTGCGGGCCATGATCACCCGGTTCTTCATCCCCCGGGTGTCGGGCAGGCGGTTCATCTTGGTGGGGTCCAGCCCGGTGACGCAGGCCGCGGTGCCCAGGAGCAGGCCGGCCGCCGCCCCGCTGGTGACGTACCCGGCCTCGGCCCCGGTGACCTGAGCGATGTACTGCGAGGCATGGGCCTGCAGCACGGCGATGTCGACGCAATACTGCGACGCCTCTTTCATCGCCTCGGCCACCTCGACCGGCATGATGGACCCGCTCAGCCGCGTCGCCGGCCCCGAAGCGTTGATGATCGTCGGTACCCCGAGTTTTTCGTAGATGTTGGGCATAACGCTCCTATTCGAAAATCTGCTCCTGCACCAGGTACTTGTTCACTGCCGCGTGGTCCAGGGTGTAGCCCAGTCCCGGCCGCTCCGGCACCAGGAAACACCCGTCCACAAAGGGAAAGTCCTCGTTGGTCAACTCGTGCTCCCAGGCGATGGGCCCCACCATGTCGTACGGCTGGCTCAGGTTAGCCATACAGGCAGCCAGGTGCAAACCCATTGCCGCCCCCGGCCCGTACGCCACGGTCTGCGACCAGCCCCCCAGTCCCAGCTGATGGGCCAGGCGCGACTGATGCACCGTCTCCAGATGGCTGGCCGCCCCGACGATAGCGTAGTCCAGCCCCTCGCCCTGGGCGCGGCGCACCAGCTCATCGGCCGGCCCCACATGGTCGGCGATGGGCAGAGAGATGGTCTGCCGCAGCCGGCGCCACTCGCTCAGGGAATGGGCCCGGCCCTTGGCGATGGGGCTCTCCAGGCTCTCGATGAGATGCCCCTGCAGCCGGCGGGCCAACTCCTGGGCCACCCACACCTCCTCCAGGCGCCAGCGTATATCGGGCCGCACCGCCATCTGCGGCACGGCCCGGTGGATGGCCTCCACCCGCTCGGTGACGTAGCGCAGCCGCGCCTCGGGGGTGGTCTCGGCCTGGGTGATGCACTTCATCTTGTAGGTGCGGAAACCCCGCTCCCAGCCCCACTGCGCGTCCTCGGCCGTGTGCTGGGGGGTCTTGTACCCGGTGCAGTGGGTGACGGGAATGCGGTCGCGCAGCCGTCCTCCCAACAGATGCCAGATGGGCAACCCCAGCGCCTGTCCGCGCAGGTCCAGCACCGCCTGCTCAAAAGAAGCCACCATCGGCCCCTCGAGCTGGGCCAGGTTCACCTGGCGCAGATCCCGGCCCACCCACGATTGCAAGGTGGCGGCGATGGTGTCCAGCGGGGTGAAGCGCTCGATCTGGGTCAGACCCACCAGCCCCTGATCGGTGTGTACCTCGGCGAGGCCGTGCTCGGCCCGCTGGTGGTAGGGCTGGCCGTAGGTGTCGTCCGACCACCACCAGCGGCGTTCGGGCACGTTGACCAGGTACAGGGCGATGCGGGTGATCTTCATCTTTGCTCTGGGGTGATGCAGCTTACATCGGAACCGGGGGGGTTGTGTCGATAGTTATACCAGTGTGCGGCCGGAGTTGACGGACCCAGGGCCGTACCCTCCCCTGTTTCCCTCCAGGTGCCTATGAAACCTTCATTCAGGCAACTCGTGCCCTTCCTGCTCTGCACCGGCCTGGCCTGGCTGGTGTTGCGCATCGGCATGGGGGTGTTCTTCCACGCCTAGACCAACCTGCCCTCCGGGCCGTAGAGCAAGCCGGGCGCCGGGAAGCCGTCGCACAGGGCCTTCACGTGGCCGGCGATCTCCCGATAGACCTTCTTGCGCGCCTCCAGGTCCTGGCCCTCGTCGGCCCGAACCCTGGCCACCTGCGCCATCCACGCGGCGATCTTCTCCATCTCCTGCGGCCCAAAGCCCCGACTGGTGGTAGCCGGCGTGCCCAAGCGCACCCCGCTGGGGTGCAGGGCCGGCTGGGTGTCGAAGGGGATGCGGTTGAAGTTGCAGACCATGCCCGCCGCGTCCATGGCCTTGGCCAACTGCCGGCCCGTCACCCCCATCGAGGTGGCGTCCACCACCACCAGGTGGTTCTGAGTGCCCCCGCCGACGACGCGAAACCCCTCCCCTTGCAGGGATGCGGCCAGGGCTTTGGCGTTTTCGACGATGCGCGCCGCGTAGGCCCGGAATTCCGGGGTGGCCGCCTCCTTGAAGGCGACCGCGATGCCGGCGGTGGTGTGGTTGTGCGGCCCGCCCTGCAGGCCGGGGAATACCGCCTTGTCGATGGCCTCGGCGTACTGGGTCCGGCACATAATCATGCCGCCGCGCGGGCCCCGCAACGACTTGTGGCTGGTGGTGGTCACCACGTCGGCGTGCGGGATGGGATTGGGATGTAGCCCGGCCACCACCAGCCCGGCGACGTGGGCGATGTCGGCCATCAGCAGTGCTCCCACCCCTTGGGCGATGGCGGCGAAGCGCTCAAAGTCCAGGAGGCGCGGGTACGCCGAATGGCCGCAAATGATCAGCCGGGGCCGGTGCTCCTGCGCCAGCCGCTCCACCTCCTCGTAGTCGATCTCCCCGGTGTCCCGCCGCACCCCGTACTGCACCCCCTGGTAGTACATCCCCGAAACGCTTATCCCGTCCCCGTGGGTCAGGTGGCCGCCGTGGGCCAGCGACAGCCCCAGGATGGTGTCGCCCGGCTTAAGCAGGGCCACGAACACCGCCTGGTTGGCCGGCGAACCGGAATAGGGCTGAACGTTGACGTGCTCGGCCCCGAAGAGGGCCTTGGCCCTGGCGATGCACAACTCCTCCACCTTATCGATGTACTGCTGCCCCTCGTAGTAGCGCTTGCCCGCGTACCCCTCTGAATATTTGTTGGTCAGCACCGAGCCGGTGGCTTCAAGCACCGCGTGGCTGACGTAGTTCTCGGAGGCGATGAGGCGGATCTTGTCGTGCTGGCGCCGGCTCTCGGCGCGGATGAACTGGGCGATCTCGGGATCTACCTGGGCGAGGGATTCCATGTACTCCTCTGGGTCTTTGGTCTTTGCGCCGTGCCCGGCTTTTCTTTAGTCTAACGTAAAGAGTGACAAACTAAAGAAGGGGCCGCCTATGGGCAAGTATCTGGGCCTGGATTCCAGCACCCAGTCCCTCACTGGGCTGATCATCGACACCGACGCCGGCCGGATCGACACCGAGGAGACCGTCAACTTCGACGCCCACTTCAAGGCCGCTTACGGGATCGACAAGGGAGTGCTCCACCTGGGCGGGGGCCAGGCCCACAGCGCCCCACTGATGTGGGCCGAGGCCCTGGACCTGCTCCTTCAGACCCTCAGGGAAAAAGGTTGTGATCTAAGCCAGATTCGGGCCATCGCCGGCAGCGGCCAGCAGCACGGCACCGTGTACCTCAACAACACCGCCGCCAAAGCCCTGGGCCAATTGCGCGGCGCCGCGCCCCTGAAGGAGCAGTTGGCCGGCATCCTCTCGCGCCCCACCGCACCCATCTGGATGGACACCTCCACCTCGGCCCAGTGCGAGGAACTCGAAGCCGGGGTGGGCGGCCGCCAAGTCCTGCTCGAACTGACCGGCAACACCGCCTTCGAGCGCTTCAGCGGTCCCCAGATCCGCAGGTTCGCCCATGAGGACCCGGCCGCCTATCGCCATACCGCGTACATTGGTCTGGTCAGCTCCTTCATGGCCAGCCTGCTGGCCGGCAAACTGGTGCCCGTGGACCCTGGCGACGGCAGCGGTACAAACCTTATGGAGATCCGCAGCCGGCAGTGGAGTCCCAAGGCCCTGGCCGCCTGTGCCCCGGAGTTGGAGCGCAAGCTCCTGCCCATCACGCCTTCCGACCGGCCTGCCGGCCCGCTCAGCCCCTACTATGTCTCCCGCTACGGCTTCGCCCCCGGCTGCCAGGTCTTCCCCTTCTCGGGCGACAATCCCTGTAGTTTGATCGGCCTGGGTCTGGTGGAGCCGGGCCAGGTGGCCCTCAGCCTGGGAACATCAGATACCCTCTTTGCGTGTATGGACCAGCCCCGCGTCTCCGCCGAGGGGGAGGGTGCGGTCTTCGCCTCCCCCGACGGGGTCCACTACATGGCCCTGATCTGCTTCCTCAACGGCAGCCTGGCCCGCGAGGCCGTGCGCGATCAACACCGCCTGGACTGGCAAGGCTTTGGCGAGGCCCTGCGCCACACCCCGCCGGGCAACCAGGGCGCCCTGATGCTGCCCTACTTCGCCCCCGAGATCGTGCCCAAGGTGGCCCGGGCCGGCGCGGTGCGCCATCACCTCGACCCGCAAGACGCCCAGGCCGAGGTGCGGGCCGTCATCGAGGCCCAGGCCCTCTCCTCCAAGATCCATTCCGCATGGATGGGTGTGGCCATCCGCTCCCTCTGCGTCACCGGCGGGGCCTCGGCCAATGAAGAAATTCTCAAGGTCTTCGCCGACGTACACGGCTGCCCGGTGCACCGCTTCGAAACCGCCAACGCCGCCGCGCTGGGAGCGGCCCTGCGCGCCTGGCAGGGCCACCTCAAGGCTGCCGGTACCCCCAAACCCTGGAAAGAAATTGCCGCCCCCTTCGCTAAGCCCCTGCCCGGTTCCACCATCCAGCCCAACCCCGCCGCCAAGGCGGTGTACGCGAAATTGATCGGCGAATATCGGGACCTGGAGAAACGCCACGCCGGCTTAACATAGAAGGCGGTAGGAAGACCCCCTCCGCGGAGGACGGGGGGTGCCCTGTAGGTGTTTTCCAGGGGAGCGGCAGGGAGGGGAAGGACGCGGGAGGGGAAGATGGGAGAGCGGAGCGATGAGCGAGCAGGGCAGCAAGCCGCACCTTGGGAAACACCGGAAGGGTGCCCCCGGACCGACTACTATTTGAGAAAGGCCCCCCCATGCTGCTGATCGACGCCCATCTCGACCTGGCCATGAACGCCGTGGACTGGAACCGCAACCTCGAACTCGACGTGGACCAGCTCCGCCAGGCCGAGAAAGGCATGACCCAACCGGGCCGGGGCCGGGGCACCACCACCTTTCCCGCCATGCGCCGGGGCGAGGTGGGACTGTGCGTGGCCACAGTCATCTCGCGCACCGGCCGCACCGGCAAACCCTCGGGGGACGCCACCTGCCAGGAGATCTCCTACGCCCGGGCCCAGGGTCACCTGGCCTACTACCGGGTGCTCGAAAGGCGAGGTCTGCTGCGCCAGGTCGGGGACGCCGCCCAGCTCGACGCCCACCTGGCCGACTGGCAGGTGCGCGGGGCCACCGCCCCCCTGGGTTATATCCTGAGCATGGAAGGGGCCGATCCCATTGTCGCCCCTGACCAGGTCTCCTCCTGGTGGGCCGATGGTCTGCGGGTGGTTGGGCTCTCGCACTACGGGGTAAGCTCCTACTCCCACGGCACCGGCACCGAGGGCGGCCTCACCGAGCGGGGTCCCGGGCTGCTGCGGGCCCTGGAGGAGGTCGGCATGGTGTTGGACCTGACCCACCTGGCCGATCAGGCTTTCTGGGAAGCGCTGGATCATTTCGGGGGGAGGGTGCTGGCCAGCCACAACAACTGCCGCGCCCTGGTGCCCCACCAGCGGCAGTTCACCGACGAGCAGCTTAAGGCCCTCATCGCCCGCAGCGGGGTGATCGGCGCGGCCCTGGACGCCTGGATGCTGTACCTGGGATGGGTGCGGGGGGAGACTTCGCCCAGCGTGGTGAGCCTGTCAGACGTGGCCGACCACATCGACCATGTCTGCCAGTTGGCCGGCCACAGCCGGGCCGCGGCCATCGGCTCGGACCTCGACGGGGGCTATGGGACCGAGCAGACCCCCGGCGACCTGGATACCATCGCCGACCTGCAGAAGCTCGCCCATCTGTTGCGCCAGCGCGGCTATGCGGAAGCAGACGTGGAGGGCATCCTGCACGGCAACTGGGTGCGCCTCTTCCGCGAGGCGTGGAACTGAATCAATTGCCCAACTTCCCCCCCTGCTGGGCCCACCACTCCCGCCACTCCCCCGGGTCGAACTCCAGCTTCTGGCCGGTCATCGCCCGCAGGATGAGCACCGCGTCGTCGTACACCCCCGTCTCCTGGTCGTCCACCATCTCGATGAGCGGCTCGACCGTCTTCGGGTCCTTGAGGCGGGCCAGGGCGTCGTTGGTGCCCCGAAACTTCTCCTTCTCCTGGGGGTAGAGGTAGGCCACCAGCAGTTGCGGGCCAAAGGCTTTGCCGCTCACCAGGGCGATCTTCTCCTCCACAGGCGCCAGGCCGGCCTGGGAGACGATGAGGTTGGGGGTGGTCTGATACAGGCGGATGCGCAGGTGTTTGGGCGGCTCCGGGGTGCCGGCCGAGCCGGCAAACTCCTCCCGGATCACCGCACCCCCCGACCTCAGGCTCACCGCCCCCTGCACCGCAGCCCCGGTCCAGTAGAACTCCGGGCGCTGTCCTAATTCGCCGTAGGCCGTCCCGCTCAACCGCCCACCCAGTTGCACCGCCAAAACCCCCTCGGCCAGCACCGAATCGGCCACCACCTCGATCCCGGCGTACTGCAGCAACTGCTCCGCCCCGTGCGCGGCCATATGGCTCAGCAGATTGCGGTGGCGGGCCGGGGAATCGGCCTGGACGTATTCCTCCTCCACCACCACCTGGACCCGTTTGAGGTCCCGGAAAGGAGCCGCCCGGCCCGCCCGCAGCAACTGATCGCGCTCCTGGCGAGCCTGGGCCGCCTGCGGGCTGTCGGGGTGCAGGCGGAGGAAGCGTTCGTACGCCACCGGGGTCCGGCGGGCCTGGGCCCTTTCCCAGTCCCCCTGGGCGGTGAGGGGTTTCTGGCAGCCGCCCAACCCACAGGACAGCAGGCCGGCCAGCAGGATCGCCGCGCTCTTTTTCATCTCTCTCAGCCCCGAAATTACATCCGCCATACCAGCAGCCGCTGCCGCCCTCCCACCTTCACGCTGAGATCCGGCGCGGCCCCGGGCACGGCAAAGCTGTTGCTGATGAAGAGCGCCCCCGGCCGCAGCTCGGCCCGGGCCTTGCGCCACAGCTCCGCCATCGGCTCAGGGGACAGGAAACAATAGACGACCTGAAACTCGGAGAGTTCCACCTGCCACAGGTCGGCCCGCCGTACCTGGCAGTTGGGCCGGCCCCGCAGGCGCAGCCAACTGATCAGCAGGGGCAGGGGCGCCGACTCCACCCCACAGAAACGGGCCTCGGGCCGCCGCCCGGCCAGGTAGCCCAGCAGCCCGCCCAGGCCACAGCCCAGGTCCACGAAGGCGAGGGGGCCCGCCGGCAGCAGCCCCTCCACCGCCGCCCAGGTCGCCCGGCTCGACAGGTACAGGGGCACCCGATCGCCCCCGGCGTTCCAGTAGACCAGGAGCAGGAGCAGGAAGACCAGCAGAAAAACCCAGGGAGGCAGTTCGAACCGGAGCAGAGCCAGGGCAGCCGGCAGCGCGAGGACTTGGAAGGGCCACCACCAGCGGGGCAGCTTCAGCCAGGCGCTCCACAACAGGGCCAGGCCGCCGTGCAGGGCCAGCAGGGCCCACAGCTCCGGCTGCCAGCCAGCCAGCCGCGACAGGAGCACCAGGCCCAGCGCCCCCCCCTGCGCCGCCCCCGCCCGCGCCAGGGGCCTAGCCCACCAGGGGTTCAGCGCTGCTCCTGGGCAGGTCTCCGGCGCGTCGGGGCCGCTGCTTCGCCGGCACGGGTCTGCCCGCTTTTCAGCACCGCATCCTCGCTCTCCTTGTTCATGACGACGATCGAGATGCGGCGGTTGGCCGGGTCCAGCGGGTCCTGTTTGTTGAAGGGCATGCTGGAGGACACCCCCACCACCCGCAGCACCTTCTCCTCCCGCAGACCGCCGGACACCAGGGTCCGGCGGGCGGCATTGGCCCGGTCGGCGGAGAGTTCCCAGTTGCTATACCCGGCCAGCCCCCCCAAATAAGGCCGGGCGTCGGTGTGGCCAGTGATGGTGACGGTGTTGGGCAGGTCGTTGATCAGCGCCGCCATCTTCTCGACCAGGTCCTTGGCGTGGGGGGCCATGCGCGAGCTGGCCACGTCGAACATCGGCCGATTCTCCTGATCGATGATCTGGATACGCAGCCCCTCGTCAGTGATCTCCACCTTGAACTGCTCCTTGAACTGCTGGAGCTGGGGGTCCTGCTTGATCATCCGCTGCATTTCCTGCTTCAGCTTCTCCAGCCTTTCCATCTCCCGCTTCTTGGTGCGGTCCTCGGTCTTCTTACCGTGGCCGGCCTCGCGGGTGATGCTCTCGCCCCCCCCCGGGATCAGGCTGGTGCGGTCGCCGGTGCCGCTGCCGCCCGAAAGCGAGACCTTGGAAGGGTCCTTGAAGTACTCGGCCAGGCCCTGCTTGGCCTTCTCCGAGGACGAGGCCAAAAGCCACATCAGCAGGAAGAAAGCCATCATCGCGGTGACGTAGTCGGCGTAGGCCAGCTTCCAGGCCCCGCCGTGGTGGCCGCCGTGCCCCTTGTTAACCTTCTTGATGACAATGGGGCGCTGCCCGTCCTTGGCGTCGGACATCGCTTAGCCCTTCTTCCGCTTGAGCTGTGTCTCCAGCTCCTTGAAGGAGGGCCGGTCGGCCGAGTAGAGGATCTTGCGGCCGAACTCCACCGCGGTTGCCGGGTCGTAGCCGTTGAGCGAGGCGATCAGGCAGACCTTGATGGCCTCGAAGAACTTGGTGGACTCCTTGGCGCGCAGCTCCGTAAGGTTGCCCAGGGGGCCGACGAAGCCGTAGGAGAGCAGCACCCCAAGGAAGGTGCCCACCAGAGCGGCGCCGATCAGGCCCCCTAAAACGGCGGGCGGCTGGTCGATGGACGCCATGGTGACCACCACCCCCATCACCGCGGCGACGATGCCGAAGGCCGGCAGGCCGTCGGCCATGCCCTTAAGCGCGGCAGCCGGCAGTTCGGCCTCTTCGTGGTGAGAAGCAATATCCATATCCATGAGGTTTTCGAGTTGCATGGCGTCGAAGTTGCCCCCGATCACCAGGCGCAGATAGTCGGTGATAAACTCCACCGCGTGGTGGTCGGCGGACACCGAGGGCGCGGAGCGGAAGAGTTCGCTCTTCTCGGGGTTCTCGATGTGCTGTTCCAGAGCCAGCACCCCTTCGCGGCGGGTGGTGACGAAGATGTCGTGCATCAGGATCAGGACCTGGGTGTAGCGGTCCTTGTTGTAGGGGGAGTCCTGCAGCAGGGTGGGCAGGACCTTTATTACGCCTCCTATCACCTTGGCTCCCCCCGAGGTCACAAAGGCGCCGACGGCCGCCCCGCCGATGATGATCAGTTCGGAGGGCTGCCAGAGCAGTGCCATCACGCCGCCGTGTAATAGGTAGCCGCCCAGCACACTGACGACCACAATTAAGTAACCGGCAATTACTAACATTTTGCGTTCACCTTAACTATCGATGATTGGATGCTCATTGCGCTGCGGGCCGCCCTGGCCCAACAGGGCCTGATAAGCCACCAGAGCCGCAGCCACGTGGACGTTGAGCGAGGGGCCCTTGCCGTACATCGGCACGAACACCGCCCCCTGGCAGCGGGCCAGGGTGGCCGGGTACACCCCCCGGCTCTCGTTGCCCAGCACCAGGCCCACCCGGGCGGGGTACGGGTAGTCCAGGTAACAGCGGGCGCCCTGGGCCGTCTCCAGGGCCACCAGGTGGTAGCCTTCCCCGGCCAGGGTCTCCAGGGCTACATCAATCTGCGGGATGCGGCGCCAACGCACCCGGCGCTCGTGGCCCCGGGCCGTGCGCTCGATCTCGGGATGGGGCGGCGCCGGGGTGGAGCCGGCGAAGACCAACTCGCCGGCGCCGCAAGCGTCGGCGATGCGGAACATTGCCCCCACGTTGAGCGGGTCCTCCAGGCTTTGCAGCAGAAAGGCCAGTTCCGCCCTAGGCGGGTAGTCTGCCAGGGCCTGGCGGAAGAGGCGTTTGACCTCCACCTTGCGCAGGGGGAGCATGCCCTTAGGCACCGACAATGGCCCGGACTTCGTACCCTTCTTCCTCGATGGCTTCGCGGATGGCCGCCTCGTCCAGGGCCCCCGACGCCTCCACCAGGGCCTGGCCCCTCTCTATATTTATCGAGACTTTTTGCACGCCCTCCAGTTTTGTCAAGGCCTCCCGCACGTGGCGAGCGCAGTTCTCGCAGCTCATGCCGCCGATCCTGATCTCGATCATAACCCCATGTTCCCCATTCAGAAACGCACTCCCTTGAACCGCTTCATGTGCTTGACGATGGCCCTCTCCACCGGCAGCCGCTCCATGCTGGAGGCCCCGTAGAAGCCGTTCACCCCCCGGGTGCGTTGCAGCACGTACTCGGCGTCCTCGGGCATGGCGATGGGCCCGCCGTGGCACAGGACGATCACTTCCGGGTTCACCCCCCGAGCCGCGTCGCAGATGGCCTGCACCACCACCACCGACTCTTCCAGTGTACGGGCGGTGGTGGCCCCGATGGAGCCCTTGGTGGTCAATCCCATATGGGCCACCACCACGTCGGCCCCGGCCCCAGCCATCGCTTCGGCCTCGCGCGCGTTGAAGGCATAGGGGGTGGTCAACAGGCCCAACCTGTGGGCGGTGCGGATCATCTCCACCTCGGGGCCGTAGCCCATGCCGGTCTCCTCCAGGTTCTGGCGGAAGAGCCCGTCGATCAGCCCCACGGTAGGAAAATTCTGCACCCCCGAGAAACCCAGGCCGGCGATCTCCTTGAGGAAAAGCTCCATCTGCCGAAAGGGGTCGGTGCCGCAGACCCCGGCCAACACCGGTGTATCCCGCACGATGGTCAACACCTCCGCGGCCATCTCCACCACGATGGCGTTGGCGTCGCCGTAGGGCATCATCCCGGCTAGGGAGCCCCGCCCGGCCATGCGGTAGCGTCCGGAATTGTAGATGACGATCAGGTCCACCCCGCCCTCTTCCTCAAATTTGGCGCTGATCCCGGTGCCGGCCCCGGCCCCAATGATGGGCACTTTGGCCTCGATCTGCCGGCGCAGCCTTTTCAGCACCTCTTGCCTGGTGAATCCCATCGTGCCCTCAGCTCTGGCGCGCCGGGGGTTCGAGCACTACCCCCGGCAGTTGGCGCAACTCGGCCTCAGGACCGAAGGGCGCGTAGATGGCGATCAGCTCCATGGTCTCGCTGCCGGTGTTGACCGTGGAGTGGTACACCGCCGTGGGGATGTGGACCAGGGTCCCCGGCCCTATCTCCTTCTCCACCTTCCCGCTCTCCAGCTCCACCATCTGCAAGCCCTTGCCCGAGATCACGTAGAGGATCTCCTCGCTGTAGGGGTGGTTGTGGCGGGTGTGGCCCTTGCACGGCTCCAGGCGCACCACCCCGGCGCTGAAGCGCTCAGCTGCGGTGACGGTGGGCTCCGAGAGCCACGAAAGCCGGCCCCAGTCGAAGACCTGGGTCTCCACATCTGCCGGCTGCACGAAGGTCTTCTTCTGGCTCACATCTTCCCTCTCTTTTTTTCCTCGATCATTTCCAGCATCATCTCCACAGCCCTGGACGAAAACTGTGGGTCGTTGATATTGCAATTCAACTCCACAATCCGGATCCCCGGTTTCAGGTTTTTCTTGAGCGCCGCGAAGAGGGCCTGGTCCGCCTCCCAGTCGCAGAAAGGCTGCCCTTCCCCGTCGAGGATGGATACCCCCCGCAGGGGTAATAAGAAAGCCACCGGCCCCCGGGCCTGGTTGGCCTTCTCAGCAAAGATCTCGCCCAGGCGGCGGTTCTCCTCGGAGTTGGTGCGCATCAGGGTCACCGCCGGATTCCACTCGTAGAAAAGCCGGTCGCTCTCGCAGTACGGCTGCGGCACGGTGCTCATGGGCCCAAAGTTGACCATGTCCACGCAGCCGGGCACGATCAGGTGGGGCACGCCCCGCTGGCCAGGGGCGCTGAGCCGCTCGGGGCCGGCGTGGAAGACCCCGCCGCAGAGGGTGTCGGCCCACTCGGTGGTGGTGATGTCGAGCACCGCGTCCACCACCCCTTCGGCCACCAGGGATTCCATGGTACGGCCCCCGGCGCCGGTGGCATGGAAGATCAGCACCTCGTACCCTTTGCCGCCCAGGGCCTCGGCGCAGACGTTGACGCAGGTGGTGGTGTTGCCAAACATCGAGGCGACGACAATGGGCCGCTCCTCCGAGGCAGCGGGAACCGGGGCGGCGGCCATGCCGCAGATGGCTCCGGCGGCCCCGGCGAAGATGGGTCGGGAGATGCGGTTGAGGCCGGCCACGTCCACGATGGCGGGGATCATGGCGATATCCTTGGTGCCCACGTACGACGAGGTGTCGCCCCCGGCCGCGGTGGACACGCAAATCTTGGGAACGCCCAGTGGCAGGCCGCGCATCCCGGCGCTGACCACACTGGTGCCCCCGGTGCCGCCCATGCCGATGATGCCGTCGAAACGGCCCTGGTCGTAAAGTTTCCGCACCAGAGATGCCGTCCCCTGGCTCATGGCCTTCATCGCCTCGCCCCGGTCCTTCTTGGCGCGCAGGGCTTCGAGCCGGGCGCCCCCCTCCCGCGCCACCGCCTCGGCCTCCACATCCACCGGGAAAAGCTCCGTGGTGCCCATCACCCCGGTGTTCACCATCAGCACCCGGTGGCCCAGATCGAGGATACACTGCCGCAGGAACGCAAACTCCGCCCCCTTGGTATCAAAAGCCCCGATCACCAGGATGGTCTTGGGCATAAGCTCTCCGGTGAGGAAAACGGCACTGCTATTATATTAAAAGGGGATAGTTCAGACAAAGCGGCGGGGCACAACGCCCTAACGTACGGGGCGTTGCGGGGGTTGAGGGGCGGGCTAATTACCCCGCACCACCGGCGCCGCACCCCATACGTTGGGGTGCGGCGGGACGCGCCTTGAGAGAGGCGGGAGTGGGTCGGTCCCCGACGCGCCCGCTACCCCGCAAACCGCCGCAATCGCAGCGCATTGCCCACCACCGAGACCGAGCTGAAGGCCATGGCCATGCTCGCCAGCATCGGGTCGAGCAAAGGCCCGCCCCAGAGGTGCAGCACCCCCGCGGCCACCGGCAGGCCGGCGGTGTTGTAGAGAAAGGCCCAGAAGAGGTTCTGGCGGATGGTGCGCATCACCGCCCGGCTCAGGCGCAGGGCCAGGGCCACGTCCTCCAGCCGGTTGTGCATCAGCACCAGGTCGGCCGACTCCATCGCCAGGTCCGCCCCGGCGGCGATGGCGATGCCCACCTCGGCCTGGGCCAGCGCCGGGGCGTCGTTGATCCCGTCTCCCACCATGCCCACCCGCTGCCCGCTCGCCTGAAGCTGGCGCACCACCTCGGCCTTCTGCGCCGGCTGCACCTGGGCGTGGAACTCCTCTATCCCCACCTGACGGGCGATGGCCGCCACGGTCCGCGGGTGGTCCCCGCTGAGCATGACCACCCGCAGGCCGGCGTCCTGGAGTTGGGCAATTGCCGCGGCGCTGGTGGGCCGGGGCAGGTCGGAAAAGGCCAGCAACCCGGCCAAACGCCCATCGATCCCCACCCACACCGGGGTCTTGCCCGCCTCGGCTAGGGCCTCGGCACGCGCCAGCGACGCCCCGATCTGGATTCCCGCCGCTGCCAGCAACTCGGGATTGCCCACCACCACCCACCGGCCCTCAACCTCCGCCCGCGCCCCCCGGCCTGGCAGGGCGACGAACCCCGCCACCAGCCCTGGGACCAGTCGCTTCGCTTTTGCCGCCTCTCGCACCGCCACCGCCAGCAGGTGTTCGGAGCCCTGCTCCACACCAGCGGCGGCGCGCAGCACCTCCTCCTCGCCCCATTCTCCCAGAGGGATCACCTCGGTCAATGCCGGCTTCCCCTCGGTGATGGTGCCGGTCTTGTCGAGGACGATGGTATCCAGCCGATGCGCCGCTTCGAGCGCCTCGGGACTCTTGAAGAGCACCCCCATTTGCGCACCCCGGCCCGTCCCCACCATGATCGCCGCCGGGGTGGCCAGCCCCAGGCTGCAGGGACAGGCGATGATCAGCACAGATACCAGAATCTCGATGGCAAAACCCAGGCCGGCCCCGGCTAGGAGCCAGGCCCCGCCCGCCACCAGGGCCAGGGCCATCACCGCCGGCACGAAGTACCCGGAGATCAGGTCGGCCAGCCGGGCGATGGGCGCCTTGCCCTGCTGCGCTTCCTCCACCAGCCGCAGGATTTGCGCCAGCACCGTGTCGCGGCCCACCTGGCGGGCGCGGAAAAGCAGACTGCCTTCTCTGTTGATACTCCCGCCCACCACCCGATCTCCCGGTTTTTTGGCCACCGGCAGGGACTCCCCGCTGAGCAGGGACTCGTCCACGGCCGAGAAGCCTTCCACCACCTCCCCGTCGGCCGGCACCCGCTCCCCGGGCCGCACCCGCAAGAGGTCCCCCGCCTCGACCTGCGCCGCCGGGATCTGCCGCTCCCCGCCCGTTTCCACCAGGGTGGCCATCTTGGGCTGCAAATTCATCAGCCCCTGTATCGCCACCCCAGCCCGGCGCTTGGAGCGGGCCTCCAGAAAGCGGCCCAGGAGCACGAAGGCCAGGATGGTGGAGACCGCGGGGAAGTAGCTGTCAAAGGTGTGAGCCCAGCCGGCGACCACCTCCCACAACCCCCACAAACTGAAGCCCAGCGCCGCCAGGGTGCCCACGGCGATGAGGGAAAACATGTTCGGCCCGCCGCGCACCAGGGAGCGCAGGCCCTCGGCGTAGATCCGCCAGGCGATGGCCATCACCGGCAGGACCAGGGCCAGTTGCACCCAGCCCATGGGCAGGGGATGGTGCTCGACCATCCACCCCTCGGGCAGGGGCAGGCCCAGCATCTCGCCCATTTCGACGAGGAAGAGGGGCAGGGCGAAAAGGACCACCGCGATCAGGGAATGGCGCTGCTCCCGCAACTCGTCCTGGCGCCGGACCTGGCGCTCCTCGCGATCGGCCTCGACCACCTGGTACCCCGCTTCCTCCACGGCCCACCGCAGATCCCGCACCTTGACGCGGCCCGGCTCGAACTCGACCACCGCCTCCTCGGTGCTGAGGTTCACCACCGCCCGTTTCACCCCTTCGAGGCGCGAGAGCCGGCGCTCGACCCGGGCAGAGCAGGCGGCGCAGGTCATCCCGCCGATGGCGAGGGTGTGCTGTTGCAGGGCAGGTTCGCTGGACATGGCTCGTCGGGAGAAAGATGGGGAAAAGATCAAACTAGATTGTAGCTGCCGTCCGGAAAACACGCAAAGAGACCGCGATAATACCAGACAACCTAGTCAAGTACTTCTTTGCGCGCACTTCCGCCGGCGGTCCGCCCGCTCTAGTCTTGCTGCGGAGCCGTCCCCCGTCCCCTCGCCGGAGCGACCATATCATGAACCACCCCCTGCCCATACAGTATCTGCCGATGGCCGCTACTTCCTCGACCGCAAGGGCCGGCCCTGTTTCTGGCTGGGGGATACCCAGTGGAATCTCTCCCGCTGCCACGACCTGCCCGAGGCCCGGCTCATCCTCGACGACCGCCACCTCAAAGGCTTCAACGTGGCCCAGGTGATGGGACAGGGCTGCGCCCGCGATGTGCAGACCGCCCCGGTCTTCGGCGAAGCCTTCCCCGACCAAGATCTGAGCCGACCCAACGATGCCTATTTCGCCAACATGGATCAGATCATCGAGTACGCCGGGCAAATCGGCATCGCGCTGGCCATCGGCCTGGACCATTCGGTCCTGCGCCTGACCAACCTGGCCAACGCCGGTACCACGCGCATCTCATCTGGATTCCCAGCTACATCATCCCCGACCAGCACCACCTGCCCGTCATGCGCGAACTGGTGCCCGGCCTGCGCGAAGGCGGCAGCCAGGGCCTGTGCTCTTCCCACCCAGATCCGGTCGTACCTACCGCCTCGTCCAGCATCGCCCACAGCGAACCCTGGTTGGCCTTCAACAGCGTCCAGACCTTCAAGTCCACCCATCTGCTGTACCAAGTCGTGCCGAACGATTACAACCTGACCCCGCCAAAACCCGTGGTTATGGCCGAAGGCGCATGCGAGGCGGGCAGCGAATACGGTTTCCCGCTCACCCCGCTCTGGTCGCGACGCCAGGCCTACTGGTCGTACCTGGGCGGGGGCCACCACAGCTACGGCCACAACGACGCCTGGCGGGTCTTGCCTTCGTGGGTCGAAGCCCTCGACGCGCCGGGCGCGCATCAACTGACCGTACTGCAGGGGATCTTCGCGGGGATCCGGTAGTGGGAACTGGTGCCGGACCAGTCGCTCTTCGCCGAGGGCGCCGGCCAGGGCAACTCACAGAACGCGGCGACCGTGGCAGCGGGGAGAGACTGGGCCCTGGTATACCTGAGCCACCCCGGCCAAATCCGCCTGCGCCTGGACACCCTGAAAAAGACCATCTCGCTGGGTGCACAGTGGCTCGATCCCCGCGATGGCTCCGCCCATCCGCCGGCCCACTCCCCGGAGCTCAGGTCCAGTCCTTGGCGCCACCGCCGGGATGGGAGGACGCCCTGCTGCTCATCCAACCGGGCTGAGCGGTCTGGCCTTCTGTATTCACCTCAACCCGTCGCCCCCCTCGCGGTCCACCCATCCCTGCCGCCGGTAAAAGCCGTAGGCCCGGAGCGAGACGTCGAGGTCGGTGGTCAACCACAGCAACTCCCAGCCTTCGGACCACAGCCAGTCTTCCACCAGGGTCAGCAGCCTGGCACCGATGCCCCGGCCTTCGTACTTGGGCAGCACCGCGATGACCCAGATCTCCCCGTGCTGTTTGTTGCCCATCGCAAAACCCATCGCCCGGCCTTCGTCTTCGCAAAGCCACCCCCGGTGGGTCTTGCCGAGCAGGGCCCGCACCGACTCCACGGTGATGCCCAACTCGCCGAGTTGCTCCATGGTATACGCGTTCTCGCGGGTGGCGGTGCGCACAAAAAAAACGAAGGCAGGTCCTGGTCCTCGATTTCCCTGAATCTCAGCATCTGTCCTCCTGGTTGAGGAAACGCTGGTAGGTGAAGGAGACTATGATCAGCACCAGGGCCATACCCACCAGCGGACCGATCCGGTACAAACCACCCAGCCGCCACAGATCGTGTAAGAAGAGTTTGAGCAGCGTCGCCACCAGCAGCCCCATGCCGGCGTACCGCGCCGGGGTGTTCCTGATCCTGATACCGAGGATCAGCAGGGCGAAGGCGAAGAGCGCCCAGGCCAGGTAATAGGTCATGTCCTGGGCGAAACTGGCCGAAAAATCGAGGGTGAGTCCCTGGCCAGGAGGGCTGAAGAAGTAGGCGATCTCGATGTTCACCAGCAGAAAGAGCAACACCGCGCCCAGCGTATGGAGCAGCGGACGGCACCATCC
Organism: Candidatus Handelsmanbacteria bacterium; assembly: GCA_016867395.1. GTDB lineage: Bacteria > Latescibacterota > UBA2968 > UBA8231 > UBA8231 > SICG01. The sequence goes on from VGJS01000004.1 coordinate 63,165, forward strand.
GCTCGGCAGCCACGGGAGGGGGCTCAGGTCTTGCCCGGCCCAACTCTGCCTGCAGGAATTTGAGCTCGGTGTCGAGGCGGAAGAACCGCCCCTCCAGGCGCTCCAAGCGAACTACTGTTTTGCGCCACTTGAGCAGCAGCCATCCCACCAGCATCAAAAGGACCAGCATCAAGGTGTCAATGGGCGGCCTCCATCGAGGATATGTTCCAACCCCTTAGCGAGAAGCGCTACCCCTCAGCGCGGACCGGCAGGGACTGCCGCTGTCTGGCCAGGCGGGCCGCCCAGGCAGCCCCAGCGCAGGAACCCCCCACCGTGGCGGCAACCACCACCAGCCACCCCAGCGCTTTCAGGGCGGGCCCTTCCTTGAGGATCAGTACCCCCAAGAGTATGAAGCTAATATTCAGCCCGAGCATTAGTGGCCAGTCCCGGCGCACCGCCTGGGTATGGCCACGGGACAGGAAGAACTGTGCGCCCACGAAATAGGCGGCCATGCCGCCGCCGAGTTTGGCGGTGTTGAGATAGCGCGCCCTTGGCACACTCTCGGGGATACCGATGCCCTCCCCCAACACAAAGAGCAGCAAAAAGGCCCCCCAGCTCAGGAGCATTGCCAGGCACAGCCTGGCTTTGGAGATCCCTGAATCCGCTTGGCGCCTTTCGATCGTCGACATGGCTCGCTCCCTTTGGCGCTTGCCGCATTGTCGGTTTGTAGCCACCTAGTCAAACCTCACCCGGCTTCTTGGAAATCCTGTGCCTATCGCTGCTCGCAACCGATGGACCAGCCAACTAGCTGTTTTTGCGGTTCCCACATCCCATCCCAACTGCTGACGCCCAGATCGCTTTGCTGCACCTTCTTGCGCGACGCTGCACAACCGGAACTCCAGGAACCGCCACCTATACAGACCGTGTTGGCAAGAGGCGAGGCGGTTCTTGGTTGGGGGGCAACGCAGGAGGTCGGGGGGCCCCCACAAAGAGCAGGAGCCACCCGGGAAGGGCGGCTCCTGTTTGGCGGAATCTTTTGGGCCGAAGGGAGCGTATCCTCACTTCGGCCGCAGTTCAATGTCGTGATATGAAGGAACTGGGTTCTCGGCGGAACCCGACCGCTGCCGTACTGCCCTGTTGGGCGGGTCCGCCCAAATCCATACCCCTGGCGCGACTCGGGGTGCCAGCCAATTGAGCCATGGCCCTCCTTCAAAGACGAACAAAGCGCAGGAGCGAATGCCGGCTAGCTCGGTGCCGGGCCATCCGTGATAGGCCGCATAGACCAGGATCCGATGCCAGCAAGAACCGGTATGATTTCCCCGCCGCATGATAGGTACTCCTCTTAACCATCAGGCTTGAGAAAGATCACCGCGCTTCATGTTGCCAAAAACAGAACCAATCGAGGGCCACTAAGAACGGAGTCGGAATCTGCGGCGATGAAACAAACCCTCTGATTCCTCGATGCGCCTCCACTCATTTGTCCAGAGGGTCGCAGGTCAACACCGTTCTATGGTTTGGGGGTGGGCTGCAGGAATCGCCCATCGCGAGACGAGGTTCAAAGCGCTTCAGAGGATAGCGCCTCCATCGAGCTATCGCCTCCTTTCTGCCAGGGAGTCGCGGCAAATACGTGTCTCAATGTACCAATGATGCACAACCGGGCCTTTCATGCGACAGGCTTTTTTTCTTCCTTCGGCCAGATGCTCCACCAGCCGAGCAACCGGCACCCCTCGGCTCAACCCGGGCGGGCCGCCAGCTCCCTGCCGATGCGGACTACCTTCTCGGCCAGGAGGTCGAAATCCTCCTGCCGGCTGCGGTGGTTGGCCACCGCCAGGCTCAGGCAGTAGCGGCCCTGGAGGGTGGTGTAGGAAGGGGCGGCGATGCCCTGCTCCTGCAGCTGGATCAGCAACTCCTTGTTCAGGGCGTTGAGAGCCTGCTCCTCCCACCCCCCGGGTTGTAGCGGAAGCAGACGATGTCCAGCCCGATGGGCGCCATCCTTTCCAGTTGCGGGTACGCCTCCACCAGGCCGGCAAAATAACGCGCCCGCTCCACGTTGCGCTCCATCATCCGGCCAAAGCGCTCCAGCCCGTGCTCCTTGATCGACATCCACACCTTGAGCGCCCGGAACTAGCGCGACAACTGGAGGCCGTAGTCGCTGAACCAGGTGTGGCCGGCGGCTATGCCACGCGACTCGTGTTCCAGGTACTCGGGGGTCAGCGAGAAGGTCTGGCGGTGGGCCTCTGCGTGGCGCACCAGCACACACCCCACCTCGAAGGGCAGATGCATCCACTTGTGCAGGTCGAGGGCCACCGAGTCGGCCTTTTCGATGCCGGCGAGCCTGGGCTTTACACTTGGGGCCAGCACCGCCACCACGCCGATGGCCCCGTCCACGTGGAACCACAACCCCTCGCGCACACACAGGTTGACCAATGCCTGCAGGTCATCAATAGCCCCGGTGTTGACCGTGCCGGCATTGCCCACCACACAGATGGGCCGGCAGCCGGCAGCCCGGTCGGCGACCATCGCCGCCTCCAGTGCCTGCAGATCCACCGTATAGTCGCCCCGCACGGCAATCTTGCGCAGGTGCTGGTTGCCCAGCCCCAGCAACTCCACCGCCTTCTGGATACAGCTATGGACCTCGTTGGAGGCGTACACCGTCAAGGATTGCGGCGCCCCCCGCAGCCCGGCGGCCCCCAGGTCGAAACCGTCTTAGCTGTTGCGGGCCACGGCCGGGCCGACGAAGTTGGCCATCGAACCACCGCTCACCAGCATTCCGCTGGCGCTGCCCGGAAAACCGACCATTGCCTGCATCCAGTCGATCACCTGGGCCTCGACCAGATTGGCGACGTGGTTGCCCTCGCCCACGTTGGGATTCATCACCGCGGCCCAGAAATCGTCCAGGGCCCCCAGGCCCCCAGTACCGTGCCGTTGCCCATGTACCAGGCCCAGAAACGCGGGAGGATATTGCCCAGCGGGTAGGGGAGGATGGTCTCGGCGAACTGGCGGTAGACCGCCTCGGCGCCTTCGGGCTTGGCCGGCGCCGGGCCCGCGAAACGGGCGGCGACCTCGGGCGGCACTGGCTGCCAGACGGGGCGCTCGCCGACCTTTTCGAGGTAGGTGAGGGCGTCGTCCACCATGCGATGCGCCAGGGCGCGCATCTCCTGCCAATCAGCTGGATCGAGGGTCTCGTAGCGGGGATCGGTGGGCACCGGGATTCGCCTCTGTCTGCCGCAGGGGAGAGAGTACAACTTTTCGGCACGAAGGCGGGGAATTCAACCCCGGCACCGGGCTACTGCAACTGCCGGCGTTTGCGCCAGAGCAGGAAAACGTTGGCCGCCACCAGCACCCAGATCGCGCCCACCGCCCAGGAGCGGCGCTGCCGGCCGACCTCCCGCTCGGCCAGCAACTGCTTGACCTGATCCTGCTCGGCCCGCGCCTCGTCCAGCTTGCCTGCGAGCAGGTCCAGATCCAGGGCGTGGGTCATTGGGTCGGCCTCGCGCAGGGCGGCGGCCCCGGCCTCCAGATAGGAGACCGCCCGGCGCAGTGAACCGTCCACCTGCAACAGGCTGTCGGTGTGGAGCTGCAGCCGCCGGTGCTGCTGGTTAGCCTCCCCCAGCTGCTGGCGGATGGCCTCCCCGCGGGCCAAAGCCGGGGTGCCGGGCTGGTGGCAATGGCCGCAGGTGGTATCGATCAGTTCCAGCGAGGCGTCGAGCACGTGGTGGTTAGTGTGGCAACTGATACAAGTTGGGTTGGCCGCGTTCTGCCAGGCAGCGTGAGGGCCCTGGGCAAAGGCGTGGGCCGGGGCCGCGTGGCATTTGCCGCACAGGGCGGCGATCTGCTCGCGCCCCGGTCTGCCGATGAAGCCCGAACCCGGCCCCTTGGCCTTCTCTGGATTGGCCTCGAAGGGCAGCCCGCCGTGGCAGTCGTGGCACAACAACTGCCCCTTCTGGTAGTGGGTGCTCTGGCCGAACTCCTCCCCCTGGTCAAAGTGGCAGGTGGCGCAAAAGACCTCGTCGAGTGAGGTCGGCGGCTGGGCCCACAGCAGGGCCGGGCCGAGAAGGAAGAACCCCCACAGCCTCTTCACGGCGCCGCCTTCCCCCCCGCATGGGAGGGCCAGCCGAGGATGTCGAAGTGATAGGTGATGCCCAGGATAGTGCGGGTGGTCTCTGAAAGGTGGCCCAGCACCCCCAGGAGCAGCAGGCAGGCGGCGACCAGGACCCCGGCCGCCATGGCCCGGGATCGCCCGCGCGGGTGCCGCTCGGGCGAGCGGTCGAGGAAGGGCAGCAGGAGCAGGAGCAGGAAGAAGAGCGGGGGGATCAGCACCCCTACCGCTTCGGGCACGTACTTGAGCAACTGGTAGGGCGGCAGAAAGTACCAGTCCGGCTTGATGCCGAGGGGAGTCACCAGCGGATCGGCCGGCTCGCCCACCGGGCTGGGCCAGAGCAGCGCCAGGGTACACAACACCCCCAGCCCCACCCAGACGGCGGCCAGGTCCTTGAGCAGGTGATAGGGCACAAAGGGATGCCCGCCCCGCTGCCGCAGCGCCTCCGAGTCGGGGGCCGGCTCATCGGCGCGGCCTAGGGGCGAGATGCCCAGCCAGCGCACCAGGAGCAGATGCAGCCCCATCAGGCCCAAGAGCCCCAGGGGCAGCAGGATGACGTGGACCACGAAGAAGCGGCCCAGGGTGGGATCGGATACCTCGTCGGCCCCGATGAGGAAACGGCGCAGCCAGGGCCCCGCCAGGGGGACCGAGTCCGCCGACTGGGTAACTACCACCGTGGCCCAGTACGCCACCTGGTCCCAGGGCAGCAGGTACCCGCTTAAACCAAAGCCCAGCAGCAGGGCCAAGAGCAGCACCCCGCTGACCCAGGTCAGTTCGCGCGGCTTCTTGTACCCTCCGTACACGTAGACGTGGATCAGGTGGAGCAAGGCCAGGCCCACAATCAGGTGGGAGCCCCAGGCGTGCAGGGAACGGATGAACCAGCCCAGGGGCACCTCGTAGCTGAGGTGCTCGATGCTGTGGTGGGCCTGGGCGGCGCTGGGCTTGTAGTAGGCCATCAGCAGCACCCCGGTGCCGACCTGGGCGGCCAGCAGGGCGGCCAGCGTCGCCCCCAGGGTGAAGAGCCAGTTGACATGGGGCGGCACCACCTTGCGGAGGTTTTGCCACAGGGCCTCTGCCAGGGGCTCGAGGTGGAGGCGCTGGTCCAGCCACTGCCAGAGCGCCCGTTGCACCCCTTTCATCCGCCGGCGGCCGCCACATGGATGCCCTGGGCGTCCACCTTCAGTTCCACCCGGCCCAGGGCCTGGCGGGCCGGGCCGCGCAGCACCTCACCCCGCAGGCCGTAGCGGGCCCCGTGGCAGGGACATTCCACCTGTTTGCTGGCCGGGTTCCAGGAGACGGTACAACCTAGATGTGAACAGGTGGCCGACAACCCGATCCACTCCCCGCCCTGGCGGACCACCAGCACCTTGCCCACCTTGCTACGGCCCACCACCCCCTGCCCCTCGCCCACGGCCTGGGGATTGAGGGGCCCCGCAGTCCCCGTCAGCAGATCGGAGCCGGCGGCCTGGCCCGGCTGGGGCCACAGGTAGGCCAGCACGGCCCCGGCCATCCCACCTAAAGCCCCCAGAGCCCCCAGGCCCAGCAAGGCGTTGACCAGCCGGCGGGAAACCGGCTGGGGGGAGGGGTCTGCGCTCATCGGAACAGGTCCCGCACAGCTTCCTTGACCTGGCCCCAGGTGGTGGCTTCCACCGCGCTGGCTACCGGAGGCTCCGGATGGCTCTTGGCGTCGCCCGGCAGGGTGATGGAGGCAACCTCGCTCGGATCGGCGTCGCCGGCCTTCCAGAGTCCCTCGGGATCGCCCAGCTCCTGGCCGTTGGTGAACCCGTCCCCGTCGGCGTCCTGCGCCGCCAGCTCAGGGCCCCACTGCACCCGCCCGGAAAAACCGGTGGCAGTAAGAAAATTCGCCTCGACCTGCTGGCCAAAGGCGTTGCGCGGCCCGCCGCCAGCGGAGCCGATGTGGCAACTGGCGCAGCCGGCCACCCCGCCGTTGGGGATCTGGCCCACCCGCGGGCCCCGAGCCCCGGACTCGCCGGCCGCACCCAGCACCCAGGCCGCGGCCAGGACCAGCCCCCCTCTCAAAACACTTGCCATCTTTTCCTCCTTGTCTGAACATTCACCGCGAACGATGCTTCATCCCGGATGATACTTGACGTTAAAGGAAACTGAGACTCCACCCAAAAGCAACTGGATGCTACGGCGGGAAAGGTCACCGCTTGGGAACCGTCCGGCGCACCCCGCCCTCGTACCTCACCTCGTACTCGCCCTCCGGCACCGGCATCGCCCGCATGGCCAGCTCCCCGGCGGTGATGCGCGGCTCCGAGAGCAGTAGCAACTCGTCGAGGGACTGCTGCGGGGTCTTGCCAGTGGTGTCGAGTTGGATGGTGTACCCTTTGTTGGTGAAGAGGGATTTTTCCACCTCCTCGGCGAAGAGTTGTTTGAGCCGGGGAATATCCTTTTCTTTGATGACCTGATAGGGGTGGGGCTTGGCCTCAATGCGCTGGGCGATGGCCTCTTCGCTGGCCATCAGGTGAATCAGGACGATGTCGGGGAGATGGGCCTCCAGCACCAGGGATTCGTACAGGCGCTGGAAACGGTAGCCGTAGTTCCTGTAGTAGGGACTCTCTGGGTCGTCTCCGTACACCGCGCAGTAGACCGCCTCCTCAAGGTGCCAGCCCCCGATCAGGGTGTGGGGGTAGTTCTTGATCACCTCGACGTGGTAGTGGATCTGCATGCGCTGGCCCCGCTCCTTCACGTCGTCCGGAAACCCCACCATCAGCGCCTGGGAGGCTGGGCTGAGCGAGGCGTCGGGGATGCTGAAGTGGTCGTCGGTGTGGGTGGGGCAACGGCGGTGGCGGTAGTACTGGTCCAGCAACTGGATCAGGGTGGACTTGCCCGCGTACTCGATGCCGACAAAGATGGCGCGCATGCGCTAAAGACTCCTTGGTGTTGTATGAATGTGGGGTCGCCGATCGCGCAAGAAACTACGCAGCCCGGACCTTAGCATCAACCACGGAAAACCATGTCTGGATCTTCCCCCATCGGCGTGCTCCTGGCCCAGCTGGGCACCCCGGCGGCGCCCACCGCCGCGGCCCTGCGCCCGTACCTGCGCGAGTTCCTCTCCGATCCGCGCGTGGTCGATCTGCCCCGCTGGCAGTGGCTGCCCATCCTCTATCTCTTTGTATTGACCCGCCGGCCCGCCCGCTCCGCGGCCCTGTACCGCCGCATCTGGACCCCCCAGGGTTCCCCCCTCCTGCTCCATTCCCAGGCCCAGGCCGCCGAACTGCAGGACCGCCTGGGGCCCGGGTATCAGGTGGCCCTGGGCATGCGCTACGGCCAACCCGGCATCGCCGAGGCCATGCAGCAGTTGCAGGGTGCCGGCGCCGAGCGGGTCCTGGTCTTCTCCATGTTTCCGCAGTTCTCCTGCTCCACCACCGGCTCCATCTACGACGCGGTGGTCCGCGCCGCCTTTGGCCGGCGCTGCCCCCTTTTCTTTGACCGCCGCCGGCAGATGCCCACCCTGCGCTTCGTGCAGCCCTACTACAAGCATCCCGCCTACATCGCGGCGCTCAAGACCTCCTTTGAGGAGGACCTGCGCCAGTCCGGCTTTGCCCCCGACCACTACCTGCTCACCTTCCACGGCATCCCCAACCGCTACGTCACCGCGGGCGATCCGTATCGCCGCCAGTGCGAGACCACTGCCCGGCTCCTGGCCCTGGCCCTGGGGTTGGGCCAGCACCAGTGGACCCTAGGCTTCCAGTCGCGCTTTGGCAAAGACCCCTGGCTGGAGCCCTACACCGAGGAGTTGCTGCGCCAGTTCGGCGGCCGGGGCGTGCGCGCCCTGGCCGCAGCCTGCCCCGGCTTCACCGCCGACTGCCTCGAAACCCTCGACGAAATCGGCCACGAGGGCCAGCGCCAGTTCCGGGAAGGCGGGGGACAGACCCTGCACCTGAGCCCCTGCCTCAACAGCCATCCGGTCTGGCTCGATGCCATGGCTTCAATCGTCCGCCAGGAGAGCGCCGGCTGGGCCTGAGAAGCGCTTGAGAGGGAGGGCGCCTCTTTTGTTGATTAGCCTCCTGCTCGCCCCTGCTTCTGGATGGAACGACTCCCGGAGCGCCTCGAGCGCAAGCTCGTCAAGCTGGGCCACGCCCTCATCGAACACCGGTGCGCCCACCTGCTGGTGGCCACGGAGAAGGTCCACCCCTACCCGCGCGGCCTGACCGAGAAATAGAAACCCGGCACCGGGGTGTGGAGCCTCGATGCCTTCGCCGCCCCCAGCGTCGAGGCCCTGGCCCCCCAGGTGCAGTTGCGCCCCCTGCTCTGCGGCCAGGACCCCGCCTACCTGCACCTCAAGGACCCGAGCCTCTCCCCCGGGCTTCGCCCCCGGCCAGCAGTTGCTGCTCTATTGCGCCCATACCTTCACCCAGCGGGACCTGGTCCTGCTGGCTCGGCTGGCCAAGCCAGGCGGCCCTGGCCATCGAAAGAACCGGCCACCTGCAGACCCTTGAGCGCGAGGTGGCCGAACGCCGCCAGGCCGAAGCCGCCCTGCGCCTGGCCCAGTTCACCATCGACAACACCAGCGAGGCGATCTTCTGGTTCGGCCCGGACGGCCGCTTTTTCTACGTCAACGAGGCGGCCTGCAGCAGCCTGGGCTACACCCGCGAGGAACTAACCGCCCTGCACATCACCGACATCAACCCGGATTTCCCCCGGGAACCCTGGGAGCAAAGCTGGCAGCGCATCCAGCGGGAATCCCTGCCGCGCCGCCGACATGGTCCGTTAGCTCATGATTCTTGCCCGGCCCGCCCACGCCCACCGGCCCCTCGACCTGGCCGCCTTGCTGCGCCACATCCTGGCCATCTGCCGCCAGACCTTTGACCAGCGCCTGGCCCTGGAAGCCCAGATCGCCGCCCAGTTCCCGCAGGTTCAGGGCCATACCGGCCAGCTCGAGCAGGTGCTGCTCAACCTGCTCATCAACGCCCGTGACGCCCTGGAGGAGGCCGCCAGTCCGGCCCCGCGCATCGGCGCCTACCTGCGCTGGCCGTTCCTGGAAACCTGCCCGCCGACTTGCCGCCTGGCCCCTACCTGCTCCTGCAGGTCAGCGACAATGGGGTGGGCATGTACGCGGCCACCCAGGCGCGGATCTTTGATACCTTCTTCACCACCAAGCCCGAGGGCAAGGGCACCGGCCTGGGCCTGGCCACGGTCTATGCCATAGTCCGGGAACACCGGGGCCGCATCCTCTGCGAAAGCACGGCGGGGGAGGGCACCACCTTCTCGGTGCTGCTGCCGGCCCTGGGCGCACCTGCCCAGGGGCACAGAGACCCTGCTGCTCATCGACGACGAGGAACTGGTGCGGCGCACCGTAGGGAGGAGCCTGGGGCGGGCCAGCTACCGGGTGCTGGAGGGGGAGAAAGAGCGCGGAGGAGCGGGAGATCCTGCGGCGGGAAGGCAAGCAGGTCGTCCTGGTGGTGCTGGACCTGTCCATGCCCGGCATGTCGCGGGCCGAGGTGCTCGAATACCTGGGCCGCTTTGAGGCCCGGCCCACGGTGGTGGTACTCACCGGGTACACGACGGACCCGGCCCAGTACACCACCTCCGATGAGGTGCTACAGAAGCCCCTCACGCTGGCGGACCCGGTTCGCCGCGTGCGGCAGTTGCTGGATAGCTGAAACGAAACTCCAGCGGAGGGGAGATGACCCTGGAGGTCTCTCCCGGGGAGAGGCGGGGGCAGGGAAGTCCGCGTGGTGGACTGGTCGGGTAGCGGAGCGATGAGCGAGCGAGGGAGAAGGACGGCCTTGAGAGAGACCGCAATCGGTCACTCCCGGCCGCGAAGCACTCATGGGCCAAACACAAACTCCACCCGCCGGTTCCGGGCCCGGGCCGCCGCGTTTCTGCCCCGGTCCACCGGCTCCTCCTCCCCCCGGCTTAGGGTTTTGAGCCGCTCCGGGGCGAGGCCCTGGTCTGCCAGGAACTTCTTAACCCGCTCGGCCCTTCTGGCCCCCAGTCCCTGGTTGACCTCGGCGCTGCCCCGGTCGTCGCAGTGGCCCACCAGGGTCAGTAACACCTCGGGGTGGGCCTTGAGGCGCTCGGCGTGGCGCAGGAGCACCCTCTGCTGGTCCGGGCGGAGCTGGTCCTGGCGGTAGTCGAAATAGACGCTCTCCAGCACCAAGGTGTCCCTGTCCCCCACAGAGCCGGTGGCTTCCGGGCGGGCCGTGGCCTGGGCCAGGTCGCGGGCCCGCTGCGCCACCACCACCTTCTGCCGGGGCTGCTCGGTCCCCCGGTGGGCGCAGGCGGCCAGCGCTAGGCAGAGACCGGCCCAGGCCAGGGCGGAAGCCCAGCTCAACCCTGATCCAGCGCCTCGCTCAGCCATGCTCGCACCTCCTCCAGGCACTCCTCGTTGATCTGGTGCCCCATTTCGAATTCGCGGTAGACCAGGCGCACCGGCAAAGACTCCAGCAGGGCTCTGGAGGCGCGGCCCAAGGCGATTGGCAGCAGCGGGTCCTGGCGCCCGTGCGCCATCAGTACTGACAGGGAACCCAACCCTTCCCCAGCGCCTTTCGGGATCATCTCCTCCGCCACCAGGCCGCTGAGAAAGACCACCCCGGCCACCAATTCGGGCCGGTGCAGAGCCACCCCCAGAGCCATAACCGCCCCCTGGCTGAAACCCAGCAGGAAGACCCGGCCCCGGTCCACCCCGCCCGCCCCGACCAGCCCCTCCAGCCAGACCTCCAGTTGCCGGCGCGAGGCCCGGGCTTGCTCGTGGTCCAGCACCAGGCCAAAGGGGGTGAACTGCACGTCGAACCAGGCGTGGCCCCCCTGCTCCAGGACCTGGGGCGCCCGCGCACTAATCACCGTGAAGCGCGGGTCCAGGTGCGGAGCCAGACCCATCAGGTCCTCCTCGTCGCTGCCGTACCCGTGCAAAAGCACCAGCAGGGGCAGGTCTCCCACCGCCGCCGCTGCCGGCGGGCGGGTAATATAAAAAAACTCGGGGGACGCGCTCACCCCACCTCCACCTCGTGCCGACCCGCCCCCTTCAGCGATAGCACCAGGTGCTCGGCCTCAGCGCTGATCTGGGGCACCAGGGCGTTGGGGTACATCTTCTCGTTGCGCCAGAGGGTCTCGCCGTTGAGGCTGACCACCGGGAAGCGCTGGCCCAGCCGCGGCAGCCACAGACGGGTCTCCCCCTCCCGCTCCAGGGTCAGGGCAAGCCAGAAACGCCCATTACCCTGTTGCCATTCCACCTCCACCATCCCGCGCCGGGTGGGGACGCGGCCCTGGACCCGCCCCAGGTCCAGACCCGGCGGACGGATCTCCAGCACCCCGTACCCGGGGCTGCCCGGCCGGACCCCTAACACCTGCGACCCCAGGAAGTACTCAGGGCCGGGCAGCACCTCAAAGCCCCCGTTCTTCTCGCCCCAGGTCTCCCCCTCGCGCCCGACCGTCCGGCCCCACTTAATCTCCAGGTATTCCAGGGCCCAGACCCCGGCCCCACTGCGCCACAGCCCGCCTTCCAGGTAAAACGCCTCAAGCAGGCCGGCGCCGGCCAGCCGGCGCACCCAGGCCTCCTGCGGTTTGGGGGCCAGCAGGCCAAGGTAGCAGGCCAGGGCGTAGGCCCAGCGGTCCTCGGGCTCCGGGGGCGCGGCGGCCCACTGCCGGCGCAGGGCCCGGGCCTCCTGCTCCCACTGCTGGGCCGCAGCCCGGTCGCGCTGCCAGCGGCACAGCCTGCCGGCCGCCTCCAGGGCCCCGATGCGCAGGGCGCCCAGAGCCGGGCCGGACCACGATCCCTCCCCCGCCGGCAATCCCGGCGACCGGCAGGCCGCCAGGGCCGCCAGGGCCGCCGGCAATCGCCGCGCCAGTTCCTCCCCCTCTCCGGCATATAGATGGTGGGATTGCAGCGCCAGCAGGTAGGCCAGTTGCCCGGCCACCTCGCCCTGCCCCGGCGCGGCCCCGGCCAGGGCCGCCCCCATGGCGCGGGTGTCGCCGCTTAGGTAGCAGTCGTTCAGGGCCAGGGCCTGGGCCCGCAGCCAGTCGTAGGGCGGCCCCGCCGGAAAGTAATACAGCTCCTGGCGGCAGGCATCCAGGCTGCGCCGCCCCACCTCCCACACCTGCTCCAGCAGGGGGGAAAGGGCCAGTTCGCCGCGCCCCTCCACCTCAGCATGGCGGCCTACCAGGCCCACGCAGTCGATCTCCACCTCCTGCTCGAAGTGACTGAGGCGCATCATTAGGTAGCGGCAGGTGCGCAGCCACAGCCCGCTCCACTCCTGCACCCCCTGGCCGCAGGTGTAGCTCACCCAACTGTCTACCTGCCCCCAGGAGCGGGCAAAGCCCAGTTCGACCAGGCCGCCCCGGCCGCCCCGCAGGCGCAGGCAGGGAAAGCCGCTGTGCTGTTGGCCCAGGTCGAGGATCAACAGCACGGCCCGCTGCGGATCCCGGGTCTGCACCAGGGTCCAGCTCTTGCCAGGCCGCAGCAGTCCCTCGCGGTGGACGCATTTGGCCCGGCGCAGGGATTCCGGCTCGGCGGCGAAGCGCAGCGGACCGCCGGCCTCCGCCTCACCAAATGCCACCACCGCCCGCCCCCAGTGCGCCTGCTCAGCCACTGGGAGGGGCGACCAGGGATCGGGAAGGACCACCCGCTCGACCACCGCCACCCCGGTCCAGGCCAGTTCCCCGCCCGCTGCCGGCCAGCAACGCTCCCCTCCGCCGGGCCCTTCCTCCCACTCGGCGGCCCGGGCCGCCTGCCAGGGCCGGCCAGTGGCCAGTTCGATCTGCCCGCCCTGAGCGCAGTCCACTTTTCCGCTCAGGCTCAGCCATCCCACACCGGCGCCGGCGGCGGCCAGGACCAGCAACTGCTGCGGCCCCGGCCCCAGGCCCGGCCCCAGTTCAAAGCGCTCCCGCACCGGTCGGCCCGTGAGGGTGGACCCCAGGCCCCGGCCCACCAGTTGCCCGCCCAGGTAGAGCTGGTATGGCCCGCTGGCGGCGCCTTCCAGCCAGCCACCGGACAGGGCCTCAGGCAGGTGCAGCGGCAATACCAGATACACAAAGGGGGCCGGGCCGGGGTACCAGATGGGGGCCGGCGTCATGGCCTTGCGAGTTTCTTTAGATTTGTCCCCATGTCATGGTTCGGCGCCCACTGGCGCCCGCTCCTGCTCTTCGCCTTCGGGGCGCTGCTTTACGTTCGCACCCTAGGGGGTGGTTTTGTGCTTGACGATCGGGCCGCTGTCCGCGACAACCCGGTGGTCCGGCGTGGCGAGCTGACCCAGATCCTCAGCGCCGATTACTGGGCCGGCTTCCACGGCGACCACTCCGGCCTGTACCGGCCTCTGACCGTGTGGACCTTTGCCCTCAACTACCACCTGTCCGGCCAGGCGCCCTTCTCCTACCACCTGGTAAACATCCTGCTCCACGGGGCAGTGGCGGCCCTGCTGTATCTGGTCTGGCGGCGATTGCTGGGACAGGAGGAACCTGCCTGGTGGGCGGCCCTGTTTTTTGCCCTCCATCCGGTCCTGTGTGAGGCCGTGGCCGGACTGGTGGGGCGGGCCGAGTTGCTGGCGGCCCTTTTCGGGCTGGTGGCCCTTCACCTGCATCTGGGCGGCCGGCCTCTGATGGCCGGAACGGCGCTGCTGGCCGCGCTTCTGAGCAAGGAGAGCGCCATCGCCCTGCCCGCCCTCCTCCTCCTGACGGACCTCTTTCAATATCGCGGTTTTCCGCAAAAACGCTACTGGCCGGCCCACCTCCTCTACAGCGGCATGGCCCTGCTCTATCTGGGGGCGCGGCAGTGGGTGCTGGGCGGGTTGCTCGTCGGCCAGATCGACCCCTTCGACAACCCCTTGGCCAACCTGGACACCCCGCTGCGCTGGGCCAACGCCCTGCTGGTCCTGGGCCGGTACCTGGGGCTGCTGGTCCTGCCCCACTCCCTGTGCGCCGACTATTCTTTCGGCGCCCTGCCCCCGGCCCCCTCCTGGTCGCTGTCGGCCCTCCTGCTGGCCCCCGCGGTTGCCGCCGCCGTAGGTCTGGCGCTGTGGGGGGCCCGGCGTTTCCTGCCCGCCGCGGCCCTGGGTCTGGCCTGGATGCTGGTGGCGCTGGCCCCGGTGGCCAACCTGTTCTTTCCCATCGGCACCGGCATGGCCGAGCGCCTGCTCTACCTGCCTGCCGCCGGCTTCTGCCTGACCCTCGCGTTGCTCCTCCGGCAACTGGGAGCGCGGCGCACTGCCGTCGGGGCGCTCCTGGCCCTCTGCCTGGCCTGGGGGACCTGGAGCCGCAGCGGCGACTGGCGGGACGAGTACACCCTCTTCTCACAAGCGGTGCGGGCCCAACCCCAGAGCGCCCGGGCCTGGCAGGTGCTGGGCAAGGCCGCCCTCGAAAGAGACGAGGAACCCCTGGGGCTCCAGTGCCTGCAAAGGGCCCTGGCGATCTTCCCCTCCTACTACGAGGTCCACGCCGACCTGGGCGCCTTCTACGAAAAAAAAGGCGACCACGACGGGGCCGCCGACCACCTGGCCCGCTGCCTGGAACTGCGCTCCAACTATCCTCCCGGCTGGTACAACCTCGGCCTGGTCCATTACCGGCAGGGAAGGCGCGACGAGGCCCGCCAAGCCTTCGCCAAAGCCGTCCTATACGACCCCGGTTACGCCAGGGCCTATTACAATCTGGGGGTGATGGAGTTGGAGGAGAGCAGACCAGTCCCGGCCCGCGAACTGTTCCAAAAAGCCCTGGCCCTCGACCCAGAATACGCAGAGGCGCGGCTCAATCTGGAGGCCTGCGAAAAACTGCTGCAGCAGAGTAGTGCGCCATAGAAACTCGCCCAAGGATTATGTCAATCACTGCAAGCGGCGGGGAGATGACCCCGGCGGGGAGCCGCGCGGGTTGGCGCAGCGGCAGGCGAGGGGGTTCCTCATTCAATGAGCGGTAGGGTAGGACGCGGGTGAGGTCGTGGGGAGAGCGGAGCGAAGCGAGCCCGGGCGCAAGGCGCCAACGTATGGGGCGTTGCGGGGGAAGGGTCTTGGGGGAGGGCACAAGTCCGCGCCTTGGGAAAGCCCGAAGTGGGTCGCTCCCCGACGCCTCAACTTGGAACCACACGCCACAGGGAAAAGCGGGCCTGGTCAAAACCCTTGAGTTCAGTTTCCAAAGGCTCGACCCACAGGTGGTTTGCCCCGGTGAGAAACTGCGCCACCTCGGGGCCTTCGCGCACGATGGAGGAGAGCACCAGATCAGCGCCCTTGGACACATGCTCCAACAGCGAGGCCAACTTCACCGTCGAACCAAGATAGTCCACCCGGTCGTTGAGGGAAACGGCGATGCAGGGCTCATAGTGCATCCCCACCTTCAGTTGCAGCCCCCCCGTCTCCGGCGAGGCCGCCAACTCCCGCTGCACCCGCAGCATGGGCGGCCACCGGCCAGCGGAATACCGCCATTACCGCGTCCGCAATGGTCTTGACCAGGGCCCCCTCCTCCTCGGCAATGGCCTTCAGCAGGATATCGAAGTGGCTCATCACCAGGCCAAAAGCCGGGGGTGTCGCCGATCTGGTTGTAGAGCCGTGTGGAGCCGCACAGGTCGGTGAAGAGCACCGTCAGACTGCCCACCGCGATCTTCTCCCCCGGCTGCAGGGCCTCCCCGGCGAAAAGGTCGCGGACGGCTGCAGGGCCGTCACCTCGGCGGCGGTGGCGGCCTGGTTGCACCAGGCCGTGCGCTCCAACACCAGCAACTTGCTCGGACCCGGTGGCATTGACAACGCGCAGGGCCGCCTCCGGGGACTGAACCCACTCCTCGTCCGGCCAGCCCGACTCGATCCTCCACGCCGCCTCGGCCTGTCCTCCCTCCTCCACCCGAATGAACTGGGCGCCCCGGGCAGCCCCAGGGCCCGCAGCCGGGGATGCGCCACCCGCTCGGCGCCGGGGGCCAACAACTGCTGTGGGGATACGTGGGGGGTGGTCTGGGGGCCGGTCACGCAGAACGCCCCGGCCTTGGCTGGCCGGATGGCTGGGTTGGGATGGAAAGTCAACTCCACGGTGCGCTCGAAATAAACCGCAATCTCGATGTTGCAGGTGTCGCCGTGGACCTGGGGCACGATCCCTCCAGGGAGGGGTTGCGCACCCTGGCCCCCCGGCACAGGGGGCAGAGCAGGTCCCACTCGAATTCAAGCAAGCCCACCCGGGTGGAGAGCAGGCACAACTCCAGCACATGGCTCCGCGGCGCGCCCCAGGCATCGGCCAGCTCGTAGAGCCGGATGCAGCCGGTGCTCAAATCGTCTGCCTGTTCGAGGTGGGCCGCCAGGCGAGCGAGCAGGTCCGGGTCCGGGTCCGCCCCCTCGGCCAGCAAGGTCTGCCGCAGGGCCTGGAGCAGTTGCCTGCCGCCCTCGGCAAAGCGCACTGGCTGCGGGGCCAAGGGCTACGGCCAGCGGACCTCGGCGCGGGAGGCCAACTCGTCGTACTGGCGGAAGACCCGGGCAAAGCTGCGGGCGCTCAGTATTCCCACCGGCACCGGGATGGCCAGCCATCCCAGCAGGTTGCCCGGCCAGAGTCACGCCTAATACAACAGCCGAGTCCCCCGCTCGGGCCCGGGGCTCCAGTTCGGCAAGCACCCGCATCTGGGCCACGGTCCCCTGCTTGTAGCGACGCACCACCCCGAAGCGGCGGGGCCGCACCCACTCGCAGGGTTCCTCCTCCCACTCCACCACCAGGCCCAATTTGGTGAAGCGCAGGCAGCGGCGGGCATTGGCCCCGGCGCTGGACTTCTGTACCGGGGGCAGGCCGGTGTCGCGGTTGAAGCGGTTGGTGTCGGCCACCAGGGGCCACAGGGCCTTGGGGCTGCAGCGCAGGTCCCATTCCCAGGGATAGTAGAATTCTCTGCTCGGCATGGCCCCAAAATAAAAAAACCCCTCTCCGCCGGGGAGAGGGGTCTGGGTTGAGGATCTCACTGGGCGGGGATGGGCACCGCCATCAGATGGGTGTTGTCGCCCTGCCGCACGGTGAAGAGCACGGACTTGCTGCGCTTGGCCGCCGCGGCCAGGGCCTGCGCGTACTCCTCGGTATTGCCCACCGGCCGTTGGTTGACCTCCTGGATCAGATCCCCTGCCTTCAGGCCGCGGCGGGCCGCCGGGCTGCGGGGCCTCACCCCTCTCACCACCACCCCGCTCTGCCCCTCGTATCCGAAATGCTCGGCGATTTGCGGGGTCAGGTTCTGGACGACCAGGCCCAGGCGATCGCCCCGCCCTTCCCCGGTTGCTTCCGGGGCATTGGTCCGGGCCAGGGCCTCGGCGGTAAGCTGATCCAGAACCACGGGGATGTGGCGCTGCTCCTCGCCGCGGGCCACCAGCAGGTCCACCCGGGTGCCGGGGGGGGTCTCGCCGATCAGGCTCTTGAGCTCGACAGTGTCGCGCACCGGCTTGCCCTCCACCTCGAGCACCACGTCCCCCTGCTTCACCCCTGCCTTGTCCGCCGCGCCCCCCGGACGCACCCCGTCGATCAGTACCCCCTGGGTCTTCTCCAGGCCCAGGGCCTCGGCGGTGACCCGGTCGAGGTCCTTGATGTTGACCCCTAACAGGCCGCGTTTCACCTCGCCGTGCTCGATGAGCTGGCCCATGACGTTCTTGACCATGTTGACCGGGATGGCGAAGCCGATGCCCTGGTACCCGCCGCTGCGCGAGATGATGCCGGTGTTGATACCCACCAGTTCGCCGCGCAAATTGACCAGGGCCCCGCCGCTGTTGCCCGGATTGATGGCCGCGTCGGTCTGGATGAAGGAACCGTACTCGTCCCGGCCAAAGCGCCGACGGCCCGCAGCGCTGACGATGCCGGTGGTGACCGAGTGCTCGAAGCCGAAGGGATTGCCGATGGCCATCACCCATTCGCCCACCCGCAGCCGATCCGAATTGCCCATAATCAGCGCCGGCAGGGTCTGGGCCTCCACCTTGAGCACCGCCACGTCGCTCAAGGAATCGGTACCTACCACCTCGGCCGCAAAATTCCGGCCATCCACCAGTTTCACCTCCAACTCGTCGGCCCCGCGCACCACGTGGTAGTTGGTGAGGATATAGTACTTGCCCTTGTAGTTGACGATCACTCCCGAGCCCTGGCCTTCGCCGGGGGGGTTGGGGCCGAAGCGGCGAGGGTTGGGGAGAAAATCCTCGAAGGGCGTGCCTTCAAAGGGATTGGGACCCCGCTCGGACTCGTCGCTGTCTGGGTTCTTCCAACTCTCGATGGCCACCACCCCCGTGGTCACGGTAGAGGCCACCAGGGCAAAACCATCGCTGAACTGCTGCAACTGGGCCAGGTTCTCTTCGACTGTGGCATGGGCCGCCCCGCTCAGGGCCAGACTGGCTGCCAGAAGTACTGCTGATATCCGCATTCTATTCCACTCCTAATGGTTTGTAGGTAGGTGCATTATACAAGACGAAAAGTCCGTACTCAGGTTCCCGGGTTCTCGTGATGCACCGCCAGTTCCCCGCCCTCCAGGTCGACGACGATCTTCGCCCCGTCCTCGATCTGGCCGGCCACCAGGGCCCGGCCCAGGCGGGTCTCCAGCTCGCGCTGCAGGAAGCGTTTTAGGGGCCGGGCCCCGTACACCGGGTCAAAGCCCTCACGGGCGATGAAAGCCCGCGCCGGCTCCCGCAATTCCAGGCTTAGACGCCGGTCGCGCAGCCGCCGGCGCAGGTCCTCGATCAACAGATCCACGATCCGCTCGGTCTCCTCCAGTTTGAGCGGCCTGAAGAGCACGATCTCGTCCACCCGGTTCAAAAACTCCGGGCGGAAGTGGTTGCGCAACTCCCGCATCACCTGCTCGCGCGCCCCAGGGTGGATCTCACCCTGGTCGTCCACCCCCTCGACCAGATGGGGTGAGCCGATGTTGGATGTCATGATCACCACCGTGTTCTTGAAGTCCACGGTGCGGCCCTGGGCGTCGGTGAGCCGGCCGT
The DNA here is from genome assembly GCA_016867395.1 of Candidatus Handelsmanbacteria bacterium. GTDB lineage: Bacteria > Latescibacterota > UBA2968 > UBA8231 > UBA8231 > SICG01. The sequence goes on from VGJS01000004.1 coordinate 82,116, forward strand.
CGTCGAGCAGTTGCAAGAGGGCGTTGAACACCTCGGGATGGGCCTTCTCGATCTCGTCGAAGAGCACCACCGCGTAGGGTTTGCGCCGAACCGCCTCGGTCAACTGGCCGCCCTCCTCATAGCCCACGTATCCGGGGGGCGCGCCAATCAGCCGCGAGACCGTGTGTTTCTCCATGTACTCGCTCATGTCTATGCGCACTACGTTCTCTTCCGAGTCGAAGAGGGCCTGGGCCAGGGTCTTGGCCAGCTCGGTCTTGCCCACCCCGGTGGGACCGAGAAAAATGAACGAACCAATGGGCCGGCGCGGGTCCTTGATCCCGGCCCGGGCCCGGATCACCGCGTCGGCCACCAGGCGCACGGCCTCCTCCTGGCCGATCACCCGCTGGTGCAGGATCTGGTCGAGGCGCAGGAGCTTCTCCCGCTCCCCCTCCACCAGCCGGCTCACCGGGATGCCGGTCCAGCGCGAAACGATCTGGGCCACTTCCTCCTCGGTGACCTCCTCGCGCAGCAGGCGTTTGCCTCCCTGACCGCCACTGAGCTGCTCCTCGGCCTGGCGCAACCGCCGCTCCAACTCGGGTATCTTCCCGTGCCGCAGTTCGGCGGCGCGGTTCAGGTCGTAGCGGCGCTGGGCCTCCTCGGCCTGGTGCCGCCCCTGTTCCAATTCCTCGCGCAGACTCCGCACCTGGGCGATGGCCCCCTTCTCGTTCTCCCACTGGGCCCGCAGGGAGGCGGCCTGGCCCTTGAGTTCGGCCAGTTCACGGCGCAGGTCCTCCAGGCGGTCCTGGCTGGGTTTGTCCTGCTCCTTCTGGAGGGCGGCCTCCTCGATCTTCAGTTGCATCACCCGCCGGGTCAGGTCGTCCAACTCAGCGGGCATGGAGTCGATCTCGGTGCGGATTAGGGCACAGGCCTCGTCCACCAGGTCGATGGCCTTGTCGGGCAGGAAGCGGTCGGCGATGTAGCGGTTGGACAGCACCGCGGCCCCTACCAGGGCGTTGTCCTGGATGCGCACCCCGTGGTGCACCTCGAAGCGCTCGCGCAGGCCGCGCAGGATGGAGATGGTGTCCTCCACCGAGGGAGCCTCCACCAGCACCGGCTGGAAGCGCCGCTCCAGAGCCGCGTCCTTCTCGACGTGTTTGCGGTACTCGTCGAGGGTGGTGGCCCCGATGCAGTGCAGCTCGCCCCTGGCCAGCATGGGCTTGAGCATGTTGCCCGCGTCGGTGGAGCCCTCGGTGCGGCCGGCCCCAACTATGGTGTGTAACTCGTCGATGAAGAGCAGCACCCGGCCCTCGCTCTCTTTGATCTCTTTGAGCACGGCCTTGAGCCGCTCCTCGAACTCGCCCCGGTACTTGGCCCCGGCCATCAGCGCCCCCAGGTCCAGCGAGAAGAGCGACCGGTCCTTGAGCCATTCGGGTACGTCGCCCCGCACGATGCGCTGGGCCAGCCCCTCGGCGATGGCGGTCTTGCCCACCCCCGGCTCGCCGATGAGCACCGGGTTGTTCTTGGTCTTGCGCGAGAGGATGCGGATGACCCGGCGGATCTCCCCGTCGCGGCCGATCACCGGGTCTAGCTTGTTGGCGCGGGCCAGGGCCACCAGCTCCACCCCGTACTTCTCCAGGGCCTCGTACCCCCCCTCCGGGTTGGCGCTGGTCACCCGCTGCTTGCCCCGCACCGCCATCAGGGCGCTGAGGAAGCGGTCGCGCTTGACCCCGAACTGGGCGAAGATACGGCCGGCCTCCGTGCCCCCACCCTCGGCGATGATCGCCAGGACCAGATGCTCCACCGAGACGTATTCGTCCTTGAGCCCATGGGCCTCCCCTTCGGCTTTGACCAGAACTTCCTGCAGCCGGCGGCTCGTATAGAGTTGTGCGCCAGGCCCCGAAACCTTGGGCCGCTTGCCCAGGGCCTTACCCACCTCGCTTTGAAAAGCCGCGACCGGCACCTCCAGCCGCTGCATGAGGCGCGGCAGCAGCCCCCCCTCCTGTTCGAGGAGCACCGCCAGCAGGTGTTCGCCGTCCACCTGCTCGTGCCCGCGCCGCAGGGCCAGGGACTGGGCTTCCTGAAGGGCTTCCTGGGATCTCTGGGTGAATTTGTTAAGGTTCATATGCGCACCTTATTCGGATGAGAATCAACACTTGAGCCCCCTGCTACGCAAATCCTGTACCGTTCGCCTTTTTGCCGGAATGGGCACCCCACGCCACCAACCCGCTGCCATTCTGACAAAAAAAGGCGGACCCGCTGCTGCGGACCCGCCCTTGCCCGAGGCTGTTGCGCGTTATCTAAATCGCCCCCACCAAGCTTCCCTTCTTCGCCGCGCCCTGCTGCGGCTGGGCTGCGGCCGGTGGCTCGGCCAGGGCCTTCTTCTCCCGGTCGGCGAAATCGTCGAGGCCCTTCATCACCAGCTCATGGGTCTTGTCTATACCCCCCTGCACCTCCCCCGAGATCTGGCCTATACCTTTGAAAATCTCCCGCGCATCCTCAAAACCCTTCTCCACCGCATCCTTAATCAGGGCCGTGAACTCGTCGATCTGATCGGTGCCCTCCAAGTCAGGGTTGTCGCTCTTGAAGGCCGCCAGGAAACCCGTGGAAAAATCGACAATGCGCTTGGCCGTGGCCTCCGGCGAGGTGTCCAGGCCGCTCTCCAGCAGGAATTGGGTATCGATGTCCACCCCGGCCTCGGCAAAAGCCTTGTCGAAGCACTCGGCCAGTGAATTCTTGAGCACCTTCTGGGCGCAGTCCTCGTCGATAAAATTGCTCAACTGCAGCACGTCGCCCTTGGTGCCAGCCCTCCCCACCCCAGTCAGCAACTGCCCCGCCGGAACCCCCTTGCCCTGGATCACGCCCCGGATCGCCGTCACCAGGGTCTGCCCGCTCCGGATCCGCTCCACGTCCATATTTTCTGCACCCTGCTTGTTGGCAAAATGGGAGCCGCCCATTCACAGTTATCGGCGGGCACTTCATTTTCTGGAGGGTTTTTCTGCCGCCGCCGGCACCTTGCCCGACCTCGCCCGGCTAGGTATCGTTTATACCCATCGCCCCTAAACACTTTGAGGAGCAGCAGATGCAGCTCAGATTCTGCGGTGGAGCCCGCACCGTCACCGGGTCCCAGCACCTGCTTTCGGTCAACGGCAGCCACGTGCTGCTTGAATGCGGCCTTTTCCAGGGCCGCCGCGCCGAGGCGTACGAGCGGAACCAGCAGTTTGCCTACGACCCGGCCAGACTCGACGCGGTGCTGCTCTCCCACGCCCATATCGACCACAGCGGCAACCTGCCCAGCCTGGCGGCCCGGGAATTCCGGGGCCCCATCTACGCCACCGCGGCCACCGCGGGCCTGTGCCAACTGATGCTGCGGGACTCGGCCTATCTGCAGGAACGGGACATCGAGTGGGTCAACAAGATCCGCCGCCGCCGGGGCGAGCCCCTGGCCCAGCCCCTGTACAGCATCGAGGACGCCGAGGCGGCCCTGCGCTGTTTCGTCGGGCTCCAGTATGACCAGCCCCAGCAGGTGGCCCCCGGGGTGGAGGCCACCTTCCGCGACGCCGGCCACATCCTCGGCTCGGCCGGCATCTTGCTCCAGATCGAGAGCAAGGGGGGGAAGCTGCGCCTGGGGTTCAGCGGCGACATCGGCCGGCCCGGCATGCCGGTGCTGCGCGACCCCCAGCCCTTGCAGGATCTGGACGCGCTGATCATGGAATGCACCTACGGCAGCCGGCTGCACAGCCCCCCCGGCGACGCGGCCGAGGACCTGGCCCAGGCCATCCGCGACACCGCCGCCGCAGGGGGCCGCGTCATCATCCCCGCCTTTGCCGTGGGCCGCACCCAGTCCCTGGTCTACGAGTTGCACAAACTCTTCGACCAGGACCGCATCCCCGACGTCCCCATCTTCGTCGACAGCCCCCTGGCCACCAACGCCACCGAGGTCTTCCGGCTCCACCCCGAGTGCTTTGACCGGGAAACCTACCGCCTATTCCTGCAGGACCAGCGCGATCCCTTTGGCTTCGACCGGCTCCAGTACGTGCGCACCGTGGAGGAGTCCAAGAAACTCAACACCCTCAAGTACCCCCACGTCGTCATCTCCGCCTCGGGCATGGCCGAGGGCGGGCGCATCCTTCACCACCTGAAGAACAACCTCGACGACCACCGGAATCTGGTGCTGCTGGTGGGATACGCGGCCCAGGACACCCTGGCTCGCCGGCTGATGGAGGGGGAGAAGGTGGTGCGGATCTTCGGGGAGGAGTATCCGGTGCGCTGCAAGGTGAAGGTCATGGACGCCTTCAGCGCCCACGCCGACCGGCGGGAGTTGCTCGACTACCTGGCCTTCAACAGCCCCGACCGGCTCAAGCGCATCTTCTTGGTCCACGGCGAGCTGAAGCAGGCCCAGTCCTTCAAGGATGCCCTGCGCAGCCAGGGCTACCCCGAGGTCCACATCCCGGAGCCGGGCGAGGTTTATGCTTTATGAGAGAAAATCCATGCTCGAATCCATAGCCGAACCCGTAGCATACCTCCAATACCAAGGCCCCATCATGGGCGTGGCCACCCTGACCATCCTCTGGGTGGCCTACAAACTCTCCAGCCGGGGCCTGGGGCGCTATCTGTCCAGCCGGGGGGAGTACAAGGTCGAGAACGTCCAGCACTTCCTCTTCATCTGGCGCTATCTCTGGCTGGGGCTGGGGGCCATCCTGGGAATCATCAGCTTCTCGGGCTCCCTGGCCACCCTTGGGATCTCGGCGGCCTTCCTGGGCATGGTGCTGGGCTGGTCGCTACAGGCCCCCGTCACTGGCATCGCCGCCTGGCTGATGATCATCCTAAAGCAGCCCTTCAAGATCGGCGACCGGGTGATCATCGCCGGCATCATCGGAGACGTGGTGGACATCACCCTCACTCACGTGCTGCTCAACCAGGTGGGCGGGACCATCGGCGGGGAGGAAAAGTCGGGGCGCGGGGTGCTCATCCCCAACGCCACCCTCTTCCAGCAGATCATCTACAACTACACCCTGGATGGCGGCCCGGAAACCGCCGAGGTAGCCTCCAGCTATATCCTCGACGAGGTGCCGGTGCGCCTCACCTACGGCTCCGATTTCGACGAGGCCGAGAAGATCCTGATCGGGGCGGCCAGGCAGATCACCGGCGAGATCGTGCGCCATACCGGACAGGAGCCCTTCGTGCGCGCCGAACTCTTCGAGTCGGGCATCCTCCTGCGCCTGCGCTACCAGACCTTGGGCAAGGAAAGGCAGCGCATCTCCAGCGACATCGTCCGGGTGATCATCCGCGAGTTCGGCCGCACCAGCAAGGTGAACTTCTGCTACCCGCACATGGACATCTACTACACCCCCAGACAGAAGTAATGCCAACTTTTTTGGGGTTGTAAAAACCCCTAACACGCCCGCTCTTTGATCCCCCCCTTTCCTCCCGTCTTTTTTCACGGCCCATCTGCTTGATCTTCTGCGGGTTGTAGCAGGAAGCCCGCAGCTCCCCTGCCGCTGGCCCGGCATTTGCTTATAACTCTGAGCGACGCCAAGTGCAGTTCCCTTTACCAGGACGGCCCAAGGCTTCCAGAGAAAAGCGGCATGCCTGTCATCCTGTTTGTCGACGACAACAAGAACGTCCGCGAATTCTGCCAGCGCGAACTCGGGCGAGAAGGGTACCGGGTGGTCCCCTGCGAGGATGGGTATAAGACCCTCCACTTCCTGAACCAGGAAACGCCGGACCTGCCATCGTGGACGTGCATATGCCCCGCCTGAACGGCCTTGAAACAGCCAGGCTCATGAGGGTGCAGTTCCCCCAGCTGCCGATGATCTTCTACACCCTGCATCGCGAATGTCTCGATGACCTCACCGGCACAGCCGAGGTAGTGGTGGAAAAAACAGAGGCTCTGAGCGAACTGAAATCACAGGTGGCGCAGGCACTATCAATTCAGTGCACTATGCCGTCGCCCCAGCGAGCGATTGATTCAACCTCAAGACCAAAAAGGAGTAACCACATGCATTTCAGCACTGCCAAAACCGGCCGCTGTCTGGCGATCCTGGTGGTGTTGGTCACCATCGGACTCACCTCGCCTGCCCAGGCGCAGTTCAGGGACAACGGCACCCCGGGCCTCGGCGCCGGCCTGCACGTGGGCGGCCTGCTGGGCAAGACCGACCTGAGCGACAAACCTCATGTGCAGGTGTGCAACTACCTCAGCCACGGCCTCACCTCCGCGCTGAGCGCCGAAGTGGGCGCCGGCTATGCCTCCCCCAGGGGCGGCGATTACCGCACGCATGGGGGCTGGTGGACCTTCGGCTAGTGGCCACCCCCTTCCGGTTCGCGCGGGTGAGCCCCATCCTCTTTGCCGGTGCCAGGGCCCTGCGCTACGACTTGGACCGGATCCCGCGGACCCGCACCGCCGGCGCCAAGTCCATCGATTAGACCGGGGCTGTTCCCGTGGGGGCCGGGTTACAGTTTAAACTGACCGAGCGGCTCTCGACGGATATGAGCGGCGGCTACACCCACACCTTCAGTAACGTGCTCGACGCCAGCGCCCTGAAGGCGGGCAAGGGCGTGTACTGGAGGGCCAAGCTAGGCTTTGACCTGGGCCGCCATTCAGATCCGGACCGCGACGGCCTCTACTCTATGGCCGAGAAGCGCCTGGGCACCAACCTCAAGCTCAGTGACACCGCCGGGGACGGGGTGAACGACGGCGAAGAGGTAAAAGCACCGGAACAACCCTCTTGCCAGGGACACGGATGGGGATGGGTTGTCCGATGGGGACGAGGTGAACAAGTACCGGACCAGCCCGTTGCAGGCCGACACCGACGGCGACGGGGTGGCGGACGGCGCCGAGGTGGCCCAGGGCAAGTACCCGCTGGTTGCCGGCGAGCAGGTGGCCAGGGCCGAGGCACCCGGGGCCGCGTCAGCCTCTTCGGCCCAGCCGGAACACCCTGCGGCACAGGCTTTCCAGGCAGTGTACTTCGATTTCGACCAGCATGCCTTGCGCGAGAGCCAGAAGATGATGCTGGTGGAACACGCCGAAAGGATCAAAGCGAGCCCCACCTCCAAGCTGATCCTGGAAGGCCACTGCGACGAGCGGGGGACCCTCGAGTACGACTTCGCCCTGGGCCAGAAGCGGGCCGACAACGTCACGAACTTTCTGGTGAAGTCCGGGGTTGCCGTAGGGCAGTTGACAACGGTCAGCGATGGCGAGGAAAAGCCGGCGGACCCCAGCCATACCGAGGCGGCCTGGGCCAAGAACCGGCGGGTCGAACTGGTGCCGGCAGAGGGAACCCTCCAGGTACTGCAGGAATAACCTGCTCACCTCCAGACCGCGGCGCACCTGTGAAAACCGCGATGACTTTGGGGGAAACCGCAGCGTTGGGGTGCGCGGCCTCCACTACCGCGCAGACCTCACCGCCTTCCAGGTCCAGGCGGCCTGCTCTCCCTCCCTGAGAGCAGGCCGCGTTCTTTTCTCGGCGAGCTGCTCAGTAAAACAGGGCCCTCAGCCCCAGTGCCAGGGCCCCGCCCAGGACCGCCGTGGCCGGCAGGGTGAGGACCCAGGCGTAGATAATCTTCTTGCCCACGCTCCAGCGCACCGACCTGAGCCGGTAGGCGCTGCCCACCCCTAGGATGGAGCCGGTGATGGTGTGGGTGGTGCTGACCGGGACGCCCAGGGCCGCGGTGGCGGCCAGCACCACCCCGGCGCCGGTCTCGGCGGCAAAGCCCTCGATGGGCCGCAGGTGGGACAGCCTCATGCCCAGGGTGCGGATCACCTTCCAGCCGCCCACCGCCGTGCCCACCCCCATGACCAGGGCGCACAGGACCATCACCCAGAAGGGCACGACAATGGCCTCGAGCTGCCCGGCGCTGAAGAGGGCCAGGGTAATCACCCCCATTACCTTCTGGGCGTCGTTCATCCCGTGGGTGAAAGCCATGAAACCGCTGGAGAGCACCTGCAGGGCCGAGAAGGTGCGGCGCACCGCCCGGGTGCTCATGAAATAGGCGATCCAGTACACCCCTACCAGCAGCAGATAACCCACCAGGAAACCCAGCAGGGGCGAAGCCACCAGGGCGATCAGCACGGTCTGCAGGCCCTTGGTCTTGACCACCCCGGTGCCAAAGGCCGCCACCGCCGCCCCCACCAGGCTGCCAATCAGCGAGTGGGAGCCGCTGATGGGCAGGCCCCACAAGGTGCAGGCCGCCACCCAGGTCGAGGCCGCCAGCATCGAGGCCAGCAGGACGTACTCGGTGACTAGCTTCGGATCGACCAGCCCGCCGCCGATGGTCTTGGCCACCTCGGTGGAAACCATGGCGCCGGCCACGTTGAGCAGGGCGGCGAAGATCACCGCGGTCAGGGGCGTCATCACCCGGGTGGAGATCACCGTGGCCACCGCGTTGGCGGAGTCGTTCCAGCCGTTGACAAAGTCAAAGACCAGGGCGGCGATGATGATGATGAGGAGGACAGTGGTCACCGGCGCGTCCTCCTCAGGCGTTTTCGAGCACGATGACCTCGACCATGTCGGCCACGTCCTCACAGCAGTCAGTGGCGCTCTCGACGAACTCGCAGATCTCCTTCCACTTGATTACCAGCAGCGGGTCCCCCCCGCCCTTAAAGAGCGAGGCCAGGGCTTCGCGGTAGATCTGGTCGGCCTGGTCCTCCAGCCGGTGGATCTCAACACACAGGGGCAGCATCTCCTCCAGCTTGGGTGTGCGGCGCAGCCGACCCACCACCCCCTGCACCGCCCGGCAGGAGTCCAGCAGCACCCGGGCCAGGGACTGGAGCGAGGGATAGATCTCGGCTATCTCGTAAAGCACCAGCCGGCTGGTAGCGGCGTTGATGCCGTCGGCGACGCTGTCCAGCCCCTGGACGAGCCGGCGGATATCGCCCCGCTCGATGGGAGTGATGAAGGAGCTGTGCAGGAGCTTCATGGTCTCGTGGACCACCTCGTCCAGCTCGTGCTCCACCCTTTTGATCTCCTCGGCCCGCCGCGCCAGGTCGCTGAAGTTCTCCAGCAGGTCGAGGAACTGGGCGGCGGCGCGCACCTGTAATTCCGCGGCCCGGTCGAAGAGGTCGTAGAAGCGGTTGTTGGTCGGCGTCAGTTTGAACATGGGATTACCTCCAGATAGGGGCAGGTTTGAAACCTGCCCCTACAACCATTTCTTCCTGCGGAAAGACAGCACCATGCCCACCCCGACGCCGATCATCACCACCCACAGGGCCGGGTAGGCCGAGGGCAGGTCGAGCTCGGGGCAGGTGGTGGAAGTTCATGCCGTAGACCCCGGCGATGAATGTCAGGAGGATGAAGATAGAGGTGAAAAGGGCCAGGATCTTCATCACCTCGTTCATGCGGTTGTTCAGGTTGAACAGGTGCAGGTCGAGCAGACCCACGACGATCTCCCGGGAAATCTCGATGGTGTCGATCATCTGCACCAGGTGGTCGTAGATGGCGCGCAGGTAGAGCCGGGTCTCCTGGGCCACCAGCGGGGATGCCTCGCGGTGAAGGTGGTTGACCACCTCCCGCAGCGGCCAGGCAGTCTGGCGGATGAAGAGCACCTCCCGCCGCACCTGCTGGATGGCCTGGAGCAGGTCCGTTTCCGGCCTTTCCAGCAGCGCAGCCTCCAGCCGATCGACCTGGTTTCCCAGCCGCTCCAGCACCACGAAGTAGAGGTCCACGGTGGCGTCCAGCAGGGCGAAGGCCAGATGGTCGGCCCCCGTACTGGCGGATGCCGCCGCGGTTGTGGCGCAGCCGCTGCGGCACCGGCTCGAAGATGCCCCGGCCCGCCTTCTCCTGAAAGGAGATCACGAAATCGGTCCCCACCACCAGGCTCAACTGCTCAGTCTCGATGCGCTGCTTCTCGCCGCTATAGACCATCTCGGCGACGATGAAGAGATACGAGTCGTGGTCCTCGACCTTGGGCCGCTGGGGGTGGCGTTGAGGATGTCCTCCTGGACCAGAATTTGGATGCCGAACTCCTCCCCCAGCTTGCGGCCCCCCCTTCACCTCCTGCAGGCCATCGATGTCGATCCAGGTGACGCCGGCGGCCAGCCGGGGGCCAAAGGCTTCCTCGATGGCGGCCAGCCGCCGCTCGCGCAGCCCCTCCCCGTCGTAGTCCATCAGGTGGAGCTGCACCGCCCCGGACTGCTGCTCGCCGATGTGCACCAGGGTGCCGGGGGGCAGGCCGGCCTTGTGCGATTTCCCTCTGCGATGTCCTGGCATGAACGAACCCCTTGGCGCCCCCGGAGCACCAAAGGGAGAGGCCGGTCAGCGGCGGCAGCCCGCTCAGATCAGAAGGCTTAGTCGCCCAGGTTCTTGCGGAGGTCGGCATCGCCGTCCCCGTCCACGTCCTCGTTGTCGAGGGCGTCCTGGATACTGTCCACCCCAAAGTTGAACTTGAAGAGCATCAGCGAGATGGCCGTGCCCTTCGAGCCACCCGGCAACATCCCGCCCCGGATGACCAGGGCTAGATCCAGCACCTCGACCTGGGTGTGCCCCAGGTTGAAGGGGCCAAAGGCGAAGCCCAGCGAGGAGCCGGAGCTGCGCCCGCCCACAGTCAGGCCGAAACGCATGGGGAACCAGTTCACCAGGCGGTACTCGGTCCCCAGCGCGATGCGCGGGGTGGCCTCGATGCCGAAACCGCTGCTAAAGGCCTGGTCGTAGTTGCCCAGCAGCACCAACTTGGGCTGGAGCTGGTATGCGGCGCCCAGGCGCAGCATGGCCGGCAGGGAGCGGGAGAAGGCTTTGTCGCCCAGGTTCTTGCGGAAGTCGGCATCGCCGTCCCCGTCCACGTCCTCGTTGTCGAGGGCGTCCTGGATACTGTCCCCCCCAAAGATGCTGGTGACCTTCATGTCAATGGCCGTGGCAAAGAGCGAGTCCTGCTTGGGCGAGATGCCCCAGGACGTGTAGTCTAGGAAGTTGAGCAGCCCGGCGCTGAAGGTAAGCTTGCGGTCCGTAGTGACCCCCGCCACCCCCAGGTCCAGGCCGAACCCGTACCCCCCGGCGACGCGGGTGATCATGTTGAAGTCCAGGTCCGCGCCCTCGCGCTCCACCAGCAGGGTGCCGCCCGAGTGCTGGGTGTCTCCGTAAGCGCCGCTGAGGATCTTGAAGGTGCCGCCCACGGTGAACTCGTCGAGGTAGGGCTTGAAACGGGCCGGCATCCAGGGCTTGGCCGCGGCAAAGTTGAAGCTGAGCATCCCCCAGCCGGCCCCTTCCCAGTCGGCGATGTCATAGGACGTGTCGAAGTCGTTGCCCCGCAGCATCAACTCGATCATGTCCTTGGGGATCTCGGCCTCGAAGCCGGTGTTCAGGCCCAGGGTAATGGCCGAACTCAGCCCCCATTTCGCGATGGGGAAGGCCACCCCGCCGTTGACGGGGATGCCCAAAGCGAAGCGCGGGTCCAAGTCCATGTTGATGCGCAGGCCCTCGGCGGGAATATCCTTGAGGATCTTTTTCTTGTCGTTGTCGGTGATCAGGCGGTTCTTGTCGGTAAAGTTGTCGTTGTACGTTTTGACCGAGAAGCCGTTGTTCTCGGCGATTAGGGACAGACCCAGATTGAGCAGCTCCCACTGGAAGCGGGGACCGCTCCGCAGGGCCAAGTTGGCCGGATTCCAGAACACCGTCTCCGGGCCCCGGGCCAGGGCGGTGTACGCCTGGGACAGGGACAGGGCGCGGGTCTGGATGTCTCCCAGGCCCTCCGACCGGGTCGAGATCCCGGCAACCAGGAGAACGGCGATGATGGCGATCTTACCGGTTTTCATGATTAGTTCCCCCCGTTTACCAGGACATCATTCAACTCCAGGAAAATCTCAGTGAAAGCCTTCACATCCACAAAATCCGTACCTAGCACATCGATGTTCTGGCCGCCGGCGGTCCGGTCCAACTCGATGAGGATACCGGTGTACACCCCGCCCGGCTGCAGGAAGACCAGGGCGTCCTCCTTGCGGATGCTAATCCGTTGGGTGCTGTTCAGGCTCTGGGTAACCCGGCCCCGGCTGTCCACCGGCGCCGCGTCCACGCCAAAGCCCTGTTCGCGGGGAATGCGCAGGATGGGGTTGGTGAAGACCTGGTCCCGGGTAGACCCCACCATCAGGCTCACCCGCACCCCGATGGGCAGGTGGTTCTCGACGGCGGTCTCCACCACCGCACTGTCGAGGGTGCTGCTGATCCGCTCGCGGGCAGTGGCGTCGTTGAACCGGCGCTCCACCGGATCGGTGCGGATCTGGGTGTCGGCGCTGATGAGCAGCCGGGCCGGGGCCTTGAAGACCAGGCTGTCCATCCGCACCCAGTGCTCTGGAGCGACCGTTTCCACCCCCTGGCCGTCGCCCAACAACACCTCCGGCTCCACCACCAGGCTGTCGGGCAGCAGGTTGAGGAAGTTGGTCAGTTCCGTGGAAGTGGGACCCAAAATTAGTTGTTTGGGATTGGCCGCATCTCCCCGGGCGATAATCGCGTTGACGTCCAGGGTTCCCTGGTCCCCGGTGGTGCTGAAGCCGTCCAGGTGCAAGTTGAGCTCGCTGCTGAAGCCCACCCCCGAGGTCATGAAGACCTGGAGGGAAGAGGTGCTCAGGGCGATGTTGTCGAGGCCGTCGGGGAAACCGAGTTTTTTGCGGGTCGTGGGAATGGGCACGGAGAGGCGGTTCAGAATCCCCTCGACCCGAGAGAAAGCCAGGGTGTCGGTGATGGCCTTCACCTCGATGGTGGTTCCCGCGATCAGGCTTTCCGGCTCGGTGGAGGGGATGGTCGTGGCAAAATAAGAAAAGCGCAGCTTGAGCGGATCGATGGGGGCAAACGTAGTGCCCTCCACGTCGAAGACCGCAGTCACCACCTCGTTTTCGTTCAACCGCTGGATGCGGAAGACGGGGGGTTTGCCGTCCGGTTTTTTCAGGTCGTCCAGCGCGATGTCCAACTGCATGACCAGGGGGATGTTGTTGGTCACCTCAAAGGTTAGCCGGCCCTTGCGGATTAAGGCGGTGGTGACCTGGATGCGGTCGTCGGGGAATTCCAGGGCCTGGCGGTCCTCGAATTCCTGCTGCGGGATCAGGGCTTCTGCCTGGGTGGCGATTAGGGGCTGCAGGGCGGCCCGCACCTCCAGCGCGGACTCATTGGTGACGGTCGCCGCATCGGCGGCCACCGTGCTGCCGGTCACCTGGATGGCTAGGTTCCCGGAGATCGACTTGCCGGCCAGCGCGAAGCTGCCGCTCTCAGAGGACCCCGCGGGCACCTGGCCCAGGTCGATGGTGCTTACCTCGGCCCCCCGGTCCGCCAGGATGAGCCGCATATTGGTCAGGTCCAAGGGCAGGTTGTTGCGGAAGGTGATGTCGATCGCCCCCTCCTTCACCACCACCAGGACGATATTCTCGACGGTCAGGGGTACCTGGGTAGTGATCGCCGTGGCCGGGACCGGCGCCGTGATCCCGGCGCTGGCGCCGGGCACCAGTTGGCTCATAGGAATGGTGGTGGCCGGCAGCTCCGCCCCCGGCAGTTCGATGTCGCCGATGGGGGTGGTGAAATCGGCGCCCTTGGGCTGGATGCTCAGCCGGTCGCCGATCTCCTGGCGGCCGTTCTTGCCGAACGTGTGGGTGAAGTCCAGGGCCATGCGCCCGGTCTCGTCCAGTTCGAGATAGTCGCGGTCGCCCACCACGTTGGACATCAGGGTGCGGTCGTCGGCCACCGGGATGCTGATCTTGAACTTGCTCTTGGGGACCTGGGGTTTCTTCAACATGCAGCCGGCGGCCAGGACCAGGAGCAGGGCCCCGCCCCAGGCCAAGTACCGCCAGCGCCGCGCCGCGCCGGTAAACCTCGCTCTTGCCATGGATGATCCTCCCTGTTGGCGCCGCCTGCCGGCTGCGCTGTTTGCACTACCTCTGCTTGAGACCCGCCGCCCGCCGCAACGCCCCCACCTTGTCGGTGCGCTCCCAGGTGAAGGCGGGCAGTTCGCGGCCGAAATGGCCGTGGGCCGCGGTCTGCCGGTAGATGGGCCGGAGCAGCCCCAGGCCGGCGATGATCGACTTGGGGCGCAGGTCGAAGACCTTGGCCACCGCCTCAGCCAGTCGCTCGTCGGGCAGCGCCCCGGTGCCGAAGGTGTCCACCTTCACCGAGACCGGCCGGGCCACACCGATGGCGTAGGCCACTTGCAACTCGCAGCGGCGGGCCAGGCCCGCGGCCACCACGTTCTTGGCCGCCCAGCGGGCCGCGTACGCGGCGCTGCGGTCCACCTTGCTGGGGTCCTTGCCCGAGAAAGCCCCGCCCCCGTGCCGGCCCATGCCGCCGTAGGTATCGACGATGATCTTGCGCCCGGTCAGGCCCGAATCCCCGTGGGGCCCGCCCACCTCGAAGCGGCCGGTGGGGTTGACATGGAAAATGGTGTCCTTGTCCGCCTTGGTGGAACTGGCCCCGTTGATCACCCGCCTGGCCATGGCGATCATGTCGCGGCGGATGGTCTCCATTTTCACTTCGGGGGCGTGCTGGGTGCTGATGACCACGGTGTGCACCCGCCGGGGCCGGTCGTCCTCGTACTCGACAGTCACCTGCGACTTGGCGTCGGGGCGTAGGTACCTGAGTTTGCCGGCCCGGCGCAAGCGCTCCTGCTGCTCCATCAGGCGGTGGGCTAGAAAGATGGGCAGGGGCATGAACTGGGGGGTCTCGTCCACGGCAAAGCCGAACATCAAACCCTGGTCGCCGGCCCCCTGCTCGTGGCCCTTTTTCTCGTCCACGCCCCTAGCGATGTCAGGGGATTGCTTGTGGATGGCCACCAGTACCCCGCAGGAGTCGGCGTCGAAGCCCACCCCCGCCTCAGTGTAGCCAATATCGCGCACCGTGCGGCGCACCACCTCCTGGATGTCGACGAAGGCGCGGGTGGTGACCTCGCCCGCCACCACCACCTGCCCGGTAGTCACCAGGGTCTCGCAGGCCACCCGCGAGGCGGGGTCCTGAGCCAGCATCTCGTCGAGGATGGCGTCGGAGATCTGGTCGGCCACCTTGTCGGGATGGCCGGCCGAAACCGATTCGGAAGTAAACAGATAGCGACTCATCAAGTGTTCTCCTCGGAGCAGAAAAATTGGTCTATTTGGCGAGGTTAAAGGCGGCTTCCTCCAGGCGCTGCCGCACCTCGGCCCCGGTCTTGAGGGTCAGGCAGGCGGCGGCCAACTCCCGGGCTTCGCTCAGGCAGATGGCCCGCACCACCTCCTTGACCTCGGGGATCAGTCCGGGGCTGAGGCTCAGACTTTCCAGGCCCAGCCCCACCAGCAGGGGCACGGCCAGCGGGTCGCCGGCCAGCTCGCCGCAGATGCTCACCGGCACCCCGTGCCGGCGGCCGCTCTCCACGGTCATGGCGACCAGGCGCAGCACCGCCGGGTGGAAGGAATCGTAGAGCTCGGCCACCGTGGGGGTGCCCCGGTCCACCGCCAGGGTGTACTGGGTCAGGTCGTTGGTCCCCAAACTTAAAAAGTCCACCTCCGCGGCAAAAGCGTCGGCCTGCAGCGCCACCGAGGGCACCTCGACCATCACCCCCAGCTCGCAGGTCTGGGCAAAGGGCACCCCCTCCTGGCGCAGTTCCTCCTCCACCTCGGCCAGCACCTGGCGGGCCCGGCGCACCTCTTCGAGGCTGGAGACCATGGGCAGCAGGAGCTGGGCCCGGCCTTTGACCCCGGCCCGCAACACCGCCCGCAACTGGGCCTTAAAGAGGGAAGGGACGTCCAGGCAGATGCGGATGCCCCGCCAGCCCAGGAAGGGGTTGGCCTCCGGGGCGCTTTCGAGCACATGAGAGAGCTTGTCGCCCCCCAGGTCAAAGGTGCGGATCACCACCGGATGGGGGGCCAGGGCCTCGACGATGCGGCGGTAGACCGCCACCTGCTCCTCCTCGCTGGGCAGGCGGTAGCCCAAGTAGAGCAGCTCGGTTCGGTACATACCCACCCCGCGGGCGCCGTGGTCGAGGGCGGCCTGCACCTCCTCGGGCACGTCGATGTTGGCCAGCAGGGCGATCTCGCAATCGTCGCGGGTGCGGGCCGGCAGGTCGCGGCGGGCGTTCAGGTCGAGCTGGCGCTGGCGCTGGCGCTGCACCTGGCCGCGGTAGGAGCGCAGGATCGGGGCGGTGGGGTTGACGTGTACCACCCCCTCCTCCCCATCGACCACCACCATGTCGCCGGAGGTGATCTGGTGGGAGGCGCTCTGGGTGCCCACCACCGTGGGCAGGCCCAGGGAGCGGGCGATGATGCTGGCGTGGGAGTTGGCCCCGCCCCCGTCGATGACCAGACCCTTGACCCGCCGCTGCCCGAGCTCCACCGCCTCGGAGGGCAAGAGGTCGTGGGCCACCACCACGGTATTTGCCCGCAGGGCGCAGAGGGCGCGCAGCTCGCCCCCCGCCAGCCGGATCAATACCTGTTGTTCGATATCCATCACGTCGCTGATCCGCATGCGCAGGTACTCGTTCTCGATCTGCTCGAACATCTTGCGGGCCTGCCTGAGGGTCACCGAGAAGGCCCGGTCGGCTGTACACTGGCGCTCGCGGATCAGGGTCAGGGTCTGCTTCTTGATCTCCGGGTCTTCGAGCATGAAGAGCTGGGCCTCGAAGATCATCGCCAGTTCCGCCCCGTGTTCCATCTCCACCAGGCGCTGGGTGCGGCGGATCTCCTCGCCCACCTGGTGCAGGGTGTTGAGGAAACGCTCGGCCTCCCCTTCCACCTGGTCGGCGGCGATCTTGCGCTTGGGGATCTCGGGGACCTCCTCATTGTGGATGAAGGCCCGACCGATGGCCACCCCCGGCGCGGCGGCGATCCCCTCCAGCTTGTTGTATGGACGCGGCTTCTTCACGCTAGACCTCGAAATTGCTCTCCAGCAACTGGGCCAGGGTATCCACTGCCTCGGCCTCGTCCTCCCCTTCGGCCTCCACCAGGATCTGGGCGCCCTGCTCGGCGGCCAGCATCATCACCCCCATGATGCTCTTCCCGTTGATGCGCTGGGTTTCGCCCTTGGAAAAGAAGACCTCCGCCTTAAACTTGGAGGCGCTGCGCACCACCAGCGCCGAGGGGCGGGCGTGGATGCCCAGGTGGTTCTTCACCATCGCGATCTTGGACTTCATCCCCCTCCTACTTCCAGGCTTCCAGCAGCCGGCTCAGCCAGCCCTGCCCCCGCTGGGGGCAGCACCGGCACGGCGCGTCCGCCCCTCCCTGAGGGCGGCCGGCTCGCCGCGGACCAGGCGCCAGGGATTATCCAAAAATAGCAGTTGAGCGTCCTCAGCGCCCCGATTCTCCTCTACCCACTGCCGGGACGCCTGGAAAGTGTCGGGCCGTTTTTCCAGGTCATACCCGTCGCTGACCACAAACTCGGCCCAGTCCCGCTCGGCCAACATGCGGGCCGCCTCCTGGGTGCGCTGGCCAAAGCGCCCGGTCAGGCTGCCGAAGTCGACCTGAAAGAGCAGGTCCTGCTCCCGCATGCGCCGCAATTTCCCCTCGTCGCCGGTAAGCTGGCGTTGGCGCTCGGGGTGGCCCAGGATGGGCCGGAACCCGGCGGTGCGCAACTCGAACATCCCCTTTTCCAGCCCGCCCGGCAGCGGGCCGCCTCGGCCAGGGCGAAGCGGAAGCCCACCGCGTCGCCCAGCAACAATTGCACCGGCATCCCCGCCCCCTTCACCGCCTCCTGCAACGCGGCGAAGCGCCGCTGGTGCAGCTCGGCCTTCTCCTCGTCGTCCTCGGGCTTGAACTGCGGGGTCAGCACCGCGTCCTCGATCCCCTGCCCCGTCGTCCACGTCCGGCAGGGCGTGGTTGTGGATAACCGCCATGCCGGCCACGGCCCGCCTACCCTTTGATGTGCACGGCGGCGCTCAACTCGCGCAGCCGGCCCTGGTCTTCCTCCACCACCGTGCCAGTGACCACGTACCCGGCCCCTGCCTCCACCTTGGCCCGCGCCGTCTGCACGTCGCGGATGCCCCCACCCACGATCACCGGCAGTTCGGCGTACTCGGCTACCGCCCGCACCATCTCGTCGGGCACCGGGGCGCCCGCCCCGCTGCCGGTCTCCAAATAGACCAGCCTCATGCCCAGGTACCGGGCCGCCAGGGCGTGGGCCATGGCGATATCGCACTTGTGGCGCGGGATGGGCCGGGTGCCGCTCATGAACTCCACCGAGGTCAGGCTGCCCGACTCCACCAGCATGTACCCGGTGGCGATCACCTCGATACCCGCCTCCTTGAGCAGGGGGGCGGCCCGCACCTGCTGGCCGATGAGCAGCTCGGGGTTGCGGCCGCTGATCAGCGAGAGAAAGAGCAGCGCGTCGGCCCCCGGCGCCACCTGCCCGGCGTCGCCCGGAAAGCCGATCAGGGGGATCTGCACCCGTGCCCTCAGCCGGGCGAAGGTCTGGGCGTTGCGGCTGGCGCTGAACATCAGGCTGGTGCCGATGAGGATGGCGTCGGCCCCGGCCTCGGCGGCGGCCACTGCCCGCTGCTCCAGGGCCTCGGGCGGGAGCCGGTCCGGGTCGAGCAGCACCAAGTACCCGGCGCCGCGCCGCGCTCTGACCTCGGACAAATACTCAAAGACCGTCCCCAAGACGCGCTCCCGCCTTAGCCCTGCAACTGCCGCCGCAGGATCTGGGGCACCGCGGCCAGGGCCTGGTCTAGCAGGGCGGGGTCCTTGGCACCGGCCTGGGCCATATGGGGCCTGCCCCCGCCCGAGCCGCCGGCCAACTGCGCCACCTGGCGCACCAAGTCGCCGGCCTTGAGTCCCCGGCCCTTGATCAGGTCGTCGGTGACCACCACCAGAAAGGAAACCTTGCCCTCGGCCGCCGCCCCCAGCACCCCCACCCCCGAACCGAGGCGGATGCGCAGCCCGTCGCCCAGGGCCTGCAGGGTGTCGGCCTGCCCGTTTTCGACCCGGCGGACCACCACCTTGATCCCCTCCAACTCCTGAGCCCCGGCCACCAGTTCGACCACCTCCGCGGCGGCCAGGCGCCCCCGTGCTTCGGTCAGGGATCGCTCCAGTTCGCGCTGTCTTGCCAATACTGCTTCTACCTTTTCCGGCAACTGGGAGGCGGGAGTGTTCAGCAACCTGCCCAAGTGCTCCAGCACCTGCCGCTGCTGCCAGGAGGCCGCCTCGGCCCCCACCCCGGTAAGCCCCTCGGCCCGACGGGTGCCCGCGGCGATGCCGCCCTCAGCCAGGAACTCGAAGGCCCCGATCTGCCCGGTGGAGCAAACGTGAGTGCCCCCGCACAGTTCCAGGCTGAAACCACCGATGCGCACCACCCGCACCCGCCGCTCGTACTTCTCGCCGAAGAGGGCCTGGGCCCCCATCCTCTTGGCCTGTTCGAGGTCCTCCTCGAAGGTGCTCACCTCCACGTCGGCGCGGATCTGCTCGTTGACGATGCCGGCCACCTGGCGCAACTGCTCCGGCTCCAGGGCGGCGAAGTGGGAGAAGTCGAAGCGCAGGCGCTGCGCTGTCACCAGGGACCCCATCTGGGCCACGTGTTCACCCAGCACCCGGCGCAGGGCCTCGTGCAGGAGGTGGGTGGAGGTATGGTTGCGGGCCGCGTCCAGCCGCGCCGCGGCATCCACCTGGGCCCGCACCTTGCCTTGCAGATCCCCGGCCTGGCCGGCCAGCAGCCGGCCCAGGTGCAGGTACCCGCCCCTGGCCTTGACCGTGTCCTCCACCTCGACCGCAAAGCCCTCCCCCTCGATCACCCCACGGTCGCCCACCTGGCCGCCCGACTGGGCGTAGAAGGGGGTCTGGTCGAGGAAGAGCCGCACCTGGCCGTCCTCGTCCGACTCGGCGCGCACCACCTGGGCCTCGGTCTCCAACTCGGTGTAGCCCACAAAGCGCGAATGCGGTCCGGGCAGGGCGTCCTCCACCCCTTCGCGGGCCTTGAACTGCCCCCGGGTGGCCTGTCGGGCCCGCTGCCGCTGCTGCTCTAGGGCGGCCTCAAACCCGGCGGTATCCACGCTCAGGCCGCGCTCCCTGGCCATCAACTGGGTCAGGTCCAGGGGAAAGCCGTAGGTGTCGTAGAGCTGGAAGGTGTCCTCCCCGCTCAAGGCGCCCTTCTGGCTGAACCGCTCGAAGATCTCCAGGCCCCGGTCGAGGGTCTTGCCGAAGCTCTCCTCCTCGGCGCGCAGCACCAGGGCGATATGGGCCTGCTTGGCGGCGACCTCCGGAAAGACCCCGCCCAGTTGCTCCACCACCGCGCCGGTAAGCTGGTGCAGGAAGGGCTGGTGTAATTCGAGCTGGCGCCCGTAGCGGGCGGCCCGCCGCAGGAGGCGGCGCAGCACGTACCCGCGTCCCTCGTTGGCCGGCAGGGCCCCGTCGGCGATGGCAAGGGTCAGGGCGCGCACATGGTCGGCGATCACCCGCATGGCGATGCGGTCCTCGCCCTCGGAAGCCCTGGCACTCAGTTCGGCGATCCTGCCGATGAGGGGCTTGAACACATCGGTGTCGTAGTTGTTCTTGACCCCCTGCAACACGGAGGAGATACGCTCGAAACCCATGCCGGTGTCCACGTGCTTGGCCGGGAGCAGGTGGAGCTTCCCCTCTTCGTCGCGGTTGTACTGGATGAAGACCAGGTTCCAGATCTCGACGTAGTCGTCGCCCCCGGCCAGGAAGCCCTCGCGGGTCTGGGCGTCCGGGGTATCGCCTACGTAATAGTGGATCTCGGAGCAGGGACCGCAGGGGCCGGTGGCGCCCATCTCCCAGAAATTATCCTTCGCCGACAGGCGCACCACCCGACCATCGAGGAGATCGGTGGTCTGCCGCCACAGGTCCTCGGCTTCGCTGTCGGGCTCCAAACCGGCGGCCGCATCCCCCTCAAAGACCGTGGCCCACAGCCGCCGCTTGTCGATACCCCAGCGCTTGGTCAAGAGTTCCCAGGCCCAAACGACGGAGTCACGCTTGAAGTAGTCGCCAAAGGACCAGTTGCCCAGCATCTCGAAGAAGGTGTGGTGCCTGGGGCTGGGCCCCACTTCTTCGAGGTCGTTGTGCTTGCCCGAGACGCGGATGCACTTCTGGGTGTCCACTGCCCGGGTGTACTCGCGCCGGCCCAGGCCCAGGAACACGTCCTTGAATTGGTTCATCCCCGCGTTGGTGAAGTAGAGCGTGGGATCGTCCTTGGGCACCACCGGGGCGCTGGGCACCCGCTGGTGGCTGCGCTCCTCAAAGAAGCGCTGGAAGTCCTCTCTAATCTCCCTCGATTTCATCTCCCTGCATCTCTTTCCAAACCTGGTTCACCGCCCGCCACACCCCGTCTTCTGCATAGCCGCGGCGGCGCAGAAAGTCGAGCATCCGCCGCTTGGCCTTCTGTTCTTCGAGGCCGGCGTACCGGCCCCGCTGCCGGCGCAGGAGCCCCACCATCGCCTCTGGATCGTTCAGCGCCCCGGCAAACTCCCCCAGGACCCGCGCTGCCGTTTCGGCGGCCACACCCCGCTGCGCCAACTCCTGGGCCAGGCGCTGCCGGCCCATCGCTCTCTTGCCCAACCGACCTTCCAACCAGGAGCGAGCGAACTGCTCGTCGTCGAGCCAGCGCCGCTGCGCCAACTCTGCCAGCACCTCGTCGATCACCGGGGCCGGGAACGAGGCTTTCTCCAACCGCTGCCGCACCTGTTCTGCTGAGCGGGCGGCCTGACCCAGGTACTTGAGGGCGAGCTGGCGGGCCTTTTGCAGTTCCTCGTCCACAGCAGCCGGCGCCCCGGCTTCAGCCGGCGGCCTGACCCTGGTGGTTGAGGCCCAACTGTGCGCGCAACTGCCCGGCCAGGCCGGCGGCCACCGCCGGGTGTGTCGCCAGGAACTCCTTGGCATTGTCGCGGCCCTGGCCCAGGCGCTCGCCCTGGTACGAGAACCAGGTGCCGCTCTTCTCCACCAGCCCCTTCTCCACCCCCAGGTCCACCAGATCCCCCTCGAAAGAAATGCCGATGCGCTCGCCGGTGAAGAGGATGTCGAACTCGGCCTCGCGGAAGGGGGCGGCCAGCTTGTTCTTGATCACCTTGACCCTGGTGCGGCTGCCGATGTCCTCCTCCCCGTCCTTGACCCTGGCGGTGCGGCGAATGTCGAGGCGCACCGAGGCGTAGAAGGCCAGGGCCCGGCCGCCGGTGGTGGTCTCGGGGTTGCCGAACATTACCCCGATCTTCATGCGCAACTGGTTGAGGAAGACCAGGCAGGTGCGCGAGCGGTTGATGGAGCCGGTCAGCTTGCGCAGGGCCTGGGACATCAGCCGGGCGTGCAGGCCCATGTGTGAATCCCCCATCTCTCCCTCCAGCTCGGCCTGCGGCACCAGGGCCGCCACCGAATCCACCACGATGACGTCGAAGGCCCCACTGCGCACCAGGGTATCGACGATCTCCATGCCCTGCTCGCCGCTGTCGGGCTGGGAGACGATCAGGTTCTGCACGTCCACCCCGATACGGCGGGCGAAGTTGGTGTCCAGGGCGTGCTCGGCGTCGATAAAGGCCGCGTTGCCGCCCAGCTTCTGCGCCTCGCGGATCACATGCAGGGAGACCAGGGTCTTGCCGGCCCCCTCGGGCCCGTAGATCTCGACGATGCGCCCCCGTGGGAAACCACCGGTGCCCAGGGCCGCGTCCAGGGCCAGGGAACCGGTGGGGATCACCTCTACTTCCACCTGGCCGCCCTGGTCGCCCAGGCGCATGATGGCCCCCTTGCCGTACTGCTTTTCGATCTGGGCCAAGGTCGATTCGAGAACCTTCTTCTTCTCCTGGTCCTTCCGCTCCCCCTCGTCGGCCTTAGCCATGCGCCAAACCTCCCTGATAGATCGCCAGCCCCAGGCGGATCAGCAGATTGCCGTAAATGCCCGCAGCCACGTCGTCCAAGACAATGCCCCACCCCCCGTGCAGGGCCTCCAACTGGCGGGCCGGCGGCGGTTTGAGGATATCCAGAACCCTGAAAATAAAAAACCCGGCCACCGCCATCCACAGGCTGTGGGGCAGAAAGGCCACGGTAGCCAGAAAACCAACGGCTTCGTCGATCACCACCCGACCCGGATCATCCCCCCACTGTCGCGACAGCATCTCAGAGGTATAGACGGCCGCCGCAAAAACCAGGGCCAGCAACGCCACCCATCCAGCGGCGTCCAGGGACGCGGCAAAAAAGTAGTAGAAAAGGGCGGCGACGGCGCTCCCCGCGGTCCCTGGGGCAATGGGAGCGTATCCGGAAAAGCATACCGTGCCCAGGGCTTTGTTCAGGAAGTCCACTAGGTCCACCTGCCCTGGGAAGGGCGCTCTATGGCTTACGCTGGAACTGGGGGCGGAAGAGGTAGTGTACTCCGGACAACAAGGTCAGAACGAGCACCGCCCCCATCAGGCCGTTGGTCAGGAAGGGAATCCATTCCTCTTCCAGGGCCAGGGCGCTTTCCTGGCCGAAGCGGTCCAGGAGTTCCTGCATGCTGGTCAGCGAGAGGATCACCACGATGCTGACCAGTTGCACGGCGGTTTTCCATTTGGCCAGCCGCGAGGTGATCATCTGCCGGCCGCGGTACAGGCCGTAGAGCCGCACCCCGGTGATGAGCACGTCGCGCACCACCACCGGCGCCACCAGCCAGAAGTTGACCATCCGCCCCCAGACAAAGGCGACCAGGGCCGAGGTCACCAGGATCTTATCGGCCAGCGGATCGAGGAAGCGGCCAAAGGCCGTCACCCGGTTGCCGGAGCGAGCCAGCCGGCCGTCGTAGAAATCGGTAAGCGAGGCGATGCCAAAGACCACCAGCGCCATGCTGCGCCAGAACCAGGAGTCCGAGAAGAGCATCATCAGGAAAAGCGGGGTCAGGCAGATCCTGGAGATGGTCAGGCAGTTGGGCAGGTTGAGGAATTCGGGTCTGTTCATGGTCCACTTCATCGGGTCAAAAAGCATGTCTGCCCTGCAGGGCGTGGGCCAGGGTCACCTTGTCGGCCAGGTCCAGGTCGGCCCCCACCGGCAAGCCGCGGGCCAGGCGGGTCACCCGGGTCAGGGGGGCCAGTTGCCGCGAGAGGTACTCGGCGGTAGCGTCGCCCTCGGCGCTGGCGTTGTGGGCCAGGACCACCTCGCGCACCCCCTCCTGCTGCACCCGCGCCACCAGCTCTCGGATGCGCAGATCCTCAGGGCCGATCCCGTCGAGGGGGGAGAGCACCCCTCCCAGCACATGATAGACCCCGGTAATCAGTTGGTTGCGCTCCAAGACCAGCACGTCGCTGGCCTCCTCGACCACGCAGATGAGTCGGCGGTCCCGCCGCGGGTTGCGGCACACCTCGCACAGTTCCTGGCCCCGCTCGGTGAAATTGAAACACACCGGGCAGGACAGGAGGTCGTCCTTGGCCCGCAACAGGGCCTGGGAGAGGGCCTGGACCTCCTCCCGCGGGCTTTTGACAACGAAGAAGGCCAGGCGCTGGGCCGTCTTGCGCCCGATGCCCGGGAGTCTGGCGAAGGCGGTGATCAGTTCTTCGAGCGCCACAGGGCCCATGCTGCATACCTCAAGGCAAAGGGCCGGCCCACCCGAACCCCTTCATAAATTAGATTATTCCCGGCCTCAGACCAACTCGCCGTCGAAGGCGTCCAGCACCGATTTGAGGGTGGGGTCGGCCTCGCGGGTCTCCTGCCGGGCCGGGGGAGCATCCCCTGTCCGCACCGCGCATTCGAGGCGCAGCGGCTGGCCCCAGCGCCGGGCGCAAAGCCCTTCGATCACCTCGCGGTTCTTCTCCACCTGTTTGCTGGCAAAGGAATCCTCGGGGGCAAAACTCAGGCGCAGCACCCGGCCCTCAAGTCCGACCAGGGCCGCCCCCTGCAGGAAGATCCCCAGGGAGGGATGGGATCGGCGTACCTCCTGCACCAGCCCCCCCCAGTCGGCTTCGAGCCGGTCCGGGCTCAGTTCCACCCCTGGCGGCGGGGGGTCCGGGGCCTGGGACGCCGGCTGCCGGGCCGGCTCAGCCGCCCCTTTCCTGGGCGGCAGGATCGACTGCCCGGTGGGATGGGGTGGGGCAGAGGGCGGGGCGGGGGCGACCCGCAGCGCCGCTGCCTGGCCCGGGGCGGCCGGCTCTATGGCAGGGCCGGGGCCGCCGCCCGGAGCAGGACCAGGGCCCGGCCCTGACTCCAGGGCCTTGAGGCGGGCCAGCAACTGCCCCACCTCCACGGCCCGGCCCATGCGGGCCAGGCGCACCAGGGCCAGCTCGGCCCGGAAGCGGGGATACAGGGAACGGGGCAACTCGCCGGCCAGGTCGAGGACCGCCCGCATCATCCGCAGCAGGTCCTCCTCGGCAAAGAGGCCGGCCAACTGCTCGTAGCGGGTCCGGTCGGCCTCGGCCACGTCGAGGGCGCCGCCCCCCCCCTGTACCTTGACGAAGAGCAGGTGGCGCAGGTGCTCGACCAGCCCCAGGACGAATTCCTCGACCTCGCCGCCCTCGGCGACCACCGCCCCGATCAGCCCCAGCACCCGCGAGGCGTCGGCCTCGGCCAGGGCCCCGATCAGTTCGAAATGGGCGCTGCGGTCCACCAGCCCCAGCACTTGGTGTACACCGGAGGTGGAAACCCGCTCCTGGTCAAAGGAGACCACCTGGTCAAAGAGGCTCTCGGCGTCGCGCAGGGAGCCGTCGGCCCGGCCGGCCAAAAGGAAGAGGGCATCCTCCTCGACCGCGATGCCCTCGGCCTGGGCAATGGCCTGCAGATGGCGGGCAATCTGGCCGGCCGGAATCCGGCGAAAATTGAAGCGCTGACAGCGGGAGAGAATGGTCTCGGGGACCTGCTGCACCTCGGTGGTGGCAAAGACAAAAACCACGCGGGGAGGCGGCTCCTCCAGGGTCTTCAGCAGGGCGTTGAAGGCCGAGGTGGAGAGCATGTGGACTTCGTCGATGATGTAAATCTTATGGCTGCCTTCTGTGGGGGCGTACCGCACCACCTCGCGCAGCTCGCGCACATCCTCAACCTTGTTGTTGGAGGCCCCGTCGATTTCCAGCACGTCCATGCTGGTGCCTTCGGCGATGCTGCGGCAGGAGGGGCATTCGCCGCAGGGGTCGGCCCCGTCGGGGCGGGCGCAGTTGAGGGCCTTGGCCAGGATGCGGGCAGTGGTGGTCTTGCCCACCCCGCGCGAGCCGCAGAAGAGGTAGCACTGGGCGACGCGGCCCGAGGACAGGGCGTTCTTCAGGGTCGTAGTGATGTGCTCCTGACCAACGACCTGGTCGAAGCGGCGCGGCCGCCATTTGCGTGCGGTGACTTGATAAGCCATCTGCTCGGCACCTGGGCCGCGGGAAAACAAAAAAGGTCGTGCACCCCCCTTCGATCCCGACCTCCTCTCCTCCTGGCGGCAATCGGCTCAGGCCAGACCCCTCTGCGGCACACGCAAGGACATTCTTACCGCTGCTACCTTCCGGTCCTGACGGGGTTCGGAAGCCTTCCGTTGCGCAGAATCTGACCCTCGGCGCCTTTTTTCGCCACTTGGAGGGGAAGCGCGAGGACCTCTAGAGGGGAATTCGACCCCGCTGTAGCGGATTGCGGGTGCAGGGCACCGCTATCTCCCCGTCTAGCACGACCTCAGGGCTGTATAGAAAAAATGGTGGAGCAGATGGGGATCGAACCCACGACCTCCAGATTGCGAACCTGGCGCTCTCCCAGTTGAGCTACTGCCCCACGCAACTTGAAAAAATAAATGGCGGAGAGAGAGGGATTCGAACCCTCGGTAGAGGTTCGCTCTACACACGATTTCCAGTCGTGCACCTTCGACCACTCGGCCATCTCTCCGGCCGCAAAACCGGCAAAATCCGCGTTGTTCCGACTAATGGCGGAGAGGGTGGGATTCGAACCCACGGTGACCGTACGGCCACAACGGTTTTCGAGACCGTCCCTTTCGACCACTCAGGCACCTCTCCTGATTTATTCCTTCGTTCTGAGCCCGGCGAAAAAATCCTTCAGCAGCGCGGCGCTCTCCTCGGCCAGCACCCCCCCCGTCAGGCGGCAGCGGTGGTTGAGGCGGGGGTCCTGGGCCAGGTTGCGCAACGACCCGCAGGCGCCGGCCTTGGGATCGAGGGCCCCGAAGACCAGCCTGGGGAGACGCGCCAGGACGGCCGCGCCGGCGCACATGGCGCAGGGTTCGAGGGTCACGTAGAGGACCGCGTCGAGCAGCCGCCGCGACCCCAAGGCCGCGGCCGCCTGGCGGATGGCCTGCATCTCGGCGTGGGCCGTGGGGTCCTGGGCGCATTCGAGGCCGTTGAGACCCCGGCCGATAACCTGGCCCTCCCTGACCACCACCGCCCCGACGGGCACCTCGCCCAGGCGGGCGGCCTGGGCGGCCAGTTCGAGGGCCTGGCGCATCCAGTGGAGGTCTTCCGGGGCGGGTTCGGCGTGGCCGCTCATAACACCAGCTACAGGGGCGAGACATCTGCCACCCCCCCTGCAAAGGCGATAAAATATAACCCCTGCCCCGGACAAGGGCAAGGAAACCTCGGGGCCGGCGCGCTTGACAGGGATCAGCCGATACCTAATAATTGTTCTTCTTTACGCCAAACCGACAACAGAGCCCATATGGAGCGATTCGCCTTTCTGAGCGCCGAGCAGGTCCGCACCCTCCAGACCCAGTTCGGCACCCCGGTCTTTGTCTACGATCAGCACACCCTGGAGGAGCAGGCCCGCCAGGCCCTGGCCTTCCCCAACGCCTTTGGCCTGCGGGTGCGCTACGCCATGAAAGCCTGCCCCAACACCGCCCTGGTCCGCCTGCTCAACCAGCAGGGCCTGCACCTCGACGTCAGCAGCGGTTTCGAGGCCCTGCGCGCCCTGCGGGCCGGGGTGCCCGCCGCCCACCTACAACTGACCGCCCAGCAACTGGCCGACAATCTACAAGAACTGGTGGAGCGCGGAGTGCGCTTCAACGCCTGCTCCCTGCACCAGCTGTGCAGCTTCGGCCAGTTCTTTCCCGGCCGGGAGCTGAGCATCCGCTTCAACCCTGGCCTGGGCTCGGGCCACAACAACCGCACCAACGTGGGCGGTCTCTCCTCCAGCTTTGGCATCTGGCACGAGTACCTCGACCAGGTCCTGGCCTTGCAGCGGGACTTCTCCCTCCAGATCACCGCGCTGCACAGCCATATCGGCTCGGGCAGCGACCCGGAGGTCTGGCAGCGCTGCGCCCGGATGACCCTGGGCATCGCCGCCCGTCTGCCCCAGGTGCAGACCGTCAACTTAGGAGGGGGCTTTAAGGTGGGCCGCATGCCCGGCGAGGTCTCCACCGACCTGCAGGCCGCCGGCCGGCCTATTGTTGAGGAGTTCGAGCGCTTCGCCCGCGAGCAGGGCCGTAAGCTGCTGCTCGAAATCGAGCCGGGCACCTTCTTCGCCGCCAACGCCGGGGCCGTGGTCTGCACCGCCATCGACGTGGTAGACACCGGCCCCACTGGTTATGCCTTCATCAAGGTGGATTCCGGCATGACCGAGGTGCTGCGCCCTAGCCTGTACGGGGCCCAGCACCCCATCGCCGTGGTGCCGGCCCAGCCCGGTGAACGCGGCCAGCGCGACTACCTGGTGGTAGGCCACTGCTGCGAGAGCGGGGACGTGCTCACCCCAGAGCCGGGCAACCCCGAGGGGCTCAAGACCCGCACCCTGACCGAGGCCCGCATCGGCGACGCGGTGGTCATCGGCGGCAGCGGGGCCTATTGCGCCGGCATGGCCGCCAAGAACTACAACTCCTTCCCCGAGGCCCCTGAGGTCCTGCTCGACAAGCAGGGCCGCTTCCACCTCCTCCGCCAGCGCCAGACCCTCGACCAGGTGCTGGCCAACGAGGCCATCCCGGAGTTTCTCAAGGGCTAAGCGAGCGCGCGTCGGGGAGCGACCCATTCCGGCTTTTCCCCAGGCGCGTCCTGCCCCCTGGCTCGCTCTGGCTCCGCTCCCCCGCCTCGCGGACCTCCCTTCCCAACCCCTCCCCGGGAAAGGCCTCCAGGGTCATCTCCCCGCCGCTTTACATGACCCCATCCAGAAGCAGCACCGCGTCCTCCCAGTGCCCCGGGGTAGCGAACCACCGGGTGCGCCCCTCGGGGAAGGTGCGCTCGTTGAGGTTGCCAGTGGGGTGGGTGCCCCCGTCCTTCTCCTCCCCGTTCTGCGCATTGACCCAGGTGGCCTTCACCTGGCGGTTCAGGATCTTGTCCAGGTGCAGCAATACGTGGCACTGGCCGCTTAAGTAGACCATCGCTCCGCTGCCCTCGGGGTGGCGCAGCGCCGCGTTGAGGGTGCGCTCGCTGCCCACGCCGCTGGCGAAGAGCCCTTGGTCGGGAATCATTTCCCACCAGCGGCGCGAGCTGGCGATGGCGCGGAACTGCCCCATCTGCAATGCCGCCGGGGTATCGAAGGTCGAGGCCCACTCCGGCCCCATCCGCCACATCTGATCCTGGCCGTAGGTGGAGAACCCGCCGGCCATGAAGGCCCACCAAACCTGGCGCCGCACAATAAGCGGGGTGATGGGCCCCTGGGGGTACTCCGGCCCATTCTCGTACGCCCCCTCCCCCAGCACCACCGGCTTGAGGGGTAGCAGTTCGCGGTCGGCCCGCACCGCCGGGTAGACCTTGCTCCACTCGGTCCAGGTCTGGATCATGTTGAAATCCAACCACTCCTCCCCGTGGAAGAACTGCGAGGAGGAGCGCCAGCCGCAGGGGTGGTAGGTGATCAGGTGTGCCCCCCCGTCCCCCTCGCGCAGCCCTTGGGCCAAGGCCCGGTACACCTCTTCGTATCCGGTGGGGATGCGGTCGCCGCCGTTCACCCAGACTATATTGGGCCACTCCCGGTACCGGTTGCCCAGCCAAAGGCCATAGGCACGGGCGTTGGCCGCGGTGAGGGTGGGGACGTTGTTGACGTAGTACCCCCAGGTCGGGAGCATGGCCAGCACTAGTCCTTGGGCGCCGGCGTACTCCACCAGGTGGTCCACATGGCGGAAGTATTCCTCGTTGGGGCGAGAGGGGTCTTCGTCCAGCCAGGGTAGATGGCCGGCATAGTTGGCGCCCGGCGCCCGAGTCTCGAAGCCCGTGCCCCCGCCCCAGGCCAGCACCCCCTGGATAACCGTGAAACCCTGCTGGCCGCGCCGGGCAAGGTACGCCTCGGCCTCCTCGCGGGGATACTGCCCGAGGAGAGGCCAGGCCGTATCCCCCAGCCAGAAGAAGGGGTCCCCCTCGGCGTCGATGAAATAACGGCCGTTCTCGCTGACCGCAATGGGGCCGCGCTGGGCGGCGGGAGCTCTGGCAGACATGGCCACCTCTCAGCTTTTCATCTTGGGGTCCAGAGCATCCCGCAGCCCGTCCCCCAGCAGGTTGTACATGGTCACGGTGAGGAAGATGGCCAGGCCCGGCACCACCACCAGCCACCAGGCCGCCGCGTTGCTGCGCGCCCCGGCCAGGAGCGAGCCCCAGGTCACGGCCTCGGCCGGCACCCCGATCCCCAGAAAGCTCAGGCCCGACTCGGCCAGGATGGCCCCGGCCACCCCGAATGCCGCGGGGATCAACACCGGGGCGATGGCGTTGGGCAGGATGTGGACGAACATGATCCGCCCATTGGAACAGCCCAGGCTGCGGGCCGCGGCCACGTAGTCGAAGCTGCGCACCTGAAGGAACTGCGAGCGGGCCAGCCGGGCGATGCCCACCCAGCTGGTGAAGCCGATGATGACCATGACGAAGAAGAGGCTGGGCGGAAAGAAGGCGGCGGCAGTCAGAATCAGAAAAAAACTGGGGATGGCCGCCCACAGCTCGAAGAAGCGGGAGAGGATCAGATCGACCCAGCCCCCGAAGTACCCGGCCAGGGCGCCCAGGGCCAGGCCGATGACCAGGGAGATGCCCACCGAGACCAGGCCGATGGTCAGGGCGTAGCGCGAGCCGTGGATCAGGCCCGACAACACGTCGCGGCCCAGCCGGTCCGTGCCCAGCCAGTGCTCGGCCCCTGGGGGCTGGTACTTGTCGGCAAGCTGGATCTCGCCGGGGCCATAGGGCACGGGGGGATAGATCGCCCGGTCGGCCTTGAGCTTTTTGAGATTGCGCTGGCGCTTCAGTTCGGGCGGCCAGTCGGCTAGGCCTAGATGGACGGCGTACTGGCGGAAGGCCGGATAGTAGGTCTTGCCCTCGTACTCCAGGTAGTAGGGCTTGTCGCCGGCCAGCAGATCGGCGCCCAGGGCCACCAGCGCTAACAGGCCGATGACCCCCAGCGCCCCCAGAGAGAGGCGATTGCGGCAGAACTGCCGCCACACCAGTTGCCCGTAGGACTGCCCTTCCTCCTGTACCTGGGTTGCGGCCGCGCTCATCCCCCTACCTCTGGACGCGCGAGAATTCGATGCGCGGGTCCACGGCCTTGAGCAATACATCGGCCACCAGGATGCCCAGGAGCGAGAGGGCCGCGCCGATGGTGAAGATGGCCATCACCATCGGGTAGTCGCGCACCAAGAGGGACTGGAAGCCCAGGAAGCCCATGCCCGGCAGGGTGAAGATGGTCTCGATGAAGACCGAGCCGGCGATTAGGCCGGGCAGGAGGCCGGCCATCAGGGTGACAATGGGGATGAGGGAGTTGCGCAGCACGTGCCGCAGCACCACCACCCGCTCGGGCAGGCCCTTGGCCCGGGCGGTCCGCACGTAGTCGAGGCGCAGGTTCTCCAGCATGCTGGTGCGCATGTAGCGCGACAGGCCGGCAAAGCTGGCGTAGGTGGAGGCCAGCACCGGCAGCGCCAGGTGATGGAGGTGGTCGGTGAAGAGGCGCCACATCCCCCAGTCCTCGCTGGCTTCGAGCGACTGGATGCCCGAGGCCGGGAACCAGTAGAGGAACTCCTGGTTGCACAAAAAGAGGATCAACAGCATGCCCACCCAGAAGGAGGGCATGGACCACAACACGAAGCTGCCCGAGGTCAGCACCCGGTCGATCCAGGTGTTCTGCCTGACGGCCAGCAGCACCCCTAGCGGCACCCCCACCAGGTAGGCGAAGATCAGGCTGAGGAAATTGATCTCCAGGGTGAGGGGCAGGCGCTTGAGGATATGGCCGATGACCGGCTGCTGGTCCTTGAAGGAGCGGCCAAAGTCCAGGGTGACGAAGCGGTGCTGTCCCAGGCGGAAGAGTTCGAGGCCGGTGCCCTGGTACTCGCCCTCGCCCACCTCCTCCACCCGCAGCACCAGCTTTGAGAGCCAGCTCAGGTACTGCCGGGGCAGAGACTGATCCAGGCCCAACTGCCGGCGCAGCTCCTGGCGGGTCTGCTCCCGGTCGGCCTGCTTGTCGGTGGAGATGCCCTCGCCCCCGGCCGCCCCTCCCAGGAAGAGGTCCACCGGGTCGCCAGGGGCCAGGCGCATGATGAAGAAGGAGATCAGCGAGATGCCCACCAGGGTGGGGATGGCCAGCAGCACGCGCTGGACCGTGTACTGCCACATCTTCAGCGGCCGAGCGAATCTGCCCTGGCGTAGGCTTCCTCGCTCTCCTTGACCCGGCCCTTGATGGCGTGGATGCGGCCCAGTTCGCGCCAGACCGCCGCGTTGCCGGGGTCCTCTGCGGCCAACTGCTGGAGGATGGGGAAGGCGCTGTCCACCTGCTCCAGGGCCAGGTGCGCCACCGCCAGGTTGTAGCGCGATTCGAGGTCGGCGGGCGCCAGTTCAACCGCCCGCTGGTACGCCGCCAGGGCGGCCGGGTAGTTCTTCTGGTTGAAATGGAGGTTGCCCAGATTGTAGTAGGGCCGGTGGTCCTGGGGGGCGGCTTGGGCGGCCTCGTTGTAGGCCCGCTCGGCCTCGGCCAGTTCGCCCTGCTCCACATGGGCCACCGCCAGATTGACCAGCCCCTCGACATTGCCGGGCTTGAGCCGGTTGTGCTCGGCCAGGGCCGCTTCGGCTTCCTGGGCGCGGCCTTGCTTGAGGCAGAGCACCCCGATGCTGTACAGGGTGGAGGTATCGCTGGGGGCCAGGGCGAGGATGTGCTGGTAGGTGCGGATGGTGGTGTCGAGGCTGTCGAGCTGATAGTACACGTAGGCCAGGTTGCGCCAGCTCTTCAGGCTGTCCGGTTCGATCACCGTGGCGCGCTGGAAGGCGGCCAGCGCCTCCGGGAAGGCGGGCGACTGGGCACTAGCCTGGCGCACCCCCTCATTATACTCCCGGGCCCAGTAGTGCTGGCGCTGCTCCTGGATCTGGGGGGCGAATTTGGGGCCCAACTCCAGGGAACGCACAAAGGAGGCGGCCATCTCCGGGTATTTGCCCTGGTCGGCGTAGAGCTTGCCCAAGAGGAAGTGAGCTTCGGGGTTCTGCGGCTCGGTCTGCAGGGCCTGCTGCAACTGCTCCTCGGCCTTCAGGGGCTCGTTCTGCTGGATATACAGCTTGGCCGCAGTCAGGGCTGTGCTCTGGCAGCCCAGGAACAGGGCGTACAGTGACAAAAGTGACAGTAATCTTTTCATCTCAGTACCTATTTTCGACAAAAAACATGGCCAGTGACCTCTTCCAGGAGGCGGGTACAATATACCGCCTGGAACAGGTCCCGGCCATGTTCAACCATCGGTGATTCGCCGCGGCGGGGAGTGAGCCCCGGAGCGGATTTCGGTCCTCCAGGGGGCGCAGGATTGCGCCCCGGCGGACAGACCTCGGAGCCGGCCAGGGATGGCCGGCGAGAATGAGCAGCCGGGCGGGCCGCGAGTGCCCGCAGCGGCGGCGGTTAGGGGGGCCGCTCCCTGCCGCTTGAAACTAAAACCCCAACTGGAAGGTGAAGGTGTTGAGCGCGTCGAAAAGGTCAGCCGAGGTATAGGCGTAGTCGATGCGCGCGTCCTTGAGCCCCCCCACCCTCAGGTTCAGGCCGACGCCAAAAGTGGTGCTGAAGATCTGCTCGTCCCCCTGGGCTTCGGGGGCATAGTTGAAACCGCCGCGCAGGGCAAAGAAATCGCTGTACAGGTACTCGGCCCCGATCTTCCATTGGTCGAGAGAGAAGTTGTTGTGCTGGAAGATTGACGACAGGTTGACCTGATTGGAGGTGGCCGGTCGGTACCGGTATCCCAGGCCGATCTCGAAGGTCGAAGGCAGATCCGAGGAACTGGCCTCCACCTTGTACATGGCCCCTGGCCGGCGCACCCCTTCGATCTGGCCCGAGCGCAGCAGGGCCGG
The DNA here is from genome assembly GCA_016867395.1 of Candidatus Handelsmanbacteria bacterium. GTDB lineage: Bacteria > Latescibacterota > UBA2968 > UBA8231 > UBA8231 > SICG01. The sequence goes on from VGJS01000004.1 coordinate 116,091, forward strand.
CCCGTCGAACTGCATGCGGGTGCCGATGTGTTTTACGGCCACGCCCATATCCAGCCCCTCCACGCTGCCCAGGTTGGCGTACTGCAGGCCGGCGTTGAAGGAAGTGGAGGTGGCGTCCACCCGCTCGATGCGGTTGACCAGGTAGTGGAGGGTGGTGCCCACGTTGATGCGGTCGGTCAGGGCCCGACCGTAGGTCACTCCCATGGTGAAGAAGGTGGGGGAGAAGGTGCCCCCTGTGCCGTCGGGCGCGCCCTCGGTGGTGATGGGAATCTCGCCGAAGTCCAGGGTCTTGAGGCTGAGAGCCAGACTGCCCAACTGCCCGAAACGGGCGCTGGTGGCCACGTAATTGACCCGGATATCGGCCAGATAGGACATGGTGGAGAACATCAGATTCGCGTTGGCCTTGGAGCGGGCCAGGCCCGCTGGATTCCAGTGCAGGGCCTCGATGCCCGCGGTGGTGGCGATGGAGGCGCCGCCCAGGGCCATGTCGCGGGCCCCCACCGGGATCAGCAGTTCCATGCCCGAGGCGGTGCCGGCGCGGTTCTGGCCCTCGGCCCCGGCCTGGGCGGCCAGGCCGCCCAGGCTAAACGCCGCCAGGGCGAGGATCAGGCGATAGCTGTGTCGCATCATGGATTTCATCTCCCTCGTTGCGGGGACGGATCGTGATCCGCCCCCGCGCCTCGTGATCTGGTGCGATCAATAGTTTTCCAGGAACTGCTGCTCCTGAATCACCGCCAGTTTCAGGATCTTGGTCTTGCCGGGCATCTCGATGTGGGCGACGTACATGCCGCTGGCCACCGGCAGTTCCTTCTCGTTGCTCAGGTCCCACCGCACGAATTGTTCCGCGTCGTCCTTCTCGATGGAGCGCACCAGGGTGCCGGCCAGGTCGAAGATGCGGATCTTGGCCTTCCTGGGCAGGTGGCTGAAGGTGACGAAGTGGGCGTAGCGGCTGGTTTCGGCCTCGTTGATCCCGTAGTAGGGGTTGGGGAAGACGTTCACCTTGTTGAGGTCCGCCGTCAGCAACGAGTCGGAGCTGGCCGCGCCGGGCACCGTGAAGGCGAAGACGTCCTCCCTGGTGTTGACGTGGTTGGCGATCAGCTTGATGACGTCGCCGTCCTGGGGGAATCGCGCCTCGCGCCGGCGGGCGGCGAAGACGATCCACATCAGCGGCAGCGGATCGCCGGCGGCGCTGCTGGACTTCAGCAGCTCGGAGCCGCCGTTGCGGTCGGCGGTGTAGGGCAGGTCGAAGACGTAGAGCCACTCGCGCGGCCCGGCGCCGCCGACGTTGCTGACCTTGCCGTTGAAGCCCGGTCCGTACGCCCCGTTCACCAGGCCGCCGGGCACGTTGTTCTCCAGGAAACCCACCTCCAGGCGACGGGGCGGGTTGCTCTCCACATCCCAGGCCGACAGGCAGATGGGCACCCGATCCTGGTAGGCGTACCCCCCAGAGGCATTGACGATGTACTTGCTCCAGTCGTAGGGGGCGCCCGTGGTGGTCTGGTCTGCCAGCGCCGGGGCCTGGTCCACGGCCCGCCGCATGTACCGGTAGGCGTAGGAGACGTTGGGGTTGTTCAGATCCACGGGTTTGTACTGGTTCTCGCCCTCGTCGGTGACCACGGTGGTGAAACGGATCTCGATCGTGCGCAGTTGGTCCGGGGTCACGGTGCTGGGAGAGAAGTACCCCGCCCCGTTGGGGTCCCCGGTGATGGCGCCGGCGGGCACCCCGGCCTCGGCCGGGCCAAAACCTTCGGCCCCCCAGTCGGCGTTGGCCCAAGTCCACCAGAGTTCGCCCGAGGGGATCTCCCAGCTCTTCATGCCCTTGGGCGGCCCCGACACCTTGACCTCGATGCCCTCGCCCAGGTAGATGCCCGATCCGGACTGGTCGGTCTGTCCCTTCAGCAGCGTCGTCTTCTTGGTGGTATTGTTCAGGTCCCATACCACCAGGTTGGTCACCAGCTCGTTGCCCTCCTCGTCCAGCTCGACGCGCGCTGAATCCCGGTACACCACCTGGTAGGTGTCGCCGGTGGTGCGGGTGGGGTCCACCACCACCGCCTGGGCCGTGCCGTCGCTCTTGCCGGCGCTGTGAGCCGCCTCCATGACCTGTTCGGCGCTGCTCAGGTAGCGGGTGCCGGGCGGCGGCGCTTGGGGCACGCAGATCAGGACCTGCGCCGGGCTCTCCAGGCTGCTGACCGCGGCGCCGTCGGCGGTGTTGCGGTTGTACGCGGTCACGGCAAAGTAGTAGGCCTGCCCGTTGACCAGGGGGGTGCCGCCGCGCAGGGCGTCCTGGGTAATCTTGACGTTGCGCCGGATGCCGGAGTCTCCGCCGATCTGCTTGGGCACGTCGAGCACCACGCCGGAGGCTTCGTCCAGGTCAATGCCCAGGATGGTGGTGACCTTATTGTCCTGGTCGTAGGTGGCCAGTTTCCTGCCCTGGGAAAGGGGAGCCTGGGCCGAGGGCAACTGGTAGAGGTTGTAGCCCTCGAACTCGAAGCCGGGCGAGCCCTGGGTCTCGGTCTTGGTCAGGGCATCCCGGTTCCAGCCCCAGTCCAGCACGATGGACTGGTCCAGCTCGGCCACCCGCACCTCGGGCGACGAGGGGGGAGAGGCCACCTGGAAGAAGCTGTTGTACGCGTCCTGCACGAACTGGTCGTTGAACTTCATCTTGGCCACGCTGCGCAGCCGGTCGCTGCCGATGCCGGCCACCAGCGCCACCACCACCTCCTGGGTGTCGCCCAGGACCATCTCAAAGGGACCCGTGCTGAGCACGATGCGCCGGTCGCCGGCGGGCAGGGGCACCCCGTCGTTCCAACCCGAGGCCCTGGTCGGATCGCCGCTGAGGGTGAAGAGGGTGGCGTTGCCCTGGGGGTCGGTGTAGGGCACGGGGTTGTCCACGTCGGCCTGGGGCTGGAAGCCGCGCAGCAGGTTGTACCACTGCCGGGTGCCGTTGTACGCGCCCAGTTCCGGGTCGCTGATCGGGGAGCCGGCGGCGAAGTACACAAAGGAGGTCATCGGCAGGTTCCGATAGCCTCTGCGCTTGTCGAAGTTGAAGATGGCCTCGGCGTTCTCATCCAACACCTGGTTGCCCTCGGCGTCGGTGGTGAAGACCGGCACGATGGGCCCCTGGAGGAAGTCGTACCCGGCCGCCGGAGGCGCCAGGTCAAAAGACTGGTAATGGGAATCCTCGGCGAGGGCATTGTAGATGTAACCCAGGCTCAGGTCCACGTCGCAGCCGGCAAAGTCGTCGCCGTAGTCCCCCAGGTCGGGGTCGGACCACTGGGCGAAGTACATGTCCTTGATGGTGGCGTTGTCCGGGGTGTCGGTCCGGCCCTTATAGATGACGCTGAACTTCTTGAAGACCACGTCGCCCAGCGCGTCGGTGCGGGCGTAGCCCCACAGGGTTACCTGCACCTCCAGGCCGATCGGATTGGAGCCGTAGAGGGTGTTGGTCGGGCCGGCATCGAGGTCGTTGAGGGCGAACCAGGCCACCTGGTCGGCCCCGGCCACCCCGGGCTCGTCGCCGCTCAGATCCGGGTCGCCGTTGGCTTTGAACTTGGGATTGTACTGGCCGTTGCCGTCCCGGTCGTAGTACGCTGCCCCCTTGGCCGCCGGCCACTCGCGCCAGTCCTTGTCGTACTGGGCGCGCAGGGCGGCCACGTCCGCGTCGGTGGCCTCGCTCAGGCCCACGTTGAACATCTCGGCGGCGTCGAGGCGCAGGTCCGCGGTGCGGTAGTCGCGGCGGACGCGGAAGATGCGCACCGAAGGATCGTCGGGGCTCTCGGCCACCCCCTTGGAGACGATGCGGCCGGGCACGGTGCCGATCGCGTAGGTCTGGCCGCCCACCCGCAGCTCCTGGGGGTCGGCGTCGGTGACCCTGCCGCCCCAGATCAGGCCGTCGCGGTAGATGATCTTGTCGGTGGAGCGGGGATAGGCCACCCCGGAGTTGTCGGTGTAGGGGTTGCCGGCGGAGTACCCGTCCCGCCTGAACCAGTGGGAGACGTTGTTGATGTTGATCAGGGCCCTTTCGCCGGAGGCCGCGTCCTGGGCGATCTTGGCCGCCCTGGACGGTTGGGCCTCCCGGCCCTCCGCCGCGCCGCACAGCAGCCCGAGGGCCGCCAAGCCGAGCAGATAGTTGATCTTTCTCATCGTGCCTTCCTCGTCCTTTTAAAGTGCCCTGGTTTAGAACCCGAACTTCAGGCCGAAGCGCAACTGGCGCGGCTCGTCGTAGATGTCGCCGCCCTCGGTGGACCAGTAGTGCTGGCGGTTGGCCAGGTTGACGGCATCGTAGAGCTGCTGGTACTGCAGGCCGCCGTTGGACTCGACGATCTTTTCGCTCAGCTCGGGGGCGGTTAGGAAACCGTCGTCCTTGTCGTCGCCGGTGCGCCCGTACACGTTGATCACGTTCCTGCGGTTGAAGAGGTTCTGGACGTACATGTACGCCTGGGCGTTCACCCCCAGCAGGGTAAAGCCGCGGTCCACCCGCAGATCGGTCTGGAAGGTCCAGGGGGTGGTGGAGGTGTTGATCGACTCCACCGGCTTGCGGCTGCGCGGGTCGTCGCTAGCCAGGATACCGCCCTCCTCGGGGCCGCGCTGGCCGATGGAGCCACCGACCAGGGTGAAGTTGTGGCCGCTGGAGAAGCGGAAGAGTAGGTTGGCGCCCAGCCGCTCCAGGATGGGGCCGCCCTCGTTCTCGGCGAAACGGTAGTCCAGGTACAGGGCGCCGCGGTGGGTCTCGTTGAAGTCCAGGGGCGAGATGATGGTGGGCAGGTTGGTCTTGTTCTCCACC